>DASXZV010000021.1:0-1804 GCA_036501715.1 Solirubrobacteraceae bacterium | reverse complement strand
CCCTCGTGTAAATGCGCTCTGGCATGAATGGGCTGGCGACCACGCCGTCGCCCGCATCGGCCGTACCGTGGCACAACCCAGCGAGGCGGCGGCCGAACCCGGAAGGAACGATCGGCCTGACCGTGGTCGGCGCTCACGTTCATAACTCGCGCCGGTCTCAGCCCGACGCCGCAAACGACGGAGTAACTGTTCAGGTTGGGGCGGTTCGGTGGGATGCTGATGGGGCGTTTGCCGGTCTGAGCAGGATATGCGGTGTTTGCAGGGAAGTTTGCGTTTGTGTCGGGTGCAAGCGGAGATTCAGGGCGGCCGAGTTACGCGGAGCTTGAGGATCTCGTGGTCGCGCAGGCTGCGCGGATCGCTGAGTTCGCCGGGCTTGTGGCGCGGCTTGAGGCCCGGAGCGCTGAGCAGGATGGGGTGATCGCCGAGCTGCGTCAGCGGCTCGGGCAGAATTCGCGTAACAGCTCCAAGCCGCCTTCCTCGGATGGCTACGCCAAGCCGGCGGCGAAGAGTAAGAAGGATCGCAGTCTGCGTAAGCGGTCGGGGCGCAAGCCGGGCGGTCAGAGCGGCCACGGGGGCGCTCATCTGGAGCGCGTAGAGGTTGCGGATGAGCGGATCGAGCATGAGCCGGCAGCGTGCGAGGGCTGCGGCGGTGATCTGACGGGCGCGGAGCGTCTTGAGGACGGCGAGTCGCGCCAGGTGTTTGATCTGCCCGAAGAGATCGCTCTGCGCGTGATCGAGCATGCGGCTGTGCGGCGGCTGTGTGAGGGCTGCGGGCAGGTCAGCACGGGGTCCTTCCCGGCTGGTGTGCGGGCGCCCGTGCAGTACGGGCCGGGGCTCCGCGCGCTGGGCGTCTATCTGCATGTCTTTCAGCACATCCCTTACGATCGCGCGCGCCAGCTGATCTTTGACGTCACGCGCGCCGAGGTCTCGACGGGTACGTTGAAGGCGTGGGTCGATCAGGCCGCGCAGGGCTTATGCGAGTTTGACGAGCAGCTGCGCTCGCTGCTGCGCCGCGCCCCGGTTGTGCACTTCGACGAGACCGGCGCGCGCATCGCGGGCCGCCTTGGCTGGATCCACAGCTCGTCGACGCAGGCATTGACGCGCTACACCGCGCACGCCAAGCGCGGCGTCGATGCGATGGATGCCGCCGGTGTGCTGCCCGGCTTTCGCGGCGTCGCGGTTCACGATGGCTGGAAGCCCTACGCCGCCTACAAGGACGCGATCCACGCCTTGTGCGCCGGTCATCATCTACGCGAGCTGTTCGCCGCCGAGGAGCAGGGCCAGGCGTGGGCGCTGGGCATGAGCTGCCTGCTGCTGGACACCAACGCCCTGGTCGGCCAGGCCAAGGCAGACGGCGTTGGGGCGCTCAGCTCCGCGGCGCTCGCAGAGCTTCACGTTTGCTACCGCGAGCTGATCGCGCTCGGCTACAGCGAGCACCCGGGGCTCGCCGCCAGCGCCGCCGCGAAGGTGAAGCGCAGCAAGGCCCAGAACCTCCTGCTGCGCTTGGACTGCCAGGAAAGCGAGACGGTCCGCTTCGCACACGACTTCCTTGTGCCGTTCACCAACAACATGGCCGAGCAAGACATCCGGATGGTCAAACTGCAACAGAAGATCTCCGGCTGCTGGCGCACCGATGACGGCGCCCAACACTACCTCCGCGTGCGCTCCTACATCGCCACCGCCCGCAAGCAGAACCAGCGCCCGCTGACCGTACTTGCCCAACTCGCCCGCGGCCACGCCTGGATACCGGCACCCGCGCCCGGCTGATCCGGTTCAGGTCAAGCGGCACGACCTGAATAGTTAC
>DASXZV010000020.1:0-21723 GCA_036501715.1 Solirubrobacteraceae bacterium | reverse complement strand
CGCACTGCGCCGCTGAAGCCATGACCCCGCCGCCCGGCAAAAAGCCCACAGCAAGAGATTTGTCGCTGGCAAGGCCAGACAAAGGCCCAAGCGACGCAGTGACGAGGGTCGGCGTCGGTGGTATCACGACAGGACTCGCCGCTGACTTCCCTCCCACGCCGATATCCGCTCCACCCCACCGTCGGAGTCGACTGGCCACGTCGCTCGCATCCCTATTGATCGCACTCGGCCTGTTGGTGCTTGCCGATGCCCTCGTCACACTCGCCTGGCAGGAGCCGGTCAGTGCTCTGCTCGCCCAGCTGAAACAGGAAAACCTCGGCAGCGATCTTCACGCGCTCGACCGCGCCGCCCCGTCACAGGCGGCCAAGCTCGAGCTGGCGCGCCTGCACGAGCAGCGCCGGCGGATCGAGTACTTGGCCGGTGAGCTTCAGCTCCACGCCAAGGACGGTTCCGCCGTAGGGCGCATCGAGATTCCCACGATCGGCGCCAGCTTCGTCGTGGTCAAGGGCACCGGCGCCTCCGAACTGGAGAGTGGTCCGGGCATCTATTCCGAAACCGCTTTTCCCGGAGTGCCAGGAACGACCGCGATCGCCGGTCACCGCACGACTTGGCTTGCCCCCTTCCGTCACATCGACGCGCTACGCCCCGGTCAGCCGATCGTGCTCGAGATGCCATACGCGCGCTTCACCTATCGCGTGATCCGCTCGCGTGTGGTGCTGCCGACTGATGTCTCGGTGCTGAATCCGGTTGGTTACTCGCGGCTCGTGCTGTCGGCCTGTACACCACTGTTCAGCGCTTCGCATCGACTGATCGTCTTTGCCCGCCTCGCCTCGACAACGCCGCTCGGCGCGGCGCGCAGCGCGTTCGACAGCAAGCATGCGGGGCAGGCGCTCGGGCCCGAACCGGTACTACCAACGGTGCTCAAACCCCGTAAGCGTTTGCTTGCGCCCCTCGTGTCGTAGCACCGCCCCCGGGTAGCCCTCGCTCACGTGTCCGATCCACGTGAGCTTCGATCCTGCACGTTCGCAGGCAGTGCTCACACGATCCGCACGCTTGCGCGGTGCGCAGACGCACAGCTCGTAGTCTTCGCCTGCCGTCGCCGCGGCTTGCCATGCGGGTATGCCGAGCGCCACCGCGGTGCGCTCGGTCTGCTCGTCGATCGGCAGCTCCTCGAGCTCGAGCTCGAGGAGCACGCCGCTGGCGCGCGCGAGGTGCTCGGCGTCAGTTGCCAGCCCGTCGGAGATGTCGATCATCGCGTGCGCACCGGCGGGCGCGATGGCTCGTCCCTCGCGCAGGCGTGGCATCGGCCTCCTGGCTCTGGCGCCGAGTGTGCCGGTCACGCCGACGAGGTCGCCGGGTCGTGCGCCGTCGCGGCCGATCAGCTTCTGGTCGCGCTCGGCCCAGCCCACAATCGTCACGCTTGCGAACAGCATTGGCGCGCCGACGACATCGCCGCCGGCGATCGTCGTGCCCGTCAGCTCGGCGAGCTCCTCGGCCCCGAGCATCAGCTCGAGCGCTTGGCTCTCGCTGACGTGTGCGGGAATTCCAAGCGCAAAGTAAGCCTCACCGGTCTGTGCCCCCATTGCCGCGATGTCAGACAGCCCCCCGGCCAGCGCCTTCCAGCCGATGTCTCGGAAGCTCAGCTCATGATCCTGCAGACTGAAGTGCGTACCCTCGACGAGGGTATCCACGGTCGTCACGCAAAGCTTGAGCGCTTTGACGACAGTCGCGTCGTCGCCGATCCCGCGCACGAAGCGCCCGCCGCGCACTTTCACGGCGGCGGTAATCGATTCGATCAGAGAGAGCTCAGCGATGCCTGTGGATGATTCGCGGGCGGACTGGGTGAGACGGACTGGGACTAGTGACTACGGGTTTGGTTACTGGTCGGACTGGCGGGACGGATCGAGCGGATCGACGTGGGCAATGATCAGCGGTGCCGGTAGACGATGCGGGCGCGGTCCAAGTCGTAGGGAGAGAGCTCGCAGCGGACGCGGTCTCCCGGCAGGATGCGAATGCGGAAGCGTCGCATCTTGCCTGCCACGTGCCCGAGCACCACGTGATCGTTGTCGAGCTTGACGCGGAACATCGCGTTCGGCAGTGCCTCGATCACCTCGCCCTCGAATTCGACCTTGTCTTCCTTTGCCACTGGTATGCGTCCCATCCGGGCCGTCCTTGGACGATGGCCCTATAAGCGTCTGATTTCCGATCCTCAAACTACCAGCGTCAGCCGGGTGGGGCCGTCCCGCCGGTCTTCGCGCCGCCCGTGCCGCCGTTGGTTTCCGCGCTGGGGTGGGTCGGCGTGACGGTCGGTTGCACCGGCGTCGCTTTGTGCGGACTCACCGGTTCGGACGGCGCGCCGTTGGCCCCCGCGGGCGCTTCGGTCCCCGCCGCCGGCGCACCGCCTTGCGTCTGCGGGCCGCCGGGCGCTGCTCGCTTTGTCTTGTCGTTGCCTTTTGCTGCGCTCGGAGAGCTAGTTTCGGGTTCGCTCGCGGCCGCCGCGGATTGGCCGGTCGTGGCGAATTTGCCAAAGAACGGTTGATAGACGAGCGGTTCGGTAGCTGCCGGGAATTCCACGCAGTGGGTGCCGACGACGCCGGACATGTAGTCGTGCCAGATCTCCGCCGGCAGCGCGCCGCCCTGCTGCGGTTCACCGTGGACGTCGGTCATCGGGACGCGTTTGTTCGGATAGCCCATCCAGACCACCGTCGAGTATTCGGGGGTGTAGCCGTCGAGCCACGCATCGACCAGTTCGCTGGTCGTGCCGGTCTTCGCGGCGGTCGGGCAGTCGATCGCCGAACGTACCGCGGTGCCGCTGAGCACGTTCTCGTGCAGGATGCTCGTCTCCTCTGAGGTGACCCCGTCGCTGAGCACCTTCACGCGGTGCGGCTTGCCCCAGCTCGTGTCCACGTGGCCATCCGGGAAGACGACCTTCGTGATTGCGATCGGGCTGTTGCGCCATCCGCCATCCGCCAGCGTCGCGTAGACGACCGACATCTCCAGGGGTGTCACGCCCAGCGTGAGACCCCCGATCGCCTCGGCCGGATAGCTATTGAGGTGGGTTTTGACGCCCATCTTGTAGGCCATTTCGGTGATCGTCGACTCGCCGAGGTCGGCGGCCAGCTGCGCGTAGACCGTGTTGTCGGAGCTCAGCGTCGCCTGCACGAGGCTGATCGACTTGTTCAGCGAGGTGCCCTCGAACGTGTGCACTTCGTAGTTCGGTTCCGCCGCCAGCCACCCTTTGGGCAGCGTGTGCGAGAGGTAGTAGGTGCTGTTCGGGTCCACGCCCCGCGAGAGCGCATCCGCGAGGTCGATCGCCTTGAATGTCGAGCCCGGCTGCCGGTGGCCTTCGGCGGCGAGGTTGTACTGCGACTGCTCGTAGCTCTCGGACTCCGCCATCGCCTCGATGTAGCCGTTGTGCGGGTTGATCGTCACGATCGCCGACGCCGGGTCTTCGGGCTCGTCGAGCACTTCCGCGATCGCATTGTGCGCGAGTTCCTGCATGTGCAGATCGAGCGTCGTGTAGACCTTCAGGCCCCCCTGTTCGACGGTGTGTTTGCCGTAGCGGTCGATCAGCTGCTGGCGAACGTATTCGAAGAAAAAGCCTTCGCGTTTTTCGGAGTAGAAGTAGCCGCGTTTGAGCTCCAGTGGCGCGTGCTCGGCGGCCGCGGCCTGAGCGCCGCTCACGTAGTGCAGTTCGGCCATCTTCGCGAGCACCTCGTTGCGCCGTTCGCGCGCCGCCCGCGGATCCAGGAAGGGGTTGTATTCGGAGGGCGCCTGCGGCAGCCCCGCGAGTAGCGCTGACTGCTCGAGGTCGAGCTGCGAAGCCGGTTTGTCGAAGAAGATCCGCGATGCCGCCTGCACACCGATCGCGGTCTGTCCACCGAGCGTGCCGTAGGGGACGCTGTTGAGATAGCTCGTGAGAATCGAGGGCTTGCTGTGGTGTTCCTCGTATTCCAGCGCCAGCTTCGCCTCGGTGATCTTCTGGCGCAGCGTGTGCTGGTCGCCGCCGAGGTAGATGTTGCGCATCAGCTGCATCGTGATCGTCGAGCCGCCCTGCAGCGCCTCGCCGCGCGTGATGTCCTTGACGGCTGCGCGAAAGATCCCGGTGGGATCGACACCGTTGTCTTTGTAGAAGCGCTGGTCCTCGATCGCGACCGTCGCGTTCTTCAGGTTCGCCGGGATCTCGCTCCAGCCGATCGGCGAGCGCAGCTCGTCGGATTGGATGAAACCGAGCCGCGTCCCGTCGGCGGCGAAGACCTGCGAGGACGCCCCCGACACGATCGCGTGCAGCGTGCCGACGGTAGGCGCCGACTGGGCGACCGAGAGGACATACGCGATCGCACCGCCGATCGCGAGCAGGGCCGCGGTCGCGAGCGCGCCGATAGCGACGAACAGGATGCGGGAGAGCCCGCCGCGATTGCGGCGCCGGCGCCGCTGTCGTGCTTGTCGAGACATCGACCTGAGAGCTCCCGGTCCCCGCGCCGCGGAATCAGGCCGCCGCCGGGGGACAGACACGGGGACCTGCTGCAGAATATCGCCTGCAAGTGTGATTTCCTGCCATATCGCCTCCCAGGCCGCCCGGAGTGGGACGGCACGAGCGGGGGTGCGGTGCACCAGATGACCCCCGACACAGCCGAGATCACCACCGCTGTCGACCCCCGCGGGCCCGCCTGCGCGGCGCCGCTCGGGGAGGAGCCACAGCCGCAGGGCGGCGCCTGGGAGCGGCTACGCGCCGACCCCGCGCGCATGACCGCGGTGCGCGATACCTGGCGAGCGCTGTGGGTCTCGCGGCTGCTGGTCTGGGCCGCCGGCGTCGGCGCGGTCGCGACGCTCGGCCTGGTCGCCGTGCGCAACGCCTTCGATCCGCCCCACATCACGAGCGGCTTCGGCTGGCTCGGCGACCTGCTGGCCGCCCCCGCGGCTCGCTGGGACGCAGCCTGGTACCTGGTGATCGCGCACTACGGATACCGCCCCGACCTGGGCACCGCCACGGCGCAGCGCGCGGCCTTCTTCCCGCTCTACCCGCTCGGTGTGCGCGCGATCTCCGAGCTCGCCGTGCCGCCGGTGCTCGCCGGCGTGCTGCTCTCGCTGGTTGCGCTTGCGCTGGCGCTCTACGGGATCCACCGCCTGACGGCACTCGAGCTCGGAGCGGACGCCGCGCGCGTAGCCGTGCTCGTCACGGCCCTCGCGCCGATGGCCTACTACTTCTCCGCCGTCTACTCCGAGTCTCTCTACCTGGCACTGTCGGTCGGGGTCTTCTGGTGTGCCCGTCAGGGCCGCTGGGCGTGGGTGGGTGTGCTGGGGGCACTCGCCGGCGCGACGCGCAGCGCGGGACTGGCGCTGGCGCTGCCGGTCGCGATCCTCTACCTGTATGGGCCGCGCGAGGATCGCCCACCGGACTTCCCCCCGCGTCGCTGGCGGCTGGCGGGCATCCGCTACAAGCCGCGCGGCGAGGCCCTCTGGCTGCTGGCGCTCCCGCTGGGAGTAATGGCCTATGCGGTCTACCTCGCGCTCGCCGGAGGGAGCGCGCTGGAGCCGTTCCACGCCCAGGAAGTCTGGAACCGGCACTTCGCCGGGCCCTACGGCGGTATCTGGGACGCCACGCGCGCGGCGTTCGACGGCGCCCGCCAACTGCTCTCCTTCCAGCGCCGGCACGTGTACTTCAAGCTTTCCGGTGGCGACGCATTCGTGAGCGCGAGCCACAACGTCGTGCTGTTCGCGTTCCTAGCGGCCGCCCTCCCCGCGATCGTCGGCGTCCTGCGCCGCCTGCCGCTGGCCTACGGCGCCTATGTGCTCGGCGCGCTCGCGCTGCCGCTCTCCTACCCGGTCGCGGCCCAACCACTGATGTCGCTGCCGCGCTTCTTGGTCGTGCTGTTCCCGCTCTCGATGTGGCTGGGGGCATTCCTTGCGCATCGCCCGCGCGTGCGCCCCGCGCTGCTGCTGTTCTCGGCGCTGCTGCTGGTGTTCTTCACGGCGCAGTTCGCGACCTGGCATTGGGTGGCGTAGGGCCTATCTGGGGAGGCGCGCACTTAGGCGTGCGGGCGATCCTGCTGGACGCGCTGGGGACGCTTCTCGCGCTCGAACCGCCAGCGCCGGCGCTGGTGCGGAGCCTGCGCTCCGAGCACGGCCTGCGAGTCGCCCCGGATGCCGCCGCGCGCGCGTTTCGCGCGGAGATCGCTTACTACCGCGCGCATCACGTCGAGGGACGCGACACCGCCACGCTCGCCGACCTACGACGGCGCTGCGCCGAAGTGCTGCGCGAGGAGCTCCCCGAGGCGGTCGGCAAGCAGCTCTCACTCGCGCAGCTGAGTGCCACGATGCTGGGGTCGCTGCGCTTCAGCGCCTATCCCGACGTGGCGCCCGCGCTGGAAGCACTGCGCGCCCGGGGCGTGAAGCTCCTCGTCGTCAGCAACTGGGACGTCTCGCTGCCGGCGGTCCTGGAGGCGAGCGCGCTCGCGGGGCTGCTCGACGGGGTCATCACCTCCGCTGCGGTCGGGCAGCCCAAGCCGGGGCGGGCGATCTTCCAGGCGGCGCTCGCGCTCGCCGGCGTCAGCGCCCATGAGGCCCTGCACGTGGGCGACTCGCCGGCGCACGACGTACTGGGAGCGCGCGCCGCCGGGATCGAGCCGGTGCTGCTGCACCGTGCGGATGCCCACCCGCGGGAGGCGCCCGCCGGGGTCGCGGTTATCTCGTCACTGACGGACCTGCTGGCTTAAGCTCGGGGAGTGAAGCCGGCGCTCCCAGCGAACACCTGGCCCTGGTGGACGGCCCCGCTGGCGCTGGTCGGCGGCGTCGTGCTCGCGGCGCTCGCGGCGCTCGCCTTGGACATTCCGGCGGCGCTGTTCGGGGTCGACGTCACTGGCGCGCACCTCCCCGGGTGGCTCGAGCTCGTGGACACGATCGTGCAGGACGCCGCGTTCGTGGCGGCGGCTGTGCTCTGTGCCCGGATCGGCGGCCGCGCCGTCAGCGCATGGCAGTTCGGCCTGCGCGCCCCCCGCTTGAGCTGGCGCGCGACGGCGCTCTTGATCGTGGTGCTGCTCATCGGCTTCATCATCTTCAGCGCGCTCTGGGCCGAAGTCCTGAACGTGAGCACCAAGGAGAAACTGCTCGAACAGCTCGGCGCCAACGAAGGGACAGGGCTGCTGCTGCTCAGCGCGGCGCTCACCTGCGTCGTGGCCCCGATCTGCGAGGAGTTCCTGTTCAGGGGCTACATCTTCGCGGCGCTCTGCAACTGGCGCGGCCCGTGGCCGGCGGCGATCTTGACGGGGCTCCTATTTGGTGGCGTCCACGCGGGCTCCGCCCCCGTGGTCGACCTCCTGCCGCTGGCGGTGCTCGGCTTCGGGCTGTGCTTGCTCTATCGACGCAGCGGCTCGCTGTATCCCTGCATCGCCGCGCACTCGCTGAACAACTCGCTCGCCTTCGGGGCGCTCGAGAGCTGGGGGTGGCAGATACCGGTGCTGATGGTGGCCTCGCTCGCGCTCATCGCGCTACTCGCGCTCGCACTCAAGCGCGCCGGCGTGATCACCAAGCCCCCGGCACTACCACCCCCATCCCCGCCGGTCGTCGTCTCGACCGCGTAGCATCGCGCTCATGATCCCGACTCCCACACCGCCCCCTCCTCCGGCTCCTCCAGCCGCGCCCATCGCTGGACAGATGACGCTCGCGACCAAGGGTGCGCACGGTCGCCCGCCGTTCATGCTCAGCGGAGAACGGCTGGTTGTAAGTGGTGTCGTCAAGCCGTTTGTGGTCGGGCAGAAGGTCGTGGTGCGCTTCACGCGCGACGGGCGCAGAGTCGCGACGAACACGGTCGCCGTGCTGCCCGGCAGCGACGGCACGGGCCGCTTTCGCCTCGGCTACGCGAGCCGCAAGGCGGGCCTGATCGCGGTCAGCGCTACACACACCAGCTCGCCGCAGATGTCGAGCTTCACCGCCAGCGCAGCCGGCGTGCGCTTCCTCGACGCCGACCTCAGCGCAGGCGCCCGCGGGCCGGCGGTACGGCTGCTGCAGTCCAAGCTGCGGGCCCTGCACTTCGTCGTGCCCTCGAGCGGCGTCTTCGACGAAGGGACCGAACAGGCCGTGATCGCCTATCGCAAGCTCACCGGCCTCGCGCGCGTGCCCTCCACCGATAGCCGGGTCTTCCGCCTGCTGCGCGAGGGTGCCGGCCGCTTCCCCGTGCGCTACCCCCGCGACGGCCGCCACGTCGAGGCCGATCTCGCTCGCCAGGTGCTCGCCGAGATCGAACCCGGTGACCGCGTGTACCGGATCTACACGATCAGCTCCGGCAAGCCCTCCACTCCCACGGTCCTGGGGCGCTTCCGCGTGTACCTCAAGACGCCGGGCGTCAACTCGGAGGGGATGGTCGACTCCAACTACTTCATCCGCGGCTACGCCATCCACGGCTATCCCGAAGTCCCCACCTACGCAGCCAGCCACGGCTGTCTGCGGGTCCCGATCCCCGATGCCCCCGCGATCTACGCCTGGGTTCAGGTCGGGACGCCGGTCGACGTCTACTACTGAGCGCCCTCCCCGCGCAGCGCCCGTCGCAGCGGAGCGCATAGACGCCGAGGCCGGTGGGCTCTAGACCCGGATGCGCAGCATGCGGGCGAGGTAGCCGACCCCCAGCCCATAGACGAGCAGGGCCAGCACGGTCCCCACACCGCGGATCGCCCACTGACTGCTGCTGCCCGCGGTGACCCCGGAAAATGGCGAAGTCAGCGCTTTGGCGGCTTCGTCGATCACTTTGTGCACCGTGCTCTCGTGCTTGGGCTTGGCGGCATGCGCCGGCGCCGCGCCATTGGCGCCGGTTACCTCGTTCTGCTGGTTACTCGACGCTTCGCTGGTCTGTTCCAGGGCAAAAATCGCGAATGAGACGATCACGATCAGGCACACGACCCGCGAGGCCACGCGCAGCAGGGTCGCCAAGGGCAGCACCACGCTAGATTAGATCCCGCCGTGGACAGCTTGGCCGAATCTACTAGCGTGCTCGCCGCCGCCCGGGCGCGTCTGCTCGCAGATCTGCGCGAGCACGCGCTCGTGATCGGCGAGGTAACGCTTACCAGCGGCCGCACCGCGGCCTACTACGTCGATGCCAAGCGCGCGATCCTGCTTTCGGGGACCTTCGCGGCGCTCGGCGTGCTGCTCGCCGATGCGGCCCGCTCGTGCCGGGCGAGCGCCGTCGGAGGCGTCCCCGTGAGCGCAATCCCGGTTGCCTGCGCGGCGCTCGCGGCCGGCTTCCCGGAGCGGGCGTTCATCGTGCGCAAAGAGCGCAAGGCCCACGGGCTGCAGCGCTGGATCGAGGGCCCCGAGCCCGCGCCGGGCGAGCGCTGCCTGCTGGTCGAGGACGTCGTCACCACCGGCGGCTCCACACTCGAGGCGCTGCAGCGCGTGCGCAGCGAGGGCCTGGTCGTGGCCGGGGTCGTGAGCGTGCTCGACCGCCTGGCGGGCGGGGGCGAGGCGATCCAAGCCGCGCTCGGCGACGACGCGCGCTATGTCGCGCTGAGCACGATCGACGACGTCTATCCCGAGCGGCCCGATCGGTGACTGACGGTGGCGCCCCCGAGTCCTCGGCGGGACCGGCCCTGATTCGCGATGCGTGCCCCGCCGACGTCCCGGTGCTGCTGGAGATGTTCGCCGAACTCGCCGACTACGAGCATCTGACGCACGAGCTGCGCGCGACCGAGCAGCAGCTGCACGCCGCGCTGTTCGGCGCGCACCCCGCCGTCGAGGCGCTGATTGCTGAGGAGCCGGGCGCCGCCGCCACGATCGGGTACGCGATGTTCTTCCCGACCTTCTCCACGTTTCTCGCGAGCACCGGCGTGTGGCTCGAGGATCTGTTCGTGCGCCCCGCGCACCGCCGCGGAGGTGTCGGACGTACGTTGCTCGCGGCCCTCGCCGCGCGTACGCGCGCGCGCGGCGGGGAGCGTTTGGAATGGGCCGCGCTGGACTGGAACGAGCCCGCGCTCAACTTCTATCGCGGCCTCGGCGCGCGCACGATGGGGGAGTGGATCACGCACCGGCTCACCGGCGCGGAGCTCGAGCGGGTGGCCGAGGAGGGGCGGGGCCGGCTATAGGGGTTGTGGGCTGGCGTCGCGAGTTGTGCGATGCGCTCGCGGACCCGGTGCTCGACGCCGGCCGGGCGCCGGTAGCCTTGTTGGGGCCCCGCTTGGGGGTGCGCCCTCGTAGTCCAATGGATAAGACAACCGCCTCCTAAGCGGTGGATCCAGGTTCGACTCCTGGCGGGGGCACTGTCAGAAAAGACCCCCGCTCTCATGGCCGGCCTCTCCGGGCATCAAGGATGGCGTGGTCGCAGTAAGCGTGTCACCGGTCTCCTCTGGATGATCCGCCGGTGTCTGCTTGCGTGCGTCCTTCCTGGCTTGCTTGTCCTGTCGACGCTCGCGGAGCTTGCTTTCACGGTTGAGCTTTGCCATCGTGGTCTTCTTCTTGCCGCTCGAGGCCATGTCGGTCCGTCCTTTGTTGTGAAGTTACGAGCGCGTCCCGCGGCGCTCAGCCGGCGTGATCAATCTGAAGTCCTGGCTGTCGTCGAGCCACTTCACGATCCCTGCGGCGATCTCTGTTTCCGCTCTGGGTATGTGCGGTGCAAAGACGCGGAGGTGCTGCAAAGCAACGGTCGCGGAAGGCGCAATACCGCTTGGTTGAGGGACGCTCGACCGGTAGGAGTACTCTAGCGCCTGGCCGCGGTGAGGCTGGCTACGTAGGGCGTCTCATCGTGAGCCCGTCGGTATGACCGCGCGATAGGCATCGGCAATGAGTTCGTCGATGTCCGCAGGCGGCGCCTCGTGCGCGCGGACGTGACTACGCACGGCGGCATACGGTAGGCCGACGACGGCGTAGCGAGCGCGGCGCATCGCCAGGGCGTTCGCCGAACCCAGAGCGCGTCGAGCGAACGCGCGTAGCGCGGCCTCGCTTCGCGTCGCCAGCTCCGCTGCCCGTTCGGAGACCTCTGAAGGCCAGCCGTCAGGCAGGAAGTCCTCGCGGTTGTGGAGCAGAAGCAGCCGGGCTGGGATGGGGTGAGCGCGCACCCAGCGCGGCGTGTAGAGGGCCGCTTCCAGGCCGGCATCGTGAGGTTGCGGACCCGACAGCGCGGCCTGGAACCCGACCTGGAAGGCATCGATGGTCTGGAGCCAGAGCTCTGCGAGCAGCACGTCCTTCGAGCCGAAGCGGTGGTAGATCGAGCCCGTGGGAGCACCCAGATAGTCGGCGATCGCACCGATCGTCGAGCCGGCGGGTCCGTGAGTCGCGGCCAACTGCGCCGCGGCGTCGAGGATCGTCTCCGCTGAATATCGAGCAGGCCGACCCACGGCTTTACTTTACATCAGAGTAGTTCTAGAATGATCCTGCTAATATTTCGCCAATGCGTTCTGCTTGGGCCTATCCCTATCCCTATCCCTATCCCACCGCTCTGCCCGCTGTTGGGCTGGGCTGGGCGTGGCGGGCGCAGTGACATGAGGATCGCGAATGTCCACGAACGTGCACTACCGGCCGGTGGTGCGGCGGCCGAATCCTTGATCGATGGCCTGGCGGGCGCCGATGATCGACTCTGGCCGCACGACCGCTGGCCGCCGATGCGCTTCGAGGGCGGTCTGCGGGAGGGCAGCGAGGGTGGCCACGGTCCGGTCCGCTACGAGGTCATCGAGCGCCGGCCCGGACAGCTCGTCCGATTTCGCTTCACGGCTCCGCCGGGACTCGTGGGCGAGCACGGCTACGAGCTCGAAGCCGACGCTGGGACCGTCGTCCTCCGTCACACGCTGAGCGGGAGCGCGGAGGAGCGGATGCGCTGGCAGTGGCCGCTGTTGTTCGGACCCCTGCACGATGCGCTCATCGAGGACTCCCTGGACCGCGCGGTTGCCGCTGTGTCGAAAGTGCCGTATGAGCCGGCGCGGTGGTCGCGGCGAGCACGAGCTCTGCGCTGGCTATTGAAGGGGTTGATGTAGGACAGCGAGACCGATGAGGGTCGGGATCGCGGGCGTCTGGTGGTCGAAGATCCCCTGTTAGCCTGAATCGTCATGCCTCCCGTCGCGGCGCGAATGCGCCAGCATGATGTCGCAGTGATCCGCCCCCGCGACAGTGACTTCTGCCGCTACGCCGGCATCGACCCGCGCGACCCGCTCGCGTGACACTCGCGCGCCGCCGTCTGATCCTCGCGATCTGTTGCATGAGCCTGCTGATCGTGGGCCTGGACAACACGATCGTGAACGTCGCGCTGCCGTCGATCGGGCGCGAGTTGCACACCGGTGTCACGGGTCTGCAGTGGACGGTGGATGCGTACACGCTGGTGCTCGCGAGCCTGCTGATGCTCTCGGGCTCGATGGGCGACCGGCTGGGTCGCCGCCGCGTCTTTCAGACCGGCCTGGTGCTGTTCACGCTGGGCTCGCTGCTGTGCAGCGCGGCGCCGAGCATCGGCTGGCTGATCTTCTTCCGGATGCTGCAGGCGATTGGGGGATCGATGCTCAACCCGGTCGCGATGTCGATCATCCGCAACGTCTTCACCGACGCGCGCGAGCGCGCGCAGGCGATCGGCTTCTGGGGCGCGACGGTCGGCATCAGCCTCGCGCTCGGCCCGGTCGTGGGCGGCGCGCTGGTGCAGTCGGCGGGCTGGCGCTCGATCTTCTGGATCAACATCCCGGTGGGCATCGCCGCGCTGGTGCTGACGATCCTGTTCGTCCCGGAGTCGCGCGCTCCGCGCCCGCGGCGCGTGGACCCCGTGGGCGAGCTGCTGGTAATCGTGCTGCTGGCGTCGTTGACGTACGGGATCATCGAGGCGCCCTCCGCGGGCTGGCTCTCGGCGCAGAGCATCGGCATGTTTGCCCTCGCGGGCGCTGCGCTGGTCGGCTTGCTCGTCTATGAGCGCCGGCGCCGCGAACCGCTGTTGGAATTGCGCTTCTTCCGCAGCGTTCCGTTCTCCGGGGCGAGCGCGATCGCGGTCTGCTCCTTCGCGGCGCTCGGCGGCTTCCTGTTCCTCAACACGCTCTACCTGCAGGAGGTCCGCGGACTCTCGGCGCTGAGCGCCGGTCTCTACACGTTGCCGATCGCTGTGATGACGCTGGTCTTCTCGCCGCTCTCCGGTCGTCTGGTCGGGCTTCGCGGCCCGCGCATCGGCCTGCTGGTGGGCGGCCTCGGGATCATGGTCGGCGGCGGCCTGCTCACGGATCTGGGAGCGCACACCGCGATCCCCTCGCTGCTGCCGGCCTACTTCATCTTTGGGATCGGCTTCGGCATGGTCAACCCGCCGATCACGAATACCGCCGTGCTCGGCATGCCCGCGGCGCAGGCGGGTGTGGCCGCGGCGGTCGCGTCGACCTCGCGTCAGGTCGGGCAGACTCTGGGTGTGGCGATCGTGGGTGCGGTTGCGGCGGCGGGTGTGGGTGCGGTCGGACCGGGCTTTGTGCAAGCCAGTCACGCTGCCTGGTGGATCGTCACGGGCGCGGGCGCGATCGTGCTGCTGCTCGGCGCGATCAGCACGACGGAATGGGCCAACGCCAGCGCTCGGCGAGTCGCGAACGAGTTCGAGGAGGACGCGCCCGCCAAAGCCCCCACGCCGGAGCTGATCGGGGCCTGAGCCTCACCGATCGGGCTTGTCTGTGCCCGCCGCTGTGCCCGTCGCCACAGTGCTCGCAGGGGGGGCGATTTCGTTCAAGCGCTCGAGGATCACCTGCAGGCCGCCCTGGGTTTCGAGGTTGAGGCGGTCGAGGATCGTCTCGGCGTCTTTGAAGGTGTTCGCGGAGCGGGCATCGGCGGCGAGGCTCTGGACGTTCTGCCCGACCATGATCACCGAGAGCAGCACGAGCTGCAGGAAGGTTTGGGCGATCCACGAGACGATTCCCTCACCGCCGGGCTTCAGCGCGGGGCCTAGTCCGATGAGGGCGATCGCGGCGAACACGTAGGCACACCACATGGTGCCGACCAGCCTGGTGATGAGCACGGCGAACTTCGCGTTGAAGCCGTCGACCTCGCCCATCGCCTCCCTGAGCGCGGACGGGCTGGGGTGCAGGGCCTTGGCGAGATGGTGCTCGGTCTTCACGGGTCTACGCTCTGTCATCGCTTCTCCCTTGCCACCGGCGGGCGGCCGTACGCATGGTCGACATAATTCCGGCGAGTGTAACCTTGAGCCGATCGCGTCACGCGCGCTTGTCACCGGGGCCACCGGCTTTGTCGGCGGCCGTCTCGCCAGGGCGCTCGTGCGTTCGGGCACGGAGGTCCGCTGTCTGGTGCGCGACCCCGCGCGCGCGGCGGAGCTGCGCGTGGCCGGTTGCGATATTCGCCGGGGGGACGTGACCGACGCCGCGAGCCTCGACGGCGCCGGCGGCGAGATCGACGTCGCGTACTTCCTGATCCACGCGATGGCCGGCGGCGAGGGCTTTGAGGAGCGCGAGCGCGCGGGCGCGCTCAACTTCGCGCGGATGGCGAAGCGCGAGGGCGTGCGGCGCATCGTCTATCTCGGCGGCCTGGGCGACGAGGCGGTCTCGAGGCATCTCGCCAGCCGCCACGAGACCGCGCGGGTACTCGCCACCGAGGGGCCGCCGCTGACGTACTTCCGCGCCGCGATGGTCGTCGGCGCGGAGAGCGAGTCCTACCGCACGCTGCGCTATCTGGTCAAACGCTTGCCCGTGATGATCGCGCCGGCGTGGCTGAAGACCGCGACGCAGCCGATCGGGGTGGAGGACGTGATCGAGTATCTGCGGCGCGCCCCCGAGGTGCCCGAGTCCGAAGGCCGCGAGGTCCAGATCGGCGGCCCCGACGTGCTCTCCTACGGCGCGATGCTGGACCGCATGGCGCTTGTGATGGGCCTCCGCCCGCGGCCGAAGCTACCAATGCCGTTCATCACGCCGTGGCTTTCGGCGCTGTGGCTCGGTCTGGTGACGCCGGTAGACACGAACGTTGCGCGGCCGCTCGTGGAGGGCCTGACGACGGCGACGATTGTCACCGACCGCTCGGGGGCGGAGGCCTTTGGGATCGAGCCCGCTCCCTTCGATGAGACCCTGCGACGTGCGCTCGCCGAAGAGGCGCGATGAGGAACGCGGTGGATGGCGGCTGGACTCCGCGCAGCCGGCGATCGACTACGTTGCGGCTGGGGACGGGCTTGCCGCCCGGCGGCGCGCGCGAGGGTGCTCATGGTCGGGCGTCCCCTGGACGCGCTCGCGCAGCCAGGGCGTGAGCTCCTCCGCGGGGGCGGGCCGTGAGATCAGGTAGCCCTGGCCGGTGTCGCAGCCCATCGCGGCGAGGCGCTCGCAGACCTCGGCGGTCTCGATCCCCTCGGCGACGACGCGCAACTCCAGGTGACGAGCGAGGTCGATCGTGGTGCGCACGATCGCGGCGTCGCGGGGGCTCTCGCACATGCGCGAGACGAACGAGCGGTCGATCTTGAGCTCGCTGGCGGGCAGGCGCGCGAGGTAGGCGATCGAGGCGTGGCCGCTGCCGAAGTCGTCGATCGAGACTCCGACTCCGAGCGTGCGCAGGGTCTGCAGCAGGCCGACGGCGATCTCGGGGTCGGCCATCGCGGCGCTCTCGGTGACCTCGACGGTGAGCGCGGCGGCGGGGACGGCGTGGCTGCGTAGGAGCGCCGCGATCTGCCCCGCCAGCTCGGGGTCGTGCAGGTTGCGCGCGGAGAGGTTGACCGAGATGCCCAGGTCGAGGCCGTCGGCGCGCCACGCGGCGAGCTGGCGCAGTGCGAGCTCGAGGACGTGCAGCGTCACGGGCCCGACGAGCGCGGTCTGCTCGATCAGCGAGATGAACTCCAGTGGCGCGACCATGCCGCGCTGGGGGTGGCGCCAGCGCAGCAGCGCCTCGACGCTACTGACGCGCCCGCTGGCGAGGTCGAGCTGGGGCTGGTAGAAGAGCACGAACTCGCCGCGCTCGAGTGCGGGGCGCACCTCGCCGAGCAGCGCGAGGCGGGCGGCGCCGGACTGGTCGTACTCCGGCGAGTAGACCTCCACCCGGCCACGCCGCGCGCGCGCGTGGTCGAGCGCCATGTCGGCGCGCTGCAGCAGGGTGTCGGCGTCGTGGGCGTGATCGGGCGCTACGGCGATGCCGATGCTGACCTCGACGTTCAGCGCGACTCCGTCGAGGGCGATTGGCCCCTCCATTGCGGCCTGCGCGGCCGCCGCGAGCGCGAGCACGTCTGAGGCGCCGCCGGCCAGCGGCTGCAGGATGGCGTACTCGTCGTTGCCCAGGCGCGCGAGCAGGGCGTCGGGCCCCAGCGGCGTCTGCAGGCGGCGGGCGACCTCGCGTAGGACCTCGTCGCCGGTGCGGTGCCCGAGCGTGTCGTTGATCTGCTTGAAGGCGTCGAGGTCGAGCAGCAGCACCGCGCACGCGCGCGCGGCGGGGCCGCTGCCGCCGAGCGCCTGCGCGACGCGCTCGCGGAAGAGGGTGCGGTTGGGCAGGCCGGTGAGCGGGTCGTAGCGGGCGAGGCGATCGTTCTCGCGGGTCTGCCGGCGCAGCCGGCGGGAGGCCGAGGCGACGATCCGGAAGAGGATCGCCCACAGCAGCGCGAGGCCGAGGAAGACGAGCAGCGCGATCATGTTCTCGTCGCGGCTGATCGCCGACGCGATCGGCCGGTAGCTCAGGTAGATCTCGAACACGCCCGCCGGCGACCCGGAGGAGACGAAGCGCAGCGGTACGTAGACCTCGACCAGGCGGCCGAGGCCGACCTCGCTGGCGGTCTCGGTGTGCGGGCTCGGCGTGACGACCTCGGCCGGATCGGGCTCGCCGCGCAGGGCGTCGCGCAGGTCGTCGCTCTCGCCGGGGCTGCGCCCGATCAGCGCGTGGTCGTCGGAGTAGATGATCCGCCCGTCGCTGTTCCAGATCTTGATCCGTGCGAGGTCGCGCCTGACCGAGCGTGCGCGCAGCTGCTCGTCGAGTGCGCGGACGTCGCGCGCGCTCAGCCCGTGGCGCAGCTCGCTGGGCGTCAGCCGGGGCTGGATCCCGAGGCGCGCGACGAGTTGCGCGGACTCGCCGGCGTCGGCGAGCGTGCGGGTCACGATCTGGGACTGCAGGACCCGTGCCAGGACGAACCCGAGGGCGAGCATCGGGATCAGGCTCAGGAGCGCGACCTGGCCGGTCAGGCTGAGATGCATCCGCCGTCGCGGCATGCCCCCTTACTCGACAACTAACGCTAAAGCTGAAGCGCGGAGCGCCGGCGCCCAACCGTTGATCGATGCCGGCGCGGCGCTACGCCGCGGGGTCCTCTCCCTGCGGCTCCTGCTCCTGCTCGTCCTCCTCGCCTTCGTAGAGCGACTCGCGCGCGAGCTCTTTGCCGCGCGAGCTCCAGAGCTTGATCTCCAGCAAGTGCTCGCGGTAGTCGTCGGGTGCGAGCAGCGTGAAGCGGTTCTCGATTAGCTCGCAGCGGTCGACGGCGAGGTCGGAGAGCTCGGCGGTCGCGACGTTGCCGCCGCTGACGAGCGGGCGGCCCCAGACGAGCGTCATCGCGGCGACGTCGCTGCCGTAGCCGCGCCAGCGGCCGATGACCTCATCGCAGAGGTCGAGTGTCCAGCCGGAGTTCGCGGCGGCGGTCTGGTCGGTGAAGTCGACGTGCGCGGTGAGCTCGCCGGGCTCCTGCCCGTCCTCGCCGGTTGAGACGAAGCGTACGTAGCCGAACAGTTCGTAGCCCGCGGAGGTGACCGCGGTGGCGGGAACGTAGGTGTGCCCGTGCCAGCTGCGATCGGGGTACCAGACGATCTCGCCGGGCTCCCCGAGATCCTCGTGGCTGTCCTGCAGCTCCAGGCAAGCGGCCAGCAGCTCCTGCCCCAGGCGCTCGGCCCAGCGGCCATAGGGCAGCCCATCTTGGGGAGGTTCCGCGGCGAAGCGCGGGACGAACAGGTCTACTGGCGCCATGCTCGCCAGCCTAACGTGCGCTCACGCCGCGCGCAGCTGCGCGGCGGCGTCCTCGGGCGCAACGATGTTGAGGTTCACGCCCGTCGAGAGCTCGAGCCCCGCGAGGTGAGTGAGGCGCGGGAGCACGTCGATGCGCCAGCAGAAGTGCTCGGCCCCGCGCGGGGCGGTGCGCACCCAGAGGTTCAGCGGTGGGCTGGCGCCGAGGTGGCGGGCGAGCCGGCGCAGCCCGTCGTGCAGGAGCGCGGCGCCGGTTGGGCCCTTCTCCTCGAAGCGCGCGCGCGGGCGGCGGGGGACGAGCATCAGCTGGAAGGGCCCGCGTGAGCCATAGGGAGCCATCAGTACGGCGTCGTCGTCGATCGCGACGATCCGCTCGCGCAGGCGGACCTCTTCGGCGAGCAGGTCCTCGAGCAGGTTCTGCCCCATGGTGCGGGTGGCGTGGGCGCCGAAGCGCTCGCGCTCGCGGGCGACGTCGGCCGGCACGAAGTCCAGCGCGTAGAGCTGTGCGTGCGTGTGTGGCAGCGAGGCGCCGGCCTCACGGCGCTCGTTGACGATCAGCTGCACGTAGGCGCTCTGCGCGTGGACCCGCATGCGCGCCTGCCAGACCTCCATCGCGGCCGCGACTTGCTCGACGGCGAGGTCGGCGAGCGAGAGCACCGACTGCGGACCATTGATGATCACCTCGTGCGCCCCGCTCGCGGCCATCGCCGTGAACAGCTCGGGCCGTGCCTGGCGCGAGGGCGCCACGGCGGTCACAGCGGGGTTGGGTTGGGTTGGGATTGCCGGCGTCCCGCCGGCGTGGTTGCCGGGCGCGTCCTGCGCGGGGGTGAGCGCGGGATAGAGGTTGGGTACGACCCGCACCGTCCAGCCCGGCGAGTCGGGCGGCCCACCGCCGGGGCGCAGCGCGTAGAGCTCGGGTGGGGTGCGGTCCTCGTGGCCCTCCGCAAACGGATCGCGCTCGGGGTCGATTGGCTCCGCGGGGGTGCAGCGGGGCTCGCCCCCGGGGCGCCGCGAGCGCTCGCCGGCGATGATCGTGCGGCTCCCGGTGAGCGGGTCGATGCGGATCTCAGGCACGTCTCACGTCCTCCGGGAGGGGTGTTGGCGGACGCGCGGCGCGTGTTGGCTCATGCGTGCAGGCCGTAAAATTCAACGTCGTGCCGGAGCTTCGCCGCACTTGGGTAGGCGCCCTGATGGATGTATTTTTCCCCGGCGCGGTTGTAGATGACGGTCACTGGTGTGAAGGTGGAGTCGGTGGCTTGCACGCCCAGCTGTCCGCTGGGATCGTAGTAGCTGGGGTAGCTCACCGGGAACGACTTCAGGAAGCGCAGCGGTTCGGCGCGCGGGTCATCGCCGGAGTCGATGCCGATGAAGGCGACCCGGTGGCCGAGCTCCAAGGAGACCTGCTGGAAAGCCCCGAACTCCGCTTTGCAGGGCTCGCACGATGACGCCCACTTGTTGATCACGACCGGCCATCCGTGCAGGGCCGCCAGGCGCGCGCGCAGGGCGGTCGCGCCCCCGGGCAACAGCTCGCTGGCTTGCGCGTGGAGGGCGGCCAGCGGTGCCGGCGAGCCCGCTAGCTGCGAGCGCATTTGGGCGGCGGTGAGTTTGACGGTCGGTGCGACCGTGCCGGAGCCCGCGCGCCCGGCCAGCTGGATGAGCCCGATCGCTAGCAGTACCGCCAACGCGAGCCCGCCGCCGGCTGTCAGGAGGCGCCTGTGGGTCATGGGATGTGAAGGGTGTCAGATGGATGCGCCCTTCAACGCCGCCCCGCTGTGGTATATCCTGAAGGCACATCGGGGCCGGGTTGCCTTGATGTACCCGGGGGTACGCCGGCACGAGGTCGGCGCCCTGAGCTACGCCGAGATCTTTTTCTGCGGCGGCTCCATCTCGAAGTCCAGAGCCTCTTATGGCCGAGTCCACCCAAGTGGCCCTCGCGGCCGCGCCCATCCTAAGCTCCGCGGATATTGCGCGTGCGGAGAAGTACGTCCGCGAGCGCTTCCTCCACGACGGCGAGGATGCCGCCGTCGTGCTGGCGCCCGGCTGCGCCCGGCGCCGTGCGCTGGATGCGGCACTGGTCGAGCTCGAGCAGCAGTCCAAGCACCCCAGCACCGCCTGGCGGCGCGAGTTCTCGCTGCTACTCGGCCTGGAACGAGTGCTCTCCGACGAGGAGCCGCGGCTGCGCGACGGCACGCTGCTCTCCGCGCACCAGGTCGATGCGCTCTCGGGCACGCTCACAGCGCTGCTTGCCGAGGCTGAACGCAGTGCGGGCAATGGCAATGGCAACGGCCGCGCTGCGGCGGCCGCGGCGGCTTCCCCGGAGTTGCTCGCATCGGCGTCGATCCTCGGCCCCGACGGCGACGGCGCGTCTGCGGCGAGCGCCGCGAATGGAGTGGCGAAGGGCGCGCAGGAGGTGGTTGATGAGGGAGACATCGAGGATGAGCTGGACGACCTCGATGACGAGGAGGAAGAGGACGACGAGAGCCCCGGAGTGGCGCCCGCGGCGGCGGATGACGAGGACGAGGACGGGGAGGACCTGGGGGACATCGAGGACGAGCTCGAGCCGCTGCCCGGTGAGGATGAGGTCGAGGCCGAGGAGGACGAGAGCGAGGAGCCCCGCGACTGGGTCGAAGAGGACGATGAGGAGACGCTTGCGGACCAGCCGGAGGACCCCAATGCGGCCAAGCGCTTCTGGTTTGAGCACGCGACCGGCGCCGGGAAGACGGTCGCCGCGCTCGGCTTCGTCGAGGCTTCGCAGACGGGCGGCGTCCTGATCCTGACTCACCGCCGCAACCTCGTCGACCAGTTCCTCGGGGAGTTGCGCCAGCGTGGCTACTCCAAGCGCATCAGCCGCCCGCTGTATGTCGGGGAGGACTCCACGAAGGGCCCGGTGTCGGTCGAGACCTATCAGTGGTTCGTGCGCAACTCGGGGCGCATCTCGAGCGCCTACACGATCGTGATCTGCGATGAGGCGCACACCGCGCTGGGCGAGAAGACCAGCGGCTCGATCCGCAAGTGGACGGGCCCGATCTTCATCGGGATGACGGCGACGGGCGCGCTGATCGCGCGTCACGTGACGGACCTCTTCCCGACGCAGACCTCGCGCTTCGACCTCGCCCAAGCGGCACGCCGGGGCGTGATCTCGCCGCTTCGCTGCGTGCGGATCCCGCCGGGGCCGGGAGTGCGGACGATCGCGAAGGTGCCGCTGCGGCGCGGCGAGGTCGACACCGAGTTCGACCAGGAGATGCTTGCCGAGCTGCTCGACCAGCTGCCGTTCAACCTCGCGGTCGCGAGCCTCTACAAGACGCGCTTCAACGGCGTGCCGGGGGTCGTGTACGCGGCAGGCGTGCGCCACGCCTACAACCTCGCGCAGGCGTTCCGCGACGAGGGGCTCAAGGCGCAGGCGGTGTCGGGCGAGACGCCCAAACGCGAGCTGGCGACGATCCTCGCGCGCTACGAGCGCGGCGAGATCGACGTGCTGATCAACGCCCAGCTCCTCGCCGAGGGCTGGAACTCCCCGCGCGCGACGGTCTGCGTGCACCTCGCCCCGACCGCCTCGAAGCGGATCTATCAGCAGCGCGTCGGGCGCGTGACGCGCCGCCATCCGGGCAAGGAGGCGGGCATCGTCGTCGATTTCGTGCACCCCGCCACCAAGCACGACGACCCGGTCGTGACACTGCACTCGCTGCTTGACCGCGACGTCTACCGCGGCGGCGCGATCGTCGTCGGACCCGTGCGTCGTGGACGCGGGCGCCGGATTCGCGTCGAGCGCCGCGTGCTGCCGGTCACGCCCGATCCGGAGCGGCGGGCAGAGGTCTTCGAACGTGAGCTGTGGCGGATCGCCGTTGAGCACCTTGACTACGGCGAGCAGCACGTCTGGGC
>DASXZV010000019.1:0-4119 GCA_036501715.1 Solirubrobacteraceae bacterium | reverse complement strand
GTTACGGACAGCGTGCAGGGTCGCGCCGAGCTCACGCAGCGATTCCACCGCCTTCCAGATCGCGCCGCGGCTGACGCCCAGTGTCTCGGCGAGCTCCTCGCCGGAATGAAACTCGTCGTCGGTGAGCTGCGCAAACACCTTCGCGACCAGCGGCATGCCATCGCCCTGAGCGGCTCCCGCCTGCGCAGTGGCTTTAGTCATGGGATCTGGCGGCTCCCAGGAGCCACAGCCGCCGCGCGCGCGGCTCGGTCCCGGCCAGCATTCTGGTGACGTTCGCGCGGTGAGTGAAGGCGATCAGGCTGGCGCTGAGCACGGCAAAAGTCAGCAGCGGCAGCCGCGGCGGAACACCGCTCGTCCCGGCCGCCACGACAAAGACGAGCGCGCCCAGAATGGAAGCGAGCCCAACGAAGCCGAATAGGATGACCGCCAGCAGCCAGACCACGAGCATCGGAATGAGGAGCGCGGGCGAGGCGCCGAGCACCGCCCCCACCAGCGTCGCCACGCCCTTGCCGCCCCGAAACCCATGCCACAGTGGATAGATGTGCCCCAACATCACCGCGACCCCGCAGACCGCCACGGCCCACGCACTCAGGTGCGCAGGCGCCGGCGCAATCCCCGGAATCCGCGCTGCGGCCAGCAGCCTGGTGGCGACCCACCCCTTGCCCATGTCGATCAGCAGCACCCAAAAAGCAAACAGCTTGCTCTGGGTGCGCAGGGCGTTGGTAGCACCGGCGTTGCCGCTTCCCAGGCTGCGGATGTCGACGCCGCCTCGGAGTCTCCCCACGAGGAGACTGCCGACGATCGAGCCCAGCAGATACCCGAACACGGCCTTGAGGAGAAGCTCGGTCACGCGGGCAGGAACACCTCGGCCAACATGCAGCGCACGCTGCCGCCGCCCAGCCGCTCGATGGTCGGAATGGGCACCGCCAGTACCTCATCCGTGCATGCCGACAACCGGGCGAAAGCGTCCGCGGACAGGGCGTGTCTCGCCATCTCCGACATGACGAGCACCCGGTAATCCCCCAGCGCCTCATCCCACGTGCCGAGCTCGAGCATGTTGCCGGCGAAGTGCTCGATCTCTTTGTGGCCGATCTCGACGACCTCCCGCCCCGTGGCGCGCAGCCGCTCCAGGACCCTGCCGCGGTCGGCGGCTACGATCGACTCCGTCCCGACGATCACCGCTCTCTCGCCAATGCACATCAGAACGTTGGTGTGGTAGATCGGCACGCCCGTGCGATCGACGGCGCTGAAGACGATCGGCTCGTAGCCCAGCTCCTTCGCCCATTCCTCGACGACATCGGGATGAGTGCGCGGCGCGATGCAGGCGAAGGCAGTCCGCTCGGCGTGATCCAGCACGAGACTGCCCGTGCCCTCGAGATAGCGGCCCTGCTGCTCGTGGGGAGTCAGGTCGAGCACCCGCGAGACCTTGAACCCGAGGCGATCGGCTACCTCATCGAGGATTTCGCGGCGCCGCTCCCGGCGGCGGCTTGCCGGCTGCATGGGGTAGAGCACCACGGTGCCGTCCTCGTGAAAGCTCACCCAGTTGTTCGGAAACACCGCGTCCGGCTTCGGCGGCTCGGCAGTGTCCTCCACGATGCAGACGCGCACCCCGTCCCCGACCAACGCCCCGGCGAGGCCGTCGAACTCCTGGCGCGCAGCCGCGATCTCGCCACCGGCGCCCCCGGGCTGGTTCTGGAATTTGTTGCTCGCGGCCGTCTCCGGGTTGTACCCGAAGCGGGCGGGCCGTATCAGCAGCACCGCTTCGGCGCATTGCCGACGCGGTGTCCGCCGCTCGCCGGCGTCTACGGCTGGAGTGTCACTGCTCATGGTCCGGGATTGTCTCACGATCGCTGACGGCGACGCGATCGCACCCCGAAGCCGCCTGGGCGGGTCCCGCTCGTACCCCTCGTGGCACTGGGCGCATGGCTGATGTCGCGAAATGCGGCGCACCCTCCGGGAGAGGCCGCGCAGGGGTGAGCGTCAGCTCCCCGTCGGCTCCAGCTCCTGCATCGCCGGCTGCTCCGAGGTCAGGTCGAGCGGCTGGCCGGTCAGATAGCGCGTGCACTGCTCGAAAGGCGCCGGCCGCGCGAACAGGAACCCCTGCGCGTACGGGCAGCCGAGCTGGCGGAGCTTCTCGAGCTGCTGCCAGCCCTCGATGCCCTCCGCCACCACCTCGATGTTGAGATGCTTCGCCATGGCGATGATGGCCTCGACGATCGCCAGGTCACTCATGTCGGTCACGAGGTCGCGCACGAAGCTGCGGTCTATCTTGAGATAGTCCACCCGCCACTGCTTGAGGTACGACAGGCTCGAGTAGCCGGTGCCGAAGTCGTCGATGGCGATGCGCGTGCCGAGCTCGCGCAGGCGCACGATGGCGTCCTGCGATGACTCGCCGTTGCGGCTCTCGCGACGCTCGAACAAAGCGCTCTCGGTCAGCTCGAGCTGCAGCATGCTGGAGCTCATCCCGTGCTTGCGTGTCAGCCGCGCGATCGTGGCCGCGAGGTCGGAGCGCTGCAGCTGCACGGCGGAGATGTTGACCGAGATCGGGGCGACGACGGCCCCCGCCGCGCGCCAGCGCGCCGCGTCTTCCAACGCACGCTCCAGCACGAACTCCCCGATGGGCACGATGAGGCCAGTCTCCTCCGCCACCGCGACGAAGCGGCCTGGAGGCACGAAGCCATGGGCAGGGTGGCGCCAGCGCAGCAGCGCCTCGAGCGCCACGATCCGGTGCGATCCGATGTCGACGATCGGCTGGTAGTGCACGTCGAGCTGCCGCGACTGCAGCGCCGCGCGCAGACTCGACTCGATCGCGATGCGCTCCTTTAGCCTGCGCTCCATCACCGGGCTGAAGAGCTGGAAGTTGTTGCGGCCGCGGTCCTTCGCCTGATACATCGCCGTGTCGGACTGACGCAGCAGCTCGCCCATGGTCGAGCCGTCACGCGGGAAGAGGCTGACACCGATGCTCGCGGTCGTCACGAGAGAGCGGCCATCGATCAGCACGGGCGCTACGAGCGCCTCGGTGATGCGGCTTGCGGCCTCGTTGATCTGCTCCGCCGTGGAGACGGTCTTGAGGACCACGATGAATTCGTCGCCACCCATCCGCACCACGATGTCGTCGGTGCGGGTGGTGGTGCGTATCCGCTGCGCCACGGC
Source organism: Solirubrobacteraceae bacterium (assembly GCA_036501715.1). Classification (GTDB taxonomy): domain Bacteria; phylum Actinomycetota; class Thermoleophilia; order Solirubrobacterales; family Solirubrobacteraceae; genus Palsa-744. The sequence goes on along the minus strand of DASXZV010000019.1, from coordinate 966 downwards.
CTTGAGCAGCTTGTCGCCGGTCTCGTGTCCGCGGGAGTCGTTGATGTGCTTGAACCGGTCGAGGTCGAGGAAGAGCACCGCGAGCATGCTGCCGGTGCGCTTCGCCTCCGCGATCGCCCCGGGCAGGTGCGCCGCCAGGAAGAGCCGATTCGGCAGCCCGGTGAGCTGGTCGTGGTGGGCCAGGTGGTCGAGGTGCTGTTGCTTCTCGAGGAGCTGCGCCTCCACGCGCCGCCGCATGGTGATATCGCGGGTCGTCAGAGAAAAGAGGCTGCGGCCTTCGGCCTCGACGCGGTAACCGCTGATTTCCACATGGAGGAAGCGTCCGCTGCGGCAGCGCTGCCCGGTCTCGACGAGAAGTCGTGGCGGGGATTCCTTGAGCTGCGTGAGCAGCGCCTCCGGCGGTCCGCCGTCGTCACTGAAGATCTGCGCCAGCGGCATCGTCCGCAGCTCCTGCAGGTCGTAGCCGAGGCTGCTTTGCAGCGCAGGGTTGGCATCTACGATCTCGAGCGAGCCGCGATCGACGACCAGCATGCCGTGCGGGGACTGCGCAAAGGCAGCCTCATGGGGGCTCTGTGCATCCGCAACCGTGCGCCGGCGCCAGAGCTGCCAGAAAGAAAAGATGAGATTCACGAACGCTCCGTCCGCATATCCCCGCAGTGTCGCGGAAGCTGGAGCGCGGCGTCCCGGGCACAACGCACAATTCCGCTGCGGCGGAACGCTACCTGGGTCGAAAAGGGGACAACAGGGGCGCTCGGCCGTCCCTGATATCCTTCGCGCCCCTAAGCAAAAAACCCCCGGGGTTTCCCCCGGGGGTTTTTGCTTGTAGGACCCTGGCAGTGACCTACTCTGGCATGCCTGAAAGGCACACTACCATCGGCGCAGAGCGTTTTCACTTCCGAGTTCGGAATGGGATCGGGTGGTTCCCGCTCGCTATTGCCACCAGGGAAACTGTTTGAGGTTCGAGGA
>DASXZV010000018.1:0-124664 GCA_036501715.1 Solirubrobacteraceae bacterium | reverse complement strand
CGCCATGTCGGGCAGCCCGAGCGCGTCCGGTCCGGGCTCCGCCAGCGGCTCGACGCTGCGCACGAGGTCGTAGCCGAAGTAGCCGACCGCGCCGCCGGAAAACGGTGGCAGGCCTTCCAGCGGCGCCTGCGAATAGCGCCCGACCGCAGCCGCCGCGAGCGCATATGGGTCGCCCCCGTCGCCGAGGCTCCAGCGCAGCACCTCGCGCGGGCGAAAGCCGATGAAGGAGTAGCGCCCGAAGCGCTTGCCCTGCTCGGCGGACTCGAGCAGGAACACCGGGCCATCGCCGCGTAGCTTCAGGAACGCCGAGACCGGCGTCTCGCAGTCCTCGATGAAGCTATTGCGCAGCGGGAGCAGGTTGTACGCGCCCCCATCCGGCGCGCTCTGCGCGGCCAGCTCGCGCGCCTGCTCGAGCGCCGGCTCGATCGCGAGACCCGCGGTCGGAGCGCTTGCGTGAGGATCAACGGCGACGGGCATCGAGCACTCGCTCGGCATCGGCAAGCGCTCGACCGCGGCTGTGCAGCAGCACGAGCAGGTGGTAGAGCACGTCGGCCGCCTCTTCGTCGACCCGCTGATCGGACTCCTCACGGGCAGCCCGCGCAACCTCCTCGGCCTCCTCCATGACCTTCTCGCCGATCAACGGAGGGTCCTCGAGCAGCAGCACCGTATAGGAGCCCGCCGGGCGCTCACGCGCGCGCTCGGTCAGCGTACGCTCGAGCCCCGGGAGCGTCTCATACGGTGCCGGCGGCTCGAGTTGACCGCGGTGAAAACAGGTCCGCTCACCGGTGTGGCATGCCGGTCCTGCCGGCTCGACGAGCGCTAGCAGCGCGTCACCGTCGCAATCCAGTCGCAGCGCGCGCACGGCTTGTGTATTCCCGCTGGTGGCACCCTTGTGCCAGAGCTCGGCGCGTGAGCGGCTCCACAGATGCAACTCCCCGGTCTCGCGCGTACGACGTAGCGCTTCCTCGTTCATGTACGCGAGCGTCAAGACCTCGCCGCTGACCCAATCCTGGACCACACACGGCAACAGGCCGCGCTCGTCGAAGACGAGCTGCGCGTCGATTGGCTCGAGGACCGGAGTACTCACCCGCGGAATTGTAGGTGGCGCTTGGGTGGCCGCCGTCTCCCCCGCCGCTGCGCGTCATGATTGCGGCGATGTCCTCGGTGCTCGAACGCAAGCTGATCGTCGTGACCGGCAAGGGCGGCGTCGGCAAGACCACGATGTCGATCGCGATCGGCCTGCTCGCCGCGCAACGGGGGCTGCAGACGATTGTCGTCGAGCTGAGCGGCGTCGGATCCGACGGCGCAGCAGCCGGTCGCTTGGCGGCGCTGCTGGGCCACTCGGCGCCCCCGGCACACGGCGTCGAGGTTGAGCTGGGCGAGCGACTCTGGGGCCTCTCCATCGACCGCGACCGTGTGCTGTCGGAGTGGCTGCGGGCACTCAGCGGGCGCGTGCCGGCGCGCGTGTTGACATCGAGCTCGAGCTTCCAATACCTACTCGCCGCCGCCCCCGGCGCCCGCGAGATGCTGAGCATGGTCAAGATCTGGGAGCTCGCCAAGGGCCGGCGCCCCCAGGAGCGCCGCCCCCAAGCGGGCGCGGCGGAACCAGCGCACAGCACCGGCCGCTATGACCTGGTGGTACTCGACGCACCCGCGACAGGACACGCACTGGCGCTTCTGCGCTCCCCGCAAATGTTCTCGGCGATTGCCCGCGTGGGCCCGATCGCGCGACAGGCACGCCAGGTCCGCGAACTGCTCGAGGACCCAGCGGACTCGGCCTACCTGGGGGTGGCGCAGGCTACGGAGATGGCGACCTCCGAGGTCCTGGAGTTGCGTGAGGACATGCGTGGCGAGCTGGGTCGCGACCTGGACGCGATCGTCGTCAACGGCACCCTGCCACGTCGATTCGAGGGCGGCGAGCTCAGCCTGATCGCCAAGCTTGACGGGAAGCCTCCGGTCGGCAAAGCCGAGCGCGCCGGCACACACGCAGTCACCCACTCGGCCAGGCGTGCGGCGCTGGCGGTCCATGAGCGAGCACGCGCACAACAGGGTCAGCTCGCGCGTCTGCGCCGGCAGGAGGTGCCGGTGCTGACCGTCCCCCTCGCCTTTCAAGCCGAACTGGACCTCCCGGCCGTTCAGCGGATCGCGGATCTGCTGGGGCGCAGGCTGTAGGCGCGCACTCAGGTTCGCAATGCCAGGGAGATGCGCTTAGCGGCGGCACTTAACGGCGCACCCAGGACCTCGGTGAGGTCCTCACGCGAGAACGCCTCCGCGGGCACCGGAATGCCAATTGCAGCCACCACCTCCCCGCTGGGTCCCACTACGGGAGCTGCCAGCGTGCGTACTCCAGGCGCCAACTCTTCATCGCCTACAGCCTGCCCCTCGCGGCGTACCCGCTCGAGCTCGGCATTGAGCGCGCGTTTGCTGGTGATGCTGTTGGGACCCCGCCGCGTCAGCTCCAATCCCGCGATCAGCTCCTCGCGCTGGCGCTCGGGCAGATTCGCGAGCAAGACCTTGCCCATTGCACTGCAGTGGACAGGTACACGCACACCCACCCCCAGGTTGAGATCGACCGCGTACTGGCCGCGGCGCCAGCCGCGCAGCCGGTCGACGTACCTGACATCTGCGCCGTCGAGCACCGCAAGCGTGACCGTCCGTCCGGTCTGCTCGCGCAACTCGCGCAGATGCTCGCGCGCCTTGCCGCGCAGCGACATCGAATTGAGTACCGACATGCCGACATCCACCACGCGCGGAGCGAGGCGATAGCGACGGGCACGGTCCTGCTCGAGATAGCCGAGCGCCACCAGCGTCGAGGCGTAGCGATGTGTCGTGGATCGGCTCATGCTCAGCTCTTCCGCGAGATTGGCGATTCCGAGCACCGGCTGCTCGGCGCTGAAGCAGCCCAGGATCGCCAGCCCGGCACGTAGCGACGAGGAGAAGCGCCCGCTGTGTCTCGTGACCTCCTCGGCAGCGCCGGTGGCGCTCCCGGAGCTCCGCGGCTTACTCATAGGCAGCCCGCTCTTCGCTCGCCGGCGCAGCCCAGCACTGCAATCTTCGCGGACATCGCTCCCACTTGCTCCTCTTCTACGCTTGACTATAAATTCGCCTTTGGCTGTTCTAGACCGTACAACAAACCACGCTCTCTAGTTGATTCCCAGGCGGTCGAGTAGTCCCTCATCCGTGCGCCAGTCGCGACGTACTCGCACGGACAGGTCCAGGTGCACTTGGCAGCCGAGCTCCCGCTCGAGCTCGCGCCGAGCGGCGCTGCCAACCGCCTTGATCATGCGCCCCTGTGCGCCGATCAGGATGCTCTTCTGTGAGCTGCTCTCGACCCAGATCAGCGCCCTGATCCGCACCAGACCGGTACGCGGCCGTTCGAGCTCTTCGACGAGTACCTCCAACGCATGGGGGACCTCGTTGAACGTGCGTCTCACGGCCGCCTCACGAATCAGCTCGGCCAGCAGGAGCTCCAGCGGCTGATCGGAGCGCTCGTCTGCCCCAAACAAGAAGGGCCCCTCCGGCAGGAGCCCCGCCAAGTGTGCCATCAGTCCCGCGACACCGGCTCCGGTGCGGGCGGAGACCGGAAACACATCGCCTTCGAGCTGTAGCTCGGCGGCCTGTTCGAGCACAGCGATCGTCTGGGCTCGCGTGAGACGGTCAACCTTGTTGACCGCGATTGTCGTTGGCAGGCCCGCGGTGGCGAGCGTCTGGGCGATGAAGCGGTCGCCCGGGCCAACACCCTGCTCGCCGCTGAGGATCAGCAGCGCCGCGTCGGAGCCCTCGAGCTCCTCGCGCACACGCCTGGCCATCCGCGCCGTCAAGGCGTCGCGCGGGCGCTGCACCCCGGGCAAGTCCACCAGCACGATCTGATGATCGCCCTCGGTCAACACCCCGCGGATGGCTCGTCGCGTGGTCTGCGGGCGATCGGAGACGATCGCGATCTTGCTCCCGACGACCGTATTGATCAGGGTTGACTTGCCGACGTTGGGTCTGCCCGCCAGCACCACGAAGCCCGCTCGCGTCACGCCGACCACCATGTGCGCGACTCACAACGCGCGCGGTGAGTAACCACCGCGCCGTTCATGAGCGCAGCGCGGCGGCGCTCAGCGCCTCCCAGCGCATCAACTCTGCCTGTAGCGCCAGCATCTCGCCGGCGTCGGTCTCGTGATCCATCCCGACAAGATGCAGCACCCCGTGGACGATCGCCTCGCATAGATCCACGGTGTGCTCGGGACAGATCACCACGTCGCCCAACTCGCGCGGCACGCCGTCGAGCGCTTGCACACCGTCGATCGGAAACGAGAGCACGTCGGTCGGGCCAACTTTGCCGCGGTGCTCGATATTCAGCGCGGAGATCCGCTCATCGTCCACGAACGCGATCGCGAGATGCCCCTCCTGGACCCCCGCGCTGGCCGCGGCGATCGCGCACAGGCGTCGAATCTGCGCCCCCGTCGGAGCCTCCTCGCCGGAGATCTCGCCGACGAGCTCGACCTCGATCACTGCCGCGTGCATCCCTACTGCTTTCTCCGAGGACGCCTAAGCCCGACGGCGATCCGCGGGAAACTGACCGATCTTCGACCGTTCCGGTGCGTCGCGCTGGGTGTGGACGTCGTAAGCCTCGACGATCCGCTGTACGAGCTTGTGGCGAACCACGTCCCCCGCGTCGAAGCGCACGAATTCGATGTCCTCGACCGCTTCCAGGACATCCCCAACCACGATCAGGCCCGATTGCTGCTCGCGTGGGAGGTCAACTTGCGTGATGTCACCTGTCACCACCATCTTCGATCCGAACCCCAGGCGCGTCAGGAACATCTTCATCTGCTCTGGGGTCGTGTTCTGAGCCTCGTCGAGGATCACGAACGAGTCGTTCAGCGTGCGCCCGCGCATGAACGCCAGCGGCGCGATCTCGATCACCCCGCGCTCGATGTGCTGGGAGACCTTCTCCGGGTCGAGCATGTCGTGCAGCGCATCGAACAACGGGCGCAGGTAGGGATCGACCTTTGCCATCAAGTCGCCCGGTAGGAAGCCCAAGCGCTCGCCGGCCTCTACAGCGGGGCGCGTGAGGATGATGCGGTTGACCTCGTTGCGCGAAAGCGCCGCCGCCGCCATCGCGACCGCCAGGAAGGTCTTGCCGGTGCCGGCCGGTCCCACACCAAAGGTGATCGTGCGCTCGCGAATGCTGTCCACGTAGCGCTTCTGGTTAACGCTCTTGGGGGCAACGCGCAGCGAATGATGGCGCCAGACGACATCCTCCAAGACCCGCGCCGGGGACTCGTGAGCATCCAGCGCACCTGTCACAGCGGCGATCGTGTCCGGCCCGATGTCGTGACCGCGGGCGATCAAGTCGGAGAGCTCGCGCACCACCCGCTGCCCGGCGTTCGTCTCGGACTCCGAGCCGTCCAGCGTCAGCAGGTTGCCGCGCAGGAAGACGCGACACTCGAGCTGGCTCTCCAGCGCGCGCAGAACGGCATCCTGGCTGCCAGCCAGCTCAGCGGCGACTTCTCCCGGCAGCTCGATCTGAGTCTTCATTCCCCGAGCGATACCCGCACCAGCGCTGACACGCGCTTGCCGTCGGCGCGGCCGTCCACCGCCGCCATCGCTGCACCCATCGCGCGACCCATGTCTCTGACAGACTCCGCTCCGCTGGCGCGCACCGCTTGCTCGACTATCTCTGTCAGCTGCGCATCGGATAGCTCGGCCGGCAGATAGCCGGCGATCAACTGTGCCTCGGCCTCCTCGCTGCCGGCCAGCTCCTCGCGTCCGCCCTCACGGTATGCCTGGGCGGCCTCGATGCGACGCTTGCGCTCACGGCGTAGCACTGCCAGCTCGTCGCCGTTGCCCTCCTTGGCGTCCTTCTGCAGCTCGGAGAGCACCATCCGCAGCGCACCAACCCGCTCTTTCTCGCCCGCCTTCATGGCGGTGGTCAGGTCGTTCTTGAGCTGCTCGGAGACGGTCACGTTCGCCGTCAAGGATAGCCGCGGCGTGCGCGTCCGCGAAACCGGCACACACAGTTCGTTCACACGGGCGTCGCACGCACGCCGTCGGCGTGCAGCTCCTGGACCTCCACGTCGAGCAGCTCACCCGTCGCGGCGGCGCCAGCCGGTAGGTAGCAGCGGGTGTAGTCGGCGGTGTAGCCGGCACATTGAATCTCGGCGACCTTGTCGACCAGCACCCGCTCGCGCGTGCCGAGCTTTGCGGCGCGATGGTGGCGCGAACCGACCTCCGAGAGGCCGCGCAGTGCGCGCGAGCGGCGTTTCTTCTCCTCCGGCGCGACGCGGTCCCCCAGCTCCTGGGCGGCGGTGCCGGGACGCGGGGAGTAGGAGAACGCATGCACGCGGCTGATGCCCGCCGCTTGCACAAGCTCGAGTGTGCGCTGAAATGCCGCCTCATCCTCATTGGGGAAGCCCACGATGATGTCGGTCGTCACGTTCACCCGCGGAACCGCGGCACGCAACACACGAATCGCATCCAGATACTCCCGAGCCGTGTAGTGGCGACCCATCGCGGCCAGCACAGCATCGTCACCAGACTGCATCGGGACGTGCAGGTGCGGGCATACCTTCGGCTCCTCCCGTAGGGCCTGCAAGAGGGTGTCCCGCACGTGAATCACCTCCACCGAGGAGAGTCGCACGCGCTCCACGCCGGGCACCCGGGCGGCGGCCGCCATCAACTCCCCGAGCTCGAGGCCGCGTTCGGGATCGCGGTAGTCCCCAACGCTGATGCCCGTCATCACCATCTCCGGCTGACCCTCCGCCACGCGCCGCTGCACCTCTCCGAGCACCGCCGCAGCCGGGCGCGAGCGCGCCGCGCCGCGAACGGTCGGGATGATGCAGTAGGCGCAGTGGCAGTCACAGCCGTCCTGCACCTTTACAAAGCCGCGGGTACGCGCCGCCGCGGAGCGATCGGGCGGAGCCGCGATGGCCGGGCGGCTCGCCGACGCGGCGGCCGGGCGACCCGTCGACGCCGCGAGTGGGCGGTCCGCCAGGGCAGCGGTGTGTACGGTGGCGACCCCGCCGCGCGCGGGCGTACGCGCGCGGCGGGGTCCGTTGCGCAAGCCCACAAGCGGCTCGTGCTCGAGATCGACACAGGCCCCCAACTGCCCGGCCATCGCTGCGGCGACATCGTCGGCGGTGCCCACGAACGGGCGGACAGCCGGACCGATCTCGGCGAACTGCGCCGCATTGAGGTTCACCGCGCAGCCCCCGACGTACACCTCGCGCGCGGTCTTCAGCGAGCGGCGCACCGACTGGCGCGACTTCGACTCGGCCTCGCTGGTGATGCAACAGGTGTTGATGATGTGCAGGTCGGCCTCCTGCTCGGAGACCTCCTCGTGTCCCGCCTCCAGGAGCCGGCGGCGCGCGAGCATCGCGTCGGCGTGGGAGACCTTGCAGCCCAGGAACTTGACCGCGAAGCGCATGCTCAGCGCAGCCTAGCGCCGCGCGGAGCGCCTGTCACTGCGTGCCGGGACCCTCACCTGCGTGCTCGAGCTCCGGTGGATGCCCGAGCTGGCCAAGCTCCGCGGTGTCGCGATCGAAGAGCAGGGCCACCGTCCAGTCCACGACGAGGCGCAGCTTGCGGGTAGTGCCGGGCATGTTCGCCAAGTGGTAGCTACGAGCTAGAAACCATGCTGGGAAACCACGCCAGCGAATGCCAAGCGTGCTCGCGACGGCCTGGTGGCGACCCAGGTCGACGAACACCCCGAGGGTCCTGTAGCGGAACGGCCGCACACGTCCACCGGCGCCGAGCTCCGCGGCGACGTTGCGGGCCACCCGGCGGCCCTGGCGCATCGCGTGCTGGGCGGTCGGTGGACAGGACTGGCCCTTACGGGCGGGGTCGGGCACCGCGGCGGCGTCTCCGATCGCCCATACGTTGGCTTGCCCACTGACGCGCATCGTGCGATCGACCGTCAGGCGGCCACTGCTGTCCAGTGGCAAACCCAGGCCGCCCACCGCCGGATGAGGCCGCACACCGGCGGTCCAGACAACCGTACGCGTCGGGATCGAGGTTCCGTCTCCGAGGCGCACCGCACGGTCGCCGACCTCCGCGAGGACGGTGCCGGTGCGAATCTCGATCCCGCGTCCCCGCAGCTCGCGCTGGGCGAACGCGGCGAGACTCGGAGCCACCTCCGGCATCACCCGCTCGCGCGCCTCGAGCAGCACCCAGCGCATACCCTGCACCCGGCAGCGCGGGTACAGGTCGATCACGTCGCTGAGGAAGTCCTGCAGCTCGGCCACACCCTCCAGGCCCGCGTAGCCGGCGCCGACGAACACAAACGTCAGGTGCTCGGCGCGGACCGCTGGATCCTCGATTGTCTCGGCGACCTCCAGCGCCGAGAGCGCGCGGTCGCGCAAAGCCATCGCGTCCGCCAGCGTCTTGAAGCCAAGCGCGTGCTCCACCAAACCCGGAATTGGCTGAGTGCGGGAGATCGACCCCAGCGCGATGATCAGCTGGTCATAGCGCAGCTCGTGACGGCGGCCGTCAAGCGAATCGACGATCAGCTCGCCGCGCGCGACCTGCGCAGCGGCGACACGTCCCAACCACAGGTCGGTCCGCGAGAGCTCCTCGCGCAGCGGGACCACGACGTGACGCGGCTCGAGCGTCCCCGCCGCGGCACCCGGCAGCAGCGGTGTGAACAACAGGAAGTTGACGTCGCTGACAAGCGTCACCCGCGCGCTGTGCGGCGGCAGCACCCGCTCGAGCGTGCGCGCGGCATAGAACCCACCGAAGCCGCCACCCGCGATTACAACGTTCCAGGCCATGCATCCCAGGCTAGTCGTGAGTCACGGAAGAGACCAATGCCACAAGCGCGGCGCGAAACGCGGGTTCGCTTCCCGCCGTCTCCATTGTTCGTACCCGCGTCAGCGGCGGGTTGCGGCCCCACCGGTGATTGGCGGTCAGTCTGGTAGTAGCGTGAGGTGTGAGCAGTGCCGTGGTCGTACGACTGAGTAGTGTCGTCGGTCGAGTGTCGCGACTTGCGTCTCGCCGAGGCGTTCGCAGATGGCGATGACCGAGGCGTCCACGAATCCGAGGTCGAGGTCGTGGTATTCGCTCTCGAGCTCGGCGGCACGCTCGATGTCGGTCTCGGTGGGGTGGATCACGCGGTAGGCGCCTCGCAGGATGTCCGCGACGAAGCTGCTCCACACGTCTGGCCCGGCGAGCTTGGTAAGCCAGTAGTCGACCTCGACGAGAACGGGGCTGGGGACCATGAGGTCCACGGCACTGTCGATCAGCGCGGCGCAGCGCTCGTGGTCTTGGTCTGCCTTGTTGAGAGCAGCGACGATTGGTCCGGTATCAAGAACCAAGCTCACGTGGTGCGGAACGGGCGAGCTGCAGGGTTGTCTCGCGCCGCTGCGTCAGCGATGCTCTGCTTAGCGCTGAAGGTGCCGAGACGCGGGCGGCGATCCTGCCTTAGCTCCTCGGCGCGGCGCGCCACGACCTCACCGAGCATGCGCCCGAGGGAGAGCCCCCGGTTGCGGGCCTCGTGTTGCAGTAGCGCGAGATCCTCGTCTCGGGCAACGATAGTCGTTCTGCGCTCGGCCATGCACCGATGATAATCAGATGCTGCATCAGATTCAAGTCTTGTGTTGGGGTCGCGGAACATGCGCGCCCCTCCCAACCCCAATAACCTCTCCGCGATGGACATGGCTCTCTACGCCAAAGCGCTTGCCCCCTTCCTCGCCGAGGCACAGCGGCTGCTGCCGGCCAACGCGGAAGTGCTGGACGCCCACACCCACCTGGGTCTCGACGAGGATGGCCGCTCCCTGAGCCTCCCCCAACTGCTGGGCCAACTCGATGCTGCCGGTGCACGCCGGGCATGCGTCTTCCCGCTGCACGATCCCGAGCGCCAACCGTCCTACAGCGTGCCCAACGACCGCGTGCTCGCCTGGGCCGGGGAAAGCGATGAGCGGCTGATTCCCTTCTGCCGCCTGGACCCCTTCGACGGGCCGGTCGCCGAGGCCGAGCGCTGCCTCGCGGCGGGTGCACGTGGAATCAAGCTGCACCCACGCGCGCAGGAGTTCGCGTTCGACGGCAACGAGCTCGAGGGGATCTTTGCGGTCGCCGAAGAGGCGCGCGTGCCAATCCTGATCCACGCCGGCCGCGGACTGCCCCCGATCGCCCAGGGGCTCGCGGAGCTCGCGCTGCGACACCCCGAGGTCGTACTGATCCTCGCCCACGGAGCGATCTGCGACCAGGGAATCCTCACCTCGATGCTGGCCGATCACCCGGGCGTGCTCTATGACATCTCGTGCTTCTTCATGCTCGACGTCGTGGAGCTCTTCGCGCGCGTGCCCGCCGAGCGGATCGTGTTCGCCTCGGATCCTCCTTACGGACTGCCGCAGAGCACGCTCTACATGGCGCTGCGCGTCGCCGCGCACGCCGGGCTGGACGAGCGGGCCACACGTGGGCTGCTGGGCGAGACCGTCGCGGGCCTCTTCGACGGCCGCGGCCTGCCGCCTGCGGGCAGCCCACGGCGCGGCTCCTCGATCACGCTCTCGGGACGGCTGGCAAGGGTCTACGGCTACGGTAGCTTGGTCGGGCCGGCACTGTTCACGGGCGTCATCGAACAGGCTCAGGCGATGCTCGAGATGGCGATCGCCGCCTGCCGGGATCCCGAACCAGAGGATGTCGGGGAGGCGCTGGAGGCCATCGGCACGGCCCTCACCGCGGCATCCAAGCTCCTGCAGAGCGAGGACGGCGTGCGCCCGGCAATCGATCTGCTCTACCGCTCGATGGCACGGGCCGCGACCGAGGTCGCAGACCCCGCCTGAGCCCAGCTCGCGGCCTTACTCACCCGGCCGCTAGCGCGCGGCGGTCATCCAAACCGCAGCCCACTCTCCGCTTTGGCGGCGCTCGCGCTCGCGCAAACCATGCCCGTCGGCGAATGCGTGCACGATCTCATCGACCTCGTGCACGAGCAGGCCGCTCGCGATCAGCTGCCGCGGGAGGACCGGCAAACTCCGAGCCAGGTCTAGCAGTAGTGGGCGCAGCAGGTTGGCCAGGATGACCGGTCCCTTCCCCTCGGCGAGGGTCTCGCTGGCGAGCTCATGTGGGAGTGACTCGGAGCGCAGGTCGAAGTGGCGCACCGCAATCTCGACGCCGTTGACGCGAGCGTTCTCGGCGGCGGCCTCGACGCTCTCGCGCTCGTTGTCGAGGGCGAGCACCGGGATGAAGCCCAGGTGGGCAGCCGCAATCGCGAGCACTCCCGAGCCCGTTCCAACGTCCACGAGCGCCCCGCGCGACTCCTCGCCGCGTGCCAGCTGCAACAGCAGCTCCAGGCACAGGCGTGTAGTTGCGTGCGCACCCGTCCCGAACGCCTGAGCCGGATCGATCACGATCTCGCGAACGTCGCGACGGGCGCTCGGTGGCTCCCACGGCGGGCGCACGTGCAGCGCCGGCGGCCGCTCGCCTGCGGCCTCTCCCACGGGTGCCGGCGCCTCGATCAGCACCGGGCGGTGAAACTGCTTCCAACGCTCCGACCAGTCGTCGGGCAGCTCGGTCGTGGAGATCTCCATCTGCGTCCCACCCGTTACGGCGCGCAGGTCGGGCAGCGCGGGCAACTCCCCCGGGGCACCGTAGACGGCGTACTCGACCATGCCCCCCTCTACCTCCCTCTCCTCGACGCCGGAGGGGGCCAGCTCCAGTAGGTCCGCAAGCACGAGCTCGGCTTGCTCGCTGCGGACGCGGATCGCCAGGCGGATCACGCGGCTTGGCTGCGCAGGGCACGGCGCAGCTTGGCGAACATCGATTCCTCAGTGCGGAGGTTCTCCTCGGTGAGCGTGTCGTGCAGGCGCTCGAAGAGCTCGCGCTGCTCGGCACTGAGGCGGCGGGGTACGACGACGTTGACCACCACCCGCAGATCTCCGTGTCGACCGCGGCGCAGGCCCGGCATGCCCTGGCCGCGCAACGTGAGGATCTCCCCGGGTTGGATCCCCGGCGGTATCTCGATTGGCGCCGGACCCTCGAGCGTGGGCACCTGCAGGCTCGCCCCGACCGCGGCCAGCGGCGCGGATACGTCAAGCGCAGTGATCAGGTCATCGCCCTCGCGCACGAAGCGCTCGTCGGGCTTGACTTTGACGAGCACGTAGAGATCACCCGCGCGCGCACCGGCCTCGCCGACATGCCCCTTGGCCTCGTGGCGAATCCGCTGACCATCCGCGATCCCCGCGGGAACCTCGACGGTCAACGTCCGCCTGGCGGCACGCCGGCCGCGACCACGGCACTCACCGCAGGGCTGGCGGGGCACGCGACCATCGCCGTGGCAGACGTCGCAGGCCATCGTGCGCACCATCTGCCCAAATGGCGTGCGCGTCACCGCCTGCAGTTGCCCGGCGCCGCCGCAACGCTCGCACGTCTCGATCGGCGTACCGGGCTCGGCACCGTTGCCGTGACAGTGCTCGCAGCGCTCGATCGCCTCGAAGGAGACCTCGACCGCAACGCCTTGCGCGGCCTGGAGCAGGTCTATCTCAACGGCGACCGCGACGTCGCCACCCGTCGCCGGACCGGCCGAGCGCCCGCCAAACGGGCTCGAACCGCCAAAGAAGGCGTCGAATAGGTCCCCGATCGAGCCGAAGCCGTCGAAGTTGGGGGCGTAGCCGCCGGAGCGCAGCCCCTCGTGTCCGTAGCGGTCGTAGGTGGCGCGGCGCTCGGGATCGGAGACGATCTCGTAGGCCTCGGCGGCCTCCTTGAACTTCTCCTCGGCCTGCGGGTCGTGCGCGTTGACATCGGGGTGCAGCTCGCGGGCCAAGCGGCGGAACGCCTTCTTGACCTCCTGCCCGTCGGCGTCGCGCGCGATCCCCAGCACCTCGTAGGGGTCGCGTGGCGTAGCGGCGGCACTCACAGACAGATTCCCATTCAGTTCTCGGCGTAGGCGTCTTCGACGAAGCGCGAGAGCTCGTGGGCCACCAGGCGCACCGCGGGGATCGCGTTGGCGTAGTCCATGCGCACCGGGCCAATGACCGAGACGATCCCGAGCTTGCGCTGCGCGATGCCGTAGCTGGTGGCGACCATCGCCAACGAGCGCATCGCGGGAATCTCGTTCTCGCCTCCGATGCGCACGTACACGTCGGGCTGCCCCAGCGCGGCACGCAGTGCCCCCAGCAGGGCGACACGGCGCTCCAGAAGCTCCATCAGCTCGTTGATCTGACCGACGTCGCGTAGGTTCGTCGCGGAGAACAGCCGGGCGGCGCCGTCCACATAGAGCACATCCTGGGTCTCGGAGGCCAGCTCGACGAAAGCCGGGCTCAGGTGCTCCAGGAACGCGCGCTCGGTGGCTGACAGCGCGGGATCGGCGAGCCGCTGCGGGATCATGCGCGCGCCGAGCGCGAGGCCGACGAGGCGCTCGTTCAGGTACTCACCGGCCCATGCGACCAGCCCCGGGTCAACCGGATCGTCGAAGCTCGCGAGCACCTTGGAGACATCGCCGGTGGAGGCGATGATGACTGCCGCGATCACGCGCGGCTGCAGTGCGAGCACCTCGACATGGCGGATGGTCGCCGCACTGTGAGAGGGCGCGGATACCACCGCGAGCAGGTCGGTTACCTGTGAGAGCGCAGCGGTCGTGGCCCGCACCGCCTCGTCGACCTCCTGACGGATGAGCGAGAGCTCGAGCGGCGGCGCCGGCTCGAGGCCCTGCCCGGTGCAGAGCATCCGGTCGACGACGTAGCGGTGACCAGCATCGGTCGGCACACGGCCCGCCGAGGTGTGCGGATGGGCGAGCAGGCCGTGCTCCTCCAGCAGCGCTAGCTCGTTGCGCACCGTGGAGGAGCCGCAGTCGAGCTCGGGGTCGGCGGCGATCAGCTTCGAGGCGACCGGTTGGCCGGTGTGCTGGTAGCCCTCGACGACCTTGCGCAGGATGAACTCCTGCCTGGCGGTAAGCATGGATCTGATTCTAGGGTCCGCCTGGGTCGGCCCGGCACCTGCGGGAGCCAGATCGCCCCCACAGACACCTACCGGCTCCCGTGCCGCTGCTTGTGCCGAGACGCTCAGAGCGTCAGCTCGGCCTCGGCGTTGCGAATGATCTGCTTGTCGGCCTGCTCGGCGATCGTGTCGATCAGCACGCGCCCGTCGGCGACCTCCCGCACGGTTCCGGTGACGAGCACCTCCTGCTCGGGCACCCCCATGCCACGAAACTGCACCGCGAGCCGCTTCAGATGCTCGGGGCCCCCGGCGGCCTCGGTCTGAGCGCGAGCGACCTGGGCCATCGTCCAGAGGCCGTGCAGGATGCGCCCGGGCAAGCCCACGGCGCGCGCGAACTCCTCGTCGATGTGGATCGGGTTGAAATCGCCGGAGGCGCCGGCGTAGCGAGCGGTGAGGTACTTGTCGGGGGTGACACGCACCTCGGGAATCTGTGCCCCCTCTGTCAAATCGGCCATACCTTCACACTCCTCGGACGATGTCGGTCCAAATGCCGCGGCAGACCTGCTCGCCGCGCTGGTTGATGGAGATCGACTCAAAGACGTAGTAGCCACGCCCATCCTGTTCGTGGATGTCCTTGACGCTCGCGGTCGTCGTGATCTCATCGCCGGCAATCACGAGCGGGCCCCACTCGAACTCCTGGCCACCGTGAACCATCATCGCGAAGTTGAGCTCGATCTCGGGGTCGAAGATCGGCGGCCCGACCGAGGGCGCGCAGTAGACGACGGCGAACATCGGCGGCGCGACGACGTCCGTGTAGCCGGCAGCGCGGGCCGCCTCGACGTCGAGGTGGACGGGGTTGGTCTCGCCCACCGCGCGGGCGTACTCCTTGATCTTCTCGCGGCCGACCGCATAGAGCGTGGGCTCGTAGGTCTTGCCGACGGCTTTCGTATTGACAGGCACCGAATGAGCTCCTTGCGCTGGAGGGACGACTACTGCGGCGCGGCAGTTTACGCGGCTTGCGCGATGCAGGCGTCCTTAAACACGAAAATCGCCCCCGGGAAAGCCGCGAGACGCCGACTACGGCGCCTCGCGGTCAACCCTTGCGCTGGCGGCTCGTGTTCGTCGGGCTCGCTAGAAGACGAGCTCGACCTCGCGCTGATCTGCACGATCGCCGGCCCCTGAAGCGCCGCCGTCACGCAGGCCGTCGGGATCACCCTCCTCGCCCTCGCTCGGACGGCGATCCAGGAACTGCACCGACTCCGCGATGATCTTGACCGCCTGACGCTTCTGCTGTTCGGCGGTCTCCCACTCGCGCCAGTCCAGGCGGCCATCTACGGCGATCGCGCTGCCCTTGCGTAGATAGCGGCTGACGTTCTCGGCCTGGACTCCGAAGCTACTCACATCGAAGTAGTGAGGCCGCTCGCTGTAGCCGCCATCGGGATCGCGACGGCTGCCGTTGCAGGCGAGCCGTAGATCGCAGACGCACTGCCCGGAGGGCAGCTCGCGTAGCTCGGGATCCCTGGTCAGACGGCCTACCAGTACGACTCGGTTGATGCTGGAATAGGACATTGACTGCTCTCCTTTGTGGTCAACCACCACCCCGCACCCAAACTACGGGACGCTTGAGACGGGACGCTCGCGCGGGCCTCACAGAACGCGGCAGTCGCCAGCGGGAGGGTCGAGACGGGCGGGCAAGGCGTCGAGCGCGACGACCACGACGCGCTCACCGGCCTGTGCCTGCTCGATCGCCCGCAGCAGCGCCCGCTCGACAGCTGGAGGAGCGAGATAGAGGACCCCTCCTACACAACGCGCACGCGCCCAGGCTTGACAGATCGCGGCGAGCCGCTCGGGCGCCTTGATGGTCAGCTCGACCTCCACTGCGATCGGCAACCGAGCGGGATCGCCCAGTGGCCAGAGCACGAGATCGGGGCGATGAGATAGCGGCCCTCCGTGGCGGCCGCTGCCGAGATCGGCACTGGCCAAGATGCGCTGCTGCTCGCGCTCGTCACGGCGCAGCTCGCGCTCCCCCGCGACCCGATGGTCCGGGTAGCAGCGTTCCAGGGCGGCGGCCGCACCGGCGCATTCGATCAGGTGCAGCGCGCCCGCCGCGCTCACTCGACCGGGCTCCAGGCCGCGCACGGCGGCGGCTCGCAAGCCGGCGCGGGTCGCGGTATACAGAGCCGGCCGATCGACCAGCGGCCGGCAGCGGGTGAGCAACCCGCCGCGCTCAGTGGCCAGCAGCCGCGCACGGGCAGAGCCGACGCTGACCTGCAGGTGCACAGCCAGCGCCTCGGCCGTGACGGCACCGAGACCGGCCACCCAGCGCACCAGCTCGGCACGCGCACTTGTGAGCAGCGAGTTCCGAGGCGTACTTGACGGGACCATCGGGTCCTCCTTTCAGGTTGATCTTCAGAGCTCCCCGCCGGGCGCGAGGATCTGCGCGACCTCGACACGAGTGCGGCCGCTGAGTCGGATCACGGCGGCGTGACCCCGTGCGAGGCACTTGACCTCGTCGGGGGCGAGCAGGTACTCACGCACTCGCGTGCGGGTACCGCGGCGGTCCCCCTGCCACGAGGTATTCCATGCTCCGCGTGTGCCAGCCAGTCGCGCGATCAGCTCGGCCGAGTCCGGGACGACCTGACGATGCGCGATGAGGCTCGTGAGATTGCCCAGTACCTGCTCGAGGAGCTGCTCGCGCCCGGCAAGGCGCAAATCGGAGAGCTCTTGTGTGCCCAGCAACAGGCTGACGCCGGCCGAGCGAGCTCGCCCAAAGAGCCTCGCGACATGTTCAGCGGCGAGCGCGGAGAACTCGTCGATGAGTACCAACGCGGGCACCGGTTGGACCTGGAGCGTCGAGATTGCGCTCTGAAGATCCTGGATGATCGCGCCGCCAAGCATCTGTGCGAGCAGCGGACGACTATCGGCCCGCAGCGCGAAATAGACAACCGCCCGCTCCTGGAGAGCTTCAAGCAAATCGAAGCATGCGGCACTGGTCCTCTCGGGATCGAGCCAGCATCCGACATCGGACTCGACGAGAATCGCCAGGCGATCTCTTACGCCGACCAAGTCGCTGCGCTGGCGGGAGGTGAGCGAGTCCAGATAATCGTGAAGCGCTCGCGACTGCTCCTGCGGGAGCTCCCTGCCAAGCAGCTCCAGCCCAGCGGGATCGAGCATCCGCACCAGCCGATCGAGGGTGACCTGTTGACCGGCGTACTGCAGGGCGCGTACGGCGTGCCCGACGTAACGCTGGGCCTGGCGCTGGTAATGGGGCTCGGTGTAGCGCTCCGCCGCAAGCACCCTGTCGGCGATCTCGGTACTGCTACCGCGCGCGCAGGGGTTGTAGAGCGACGGTCCGCTCGGCGTCCATTCGATAAAGCGCCTGCCGGCTGCACCTGCAGCGCGACACGCGGCGTCACGCAAAGCGCTGTCACCCTTTGGGTCGACGATCACGGCGCCCATCCCATGGGCAATCGCCTGTACAGCGATCCACGTCTGGGTAACGGTCTTGCCGGAGCCGGTCGCGCCCACGACAAGCGTGTGGGTACCGCCACGAGTGCCACCAAGCTCAATCGCGACAGCGCGACCGTGGCGCTCGCTTCCAAGGATGAGCTGCTCGCCATCGAACCAGCGGCTGCACCGCGCGCTCGCAGAGTGCGATGCGAAGATGTGCCGCAAGCTCGCCGGCATCCCCATCATGGCCTCGGCGCCGGCGATCCGGACGCGCCGCACACCGGTGCGCGCGACGTCGAGTGGATGGCAGCGGTCGCGGGCGATCTCAGCCAGGTCCGCCCCAGCTTCGAGATCTTCGTTGTGCCAGCGCCGACCTCGCACCGCCGCGGCCAGCGCACCAGCACCCAGTGGCGCTGCGGCACTGGCGAGCTCCGTGCGCGCCAGCACGACCGACGCCAATACGACCGTCCCCCAGCTCCAGTGCAGATGCCACCGGCGCATGAGGCGTGCCGCCAGCAGACCAAGCGATAGGCCGATGGCGATGTGAACCGTGGTGCCAATGACCCATTGGATGAGACCCTCGAGGGGAGCCAGGGGATCGACTCCCTGGGCTTCTCCAACCGTGAGCTGGTGGGGGGATGTTGTGCTGGGCAGGGGCATGTGAGGACCCCTCCTTTCGTGTGGGTGCTTGGGGGATTAACGAGAGACGGCGCGCCCGCAGGGCACGCCGTGGTGGTGAGTGAGTGAAGCGATGCGCCTATCTGGCGCAAGCGATCCCGGCGGAGCTCCCGGCCACCGGGCGCGGATTAGAGTCCCGCGGAGCTCAGATCAGGCGGTAACCGACGCCACGCACATTGATGACCCAACTCCTGGAGTCCTCCGGAGTGAGCTTGTGGCGCAAACGACTGGCATGGCTATCGAGGGTGCGCGTTGACCCAAAGGTTTGGCAGCCCCAAACGAGACGCATCAGCTCATGCTTGGTGAACACGCGCGTGGGCTCCCGTGCCAAGACGAGCAGCAACTCGTACTCCAGGCGGCGCAGCACCACGCAGCGCCCGCGCAGGCTGACCGCGCGAGTTGCCGTGTCCATCGCCAACGGCCCCACCCGCACCCTCGTCGAGTCACGATCGCGCCCGGCGCGAGCGAGTAGGGCGCGCATCCGTGCACGCAACTCGAGGTAGCGAGCAGGTCGCGCTAGAAAGTCATCCGCGCCCGCCGCAAAGGCGCGCAGCAGGTCGGGCTCCTGCGCTCGCGAGCAAACGAGGATCGCAGGCAGGCGCTCTCCCCATCGCCCTTGACTGGGCTCGCCCCACTGCCGATCGCCGGCACGGATCTCGATCAGCAGCTCCAGTGCACCCGTGCCTGAATCAAGATCCCCGAGGATTACAAGCCCCGGCGGCGCGGCACACGCCAGCGCGCGCGCATGCTCAGCCGTACGCGCATGACATACCTCGTAGCCATCGGCAGAGAGCTGTTCGACAAGCGATGCACCGACCTCGGAGTCGTACTCGACCACAAGGATCGAGTGTCCTTTGCCGACGCATCCCATGCCGCTCATCCCAACTCGACCTCGCGCGGACTGATGCCGAGGCCGGCACGCGCAATCAACGCGAGTACGTCACTGTGGATCCACGGTGTGGGGGCCTGCTCGCCACCCTCCGGCAAGATGCCTATACGGCGGGTAAGCCAGCTGGTCTCGCCGCTTGTGTTGCCGCGGGAGTCGCGCTTGACGCGCCCACAGCGGACCGCGATCTCGCTCATGCTCAACCCCTCTAGGCGTACTGCGCTGAGCACGGCTTCGCGCAGTCCGCGGTTGAGCACGATGCGACTGGCGTCAAGTCTTGCGAGCTCGGCTCGCAGCACCGCGACGGAGACCGCCGGCTTCTCGTAGTGGGACGCAAGTGCCGAGACAGTGCGCAAGCGCGCCGGCTCGTAGCTCTCCAGAGCCGCAACGACGTCGCGCAGGCTCACCGTCTGCGGCGGCGCTGCAAGATCTCCTGGAGAGTGGCGCAGCCAACGTATATCGGGGATCGAGAGGCGACTTATGACGGGGCCCAGCCGATAAGCACGATCGTGCCGATCGGTTAGCGGCGCCGCGGGACTCCCATCATCAGACGGGCCGCTGGAGGCTGGGTCGGGTGAGCGCAGATCGGCTGGCGCGAGGGGACGGCAGCGACGGCCATGTTGGTCCTGCAGGTAATGGCGGCAGACGAGCGCGGCGTTCCCAGAGGGCTCGTCGGCGCCAAGATGCGCGACCAGCCGTCTGTCGCGCAGGGTGTGGGCGTCACGGTCGATGACGAGCACGCTGCCGGCGCATGCGGATCGCGCAACTACCTCACGCGGACGACCAGCAGGGTCGGTGTAGCGGCCGAGGATCGCGCGCTCCGATCGCCGCGCGATAGATGCTGGGGAGCGCTTGGCGCGGCGGGCGCGAGACCGAGGGACGCAAGCTGGCTGGGGTGAAGTGGCGAGGGTCATGGTGGGACTCCTGGTGTCTCTGGCGGTAGGGCAATGGAGCGCCTTTTAGGACCTGCAGAGGCCGGACGTCAAGGGGAGCTCGGGGTTGCGAGGGAAGCAACCGGAGGGATCGAGATCCCCTATAGGGGATCTCGAAGATCGTCCTCCCGCACGTCGTTACACGCCGAAGTTGGCGGGAAAATGCTCGTCCAGCGTGGACGAATGGGAGAGAGCAACTGCTAGGCGGCTTGGGTAAAGAAGAAAAGGAGACGGCGATCCTAGTTCTCTGCGTGAGGCGCGCTCGTACTCCAGGACCACATTGTGCGCAGGCACCCGCAGTCACCCTCGCTGTTACGTCCTCATCCCAAGCAGGCAAGCCATTTGCCACGCTTGCGCGACTGCAGTCGCGTGCCCATCGACGACGGACCCAACGGCGCTCCTAGCAGCGCGAAGTAGGGGGTGACTGCATATGGGTAGAAGGCAACTTCACAGGACAGCCACCGACTGCGTGAGCGTATTCACGCCAAGCTGCGCGGGGTACAAGCCATCGGCGCAGGCAACCAAACGCTGGAGCCGAGCAGCCAACTAGCGATCGACCCTGGGAAAGAGCTCACGCAGCTCCGGCACGGGCTCGCGAGCACTGGGGTCTGCATTCGGACTGGTCTTGCTCGGAGCTGCCGCGCGTACATCGGGTGGCAAGCGGTGCACCCCGTAGGCGAGCAGCAGTCCCTCGTGGGCGTCGCGCTCGGCCGCAAACAGGATCGCATCACGCCCCGGGTACTCCCAATCGTGCGGATACTCGCCGGCATAGGCGCGGCAGGCACTCAGGACACTGTCGGCACACCGGGCGCACTCGCGCGCGCGGTGCCGATCACGGCAGAGAAACACAACACGTGCTCGTGGGGCGTCGCGGCGCGCAAAGCGCGGCAGGCTGAGTGACCAGCCTGCCAGCATGTGGTCGTAGCGCTCGAGCTTGGCGGCGCCCTTCCCGGAGGGCAGGCGATCGTCGAGCTCGACCATTAGCTCGACGCCCCGCGCTTGGAGGCTCGCATCGGGTCGCACCGTCTCAAAGCGCTCCACCTCGGTGCGCTCCCCGTCGGTGTTGGTGCGCAGGAAGTCATGCGGCGTGCGCCCGCCGGGCAGGCGCAGCTCGCCGGGGCCGATCGCGACGCGCCCCGCGGGACTCGACCGCAGAGGCGGGAAAAGCGCCGACTCCGCCGGCCCACGGAACCGCAGCGAACCATCGCCGAGTGTGCGCTCCACGGCAAGGGCCCAGCCAACGACGTGCACGTCATGCCGCGCCTGCAGCAGATGGCGGTCCCCGGCGACCGCCCGCAGCCGATCCCGCGAGCGCGAGGATGAGGACTGGGGTAAGGGTTCGTGCGCCGCGGCCCCATCGCCTTGCTGGGTCGATCCGAGTCGGCCGTGAGCCTCCAGGAGCTCGAGGCCGGCAGGAGCGATCGCGTAGCACATGGGTGCCCCTCCCCCATCGCGGCCATGGAACTGGAAGCGCTCCACAAGACCGGCATCTGAGAGTCGCTTCAGGCGCCGCTGCGTGGTCGTGATGGCGCGCGTGGGATTGAAGCGTCGGTGGATCTGGCTGGTCAGAACGTGGCGCATCGCTGCGAGCAGCGCGAGGATCTCGAGGTCGAGCGCTTCAGGCGTGAGCTCACGCCGCGGTCCCGCTGGCTGTGCCCAGCGCACGCGCTGGGCTGCATCTAAATCGACAAGCTCGCTAAAGCTCTCCGCCGCCGTTGGCGGAAGCGGCACCTCTGCGCTTGGCGCGGGAACTGGAGGCACATCCTCACGCTTCGGAAGTGCTGGGAGCGCGCGCCGCTCCCAATGCGGCTGGCTGAGGTCAGCCCGATAGCACCCACCCCGCGCGGCCTGGCGCGCGGTATGCAGAGCTAGACGCTCGCGATCCACGCGCAGTGGAATCGTGCGGGCCAGGAACGGCGGCTGGCGCCCCTGTGGCGTGCTCCAGCTCACGATCGCGTGATGGCGCGGGAGGTGAAGCCTCGCGTCGGGGCGGCCAAGCGCAGAAAGACCTCCCACTTCAGGGCGCACGACGTCCGAGAAGTCGGCCATCATCAGACTCGCAGCGGCGCGCGCGTCGCTCGCGGAAGCCGTTGCGAAATAGACGCGGTGAGCAAATAGCGCGTCGAGCTGGTCGCGGACCTCACGGTCGACCCATTGGGCGTCGGTCTGCCAGCACGCGACGGTCTCCAGGCCCGCCGAGCGCTTGAGCGCGAGCGTCTCGGCGAAGCCGCGGTTTAGCACGAGTGGAGCCTCGTCGACCTTGAGTGCAACCGCGACCCGCTCGGCGGCCGGCGTGAGATCCTGCTGGCGCGCGAGCGCGGCATCGAGCATGCCCACCAGCAGTTGCATCAGCACCGAGGTATTGCCGGCGCCCATCGCGCCGAGCGCACCTCTGACAACCAACACCTCGCCCGCGCCGATGACACGATCGAAGTCAACGGTGAGCGAGTCGTTGAGCAGGACCCGCTTGATCGAGGGCGAGTTGAGCAATCGTGCCAGCTTGTTCACGGGTGCGTCCAGCTTCGCGGTCGTCGTACTGCGCGAGTCGGCGAGCTGCGCACTCAGCTCGCTGGTGAAAAACTCCGCAATCTCCCGGAACTCGGGGAGTGTGCGCACGTGAGCACCGACGCGCGCACGATATGCGTAACCCTCCTCGCCAACCGACAGCAGGCGCGCCGCATCCCAAAGACTCGCACCGGGATCGTGGGCAAGCACAGCGATCACGGCATTGCGCAGGTAACGATCAGACGAGGCACGTATATCGGCGTCGGTGAAGAGGTGCTTCAAAGCCCCCACGACGTAGTCGGCGATGGTGTCCGCCGGAGCTTTGACCGCGAGCGGGTTGAACCCGCAGGTCGGATGCGCGAAGTCGAGCAGGGTGCAGGTGCGCCCCGGCGGGACGAGGCTGACGGCGGCCTCGGCGGCGTCGCCCTTGGGGTCGAGCACGATCACCGCACAGCGCTCGCGGCGCAGATCCTCGGCGACGGTGGCGGTGAGATAACTGGACTTGCCCTGCTCGACGGTGCCGGGGACGGCGGTGTTCTGACGGCGCATGTCGGGGTGAATGCAGACCGGCCCAAGCGCGTCGCGCAGCGTCCCCTGGCCGTTGCTTGGGCGCATGATCGCGGGAGGCGCCGGCGCTACCGGCAGGGCGCCGCGGGCGAAGGGCACCGTGGCGTATGCGATCGACGGTAGGTGCCAAAGCGCGGCCAGCTCCGTAGACGCAAAGACCCCCTTGCGCGATGCTGGCCAGGGGTTACCCTCTCCACGCGCGATCCGCTTGCCCGATCGCGCCTGGAGCCTTCCCGCGCCACCGCGCCGCACGAGACGGTTCTCGGCGCCCTCGGCGCACAACTCCGAGGCGATCCGCTCACAGGTAACGCGCGATGAGCCGATGATGCGTAGGTCGAGGAAGAACAGCGGGCGGTGCTGGACTTCGAGGCCGCCGCGCAGCTCGCTGTCCTCCACTAGCGAACGGTCGCGCATCAGCAGGTGCTCGCGGCGAGCACGTGCCAGGTGCGCCTCGTGGTGCTTGTACCTACGCTTCGCGTAGCTCTCGAAGAAGGCCGGCGCCGGAGTCAGCGCCAGCTGCACGCAGGCAGCCTCCCCACACGCTCCCATCACCGTGATCAGGCGGTCCATCGGAGGCTCGCGCGCTAGCTCAAAGCGATCGAGCAGCTTGACGCGCTTGATGAAGTCGGCATGCTTGCGCAGCCGCAGCAGCGCCGCAGGACCCTGCGGAAGCTCCCTGCCTGCGGGCACCACCGAGCAGTTTGGATAGGCGCTGCGCAGCGCCGCCTCGACCATGCCCTCTAGGCCAAACGGGCAGATGACCGCAAGTGATGCCTGCGCCGCGGAGGCTCGTTCGCAGCGATAGTGAACCTCCAGCGCGAGCGACGGCTGACCCCACAGAGCACGCCTCCACCAGCGCCGCTGCAGACGCTTGTGCAGAGCCTCGAACATCGAGACCAGTCCCTCGACGCTCGTGAGGTCGGTGCGGTAGGGCAGAACGCGCAGACTCACGTAGCGGCGCCTACGCCGCGCGCGCCAGCGCACGACAAACAGGAATGCCAGCGAGACGAGTACTCCGGCGACCGCAAACTCGCCGCCGAGTACAGCCGCCTTACTCCAGCCGGCTGCGCGCGACCCCAGCAACGAGACACGCTCCTTACCTCTTGCGACCTCCGCTGCCGCCCGCACCGCGGAGGCCGCATGCGTAGAGACCCTCGCTGCTACGCGCTGTCCACCTTGCGAGGCGCTGCCCCGCAGGTCCCGGCTGAGTCCGCCATGCAAAAGCTCCACCAAGACGAGCGCCCCAGCAATCGCGGCCGCGATTCCCAGCGTTCGCCACAGCAGGAAGCGTCCGAGCACCTTGCTCCCTGCTCCGACGGCCGCGCCTCGGCGGGACACCGCCGGGCGAGTACCTCACCGTGGCTTGGTGGCGCGCTCGACCTGGAACCCCCGCTCGGTGAGGTGCCAGGCATTGGATGCCCCCTTTATCTGGCCGTCGCCGGTGTTGAGTACGAGCTCCAGCCGCTCGAGTCGCGTCAGGAGCTTGGAAATCTGTCCCTGATCGGAGATGCCGGCACCTTCGGCGATCGCCCGATTGCTCGCGCCGGGATGCTCGCCGATGAACGTCAGGACGCGCACCGTGCGATACGTGAGTCGCATATCGAGCCCCTCGAGGGGATCTTTGGTTGCGCGTTTCGGCGCGCGCCTACGCCTGATGACCTTCGGGGGCTCGCGCGTCAGCTCGTAGCTAGCGGCGCGGGGGCCCAGGTAGGGGAGCACGATCATGCTCATTAGTGGTCCAAGCAGCGCGCTGAACGGTTCGCGACCACGCGCAAGCAGGCGCGTGTGGAGCACCGCGAAAACCGCGCCGATGACACCTTCGGCGGTGACCTCGGGCGATTCCTCGGTAGCACGCGAGGCACGCACGCCCGCTCCGGCGCGGCCCTGGTCGATGACGACTTTGACCTGCTCGAGGATCTCGGCGCGCCGTTCGAGCACGCGCGGCCCGGCGCCGAGGGCCTCCACGATGCACATCCTGGCGAGACCGGGCTCGTCGTCCATAAAGCGCAACAACGCCAGCAGTCCGGAGCGGACCCCCTCACGCCAGGAGCTCTCGGCAAGGTAGGCCTCGCTGACGAGGTCTCCCAAGTGGTCGACGGCCTGGTCGAAGGCCGCCAGGAAGCAATCCTCGCGATCGTCGAAGAGGTCGTAGAAGGTCTTGCGCGAGACGCGGGCGCGTCCGATCACCTGCGCCACCGTCAAGCGCGAGTAGCCGACCTCCTCGACGGCCTCCACGGTAGCCGCCAACATGCGGGCACGCTGGATCTCGGTCACCTGCCCTCGTGGCATGCTGTTGGGGCCTGGCCGCAGTCGAGAGGTCTTGCCGTTTGCCTTCGAAGCCGCAGAGCGAGTCTTGGGTGTCTTCGAGCGCGTCTTATCCTTTGTAGCCATCTTGCTCCCGCCTAATCACTGGGTCTTTTGTCACTAGGTCTGGTCATTGGGTCTCTGGTGCTCCTGTCTGGGATGGATCGGTGCTCCCCGGGGCGCTACACCGCTCCGGCGGGGCGTGCGTGGCCGCCACTTGGCGACGTGCTCCCCCTCTGGCGCGGTCCCCAAAGGTTCATGGGTTGACGCCTGGATGTCGAGTCGCGTCTCCCACTCGGTCCGGGCGGCTCGTAGGGTCCTGAACGGCATCCATATAGGCCGAATTTCATGGTGCCGATTTGACCACAAAACGGGCGCATGTTTAAGGTACTGCGCAGGTGGTTGCCAACCGCCAAACCGTTGCGCTGGCCTCAGATTCAGCCGGTCGCGGAACTCGCCGCACGGGGCCCTAGCTCCGGCGGGCCGGCAGCCGCGTCTGGCGCTAGATTCATCCACTCGATAGCCCAGCCCGCCGACGGCTCGCTGCGCTTGACCAGCGACACGATCGCGCCCATCGGCGAGCGCAGGCTGTTTAGGGCTCCTTCCGTAACGACTCTCGCGTCGCTCACGTCGGCGATCGACGCTGCCGATGGGTCCTCCTCGGGCCATACAAGGCTGTCTTGAGCCGCAACCACAAGGAGCACGATGTCCACCCGTACCAGCCCCTCGCGAATCCCATTTGCACGCAGGCTTGTCGCGCTTAGCTGCGCAACCCTGGCATTGAGCGTCTGCGCCGTGGCGCAGGCCGCAACCGTGACGAGAACCTTCTCGTCCACCGGCCAAGAACAGTCCTTCACCGTTCCAGCCGGCGTGCATCTGCTGCACGTGCTCGCCGTTGGCGGAGCGGGAGCCAGCGGCGGCAGCGGGGTACCCGGCGGGCCCGGCGCGAGCGTCGGCGCCGATCTGCCGGTGACGCCGGGTGAGATGCTCCACATCGTCGTCGGGGCCAACGGCGCAAACGGCGGCTTCAACGGCGGCGGAGCCGCAGGTGCAGGCGAAGGTCAATCTGGCTCCGGCGGCGGTGGCGGCGGAGCGAGCGACGTGCGAACGGACCCGCTCGCCGCGCCGGGCAGCGCCCTCTCGCGCCTCGTCGTAGCCGGCGGTGGCGGCGGAGGCGGCGGCTTTGGAGGCGCCGCGGGCGGCGCCGCGGACAATCCCGGTGGAAGTGTCTTCAACGGCATCCAGGGCGGCGGAGCTGGAACAACAAGCGCGGGAGGATCCGCCGGCGCGGGCGCATTCGGTGGCGCCCCCGGCCATGCGGGCACTTTCGATAGTGGAGGCGCCGGCTCTTCCTCGGCGGGCGCCGGCGGCGGCGGCGGCGGCGGGTACTACGGTGGCGGTGGCGGCGGCGGCGGGAACGGCAACCCTCCCGAAATCGCGAGCGTCACGGGCGCCGGCGGCGGCGGCGGATCGAGCTTCGTCGCCCAGGGGGCCGCGTCTGTCATCAGCACCGACGCGACCGGCATCCCACTCGTAGAAGTCAGCTACGAAGCTCCCATGCTCGAAGCGAGCCCGACTGGCCTCTCGTTCACAGAAACGCAGCCGCTCAGCACGACCGGCGCAGGCCAGACGGTGACCGTCACCAACAAAGGGAGCGGACCGCTGCTCATAACGGGCTGGACGTTCAGCGGTACCGACCCCGAGGACTTTTTCGTGGGAGCATCGAACTGCGGAGGCGAAATCGCACCCGCTGGTAGCTGCCAGATCACGGTCGAGTTCGCCCCCCAGGGTACGGGGGCGCGCTCTGCAAGTCTGCTGATTGCAAGCAACGATCCGAGCTCTCCCGCAACCGTCACGCTCGCGGGCACGGGCGGCAGCCTGCCCTCAGGAGCGGCGGGGGCACAGGGAGCTGCGGGGTCGCAGGGCTTGGCCGGGCCACAGGGCTTGGCCGGACCACAGGGCTTGGCCGGACCACAGGGCTTGGCGGGATCGCAAGGGTTGACTGGGCCAAAGGGACCGGCGGGATCGCGTGGATCAACCGGGATACGAGGCCCAGCTGGAGCCCCTGGGCGGGTCGAGGTCATCACCTGCCTGACGACCGGGTCAAAGCACGGCCGCACATGCACCGGGATAACGACCTCGGGACCGCTGAAACTGAGCGGCAACGGCGTCGCGGCGCGCGCATTCATTGCGCGCGGGCATGTCGTCTACGCAAGCGGTACGGGCTTCGTGAGCGGACCCGGCCATACCAAGTTGCTGCTCGTTGCACATCACGCGCTGAGGCCTGGAAGCTACACGCTGATCCTGAGGCGCCTGCGTGGTGCTCGCTGGATCTCGACCCGGCAGCCAATCACGATCAGCTAAGACCCTGGGGGTCCTGCTGCGACCCATCCCCCACCGTGCTGCGGCGTTCACGCGGGCCATAGGCATCGTGTGAACGCCGGGCAGGGCCGCCGCCCGCGCTGCTGTCGGGCCTAAGTGACTAAGATCGGCCCGGCGCAGTTGGCCGGTGATGTCGAAATTGGCGACTGAGGACTATCGAGCGAAAACATGATTGGGCGATAAATGGGGCGAGGCCTTCTCATATGCGTGGTGTCGGGATCGATAGCCGTGCTCGTCGCTGGGTGCGGGGGTAGCAGCGCATCGAGTGCGACGGCGGGCGCCTCCGGCGGCTCTTCGACCAGCGCACCGGCGACTGCCGCCCTGCACTCCTGCAAGGAACTACGCTGCGCGGGGGAAGTCGAAAGATGCCTACGAGCGCACGGCTATGCAGTCGGGAACGATGAAGCGCCAGCGTCGTTCGACTCGAGTGCCGACCAGGAAGCCCTGACGTCCCTCAGGTATTCGTCGACTAGTGGGGGTGGGTCAGCCCAACCCGAGAACTCTCTCCCGCTGGGAATCAAGAAGTCGGAGATTCTCGCGATGATCGCCATCTACGAAACACCGCAGGGAGCCTCTGCAGCCGCTGCACAAGGGACGGGAGGCGACATCCATTCCCAGAGTGCTGGCGTAATCGCGTACTTCGCGTTTCACGGCGATCCGAGTAGTGATTTGAGGATATGTGGTGACTAGTTCTCAGCAGTCGCTGTGACCACCCCAAACCCCCAGTCGAGGTAATCACGATGCGGACAGCGCGAATCGCAACCCATGCTCGGCGATGCATCTCGGCGCTCGTCGTATCCACGGTCCTCGCCCTGACATTCGCGAGCCACGCCATAGCCGGCGGAGCGTCGCTCTCGGGCAGCCTCCTCTACAGCGACATGACCCCGGCGAGCAGGGTGCTCGTGTTTGTCGTCCCCGCCCACGTGACCGGCGAGGTGCCGACCTATGAAACGCTCACCAATGCGCAGGGCGAATGGTCCCTCGGCTCGATCCCGGCCGGGGAATACAACGTGGCAATGATCGTCGTGCCCGCAAGCGGCGAGCACGAAACGCGGACCAGTCGGATCGTGACCCTCGCCGAAGGGCAATCGCTGTCCCTCGGAACGGTCAGCATCGGTACCCCGACGGTCTCCGAAGCCAAAACCGAGGCGGAAATCAGGAGCGAACTGGCGGCCGAAGGCACACTGACGGTCATCGTGAAATCAGCGGAAGGCTTGCCCGTCACAGACGCGATGCTGGCCATACAGTCTGCCTCGGGAGGCGACACAGGGGGCATTCCACCCTCGGGGGTCATCTCAGAGAAACTGAGGACCGGCCCCGTCACGCTGTCTGTGACTGACACGCCGCCCGACAGCGCCACCCAGGTCTCGGCCACCGCGCAGGCAACCATCGCCGCGAACGCGACGACTACGGTCACACTCACACTTCCACCGAGCACTCCGCTCGCGCTGCCGGCCGGGATCTCCGCAAGCAACAGCGAACGCGACCTCGGCTACCTAAACGCCGAGCGGACACGCTGGGGGCTCCCAACAGGCCTAACTCTCGATCCCGCTTGGTCACAGGCATGCGCCGCACACGACACCTACTTGGCCGATAACAAACGCCTCGAACATCCAGAGGAAACCAGCCTGCCCGGCGCATCCCCCGCGGGGGCATGGGCGGGACTGCATAGCATCCTCGCCGGTGGCGGCTACTGGTCCAGCGAAGGGAACCCGTGGGAGGACGCTCCGATACACCTCAACCAGCTATACACCCCCGACCTCAACGTCGTCGGGATCGATGAATCCCGCGACACCTGCACCACGACGTGGCCCGGAATCGGAGAACCGCAGCAGCCGGCCGGCACGATCATCACCTACCCAGGCGACGGCACCAGCGGATTCCCGCCGGCCGAGCGGGCGGCCGAGTTGCCGTTCGTGCCAGGGAAGTTCGTCGGGTTGCCGGAAGGCACGATCGCCGGCCGCGAGATCTTCGTCTACGAGGAGCGCGGTGTGTGTTCGGTGT
Source organism: Solirubrobacteraceae bacterium (assembly GCA_036501715.1). Taxonomy (GTDB): domain Bacteria; phylum Actinomycetota; class Thermoleophilia; order Solirubrobacterales; family Solirubrobacteraceae; genus Palsa-744. The sequence continues at coordinate 95,099 of DASXZV010000018.1, read as the reverse complement.
TCGGCTGCCTGGGCGCGAACGCTCCGGAAATCGAATCAGTAACGCTCACCGGCCCGACCGGGCCCGTCGAAGTCCGCACCGTCGGCGGGAACACCAACGAAGTCGGGGGATACCTGACCGGTGCGATCATCCTCCCCGTGAAGCCACTTGCCGCGGAGACCAGCTATACCGCCGAAGTCACGCTCGCGCCTTATGGAGAACTACCGGCAGCCAGCCACCACTGGAGCTTCCGCACAGGGCCCGCGAACCCGGACGGCGCTTGGCCGCGGCCAACCAGGGGTAGCTCACCGCGCAGTACCAGCTACCAAGCGCCGCGCATCAGCAAGCTGCGGATCGCGCCCGCCGCGTTCCCGGCCGCCCGCCGCGGACGCCGGCACACCAGCGGGGCGCTCGTGACCTATCTGGACTCCTTCAGCGGCCCCACCACCTTCGTCGTCAATCGCCTCACCCCCGGGATAATCACCGGCGGACGCTGCGCGGCGCCAAAGGCACACGCCGCGCACAAGAAACGCTGTACTCGCTACACGCGCATGTACACGATCAAGCACAACGACAGGCCGAGCAAAAACTCGTTCCGACTGACAGGCCACTACGGACACCACCGCCTGGTTCCCGGCCGGTACCAGCTCGCCGCCATCGGCTCCCCAGCAAACGCAACGTTCACAATCACCTAGGAGGCAGAGCGATGCTCCAATCAGTGCCTATTGATCGGGGACGAGTCGCCCAGTTTCCGTGAAGGCATCAAGGGGGTCGAGCTGCCATGGCTCGCTCGGACCGGGCGGTGCGTTCAGCCAGGCGTTCGCGTCGCGTTCTCCCATCTCGATCAACCCGCTGATGAACTCCTGGTCGAACAACAGGTAGCTCAACAACTCCCCGTGCGCGTGATTCTGTCCGCCGATGAGACGCGCGAGTAGCGCCAGGTCCGGGGAGCGCACACTCTTCAACCCGCCATAGCGGGAGTGGAACACCTCGTTAGCAAGCTGCGCAATCGCGCCCGGGGTGCGCGGAGCGATGAACATGTACGGGACGCGCCGGTAGGGCTCCTTGCCGCGCGAGCGTCGGTAGGAAGCAGCGGCCGGCGAGTCGGCCGGCTCGGTGTAGAAAGTATTGATCTCCGCAAGCTTTCGCAGGTCCTCGATCAGCGGGTCGGCGAGCGCGCCCTGCAACAGGTGCATCGCGCTCGAACCGAGATCGGGCTCGGGCGCATCGTGACGCCCGGGGGTCGGGGGCTCGGCGACGATCGACCCGGTACCGATCACCACCAGCCGCTCCGCGCCGAGGTCAAGCGCCGGCTTGATCGGCGTGTTCAACCGCGTGGCACCGTCGATGTACCAGCCGCGCGCCTCGACAGGATGCTCGATCCGCACAGCCGGGAACAGGATTGGGATCGCCGCGGACGCCCGCACATGCTCCTGTCCGAGCGTCGCCTGCACATAGTCGATGGCGTGCGAGCTCGGCAACCCCTCGCCGGGATCGCCCTCCACAAACGCGACCGCTCGCCCAGTGCGCGCAGCCGTAGCGACCACAGCCAGGCGGGCCGCCGTGCCCTTGGCGAGATTCTCATGCAGTTGCCCCCACTCGATCCAACGCGCGAGGTTGCGCTCTAGCGGGGAGGGGTCGAGCAGGCTCGGCAGCCGCATACCGGGCAGCGAGAGCACCTCCCCGGCGTAGCGCAGCAGCCTGATCGGCAGGCCGGCCAGAACCGGCCGGATCACCGCCCCACGGTCGACTTCACGCCAGCGGCTGAGCTCGCGGGACAACGACTCCCGAGCCGGCAGGTGACTCGTGGCCGCGACACCCGTCGCGTTGATCGCACCCACGCTCGTCGAACCCCTGGGTGCCTATCGAAACTGGACCTATTTCGCTTGATTAGGCCCGGTTTCTGGGGGTTTGGGCGTTGAGGCCGGCGTGGCCCTGTGGCAGCCTGTCGCCGTGCGGGCCGGCCCACAGCCCCGCGCGAAGTGATCAGTCTCCACCGGTCGATGACCGTGCCTCTGCGGGGCCGACTACGAGATCGTGAAGGTCGCGCCCACCTCGAGTCGACTCGACTGTTCGATCCCGCCGACCTTCATCGGTTCGAAGCCGGCCGTTCGGATCAGCCGCTGCACTTCCTCCTCGGCACGGTGTCGTCTATGACGCTCTTCAGCACCGAAAACCGCAGCGCGCTGATCTCGGCATTCACTCGGGCTCCCCGCCGCCGGCCGTACTCGACAGCCACTGAGGGGGGGTCCAGTCCCCCTCTGGGTCCGTGGTTTGCCCCACCTCGATCAGATGACCGTCGGGATCACGGATATAGCAACGGATCTCATAGGGGTGCTGCTTTGGCGGCGTCAGGAAATCAGCACCGCGGGCGCTCCATTCGGCGTACACGGTCTCGATGTCCTTGACCCGGATATTGAGGAAGCTGCTGACCCGGTCGGGGTCGCGTGGCGTCTCCAGGGTGACCGCGGGCTTGTCGTCAGTCGGGCCTCCTCCCCGGTTGATGACGATCCAACTGTTGGCGAGCATGACGTTGGTCGGTTCGCCGGAACGGACCACCGTGCCGCCGAGCACGTCGGTGTAGAAGCGCCGAGAGCGCTCGACGTCGTCCGAGACGATGAAGTGGGTCAGCACGATTCCCTCCGACGGCGGTCTGAGCTCGGCCATCTGCCACCTCCACTTGGTTAGGGATTCATACCCCGCTTACAGACGGGGTCTACAGCCGATACTGCGATGATCGGGATTCCATCTCGTTCCACAGTACAGCTATAGGCCACCACGTTTGATCCAACGGCAGCACCCTCAGAAACCGGGTCGGCACACACGAGCTCTCATCCTCCCACGGGTCGTGGTGGCCTCCCTCACGCACGGGCACGTGAGGAAACAGACCTCGCAGCCGAGCTGCCACCCTGCAAGACAAGGAGTCCCCGGCTTGTCCAGTCTGGAGCTTGGCAATCTCCTCTTGAAGCACATCGAAGTGCTCATGAGCTCGCCACAGCTTCCCTGACATCCCGCCATCGGACCGTCACGCACGAGCCTTGGTGCTGTCGAGCGATCACTGGCTGACACGAGAGCCGGCGGCCTCCTCATCCCATGTCCGCTTTCGCGGGACCGACTCTCCTGATTTCGGCGCGGCGGGTGCCCGCCGATACTGCTTACCGATTGCCGTGTGCTCGCGTTGGCCGATCAGCCCTTAATCTTGTTGTGAACCCGAGCCACCATCGGCTGGTTCATCTCGACGCCCGCTGCCGCGAGGATCGGCAAAAGGGTTACCCCGAATGCGTCGAATGCCTCCTGAGACTCCCAAACGTCGAAGACCTGGATCTCGCCATCCGTCTCGAGGGCGACGTGGGAGATACGTCCAGCGGGGGCTCCGGCACCCGCCTCCTCGAGCTGGACGAGCGTCGTGTCGTACCGCTCCTGTGTAAAGCCCTTGGCAGTGATATAGAACCCGAGCATCATCCGACCCCCTTCGCGCGGTCTGCGCAGTGGTTTGCCCAGCAATGCCGTGGACAGTACTCCACCACCAGCTGAATCGTGGGCCACCTGCCGAGGGCGAAGCCGCGCGCGTGAATGGGGCTCGTCAACCCGAGAAGTTGCGTAGGCCCGCCCATCGAGCCGTCCACGATGCACGCACGGGCATCGCCGTTCTCCATCTCGCTTTCGCCCCGGCCACTCCAAGAGCTATCCGGCCTGCACAGGCGAGCGAGACACCAATTCCAGGTTGATCGGCAGCGCGCCGGACCGTAGCTCGTTCGCGAGGTTCCGGGCCGAGCTGATCGTGAATCCGCCGGAGATCTGCGAGCCGGCGGAAGCGTCGATCCCTTCCGGGTACTGCGTGAAGTCGATCGACGGCACGGTGATGATCTGGTTGTCGAGCACGATCGCGAAGTGCTGCTGAGCGCCTTCCCTGCTCACGCCTGGGAGCTGCGCTTCCTGTCCACGGTGGGCGATTTCCTTGGTGACCTGTTCGAAAGCTGTCTTGCCGTGCGCCGTGAAGTCGAACGTCACGTCCGGTTTGCCGCCTTCTTCGAAGGCTGGTTGCGGGTTAGTCAAGTCGGACCCGGTGAGCGCCGGGTCGTCGTTCAGTACGTACCAGCTGTTCGGAGATGCGTTGATGACCTTCCCAGCCGCATTTTCAAGGGGTCTGGCCTGGACGAGCACGGTCCCAGGGTTCACGTGCACGGCCGTGACGACAGCACCAGCCGGCGGCGTGTAGCCGGCTTCGTAGAAGCCGTGCTCGCTTTCTTCGGGACCTCTCAGCATCTTTTCGTGCTTCGTGTCGAGCAAATACCAAACCCCGTAGCGGCACCCATCGATTTGCGCCGGCGAGCAGCCCGGGTCGAGTGTCGTGTCATTGGAGCGGATGATCGGTGCTCGTTTCGCGGCGCGCAGAACTGCTTGGTAATCGGTCAGCCCAAACTGAGCGGCACCGGCGTTCGGTCCGCCCGTCACTGTGCCTTCGCTCGGCGCCGGCTTGCCCGCGGGGCCGATCACGTTCAGCTCCCAATCGTAGAAATCTAGCTGTGCCGTCTTGCCGACCTGTTCTCCGCCGGGAGCGAGGTTACCCGCATCCGGCAGGGCCACCTTGATCTCATTAGCGCCGAAGCGCTGGATTGCAGATGGTATGCCCAGCGCAGCGACACGCTTGCGCATGATCGCTATCGCCGCATTGATGCTTGCAGTCGATACAGACTCGACACCCGCGTGTGCGCGATAGACCAGGCTGACGCGATTCCCTGTCAGTATCGGCGCTGTAGCGGCAGTAGTGGGCGCCGTCAAACTGGATGAGCCGCAACCGCCTATCGCGACGGATAGGAACACCGCGCCAAGCAGTGCTCGATAGAACGGCACCCGGAGCGTACTCCCCGTACCGCCTGGACCCCCGCACCGCCCTCGCATCTCGCGAACCATAGCCTCACTTCTCAATGGTTCGACCACCGGCACCTCTAGTCAGGCATACCGCCAACGGGATTCGAACCCGTGTTACCGCCGTGAGAGGGCGGCGTCCTAGTCCCCTAGACGATGGCGGCTCGTTAGCGGGTGTCCGAGGCTAGCAAATGGGCGGGGGCCTCGATCCCGCGGCACCTGCGGGACGGGAGGCAGCGATGCCCAGAGCAGGGGGCGGGGCTGGCGGCCGGTGCGATATCTTCGCTGGCTCCATCGCGCGGATGTGGCGGAATTGGTAGACGCGCACGGTTCAGGTCCGTGTCCAGGTAACTGGGTGGAGGTTCGAGTCCTCTCATCCGCATCTCAACAAGCCCTGCAATCGCGGGGTTTCTTGAGATGCCTTCATGATCGTCGAATAGCGCGCTGCGGCGGTACGACCGAGTGGCTCCTTCTGCGGGTCTGCCACGGCAGATCCGCACCCGCACCTAAGAATCGCGCCGCGATCCGCCAGGATGCAGGGCGATGGCGGCGGCGCGCAACATCCTGAACCTGAAGTCCGTCGCGAAGGGCTACGGCAGCCGCGCGGTGCTGCACGATGTGACGCTCGGGATCTCCGCGGGTGAGCGCATCGGGGTGGTGGGCCGCAACGGCGACGGGAAGTCGACCATGCTGCGCCTGATTGCGGGTGTGGAGCAGCCCGACGCCGGGGCGCTGACGCGCCCGAGTGACGTCGACGTGGCGCTGCTGGGGCAGCGCGACGAGCTCGACGAGCGGCTGACGATTCGCGAGACGCTCGTCGCGGGACGCGCGGATCATGAATGGGCGGGTGACAGCGCCTTTCGCGGGGTGCTAGAGGGCCTCATGGGCGGTGTGGGACTGGAGCGCTTCGCGCGGGGCATCGACACTCAGGTCGCGGGCCTCTCCGGGGGGGAGCGCCGGCGCGTGGCGCTCGCGCGCCTGCTGCTGGACGCCCCCGAGCTGCTGCTGCTGGACGAGCCCACTAACCACCTGGACGTCGAAGCGGTCGACTGGCTCGCGCACCATCTGGCGGCGCGGCGGGGCTCGATGCTGGTCGTGACCCACGACCGCTGGTTCCTGGACGCGGTCTGCAGCGCGACCTGGGAGGTCGCCGACGGCGCGGTCCACCAGTACGACGGCGGCTACGCGGCCTACGTGCTGGCGCGCGCCGAGCGCGACCGTCAGGCGGCCGCGCGCGAGGACCGCCGCCAGCAGCTGCTGCGCAAGGAGCTCGCGTGGCTGCGGCGCGGGCCGCCGGCGCGCACGACCAAGCCCAAGTTCCGCATCGAGGCCGCCAACGCGCTGATCGCCGACGAGCCGCCGGTGCGCGATCGCGCGGAGCTGCTGCGCTTCGCGACCGCGCGCCTGGGCAGCAAGGTGCTCGACGCCGAGGAGGTCTCGCTGACGCTCGGCGCGCGCGAGCTGCTGCGCGCGCTGACGTGGCGTCTGGGCCCCGGTGAGCGCGTTGCGCTCGTCGGGGTCAACGGCTCGGGCAAGACCTCGCTACTGCGGCTGCTCGCGGCCGAGCTGGCGCCCACCGCGGGCCGCGTGCAGCGCGGCGCGACGGTGCGGCTGGCGCATCTCTCCCAGGACACGGTCGAGATCCCCGGGCACCTGCGCGTGCTGGAGTCCCTGGAGGAGGTGCGCGGGTACGCGAGGCTCGGCGACGGGCAGGAAATCACCGCGGCGCTGCTGTGCGAGCGCTTCGGCTTTCGCGGCGAGAAGGCGCGCACGCCGGTGCGCGAGCTCTCCGGCGGTGAGCGCCGGCGCCTGGCGCTGATGCGTCTGCTGATGGGTGAGCCCAACGTGCTGCTGCTGGACGAGCCCACCAACGACCTCGACATCGAAACCCTCACGGCGCTGGAGGACCTGCTCGACAGCTGGCCCGGCACGCTCGTCGTGGTTAGCCACGACCGCTACTTCGTGGAGCGCGTCTGCGACGACGTCTACGCCCTCACGGCCGCGGGCGGCCTCCGCCACCTGCCGGGCGGGATCGAGCAGTACATCGAGCAGCGCCGCGCGGCCGCGCCCGCGGCATCCCGCGGGGCGCCCGCATCCAAGGGGAGCGCTACATCCCAGGGGAGTGCCAGGCCCAAGGAGAGCGCCACCCCTGGCGCGCAGCTGCGTGCGCAGCGCCGCGAGAGCCGGCGCACCGAGCTGGAGCTAAAACGGCTGGAGCGAGCCATCGAGAAGCTCACGCTGCGCGAGCGGGAGCTCGAGGAGCAGATGGCGGCGAGCGCCACCGATCACGCGCGGCTCGCGCAGCTGCAGTCCGAGCTCGAGCTGCTCGCCGCGGAGCGCGGGCAGCTCGAGAGCTCGTGGCTGGAGCTATCTGAAACGCTTGAGAAGACCTGAGCGAGGTCGTCTCAGCGAGGTCGTGTCAGTTGGTGCGGCGGCGCTGCGTGAAGCGCAGCGAGAGTCCGGCCGCCAGCAGCAGCATCCCCGCGCCCAGTACCCAGCGCAGGTCGAGACCCGTGAACGGCAGACTCGATTTCGCCGGAGCGCTCGTCGTGGTGGGCGCCACAGTAGTCGTCGGTTCGGGTGACGCTTTCGGGGTGGTGGTCGCCGGCGCGGTCGTTTCTTTGGCCGGCGCCGTGCCGCTTTTCGGTTCGGGGGTCGTTTTCACCGGCGGGGCCTGTTTGTAGCCGGAGGTGCCCGGGGCCGTCTGCGCGAGCGCGGGCGTCGCGGGGATCATCAAGGCGAGCGCCACGGGCACGGCGAGCAGCCCGCGACGTGCGACGCGGCGGCCGCGCGCGGCGCCCCGCTGGTCCTGAAGCTTTTGCTGCGGCCTGCTCGAGACCAGGCAGTCGGTCGGAGTCATGCACACCTCACGTGGGTATTGAATGTTCAAAGTCGCAGCCCGACTGGGTCGGAACCGTCTCTGGGATCGGAAAAGTCTATTCGCAATCGCGGATCGCTTCTTTCCCGTTCCACTTCTCGGGCGGTTCTCCTGCCGGCCCACGGCCGGTTCTCCTGCAGGTCCGTGGCCAGTTCTCCTGCTGATCCGCACCCGCTCAGGGCGTAATCTCGACGCCGTTCCAGAAGGCGAAGCGGTCCTTGATCTCGGCGGCCGCGTCCTTGGGGTTGGGGTAGTACCAGGCCGCGTCGCGGTTGACCTCGCCGTCGACCCGCACGCTCTTGTAGCTGGCCAGGCCCTTCCAGGGGCAGGTCGTGTGGGTGTCGCTGTCCAGGAAGTACTCCGCGTGGATGCTCGCGGCGGGGAAGTAGTGGTTGCCCTCGACCACCACCGTCTCCTCGCTCTCGGCCAGCGTGGCCCCGTTCCAGGTGGCTTTCATGCACGCGCTCCCTTCGCCTCGGGTTGGGGGGTGGCCCCCACGCTGACGCGCCCCTCCAGCGCGCCCTCGTGCAGGCGCGCGCGCAGGACCTTCTTGTCGAACTTGCCGACGCTCGTTTTGGGGACCTCGGCGATGAAGGCGAACTCGTCCGGCAGCCACCACTTGGCCACGCGCGGGCGCAGGTGCTCGAGGAGCGCCTGCGCATCGGCGTCGGCGCCCTCGCGCAGGACGACGCAGCACAGCGGGCGCTCGGCCCAGCGCTCGTCGGGCTTGGCGATCACGGCGGCCTCGATCACGTCGGGGTGCGCCATCAGCTGGTTCTCGAGCTCGACCGAGGAGATCCACTCGCCGCCGGACTTGATGACGTCCTTGGAGCGGTCGGTGATGCGCACGAAGGCGTGCTCGTCGATCGCGGCGATGTCGCCGGTGCGCAGCCACTCGCCGTCGAACTTCTCATCGCCGGAGGGATCCTCGTAGTAGCGCTTGGCGATCCACGGCCCGCGCACCTGGATCTCGCCGGTGGACTCCCCGTCCCAGGGGACCTCGTGCCCGTCGTCGTCGACGAGCCGCAGCTCGGTCCACGGCAGCGGCTTGCCCTGCAGCGCGCGTTCGTCCCAGTAGCGCTCGTCGTGCCCGCGCTCCTCGGTGGGCTCGCAGAAGGTCACGACGGGGCTCGTCTCGGTCATGCCCCAGCCCTGGTGGATTTTCACCCCGTGGCGCTCCTGGAAATCCTTCATCAGCTGGCGCGGCACCGCCGAGCCGCCGCAGACGGCGTTCGTCAGCGAGGAGAGATCGACCTCGTGGGCGTCCGCGTAGCGCAGCAGGTCGGCGAAGATCGTCGGCACGCAGCCCGCCACGGTGGGGCGCTCGGCCTCGATCGCGCGCGCAAGCGGCTCGGCCTGCAGGAAGCGGTCGGGCATCAGCAGATCGGCGCCCGCGAGCGCGGCCGCGTAGGGGATGCCCCAGGCGTTGACGTGGAACATCGGGACGATCACCAGCGCGCGGTCGCGGCGCGAGAGCCCGAGGTTGTCCACGAACAGCGAGGCCGTCGCGTGCAGGCAGATCGAGCGGTGCGAGTACAGCACCCCCTTGGGGTTGCCGGTCGTGCCGCTCGTGTAGCAGAGCGAGGCCGCCTGGCGCTCGTCGAGCTCGGGGTACTCAAAGGGACCGGGCTCCGCTTCCGCGAGCAGCTCCTCATAGCGCAGCACCCGCGGCAGGGAGCCCGCGTCGCCGTCCCCCATCAAGATGAAGTGCTCGACCCCCGGCAGCTGCGGCGCGAGCTTCTCCATCAGCGGGACGAGCGAGTCATCGAGGAAGATCACGCGGTCCTCGGCGTGGTTGACGATGTAGACGAGCTGCTCGGCGAAGAGGCGCACGTTGAGCGTGTGCAGGACCGCCCCCACGCACGGGACCGCCATGTAGAGCTCGAAGTGGCGCTGGTTGTTCCACGCGAACGTGCCGACGCGATCGCCGGGCTCGATCCCCAGGCGCCCCAGCACCCGCGCGAGGCGGTCCACGCGCTGCGAGACCTCCGCGAAGCTCGCGCGCACCGTCCCCCGCTCGGTCAGCGTCAGCACCTCCGCGCTGGGGTGACAGTCGCGCATCCGCCGCCGCACGTGGTGCAGCGTCAGCGGGAAGTCGTCCTGCATGAGACCTTCGAGCATCAGCCGGCTCCTATCTCTCCTCGATCGGACGCCCGTCCTAGTGCGAACACGGGGCCCGGTCATGGTAAACAGCGGCGGCCCGCCCGTGTGGCCTTTGAGGATTTTGATCGGGCCCCTCCGGGGCCCCTATGGGTCGCTTGGTCGCGCTCCACGGTCCGCCAGCAGCTCGAGCAGCAGCTCAACCTCGCGCCCGCGCGGCGTGGGCAGCTCCTGCGGCGCGAACCACGCGACCTCTGCGATCTCCACCGGATCGGGGCGCACGAGCGCGGGGTCGGGCACCTCGGCGTGCAGGCACGTGAGGCGCACCTGCACCCGCTCCAGGCGGATGTCGCGCGTCTGCAGATCGTGCAGCAGCAGGCCGCGCAGGCCCAGCTCCTCCTCCAGCTCGCGCGCCGCGGCCTGGAGCGGCGGCTCGTGGCGGCGCGCCGCGCCACCCGGCAGATACCAAGTTCTGCGGGCCCCGTAGGTGTGGCGCACCATCAATACGCGGCCCTCGTGTGTCAGCAGGCACTTCACGCCGCGTCCGCGCCCGGGCAGCAGCAGCGAGCGCAGCTGCACCAGACGCCACGCCACGCGGTAGAGGCCGTGCAGGATCGCCAGGCGCAGATCGCTCACGAGCAGACGATAGATCGCCGCTTCAACACGCGCCGCTCACGAGCGGCCGGCGCGCGCGACCGCGCGAACCAACCGGGGCCGCCCGCAAGGCGGCCAATCAACAACTCATCAGACGCGCTGGCCGGCAGGACGATCCGAGCTCGCGGCTGCGGGACGGTCCGAGCTCGCGACTGCGAGCTCGCGATAGACCGCGTGGGTGCGCCGCGCGACATCGCCCCAGTCGAAGCCCAGGACGTGCTCGGAGGCCTCCGCGACGAGGCGATCGCGCAACTCGCCGTCGGTCAGCAGGCGCTCGATCATGACGCCCAGGTGCGCGGCGTCGCCACCGTTGAAGCGCAGTCCCACGCGGTCCCCGGCGGGCACCACCTCGCGCAGCCCGCCCGTGTCGGCCACGATGCAGGGGCAGCCCGAGGCCATCGCCTCCAGCGCCACCAGCCCGAAGGGCTCATACAGCGAGGGCACCACGCAGAGGTCCGCGATGCGGTAGAGCGAGTGCAGCGCGTCGTCGCCGATCCAGCCCAGGAAGGAGCCGTGCGCGTCCAGCCCGAGCTGGCTCGCCTGCGCCTTGAGCTCGTGCTCGTGCGTGCCGCTGCCCGCGACCAGGAAGCGCACCCCGCCCACCCGCTCGATCACCGCCGGCAGCGCGTCGAGGGCCAGTTGGAAACCCTTCTCGTAGACCAGCCGGCCGACGAGCAGCACGAGCTGCTCCTGCGGGGTCGCGAACTCGGCGCGCAGCGCCTCCAGGTCGCCGACCGGGCGCAGGTCGCGCGGGTCGATCCCGTTGGGGATCACGCGGATGCGGCGCTCCTCGATGTCGAAGATGTCCGCGACGTGCCCGCGCATGTAGTGCGAGCAGGTGATCACCGCGTCCGCGCGGTGCGCCATCCAGCGCTCCACGGCGTGGATGTGCGATTGCGGCGGTTTGTCGACCCAGCCCTGGTGGCGCCCGTGCTCGGTCGCGTGGACGGTCGTCACGTACGGCACCCCCAGGCGCTCCGCGAGCGCCGCCGAGGCGTTCGCGACGAGCCAGTCGTGGCCATGCACGAGCGCGTAGCGCCGCTCCTCCGCGAGCGCCTCACCCGCCTCCAGCATGTCGCGGTTCATGCGCTCCACCCACGCCACGAAGCGCTCCAGATCCCGCGGCCAGCCCGGCTCGGGCACGCGATACACCGTCACCCCGCCGCGCTCCTCGACAGCCAGTGCTGCCTCCTCCTCTGGATGCTCGCGGCTGGCGCGCGTCAGGACATCAACCGCGACGCCCTGGCGCACCAGCTCCTCGGCGAGCTTGCGCACGTGCCGCGCGAGACCCCCCTCGATCACAGGCGGGTACTCCCAGGAGAGAATCAGCACTCGGTCGCTGCAGTCCAGCACTGACGGCACCCTATACCCCTACCCCCACCCCGGGCGTTGACTGCGCCGCGAGGTGCGCCGGACCCCGCACCGCCCGCTGCGGACAGACGGCCGGCACCCGGGCAGAAAGGGTTGACCCGGGTGCCGGCCTGGCCGGCGCCATGTGGGAATCAGCGCCGGCAGCTTGGTGGAGCACCCACCCGTCGCAGGGCGCTCGACATGCTGTTCACGGCGTCGACAAAGCCGACGCCGATCAAGCCTCAAACATCGAGCTCATCGAAACGCCTCGCAGCGGGGGTCGGCTTGACCTTGTCGTCGATGCGCGCAACCAAGCCGACAACCTCCAGTTTATCCAATGCGCGCAGTGTTCGGGCGCAGTCGCCGATCTCATTGACAAGTTGCTCTATCGTCATGTGCTCTTGGACATCAAATGCGAGTAACAGGGCAAGTACCGCCCTTTCGACTCGATCTCCCGCGCTCGCGGCGGATGACCTCATGTGCCGCGAGTATGTCAGACGGCGCAGCGCTTTGTCTGCACCAGGCCGCTAGCCCGCCGGCGTCGCGTCCAGCTCGCGCTCGCCGTGCCCATCCCAGCGGTGGACCGTGCGCAGCAGCTGGAAGTACGCGATCGCGCCCGGGATCGTGGGTAGCCAGAAGGAAATACCGCGGTACGTCAGCACCGCGAGCACCGCCAGATCGATGTCCACGCCGAAGGCCGCGAACGCGCCGATCATGCCCCCCTCGACCCCTCCGAGCCCGCCCGGCAGCGGCAGCAAGTTGCCAAGCATGCCCACGAAGTAGGCCATCCAGATCACCGTGAACGGCGGCGCCGCCCCAAACGCATGGAAGGACGCCCACAGCACGCAGATGTCAAAGCCCCACCACGCCGGTGCCCCCAGCAGCCCCGGGTCGCGGGTGCGCACCAGCTCGATCGCGGTGCGCACGCCGCTGGCCGCCAGCGCCGGCACGGTCACCGCGCGCGCCATCCAGTGCGCCAGCCGCCCCGAACCCGCGGCCCAGCGCCCCAGGCGCCGCTCGATGTCGCCCGGCAGCAGCGCCATCGCGCCGGCCAACCCGAACAGGCAGGCCGCCACCGTCGCCGGCACGATCGTGATCGCGAACGACCCGCCCCCCGGAAACACGCCCACCCCCAGACCGACGCCGTCCAGTAGCAGCGAGGCCGCGAAGATCACGTACAGCAGCACCATGAACGCCACCATCCGGCAGGCCACCAGGCGCGGCTCCATCCCCGCGCGCCGCAGCGCCCACACCGTCAGCGCGATCCCGCCCGCGCCGGCGGCCGCGAACAGCCGCGTCGCGGCGAGGCTCGCCATCGTCACCTGGTAGCTCTCGCGCCAGTCGATCCGCCCCGAGCCGCGCACGAAGACCGTGCGGAACAGCACGATGTAGCCCGCGAACGAGAGCATCTCGAGGACCACCCCGATCGCGATCCACCACTTGTCGCCGCCCTCGATGCGGTGCACCGTCGCCCCCAGCCCCGTCAGCTGCGGCAGCACGAAGTACAGGAACGCGACGGCCGAGAGGATGAAAGCCCCGAACAGGATCGCCTGCTTGCGCGTGACCCGCACACGCGGCATCTCCTCCCGCGCGGAGGCCTCCAGCGCCTCCGCCTCGCGCGCGGGAGCCGTGGCGCTGTGCGCGACCGGCGCCGCGACGCCGCCGGCCACTTGCTGCTCCGGATGCTCCGCGGAGTCCAGCGGCAATCCGCGCGCAGCCCCGCGCGCTCCGTCGAGATCGACCGGCACCGTCACCGGGTCCCCCCCTTGGGTCTCTGCGGCTTGCTTGCCTGCACCTCGCCCGCCGTTCAACTCGCCCCGTGCGCCCCGGCCTCCAGCGCGGCCACCGCCTCCGCGCAGCGCACCAGCAGCGGGCGCGCCCGCGGACCGAGGCGGCCCACCGCCGCGCTCAGCGCCGCACCGGCGAGCAGATCGACCGCGTAGTGCTCACCCAGGTAGACCAGCGCAAAGCCGAGCGTGCACGCATAGGACCAGCCCAGCGCGCCTGCGACCGGCCCGGTCTCGGCGAGCAGCTGGGCGGCCATCACGGATGTGGCGAAGTGCAGCGACGGCATCGCAGCCAAGGGATTGCCTCCAAGGACACTGTAGAGGGGGCCCCAGCTGTCTTCCCAGAAGTCCTCGCCGTACTCCACCATCATGCGCCGCACCGCGAGCGTCCGGCGCTGCGCGGGCTCGTCTCCCGGCACCCCGCCGCGCGCGTACGCAACGCGCGCGCCCACGCGCGGCGGGCTCGCAATCGCATTCGCCTCGCCCCCCCCGCCCGCTGACGTGTCATGCGCCGAACCGCCGTTGCCGGGCCCCCCACCCTCGGGCGCGGCGGCGGCGTACCACGGCGGCGCGGTCGGCAGCACCCAGTAGATCATCGCGCCGATATCGAAGACCGCATAGGTGAGCACCGCAGCGCGGTCAAAGCGCCGCGGGTGGCGCAGCAGGATGTAGAGCAGCCCCCCGTGGGGCACCATGAACCAGGACCAGTGCGCCCACACCAGCACGCGGTCCAGCGTCCGCCAGCGCGGGCCGTCGGGCCCGACGCGCGCCAGCGCGCGCTGCAGGCGCACCGTCGGCAGCTCGCCGAGGCCGAGCACGCGGTCGATCGCAATCGGATAGTCGATCCGCACCCGCCGCTCCTGCCCCCGCTCGTCGTCGTGGGGGGTCTTGTAGGCCGCCAGGTAGGCCCACATCTGCAGGCTGCAGACCGCCACGTCGCGCGCCCGCGAGCGTCGCACCGCCACCGCGAGGCCGACCGGTGCGGCGAAGGCCGCCGCTTGCATCGCCAGCGGCGGCGCCTTGACGCGCTTGCGCACCAGCGGCGCCAGCACACCCGCCGCGACTACCCCCCAGGCGGTTGCACGCATAGCCGTCGACCGCCGCACAGGGCGCGCAGTATACGCCCGCGACCAGCGCCGCCCAGCGGGCCCGCGCCGCCGCGCGTAGGCAGGTGGGCGCCCTAGCCCGCCGCGGCCGCCGCCCGATCCCCGGCGTCGGCGTCGGCGCCCGCGCGGCGGCGCGCCGCCGCGACCAGCGCGCCCACGATCGGGCTCGCCTCGTCGGCCTCCGGGTGCCACTGCACGCCCAGCACGAAGCGCTCGCCGGTGGGGTCCGGCTGCCGCAGCTCGATCGCCTCGGGGACCCCGTCGAGCGTCGCGGTCCCGCTGATGCGCAGGCCCGCACCGAGGCGCTCGACGCCCTGGTGGTGATGGGACTTCGTCGCATGCCGCCGCGCGCCCGCGACGCGCGCGGCGAGCGAGCCCGCTTGCAACAGCACCTCGTGGTCGGCGCCGTCGAAGGAGCCCACCACCCGCCGGTGTTCCTCGTGGCCGAAATGCTCCGGCAGGTGCTGTATCAGCGTGCCCCCGCAGGCCACGTTGATCAGCTGCATCCCGCGGCAGATACCCAACACCGGCAGCTCGCGCGCGAGCGCCGCGCGCACCAGCGCGATCTCGAAGGCATCGCGCTCGGGAACCGTATCGACGGTCTCGGGGTGGCGCTCCGCCCCGTAGGCCGCCGGATCGATGTCCGCGCCGCCCGCGAGCATCAGCCCGTCGATACGCTCGAGCACCTCCTCGGGATGCTCCGTCAACTCCCCGTCCGGCGGGATCAGCAGCGCGAGACCGCCCGCGGCCTGCACCGCCTGCACGTAGTTGCGCGGCAGCAGCACCGCCTCCTGATCCCAGACGCTCCAGCGCGCGCGCTCGAGCGCGGTGCAGATGCCGATCACGGGACGCGCCATGCCCCACACCATAGGATCACCATCACTCCGCGTCCATATCGCCGCGAGCGATCCCGCCCCCGCGCCCCGAGAAGGAGACCGCACCATGAGCCACGCCGAGACCCCCGGTGAGAGCGCGACAGTCACCCTGCAGGTAAGCCCCGCCGGCGTGGCGAGCATCGAACTGAACCGCCCGCAGGCCCTCAACGCCTGGAACCGGCAGCTCGGCCTCGACCTGCTCGACGCGCTGCAGCGCGTCGCCGAGACGCCGCAGGCGCGCGCCGTGGTGATCACCGGCGCCGGGCGCGCGTTCTCCTCCGGCGCCGATCTCAAGGACCCGCGCGGCGGCGAGCTCACAGCGGACGGGCGTCCGGACGTCTACAAGACGCTGACCGAGCGCTACCACCCGATCATGCGCGCCGTGCGCGAGCTGCCGCTGCCGGTGCTCGCCGCCGTCGGCGGCCCCGCCGTCGGGATCGGCTGCTCGCTGGCGCTCTGCTGCGATCTGGTGCTCGCCGCGCAGAGCGCGTACTTCCTGCTGGCCTTCGTGAACATCGGCCTGGTGCCCGACGGCGGCTCCTCGCTGTTCGTGCCCAGCCGCGTCGGCATGGCGCGCGCCAGCGAGATGGCCCTCCTCGGCGAGCGCCTCAGCGCCGAGCAGGCCCTGCAGTGGGGCCTCATCAACCGCGTCGTCGCCGACGCGGACCTACAGGATGAGGTCACCGCGCTGGCCGAGCGCCTCGCGAGCGGTCCCACCCGCGCCTATGCCGGAGCCAAGCGTCAGCTCAACAACTGGCTCTACCCGCGGATGGCCGAGCAGCTCGAGCTCGAGGCCCAGATCCAGCGCGAGATGGCCGGTTCCGAGGATTTCCTGGAGGGCGCGATGGCCTTCCTGGAGAAGCGTCCACCCCGTTTCAGTGGGCGTTGAAGCGCGTTCCGCCCCAGCCTGAATAGAATCCCGGCCGCCTTGAGCCTTCTCCTCCCCCACGTCCTCGCGTTCTTCACGCCCCAGTCCGGCGGCTCGCCCAACGCCGACGAAATCAACGACCTCTACAAGCTCGTGCTCTACATCGGGCTCGTCATCTTCGTCGGAGTCGAGGGCACGCTCGCCTACGCGCTCTACAAGTTCCGCGCACGCAAGGGCGCCGTGGCGGCCCAGATCCACGGCAACACGCGCCTGGAGATCGCCTGGACCGCCGGCGCCGCGCTGATCCTGGTGGTCCTCGCGACCATCACCGTGTTCAAGATCAGCTCGATCCAGACCCCTCCGAACTCCGGTCCCAACGGCGACCTGCAGGTCGCGGAAAGCGGCGAGCTCTACGCCTCCGCCAACCGCCTCCTGCCGCCCAACGGCAAATCGCTGAACATCAACGTGATCGGGCGCCAGTTCATCTGGCAGTACGTCTACCCGGGCGCCAACAACCCCGACGGGCTCGGCGCGCCGTACTCCTACGAGGAAATGGTCGTGCCCACGGAAACCACCGTGACGCTGAACATCGTCTCCGCGGACGTCGTGCACTCCTGGTGGATACCGGCCCTCGGCGGCAAGTTCCAGGCCGTACCCGGCTACCACAACTACACCTGGTTCAAGATCTCCAAGCCCGGGACCTACCGCGGCCAGTGCGCGAACATCTGCGGGCGCGGACACGCGCGCATGATCGCGACCGTCAGGGCCATCCCGCCGGCGCAGTTCGATGCCTGGCTGGCCGAACAGAAGAAGCTGATCGCCGAAGCCAATAAAGATGCCGCGGCGGAACGAGCCAAGCTGAACTCTCAAAGCGGCCCCGGACAGGTAGAGAACCCCTAATGTCCCGCACCCCCGAGCTGCCCGCGCCCCGCCCCGGCATTCCACAGGACACCTAGGAGAGCACTGCACGATGGCCACCTACGCCGCCACCGCCGTACCCCAGGTCGTAGCGCACCGCGTCGAGCGCGAGGAACACGGCTTCATGAGCTGGGTGAAGACCACCGATCACAAGCGGATCGGGATCATGTACATGGTCACGACCTTCGTGTTCTTCATCCTCGGCGGCACCGAGGCGCTGATGATCCGCCTGCAGTTGGGGACGCCCGAGAACACGCTGGTCAGCCCGCAGGTCTACAACCAGCTCTTCACGATGCACGGCACGACGATGATCTTCCTGTTCGTCGTGCCCATGATGGCGGGCCTCGGCAACTACTTCCTGCCGCTGATGATCGGCGCCCGCGACATGGCCTATCCGCGCCTGAACGCGATCTCCTTCTGGCTACTGCTGTTCGGCGGGATCGTCTTCTACGCCTCGATCTTCTGGAACCCGCCCGAAGCCGGCTGGACGAGCTACGTGCCGCTCTCAAACGCCTTCTACTCCCCCGGCGGCGGCGAGGACGCATGGATCTACCTGATCCACCTCACCGGGCTCTCCTCGATCCTCGGGGCAATCAACTTCTACGCCACCGTAGCCAACATGCGCGCGCCCGGCATGAGCTGGGGCCGGCTGCCGCTGTTCATCTGGGCGCTGCTGACCTACTCGGTGCTGATCATCGTCGCGATGCCCGTGATCGCCGCCGCGGTCACGATGCTGCTGACCGACCGCCACTTCGGCACCCACTTCTTCGACACCACGGAGGGCGGTTCGGCCCTCTTGTGGCAAAACCTGTTCTGGTTCTTCGGCCACCCCGAGGTCTACATCATGATCCTGCCCGGCTTCGGGATCGTCTCGGAGATCCTGCCGGTGTTCGCGCGCAAGCCGATCTTCGGCTACAAGGCGATCGCGGCGTCGACGGTGTCGATCGGGTTCCTGGGCTTCCTGGTGTGGGTGCACCACATGTTCACGACGCCGCTGCCGATCATCGTGCTGATCTTCGGGATGCTGGCGTCGTTCTTCATCGCGGTGCCGACGGGCGTGAAGATCTTCAACTGGATCGCGACCCTGTGGCGCGGGACGATCGAATTCAAGACGCCGCTCCTGTTCTGCGTGGGCTTCATTTCGCTGTTCACGATCGGCGGCATCTCCGGCGTGATGCTGGCCGTCGTGCCGGTCGACTGGCAGCTCAACGAAACCTACTTCGTGGTCGCCCACATCCACTTCGTACTGATGGGCGGCTCGGTCTTCACGATCTTCGCCGGGCTCTACTACTGGTTCCCCAAGATCACCGGGCGCATGCTCAACGAGGGCCTCGGAAAGCTCAGCTTCTGGCTGATGTTCGTCGGCTTCCTGGCGACCTTCCTGATCCAGCACGTGATCGGCCTCGACGGGATGCCGCGGCGCGTCTACGAGTACGAAAACGTGGGCAACCTCGGGCTCTACAACCTGATCTCCACGATCGGCTCCTTCATTCTCGCCGCGGGCGTGGGCGCCACAATCATCAACGTGCTGCGCAGCCTCAAGGTCGGCGCGATCGCCGGACCGGATCCCTGGAAGGCCAACACGCTGGAGTGGTTCACGCCCTCCCCGCCGCCCGTCAACAACTTCGACACCGTCCCGCGCATCCGCTCCGTCGAACCGATGAAGGACATCCGCCGCGAGATCGAGCAGCGCGCCGCCGGAGTTGCGGCCTCCGGTGGGGCGACGGTGCCGACCGGCGCTACGCAGGTCGGGGTTTAGGGCGCGCTAGTCGCAGGTCCGCCCGGGTCCTTTGCGGCACGGGCGGCTTGTATCGGGGACGACGGCCGGGGGCGGGGTCGACGCCGCTCGGCCTGGAATCGCCCCACCACGCCTGCCTAGTTCGGCGGTCCCATCGGGGCGAGCAGGCCGATCGTCGTCGCCCCGCCCCGGGCCTGGCGGGACGGTTGAGCCGCTGTTCAGCAACCGATGTTGTTACGACACAGTGAACTAGCCTTCAGAACAAGATCGCCTGATTAGAATGTTTCTGCTGGAGTGGCGGTCTCGGATCGTCGCGGGAACAAGCCGGCAACAACAGCGGGCGGGCGGGCGACTCGCGTCGTACCGCTATCGATCATCTAGAGGAGACTCCGATGACAGAGGCACCCACAACCGACGCAGAGTTCCAATTCAAGGGTCATCCCGAGATCGAAGCGCCGGCGGCAGCGGAGAGTGCAGCAGCCGCAGGACCAGTCGATCCGCTCGGTCCCCTGGCGCGCCTTGTCGGCGACGACACAGAAGCGACTTGGATCGGCGACGGCTTCAACACGATCTGGCGTCCACACGCGCTAGCCGGCAGCGGCCAGGACCGCTTCCTCGAGCTGAATCTGACGACCGAGACGCTCGTCTTCAAGAGGATCAAAGGCAATATCCCTAATCGGGGGCTGCTGATGCCCGACATCAACATGTTCGGCATGACCTACATGCAGCAAATCGCCGAAAAGCACGACCCGAGCGAAGGGCTGCATATCGAGCCGGGGATCTGGGCCAACGTTCCACATACAACCAACCCGGCCGAGCCACCAACCGTGGTGCGAATGGGCTCAATCCCGCACGGCACGGCGATCCTCGCTCAAGGCACCGGGAAAACAATCCTCGGTGGTCCGACCATTCCCGACAACAACATCATCCCGTTCCCCGTTGGAGCGCCGCCGCCGCCAAACTCGGAATTCGGCACGGCCGAGGCAACCTTCACCGAGCTCAACCTCGCCACAAAAACGCCGTTTCGTCACGAATCACCCGGCATGACACAAGAGCTGGTGATCAACCCCAACAGCTTCCTCAAGAAAGGCCTTGAAAACAAGAAAGTAGTCAACACGACCATTCTCTCAATCTCGACCAAACACACGCCAGTCAAGGGTGGCGGTACCGCTAATACGGCCTTTCTCGAAGCCGCCAGCTTCCCGCCGGGCGGCAATGCCAAGGCGGTTGAGGTCGATGCGATCTTCTGGATCGAGGCGATCGAGGGCGAGGCCGGCCATCCGAATACGCTGCAGTTGCAGTACACCCAGCTTGTTCAGCTCGACTTCAATGGCTTGCGGTGGCCGCACGTGACGGTTGCAACACTCCAGAAGCAGTGACGCGCCGACTCACCGGCAGGCGAGACCTTGATTCGTGAGTCTGGCTCCTATAGTGGACCTGCTTGTCCGCTCAACAAAGGAGCCTCCCGTGGACGTCGAGATCTGGTCTGACATCGCGTGTCCGTGGTGCTACATCGGCAAGCGCCGCTTCGAGGCCGCGCTCGAGCAGTTCGAGCACCGCGACGACGTCAACGTGACGTGGCGGAGCTTCGAGCTCGACCCCGCCGCGCCCCCTGAGCGCACCGGCGATCGCGCCGAGCGGCTGGCGGAGAAGTACGGCATGACCGTCGAGCAGGCTCGCGCAGCCGAGCAGCGGCTGACGGATGTCGCGGCGGGCGAGGACCTCCCCTTCCGCTTTGACATCACGCGCAGCGGCAACACCTTCGATGGCCACCGGCTGGTGCACCTGGCGGAGACGCACGGTCTGCAGGACGAGATGAAGGAGCGCCTGCTGCGCGCGTACTTCACCGAAGGCGAGCTGATGTCAGACCACGACACGCTCGTGCGCCTGGCCGGCGAGGTCGGGCTCGACGAGCAGGAGGTGCGCGAGCTGCTCGCGGGAGATCGCTACGCGGATGCGGTCCGCGCCGACGAGCGGACCGCCGGCGAGCTGGGGGTCAGCGCGGTGCCAACGTTCGTCATCGACCGCAAGCTGGGCGCCTCCGGCGCGCAGCCGCCGGAGGCGCTGCTCGATCTGCTGCGCCAGGGATGGGCCAAGCGCAGCCTCGAGTCGGAGCTCGTCTCCTGATGGCCGCGACACCTGCTTTGAGCGCGCCTTCCGCGGGCGCGCCGTTCGAGCGCACGACGATCGAGCGCCGCGAACTGGGCGAACGCGACGTGCAGATCGACGTCGAGTACTGCGGCATCTGCCACAGCGACATCCACCAGGTCAAGGACGAGTGGGGCGGCTCGATCTTCCCGATGGTGCCCGGCCACGAGATCGCGGGCGTCGTGGCTGCGGTGGGCAGCGCGGTGGAGAAGCTGTCGGTCGGCGACCGCGTGGGCGTGGGCTGCCTGGTGGACTCCTGCGAGGAGTGCGAGTACTGCCTGGCGGGCGAGGAGCAGTTCTGCGTCAAGCGGGCGGTGCCGACATACAACGGGCGCGACTACGACGGCGAGCCGACATATGGCGGCTACAGCCAGCGGATCGTCGTCAAGGATCGCTTCGTCGTCCGCATCCCGGACAGCATTGAGCTGCAGTACGCGGCTCCGCTCCTGTGCGCTGGGATAACGACCTATGTGCCTTTGAAGCACTGGCACGTGGGCGAGGCGACGAAGCTTGCGGTGATCGGCATGGGCGGCCTGGGACACGTGGCCGTGCAGATCGCGGCGGCGATGGGCGCCGAGGTAACTGTGCTGAGCCAGACGCTGAGCAAGCAGGACGACGGCCTGCGCTTCGGCGCCAAGCACTTCTACGCGACCTCGGATCGCGCGACGTTCAAAGAGCTGGCGTCGAGCTTCGACCTGATCCTCAACACGGTCTCCGCGAACCTGGACGTGGATGCATACCTGCGCCTCTTGCGCGTGGACGGCACGCTCGTGAACGTAGGGGCGCCCTCGGCGCCGGACAAGTTCCATGCCTTCTCGCTGATCGGCGCCAGGCGCAGCCTCGCGGGCTCAGCCATCGGCGGCCTGCCCGACACTCAGGAGATGCTCGACTTCTGCGCAGAGCACGGAATCAAGCCGGCGATCGAGCTGATCGGCGCGGACGCGGTGGGCGACGCATATGACCGCGTCGAGCGCAGCGACGTGCGCTACCGCTTCGTAATCGACGTCGCGACCATCGAGTAGCGCGATCGTTGCCCGCGGCGCGGCCCTCCCCACCCCATTACAGGTTGCGCACACGACGGCCTATCTGGCGGTCTCGCGGATAGCCCGCGGACTCCCAGAAGGCCGATGCAACCTCGTCCTCGTACCCGACGAGGGCCGTGATGCGGCGGGCGCCCTGCCGACGCAGGTGCTCCTCGCCGGCGCGCACGAGCGCCAGGCCGATGCCGCGGCGGCGGTGCTCACGGTGCACCGCAAGCCGGTACATGTTCCCTCGCCAGCCATCCCACGCGGCGATCAGCGCACCCACGAGCTTGCAGCCGGCATCGGCAACAAGGAGGCTTCCGGGCGTCTCGCCGAGCAGCCGGTGGACATCCTCGATCCGGTCGGGGGTGGTTGCGTGTGTGCTGCGCTCACCCTGCCACAGGTCGAGGATCGCCGGCCCGTCGGCGGGCCGAGCGGCACGTACGGTGTGCTCCTGCTCGCTCAAGCGGGCACTGTAGCCGACGTCGCCCTATCTACGCCTGCGCGCGGTAGCGCAGCCCGTCGAGCGCGATGCGCACGACGTGCGTCACCTGATCGGGATCGCTGGCGGGCATCCGCGAGATGCCGGCCAGCATGTGGAGCACGTCTGCGAACTCGACGTCGGGCCGTACGACGCCGACGTCCTGGGCGCGCTTGAGCAGCGGTTCGCCGGCGGCGAAGACGGTACGCCGACACTCTTGGAACAGGGAGGCGTCCTCGTCGAGGTAGTTCAGGAGTTCTTGCGCGAGCGCGCGCTTGGTGATCAGATAGCCGATCAGCCCCTCGCACCAGACACTGAGGGCTTGCCACGGATCGTGCTCGCGCTGCGAGGCGGAGCGACAGACCTCGTGGACCTCGTTGACGTAGAGCGTCTCGAGCAGCACCTGTCTGCTCGGAAAGTGGCGGTAGAGCGTGCCGATTCCAACGCCCGCCTGGCGGGCGATCTCCTCGAGGGACGTCGATTCTCCACCCTCGGCGAACGCTTTGCGCGCAGCCGTGAGGATGCGCTCGTAGTTGCGCCTCGCATCGGCCCGCTTCGGACCGATAGGCGCCGTCTGCGTGGGGATTTGCGCTGTCTGCGTGGGGATTTGCGTTGAGCTCATGATCTGGCCCTTGAAAACCGGAGGCTACCTCCGTATAGTTCCGGAGGACGCCTCCGAATGTTCCGGAGGCAACCTCCACTTTAGCCGTGATCCCAGATATCCACAAGGTGATCCGTATGAACCCAGCTACCACCCACTCCCTCGACCAGACCACCTGCGGACCGGGGGGCGACTGATGCGACAAGGCTGGCTGGCCGGCCGCTACCCCGCCGCGGCCGCGATGGTGATCTTTGCCCTGGTGCCCTACCTCGGACTCTCGGCGGCGCTGCAGCCGCTCACGCCGATGATCGGTCGGGAACTGCACATGAGCATGCAGACGATGAGCATCGGATTGGGCATGGCGAATGCGGCCTACGCCGTGGGGACGATCCTGGCGGTGCAGTTCGCGCAGCTGCTGCCGCAGCGGCGGATGATGGTCCTCTACGCGGTGCTGCTGGTAATCGGGTCGATCGTGGCGGCAGCGGCGCAGGATCCGGCGATGTTCATCGCCGGGCACGTGCTGCAGGGACTTTGCACGAGCCTGCTGCTGATCGCCGCCGTGCCGCCGTTGGCGCTCGGCTTCGGCTTGGACAAGTTCCGCTGGACGGCGATGATCATGAACGTCTGCATCTTCGGGGCGGTCGCACTGGGACCCGTGATCGGCGGGATCCAGGCGAGCTCCCACGCGTGGCGGCCGCTGTTCTGGATCGTCGCCGGGATCGCGCTCGCAGCGCTGGTGCTCTCGTTGTTGACGTTCGAGGAC
Source organism: Solirubrobacteraceae bacterium (assembly GCA_036501715.1). GTDB lineage: Bacteria > Actinomycetota > Thermoleophilia > Solirubrobacterales > Solirubrobacteraceae > Palsa-744. The sequence continues at coordinate 70,962 of DASXZV010000018.1, read as the reverse complement.
GCCCCGCCGGCCGACCGCGACGCACCGCGCGACCCGATCGCGATCGGTCTAGCGGCATCGGGATGCGGGCTCGCGTTCTTTGGCGCCTCCGAGCTGCTGACCCACCGCTTCGTGGGCCCTGTGACGCTCCTCCCGCTCATCGTCGGCTTGGCGCTGATCGTCACCCTCGTCGTCAATCAGTATCGAAGCAGCCGCCCGCTCCTGACGATCCGCACGATGCTGACCAGCACGATCCCGGTCGCGGGGATCGTGCTCGCATTGTCGGCCGCGGCCGCGTCGGTCTCGGCGACGGTCCTCACCGCCGACGAGCTGGCTCCCCATTACACGCCCCTGCATCTCGGGCTGCTCTACCTCCCCGAGCTGGGCGGTGCCCTGATCACGGCCGTTGCGCTCGGCATCGTTCTCAAAAAACGCGAGATGCACTTCCTGCCGTTGGCCGGCATGGCGTTCCTGGCTGCCGGAATCGCGGTGTTCCTGGTCCAGTCCCCGCCCACCGAAGCGCTCACCCTGATCGGTTCGGGGCTCACCGGCATCGGTCTCGGCGCGGCGGTCGCCCCGGCGCTGTTCGTCGCGGGGTTCTCGCTCGCGGCGTCGAGCCTGCAGCGGGTGTTCGCGATCGTCGAGCTCTTCCGGGCGGTCGCGGCGTTCATGATCGCGCCGGTGTTCGTGCACTTCGCCGCCACCGTCGGCGGTAGCCCCAGCGCCGGCACCGGCATCGCGCTGTGGATCGGCTTTGGCCTCGCGATCGCCGGCGCGCTCATCCCCGTCAGTCTCTACGTGCTCGGCCGAGCACGCCCGCAAGCGCCGGACCTCGAGCGCTTCATGGACGGCGAGGGCCCGGCTTGGGACTCGCCGCCGCTGCTCGCCGGCGTCCGCAACCACCCGCACCACCAAACGCTCGCCGAAGAGGCGGCATGACGATGACAAAAGACAGCCAAAGCGACGTCAGCCCGCCAAGCGGTCCCGTCGTCTTCGCCTACGACGGCTCCGAGCTGGCCAAGCTCGCGATCGACGAGGCCGGCAGGCAGCTCGCGCCGGGACGCGACGCACTCGTCCTCACCGTATGGCAACCGTTCGACATCGGGTTCGTGCCACCCGCCGAGCTTCGACTCAACGCGGCCGAGATCGCCGACGTCAGAGACGCCGCCCAGCGGGCGGCCGCCGACGGGGCCTCACTGGCGCAGGCAGCGGGCTTCAATGCACGCGGTCTGGAGACCGAGGCCGCTCCGACCTGGAAGGGCATCGTCGATGCCGCCGATGAGCACGACGCGAGCCTGATCGTGCTCGGCTCCCACGGTCGCACCGGGCTTGCCGGGGCACTGCTCGGAAGCGTCGCGGAGGCGATCGCGGCGCACTCGCGACGCTCGGTGCTGATCGTCCACCGCCGCGACTGACTGTCCGCCCTGCAGGACCCGTCCTGGACCTGGCGGGCCAGGCCCAAGTGGGCTAGCAGGAGAAATCTAGGCCTTGATTTCGCTATTCGTAGGCAACAGCGAGCTATTCGTAGGCAACAGCGATGTGCGTAACATCTGTGTCGTGCGCGCCAGCCTCATTCCCTACCGGTCACGAAGGGCTAACAGGTGAACAGCACAATCGATCGTGACGCCGATATCCGGGCTCGACTCCGGCAGCACTGGGAGGCCTCCGAGCGCGGGGATATCGACGCTGAGCACGCGATCTACGCCGCAGACGCGATTCTGGACTACCCGCAATCCGGCGAGCGCTTCAGCGGCCGGTCAAGGATTCAAGCGCAACGTGGGGAGCATCCGGCCGAGCGCCACTTCACCATCCGCCGGATCCTGGGCGGCGGCGACCTTTGGGTGAGCGAGTGCGTGATCACCTATGACGGCGTGCCCACATACTCGATCAGCGTCATGGAGATCACCGACGGTCTCGTGACGCACGAGACCCAGTACTTCGCCGACCCCTTCCCCGCGGCTGCCGGGCGCGCTGCGCTGGCTGAGCCGATTCCGGCGCGCGACCAATAAGCCGAATACAGCGCTCTACCCCATCCCCTTCATCATGTGCGGTGAAGCGGGCGAGCCCGGAACGACGAACCCCGGGACCTCGTGCGGCGCGGCGAGAATCGCAGCCGCGAGCACGATCAGAACGCCCGCGCTCGCCAACCTTGAGCCGCGTTCCCACGGTCCGATCTTCTCGAGCGCGACGAGCGCGGCGATCAACGCCATCCAGGTGAGGCTCATCACACCGAGCGCGAACAGCGCGGCCATCAGGGCCCACGAGCAGCCGAGACACCATCCGCCGTTGCGCAGACCTATCGCGAGCGCTCCTGGCCGGGTGTCCTGTCGGGAGGTGTCGCGGAATCGCAGGGGGCTACGGCACCGCAGAAGGAACGCGCGCTTGAGCGGCGTCAGCTGGTAGAGCGCGGCGAGGGCCAGAACACCGGCCGCGAGCCAGCGGCCGCCGCCGTGCCAGGCCAGCGAGCCGGCGAAGAGGCTCTTGCCGAGCTCGAACAGGCCGTAGGCCGCGATGCCCGCGACGCTCCAGACGAGCAGATAACCGCCGGCGAACAGGAGCACCCGGCTGAGCTCGCGGCGAACCGAGGCCGCAAAGACGGCCGCAGCCGGCGCGAGTGACGGCAGCATCATCGCGGCCATCATCGTCACCCACACGCCCGTGAACCAGCCCACGGAACCGAGGGCGCTCCCCGGCCCGGCGTCCATCCCCGCCATCCGGTCCGCCGTCGACCACCACGCCAACGCCGCGGCGGCGAGCAGCGTGGCGGCGATCCCAAGCTCGGTGCGTAGCGCCCTCAACGGTGAATTGGCCACGACTCAAGCTCCTGCATATTCGTCGTGACGGCGCCACCAGATACCGGCCTCATTGCGCCCGAGCGGGGCGCGGTCGAGCCACGAGTACATGCCCCAGAGACCGTCGACGCCGCGTCCGTATGCCGAGTAGGTGTGGTACACGACGCCATCCTCGATGGCGAATGCGCTCATGCCGGGCCCCTCTTTTCTGAAGGTCACGGGATCGGTGCCGGCGCCCGAGGCGATCTCGATGAGTCCGGGACTCTTCTCGGAGGGCCGGAAGTCGGCGGTGCGAAAGTTGTACTCGACGGCGCCCGACTGCCATTCCTGCTCGGTGTGCGTTACGTGAAAGTCGTGGTTGAAGTCGCTCTCGAACGAGGATGCCCATGGGAAGCTCCAGCCCATACGCCGCTTGTAGTCCTGCAGCTTCGCCAGCGGGGCACGCGACACCGCCGTGAACGCAACGTCGTGATTGACCAGGTGCGCCACCGAACCGGAGAAACCGTCCGCGATCGCCGAGCAGGACGGACACCCGGCCGTGAAGTCGGGCCCGAACATGAAGTGGTAGACGAGCAACTGCGAGCGCCCTTGGAAGAGGTCGACGAGGGACGCGGTCCCGGCATCGGTCTCGAAGCGGTACTCCTTATCGATCGCAACCCACGGCAGGTCCTGCCGCAGCCGAGTCAACTCATCGCCGCGGCGCGTCAGTTCCTTCTCGGCGTCGAGCAGCTCGAGCCGCGCCGCAAGCCACTCCTCACGAGTTCCGGTCTTGTGATCAGGCATTGGATTCTCCTTGTCGGTGTTGGAAATCGGTTCCCGCTTCGGCCTGTACGGACTCGGCGAGTCGCTTGATCCGTGCCAGACGCCAGTCCCACTGCGCGGCCACGCGCGCCAGCGCTTCGGCGGCGTCGTCCAACCGCTCAGGCCGCACCGCGTAGCGCACCTCCCGGCCGCGCCGCTGGCCCGCCACGAGGCCGACACGGTCCAGCACGACGAGGTGCTTAGCGACTGCCTGCCGAGTCACCGGCAACCCCTGCGCGAGCGTCGTGGTGGTTGCCTCGCCGTGCTCGAGCAGCGCGTCGAGCACACGCCGGCGGGTGGGATCGGCGACCGCCGTCCACAGGGCATCGTCCTCAATGAGAGCAGTAGCCGTCAACGTGCGGCCCCGCGCATCTTGGAGGCCACGTAGTCGAGCATTTCGCCGAGATGCCTCTGCCAGCCCTGTTCGTGGTCTTCGAGGTAGCGGGCCTTGCCCTCCTCGTCATGCGTCACCGCATTGATGCCGCTCTCGAGCACCCGCATCCGTGTCCCACCGGCCTCCTCGATGAGGCTGAACTCGACCAGCGCCGAGTTGCTCTCATCCGGTCCCGCGCCCTGCGGATGGTTCCAGCGAAAGGAGAAGCGGCGAAACGGCTCGGCCTCCACGACTCGAATCGGCACGATCAGATCGGAGTCCTTGCGCCCGCCGCGGCCTCCGGGCTTCCACGTGAGCGTGCCGTCCGCACCGCTGCGCCCCTCGACTGCCGCCTCGTCGCTGAACCAGCGGCTGATCTGCTGCGGCTCGGTTATCACGCCCCAGACAACCTCTGGGCTCGCCTCGATCAGGATCTCTCGTTCGACGCTGTCAGCGGCCACGCCGGCTCCTTCCGTTGATATGCAACCGATGGTTGCGCGATGTGGGCAGAATAGCGCACAAGGGTTGCGTGTCCAATCCCAAGCCGCTACCCCCACGGGTAGTGGTCCCTCCCAGCGCCCCGCCCACTAGACTCCGGCGCGATGGATGGCTCACCGGCATCGCTCTCTGCCGCCCCAACCCTCGAGGCGGCCCCCTTGGGCCTGGCGCCGCGCACGCGGCAGCTGCTGAGCAACTACGTCGAGCTGACAAAGCCGAAGGTGCAATCGCTGCTGCTGCTCACGACGGTCACGACGATGTACGTGGCCGGCGATCCCTCGATCGCGCTGGTCGTGCTTACGTGCCTCGGCGGCTACCTCTCCGCGGGCGGCGCCGGCGCTGTGAACCATTGGTTCGACCGCGACATCGACGCCCGCATGACGCGCACCGCCGGACGCCCGATCCCGGCCGGACGGGTCGCGCCGACGGCCGCGCTGCTGTTCGGCTGCGCGCTAGCAGCGCTCTCCTTCCTGGAGCTCTCGCTGACCGTCAACGTGCTCGCCGCGAGCCTCTCCTTCGCGGGCTTCCTGGGCTATGTCTTCGTCTATACGTTCTGGCTCAAGCGCCGCACGCCGCAGAACATCGTGATCGGCGGCGCCGCCGGCGCGATCCCGCCGCTGGTCGGCTGGGCGGCGGTGCGCGGCTCGCTGAGCGGCACCGCGGTGCTGCTGTTCTTCATCGTCTTCTTCTGGACCCCGCCGCACTTCTGGGCGCTGTCGCTGCTGATGAAGGGCGAGTACGAGAAGGTCGGCGTGCCGATGCTGCCCGTCGTGCGCGGCGAGGCCGAGACGCGGCGGCAAATCCTGCTCTACACGGTGCTGCTGTACGCGGTCACGCAGCTGCCGTTCTGCGCGGGCGGCTTCGGCTTCATCTACCTGACGGCCTCGCTCTTGCTCGGGCTCGGGTTCATCTTCGGCGCGGTGCGCCTCTACCGCCGCGCGGACCGACGCAGCGCGCTGCAGCTCTACCTGTTCTCACTGGCGTACCTCGCGCTGCTGTTCTGCGCGATGGTTGCGGATGCTCAGCTCTGAGGCGTCCCCGCCGCGTGCGCGCGCGTACGCGCGCGGCGGGGTCGGCAATTGTGACGCCCGCATGAGGTATCTTTCCGCCCCATGATGACTCGCCGCCTCGCACGCAAGAACGTCCGCACGGGCCTGCTCGTCGGCGCGCTCTGCATGTTCATCTTCGGGCTCTCCTTCATCGTCGCCGCGCTCTACATCTCATGAGCCCGCTCGACCCCGAGATCCCGCCGGCCGGCGAAGAGATCCACCTCCCCGGCCCGAGCCTGCTACCGCTACTGACGGCCGTGGGGATCACGCTCGCGCTGGTCGGAGTCACGACCTACATCGAGGTCACGATCGCCGGCGTCATTCTCACCGTCGTCTGTGTGCTCCGCTGGATCGGAGACACGCGCCGCGAAATCGACGAGCTTCCGCTCGATCCGCACTAATAGAGCGCGGTGGAGCGCCGCGCACGGTCCCTCTACCGCGCGCGGCCCATCAGGCGGTGGCGCACCGTTCCCCGGCGGGGCGCCAGCGCCCCTCTCTCACCCCACCGCGGCGCTGGCCGGCACGGGGCAGATCGCCCCGTCGGCGGTCCAGCAGCGCACGATGTCGCGAACGGAGAGGATCCCAACAGTTTCCCCTCCTTCGACGACGATCAGATGACGGAAACGGCCGCGAACCATCGCCGCGGCGGCCTCCTCCAGCGACCAGTCCGGGGCCGCATAGACGACGTCCCTGGTCAGGTGCTGGGCGACGAGCTCGCTGTCGGGGTCCTGCCCGCGGCCGACCGATGTCAGAACATCGCGCTCGGTCAGGATTCCCGCGCCGGGCGCGTCGGGGTCAATCACAACAGCGGCGCCAACGCGGCGCTCGGACATCAGCCGCGCCGCGTCGCGCAGGGTGTGACCCGGACCGATGGTCAGGATCGTGGGGCTCATTCCTTCGAATACCTGCATGGACGGCTCCTTTCCCGCGTGCCCGCAACTCACAGAAGCTTGCAACGATTGCCTCAATCTAGTGGGGAAGCGTCCATTCGTCAAGGGCTCTTTGCCGCGCGGTCTTGATCTCCGTCGCCCCCAAGCAATAGGATCATCCGCGGGATGCTGGAAGGGTCAACTTCAGGTCAAATTCGACGGTCCGCCGGAAGGCGTGCGGCGCGTGCCTAAGCGGCCTTTGGTCATAGCGATCGTGGGCGGCGTGCTGGCCAGCGCGATCGGCATCGTCCTGAGCTTCGTAATCCACTGGTTCCCGGTGCAGGCTTCCGCGCAGGCCAAGAACACCGATCGGCTCTACCACGTGCTGGTGATCGCCTCGATTCCGATCTTCGTGATCGTGGTCACAACGATCCTGTACTCCGTCCAGCAGTTCCGGATGCGTCCCGGCGAGGAGCTCAAGGATGGCCCCCCGATCCACGGCAACACGCGCCTGGAGGTCCTCTGGACGGCGCTGCCCTCGGTGCTGGTGATCGCGCTGGTCTCCTACTCCTTCGTGGTCCTCCACGAAAACGAAAAGAAACCGCCCGGCAAGGAAGTCCAGATCGCGGTGACCGGCCAGCAGTTCTTCTGGTCCTACAAATACCCCTCCTCGGTCACCGGCGGGGCGCCGCTGCGCAGCTACTCGCTGTACCTGCCCAAGGGCGAGTCAGTCTACTTCGACATGCACTCCAAGGACGTCATCCACGCCTTCTACATCCCGGCCTTCCGCTTGCAGGAGGATGTCGTGCCGGGCATCACGACCCACTACCGCGTCACGCCGACGCGCCTGGGCACCTACCCCATCGTCTGCAACCTGCTGTGCGGAGTCGGCCACTCGCTGATGCGCTCGACCGTGCACGTCGTGACCCCCGCCCGTTTCGAAGCGTGGCTCAAGAGCCAGGCAAAAGTCACCAGCTCGGTGGCCACGGGGTAGAGTGAATGAGTCCGCGTACATGAGACCTGAGGGGAGCTAGTCGATGGTCGCCAGACTCCGCGCACCGGGCTTCTACCGCGCCGGCATGGCCGTGGCGTTGGGCGTCGCCTTCGCGACGGCCCTCACCTGGGTGATACGCGCTGCCAACGGGCACGCGACCTTCACCCATTACCTCAGCGGAGACGCGATCACGACCGTCTCGCTGATCGCGTGCCCGCTGTTCTTCTTGGTCGGCCTGGGCGCCTTTGACTACTGGTTCTACTGGGCGGCCGGACGTCCCACGCGCCCCGAGGACCACTCAAGCCACGGTGCGCGCAGCTGGAAGGACTACTTCCGCGTCAACACCGATCACAAGGTGATCGGCATCCAGTACGTCGTGACCTCCTTCTTCTTCCTGCTCGTCGGCGGGATGATCGGGATGCTGATGCGCATCCAGCTGGCTCAGCCGGGGGGCAAGTTCGTGGACGCCAACACCTACAACGGCCTGTTCTCGGTGCACGCCTCGGTGCTGATCTTCTTCTTCATCATCCCCGTCTTCGCGGGCCTCGCGAACTTCGTGCTGCCGCTGATGATCGGCGCGCCCGACATGGCCTTCCCGCGGCTGAACGCCCTCTCCTACTGGATGCTGCCGCTGGGGGGGATCATCATGCTGCTGAGCTTCCTCGCCCCCGGCGGAGCCTTTGCGGACGGCTGGACGGCATACACGCCGCTGTCGACCTCGGCGCCGATCGGGCAGAACTTCTTCTCGGTGGGAGTCCAGTTCGCGGGCGCCTCATCGGTCGCCACCGCGCTCAACTTCCTCGTGACGATCATCACGATGCGTGCGCCGGGGATGAGCTTCTTCCGTATGCCGCTGCTGGTGTGGGCGAACTTCTCGACCTCGCTACTAGTCGTGATCGCAACCCCGTTCATCGCGGCCTCGCAGTTCTTCATCCTGCTGGAGCGCGGCCTGGGCTTCAACTTCTTCGACGCCGACAAGGGTGGCAACGTGCTGATGTACCAGCACATCTTCTGGTTCTACTCGCACCCCGCGGTCTACATCATGATCTTGCCCGGCTTCGGGATCATCAGCGAGATCATCGCGGTCAAGGCTCGAAAGCCGATCTTCGGCTACCGCATGATGGCCTTCTCGCTGCTGGCAATCGTGGGCCTCGGCTTCACGGTGTGGGCGCACCACATGTTCACCTCCGGCATGCCTCTGTGGGTGCGCATTCCGATGGCGATCACGACGGTCATCATCGCGGTCCCGACCGGCATCAAGATCTTCTCGTGGCTCGGAACGCTGTATCGCGGCGTGCTGCACATGGATACCCCGATGCTGTTCGCGCTCGGCTTCCTGGTCACGTTCACCGCCGGTGGGATCAGCGGGATCATGCTCGCGATGATCCCCCTGGACATCCACGTGACGGCGACCTACTTCGTGGTTGCGCACCTGCACTACGTGCTGTTCGGGGGCTCGCTGATGACGATCTTCGCGGGCGTCTATTACTGGTTCCCGAAGATGACGGGGCGCATGTACGACGAGCGTCTGGGCAAGCTGCACTTCTGGAGCACCTTCATCTTCTTCAACCTGACCTTCGGCCCTATGCACATCCTCGGCCTGCAAGGCATGCCGCGCCGCGTCGCGACCTACGCGGCGCAGTTCGCGGATCTCAACCTATTCATCTCGATCTGCAGCTGGCTGCTCGGGATGAGCACGCTGATCTTCGTCTACAACATGGTCACCAGTTGGCGCGGGGGTCCGCGCGCCGTGGCCAACCCGTGGCGGGCGCTGACACTCGAGTGGCAAGTCTCCTCGCCCCCGCCGATCTTCAACTTCGACCGGATTCCGACCGTCGTGGGAAGCCCCTACGAGTATGGCGTCCCGGGCGCGGTCCACGGCATCTTCGCGCCGGCACCGATTCCCTCGGAAGTGCACACCGGCGCCGCCGGCAGCGTGCCGATCCCTAGCGGTGGCGAGTGAGGTTCTCGGCGATGCGCAGCGAGTCATATCTGCCGTGGCGCAGCGATAGGCATTCATCAGAGGAGGTCCCAGCAAGATGAGAGAGATAGTCGTCGTAGCCAACCGCACGCTCGGTGGGCGCAAGCTGCTCGAGCGCGTACGCGAGCTGGCGGCCGCCGAGGAGACCAGCTTTCGGCTAGTCGTGCCCCAGAGCAAGCCATCCTCGGGCCTCGTGATCTATGACGAGGCGGTACGCGACTCCGCCCAGGTGAGGATCGACCTCGCCGTCTCACTGGTTACCGAGGAGGGCATCAAAGCCAGCGGAGCAATTGGAGACCAGGACCCGTTCCTGGCGACGATGGACGCGATCGCCGAGCATCGCCCGAGCCGGGTGATCATCTCGACCTATCCGGCCACGGCCTCCGGCTGGCTGCGCCGAGATCTAATCGAGCGCATCGAGAGCGCATCGGGACTGCCCGTGGAGCACATCGTCACCGACCTGGCGAGCGAGGGCCTGCCGTTCCGAGTGACGCTCGTGATCGCCAACCGGACCGCCGGCGGCGAGGCGCTGATCGAGCGCCTGCGGGAGAACGCCTCCCACGGCAAGCGTCACCTGTTCATCGCGGTCGTCCCGCAGCACGGCAAGGACGGCGCGGCCACCCGTGAGGCACGCGCCCGCTTAGCCGAGATGCTCGAGCGGCTGCGCGCCGCGGAGCTGGTCGGCGCCGGCATGATCGGCGACCCCGACCCCTACACGGCGACGATGAACGCGCTCGAGCTGTTCCGCGTTGACGACGTCGTGATCTCGACCCTCCCCGACGAGCGCTCCGGCTGGCTGCGAGCAAACCTGATCGAGCGCATCCGCGGCGCCACGGCGATTCCCGTCGAGCACGTCGTGGTCGATGTGAGCGAAACCGCGACCCCGGCGCCGGCCGCCGCGGGTAGCTAGGAAAGCTCGGGCCATGGAGGCCGCCAGCGTCGCCCACGCGATCGCCCACGAAGAGACCGAGCACCACCACGGTCCGCCGCCTGCGAATCGCAGCTCGCGCGTCGATCCGCAGATGCTCGGCATGCTGCTTTTCATCATCTCCGAGGTGATGATCTTCGGCGCCTTCTTCACGGCGTACTTCTTCATCCGCGTCGCCCAAGGCGACCCCTGGCCCGCGCCGGGAACGCATCTGCCGGTACCGGTGGCCTTCGTCAACACCCTGATCCTGGTGTCCTCCTCGTTCACACTGCACTGGGCGCAGACCTCGATCAAGAAAGGCAACCGCTTCGGCCTGAAGGCCGGCATGCTCGCGACCTTCCTGCTCGGCTGCACCTTCCTGTTCATCCAGATCAACGAGTACGCGAACATCGGCTTCGCCCCGCAAGACCACGCGCAGCAGACGATCTTCTACTCGCTCACCGGCCTCCACGGAGCACACGTCACGATCGGCCTGATCCTGCTGCTGATCGTCACCGTCAGAGCCTTCCGCGGGCACTTCTCACCCGAGGAGCACCGCGGCGTAGAGGTCCCCGGCATCTACTGGCATTTCGTCGACATCATGTGGATAGTGGTCTTCACCACGGTCTACGTCATCTGAGGCGCGTGGACGCGGCGCATGTCGGCGTCCTCCCTCGCTCGTGTGCAGAGCACACTTCGCTCGGTGCGTCCTTGACCTGCTTGGTCCACGAGCCTCAGAGGCTTAGCCCGGGCAGCCCCCGGTGGCGATCACCGGCGCGGTGTCGTTGTCGTGCGCGACGGTGACCGCGTAGCCAGTACTTCCCCCGACGCAGACATCGAGCAGGTCGGCCTGCGCCTGGTGGTGTTCGACGACGGTGGCGGGCTGCGCCGCGTAGGGCCCGGCGGCGAGCAGCGTCGCGAAGACCGCGCTGGTGGCGCTGCGCGTGTACTGCAGCGCCCAGCTCGGCACCTTCGAGCCGTAGCTCGAGGAGTACCAGCCCTGCAGCGGATTGGTGGCTCCGTAGAAGCTCTGCAGCGTCATGCCGGCGGGACTCGCCTGAGTGATGCCAAGGACGGGCTTGCCGGCGGCGGTCGCGGTGACGTTCATGCCACTCGCGCTGGGGATCGCCGAGGGTCCCAGGTGCCACGTCTGGCTGTACTGATGGCTGACTGAGCTGCTGAGTTCGTCGAGCACCAGCACGAGTCCCTGGCGCAAGATGACAACGGTGCGGTGGTGGGTCACACCCGCGTACAACCTGCTCACGCCGCTGGCCCAAGTCGAGCCGGCCGCCGACCCGTGGCTACCGGTTTCGGCGGAGCCCTGGGCCTGGTCCTTGCCGTCGACGACGACCGTGTTGTGCGAGCGGGTGCCGTGGAAGTACTCGAGGCCCGGTTCTTCGGTGTAGGTGTAGAGGCCGGAGGTCGGCAGCACGGTCGAGCCGTTCGAGTACATCGTGATGCCCAGCGCGTCGAGATCGGAGTGGCTCGTGCGATAGGTGCCGGCGTTGAAGGTCACGAAAGTCTGGTTGGGGAGGTTCGCGGGGCTACTCAGCGGCGAGCGCATCAGGAACAGGCCGGAGACGGGAAATAGCACGGTCCCGTCCGGCGGCGGGGTCCCTTGCGCGCCGCGCGTGAAGGCGAAGTCGAATTCGGGGTCCGCGGCGGCCATCGGTCCGTAGACGGTCGGATCCTGGCTCGGCATGTACGTCGTCGCGGTCGCGCCGAGCATCGGCAGGTAGCCGTTGGGTTGGGTGACCTCGGCGGTGTAGGTCAGCATCTTGCGCGCCGCCTGCGAGTAGGAGGGCGCCAGTTCGGGCTCGTACAGCTGGGCCCACTGGGCGATCTGGTAGACCAAGCCGAGCACATAGACCTGGTAGAAGGGCGAGTTCTCGACCTCGACGCCGTCGGCGTCGATCGTGCCTGAGAGCATCTCCTGCAGGCGCGCGAGCGCGAGCTGGCGCCAGCTGCTTGCCTGGGGCATCGCCGGAAAGTTGTCGGCGAGCAGCAGCAGCGCCGCGCCCTCGTTGAAGCCGTGGTTGTAGTCGGCCTCGAAGTGCGCCGGTACGGCCAGGAACGCGCCGAGCTTCGCCAGCGAGGTCTGCAGGCCCGCTTCGAGATCGGCCGGCAGGACGCCCGCCCGCTTGAGCTTGAAGTAGAAGTTGACCAACTCCATCGTGCGGTAGGCGGAGGTGTGGTCGTTATCGAACGTCGTCGTATCGAGCGCGCGCACCTTGTCGTAGGCCACGTAGGAGCGCAGGATCGCGATCAGCTTTTCCAAGTAGGCGGCGTTGCCGGTGCTCTGCCACTCATACAGCAGCGTCGCCTCCGGTCTGAGCCCGTAGAAGTAGAACTCCCAATAGGCTTCGTGGTAGGGATCCTCCTGCCAACTCAGCGGCCACTGCAGGTAGGGCAGCGGGAAGCCGCGGGCCGGCCACACGTTGCCCAGCAGATCCTGCGCGGTGGCTTCTTCGCCCTCGTTCAGTTCGGCGTACATGCTCTCCTTGCCGAAGGGCAGCGGCGTGGGGTAACTGGTGAGGTTGTGGACCTGAACGGTCACTTCGGTAGTGAACGGTGTCGTGGGCCCGGGGCCCCAGAGCTTCACCGTCAGCGTGTGCGGCCCGTTGGACTCGGCTTTCGTGTACCAGGTGTACTGGTAGGGATCCTCGGCGGGCTTGGCGTAGCGGTACTGACCGTCCACATCGAACTCGATCCGATCGGCCGGCAGCCCACGCAGGGTGGCCCTGACGGCCAGCGTGCCGCCGACGGTCTCGCCGGGGCTCAGGCTTTCGATGCTCGCCTCAGCCACGCTGCCGGCGGCGTCCCGGACCGGCCCGGAGCTCTCTCCGGTGACGCTCGCGCTGTGCGCGGCGCCGGTCGTCGTGGCGGTAGCCGACAACGTCTCGCCCAGGTCGGCGAGCGTCGGCGTGTAGGAGGCGCCGCTCGCGCCTGCGATCGCGGCACACGGGGCCTCGGTTCCGACGGCGTAGTGCGCGGCCACATGCGCACGAGCCAGCGCCACCGGATAGGCCGCGACGTCGGCGAGCGCGCCGGCGTAGAAGCCTCCGTGTGCCCCGGCCCCCGCTCCAACGATGGTCGGAGCGGCGAGAGCGCTGAGTGGGGCCGAGGTGGCGCGCGAGCCAACGAGCGCCCCGTTGAGGTAGAGCCTCATCGTGGTGCCGTCAAAGCTCGCAACCACCTCACTCCACTTACCGCTGGGTAGCCCCGCCGCGTAGGCGATCGAGGCATCCACGCCTTCGCTCCAGCGCTCAAAGCCCAGGCCCGCCTTTGAAAGCCAGATGCCGGTGCCCGCGCGTTTGCCCGCAACCGTTTCCTCGTGTGAGATCAAAAACCGGTAAGTACCGTCGATCGTGCTCGGGTGCGCCCACAGCTCAAACGTGTAGGGGCTCACTCCCAACTCGCTCGGCGCCGCTGCGGGGAGCGTCATCGCCGAGGTGCTCCCGTCGAACTGCGTACCCATGCCGCCCTCTTCGGTAAGCGGCCCGCTCGCAGCGCGCGCGTTCGTACCCAGGTAGCGGCCGACCGCCGTGCCAAGCGCATCGGTTGCCGTCGCGGAGGAATCCCCCAGCGGCCATAGCCCGCTTGCCCCATCGACTCCGATCGAGCTCGCGTAGAACGAGCAGCGTCGCCACTGATACGCGGCCGTGCCGGGTTCGGAGAGTGAGGGGGCCGGCGGTGCGGCGAGCGCGACGCCTAGCCGGGCCAACCCAAGCGAGCTTTCCGCGGCGCGCGCCGAGCCGGCGCTGGCCAGCGCCGCCGCGAGCACCAGGACAAGCACCACAACAGCGGCAGTCCGCCCCGCTCGAAAGAATCGAATTCGCGCCATTGAGAGGGCGACCCTAGCGGCGTCGACTGGCGCACTCGCAGCGACTGGACGCAAAGACGAACGGATCGTCTACCCTCCCGCCCGTGCTCAACCCACTGCGCTCCGAGGGCGAGGCCTTCCGCCTGCTGATCTACGTGATCGCGTTCTTCGCCGTGGTGATCGCGCTGGTGCTGATCCTGCGCGCCTTGCTCTAAGACTCTGCTTACTTGACGGTGAGCGTGCCCAGCATGCCCGCGGCACGGTGCCCGGGGGCCTGGCAGAAGAACGTGTAGGTGCCGGGCTTCAGCTTGACCGCGAACGAGGTGCTGCCCTTGGTCTGGAATTCGCTCTTGCCGAGCACCGGCCCATTGGTCCCGGACTGGATCGCGACGTTGTGCGAGACGCCGGACATGTTCTTCATCGAGATCGTGACCTGACCGGCCTGGGCGATGGCCTTGTTCGTCGTATAGGCCAACTGGCCGGTGGGGGACGCTTCCAGTTCGAGCTTGCCGGCCTTCTCTTCGGCCGGCTTGCCGGAGCCGGCCGGCGCGACAGCCGTGGCCAGCAGACCGGTGTCTTTGCCAGGCCTGTCCGCAGCGCTGGCCACGTAGGAGGCGATGTCGTTGAGGACCGCCCCACTTGCCAGGCCACGCGGCATCGCGCCTTCGGGGTTGGGGTTTTCCACCTGACCCTGAACGACGCTGCGAACCGCCCCGCGGCCGAGACCTTCATCGAGGCTACGCGCCAGCACTACATCGAGGTTCGGCCCAACCGTGCCCTTCGTTTCGGCCCGCGCGAGCGTGTGGCACGCGCCGCACTTGGCGACGAACTGCTGCTTGCCGACGATCAGGTTGGCGTTCTCACCCTGCTTGACCGAGCCGCAGCCGGCAGCGGTCAGCAACGCGACACCGCTCGCCGCAAACAGCATCCCCAGCTTGCGCAGGCTCCTCACCGCGGGCAACTCTATCCGAAGGAGCGGAGGAAGTCACCTGCCCTGAGCAACCCATCGCGATCGCCCTGTGCGGCAGCCAGCACGCCGCGTGCGACTCCCTCCCACGACCAGTGCTCGCGCACGGCCGCCACCAATCCAGCGCTGGTCTGCGCGCGCACCTGCGCGTCGGCCGACAGCCAGCCGATGAGGCAGTCGGCCAGCGCCACCACAGCGTGATCGTCGACCGCGAAGGAGAGCCAGCGGGCGGCTTCCGCGGGCACTGCGCGGGCCAAAACCTCGCTCACCTCGGCCAGCCCCGAGTGCGCGGCGCTCACGGGCAGCACACCGCAGGCCGCACCCTCGGCGGCGACCATCCCGAAGGCCTCCGGGAAGGTGCTGGGCACGACCAGCGCCTCGCACACGGGCAGCAACTCGACGAGCTCCTCGTGATCGAGACGCCCGGTCAGGACGACGCGCTCGGGTAGCGCGCGGGCGGCCCGCAGGTAGCGCTCGCGCGGCTCGCCCTGGAGTCCGAGCAGGAACGCAAGCAGATGGCGCAGCGGAGCGCTCGCTGTGGCTGGGGCGTCTCCAACGCCGCTCTCCAGGGCGCGGCCAGCACGGGCGATCGCGATGGCCTCATCCAGCCGCCCGTCGCCAAGCGCCGACAGCAGGCGCTCCAACGCCTGCCGGTAGGCCCCGAAGCCGACGACCGCGAGCGTCGCCTGTGGGAATTGCTCGAGCACGAGCGGCCACGCCGCGAGCAGCAGGTCGACGCCCTTGCTGACGATCAGCTTGCCGACGAACACCACCAGCGGGCCACCCTCCCCCGCCACGTGCGCGGCCAGCTCCTCGAGCGCACTGGCGACTGCTTGCTCGTCGCGCGCAAACGCACCGCCAGACCCACCCGCGGGGGCAGCGGCGCCGGCGCGCAAGCGTGCCGCGAGCGAGCCAATCGCCTCGCTGGGGGCGATCGTTTGCTGTCCCTCCTCGGGCGGGCGGAAGCGATGCACGTCGACGCCCGGAGGCCCGAGGCGGGTGCGCTCGGGCAGGAGCGGATCGGCGAGCGCCTCCCAGAGCGAGCGGGCGGTATGCCGCGAGCCGACGAGCACCGTCCGCGCCCGCGCGAGCCCCTCGCGGGCGAAGCCCAGGAAGCGCTCGGGGTCGGCCTTGACGGTGTACTCCAGCGCGCTGCCGTGGACCTTGACCGCGTAGGGCACCTCGCCGAGCGCCCGCGCGAGGATCACGGGACCCATGATCAGGTGGTTGGCGAGCGCTACCTGCGGGCGCACCCGGGCTGCGACCTCTTCTACCGCGGCCACGTTGGCGACCAGGTAGCGGTCGATCTCCGCGGCGCTGCACCGAGCGAAGGTCCGCGCCTCGATTCCCTCGTAGCTATCGGCGACGTAGACCGGCAGTAGATCCCCGATGTCGGGCCGGTAGACCGTGCAGCGCAGCGGCGCGCGCAGGTTCTCGACGTGCAGCGCGCCGTGCTCCCAGCTGCCGACGGCGTCGACAAAGGGCTGGCGCTCGGGATGGCGGTCCTGGCAGAGCAGGTGCACCTCGTGGCCGAGGTCCACGAGCGCAGCCGCGAGGCGGGCGTTGTAGACGTTGGAGCCGGTGCCCTCCAGCAGGTAGCCGTGGAAGATCAGTATCCGCATCCTCGCCCACACTACCCGCGACCGACGCGCACCCCTCTGCGCTCCCCCGCGCCCTTCGCTAAAGTGCGCGCGATGAGCGTGCATCAGCGTTACCGTCTACGCAACCCCGTCAGCGGGCGGGAGATCGTCCTCGCCGCCAAGCCGCAGGAGGTCTACGCCGACCGCGACACCGGCGAGACGCTCGAGGTGGTCGGCAAGCTGCTGCCACTTGCGCCCTCCACCTCGCGTCTTCCGTGGGCCGTCGAGCACCTGCGCTTCTGCCCCTGGTGCCAGCAGATGGCGCAGAGAGACCTCAACGACTGTCCGACCTGCGGCCGGCGGATGGGCCCGCTCGGCGCGTGAGCGCCACCGGCGAGGGCCCCTCGCAGGCACCCGGCGCCGAGCCGGGCCTCACAATGCCGCAGCGACGCACCGCGGCCCGGTACTTACGCACCACCATCGGTGCGAGCGCGGTCGCACTCCTTTGCGGGTTGTCGCTGAACGCTTGCGGTGGAAGCAGCGTCTCCGACGCGACGCCGCGCAGCACACCTGAAATTACGCCTCCCAGCAGCACCACGGCCGAAAGCGAAGCGACGCGCACCAGCACGAGCGCGACAACCGCGACCACCAAGGCCTCCACGACCAGCTCGAGCACCACGGGCGCCCCAGAAACCGAAGCAAGCTCGAGCGGCAGCGAAGAACCCTCCGGTGGCACGACGAGCGAAGGCTCGAGCAGCCCCTCCGGAGAATCCTCCGCCGGCGGGAGCGAAGCCGGCTCCGGCGGCAGCGAAAGCTCAAGCGGTGGCGCCAGCGCGACGGGCGGCTCGGAATCCTCCAGCGGTAAAGCCGAATCCGGCACCAGCAGCCCCACCGGCGGCGCCGGGGCCCCCTAGCCCAAGCCAAGCAGCGCCTCGCACGGCAGCGCCGCGCACCAAACAGCGCCGCGGCTTAGGCCCTTAGGTCTTCCCGCGGGCTCAGGTCCTCATGACCTAGCTCAGGGTGTCGAGACGAGCGTGGCGCTGTAGGTGAGGCGCGCCTGGCGATACAGGCAGTAGTACTGAACACTCGCGCCGACGGACTGCACGCTCTGGGTGCTGGTGCTCGAGCACGAGTTGCGGGGCCGACTCGCACGCCACGAGGTTTCGTTGGTGAAGCCGAGCGCCAGCACGGGTGCCCAGGTGGGCACGGCCAGCGCGATGATGTCGCCCTTCTTGACCTTGATCGTGCTTTCCAGCGGGAACTGCGCGGTCTTGCCGAAGTACTTTTCCAGCTGCAAGACGGGACTCTGGGCGATCAGCTTGTAGGTTAGGTTCGGCTTGGTCTGCTGGCGCAGGATCGCGATCGCGGCCGAGGCCGTGCCGCCCTCATTGCCGTTGAAGAACTTGATCTGCGTGGCGTTGGGCTTGCCAAGCGTGACCGCCCAGGCCACGACGCTGCCTTCGTGGGGCACCGTGACCAGGTTGCGCGTCGAGCCGACCTTGATCTGGAAGCCGGTCGTGCGGGTCAGGGCCAAGCACGGCGTGCCCGGGCAGCTGGGTGCCGTCGGCGGAGTCGTCGCTGGGATCACGCCGACTTCGGCGAGCGTCGCCAGCGAGCCGCTGGGGACCGCCAGCACCAGGCCGGCTGCGGCGAGAACGGGAAGTAGCGCTTTGCGTCTCAGGGACATGATCAGTTGAAGAACACTCGCAAGCTGGCAAGGTAGCGGTTGGCCTCGCGCTACGGGTTCGCTATATCGCGGCGATCTCCTGCGCAGCGGCCTCGATCTCGCGGGCATCGCCGGGCGTCGGTGTCCACGGGAGCCGCAGCGGATCGCCCTCGTAGCGGGGGATTACGTGGACGTGGAAGTGAAAGACGGTCTGCCAGGCGGCGGCGCCGCAGGAGTTCAGCAGGTTCACACCGACGCTCCCAAGACGCTCGGACATGCGCTCGGCCAGTCGCGCGGCGGCCGCGGCGACCGCGGCCAGGTCCTCGGGATCGACGCTCAGCAAATCGCGGGCGTGGTGGCGGGGGATGACCAGCGCGTGGCCGCGGGTCGCTGGATTGATATCCATGAAGGCCACCGTCCGCTCGTCCTGCGCGACGATCGTGGCGGGCAGCTCGCCGGCGACGATCTTGCAGAAGATGCAGTCAGGATCAGGATCAGGATCGGGTTCGGTGTCGCTCACGGCCGCTCAATGGTAGGGCCGTCGGACCCATCCAGGAAGCGGCGTGCGTGCTCGAGCGCCTGCGCGCGCGTGACGATCTCACCTGCGTAGCTTGCTTGGGCGAGCTCCTCCAGCAGCTCACCCAAGCGCGGGCCGGGCGCGAGGTCGAGCTCGCGCGCCAGCTCGTCTCCCCGCCACTGCGCCGCGGGTGCTCCCTCGGCATGCCAGCGCAGGGCGTCCTCGAGGATCCTCCCGGCGAGGCGCAGGTGAGCGGCGATCGCCTGCTCGGAGCGCGCTCCGCGGGTGGCGAGACGGTCGGCGACCGAGAGCAGCGTGACGTCGACCTCCACAGGTTCGCAGGCACGGAGGTAGGCGAACACACTCCTGCGCGCCAGCGGCTGGGGTTCGTTCACGAGGAAGCCAAGCCGCAGGTGGTGACGCACGAGAGCGGCGACGTGTGCCTGCAACCGCCCGCTGGCTCGTAGCCGCCCAAGGATCTCCTGGGTGAGCTGGGCACCAAGGCGGTCGTGCCCAAGGAACGTCACGTGCCGGTCCACGCGCTCCCCGGGAGCGGCAACGAGCTGGCGGGTCGCGGGCTTGGCGATGTCATGCAGCAGCGCGCCCCAGCGCAAAGCCTCCGAGCGCGTCAGCTCGTCGGCCAGAGGCTCCGCAAGCAGCGCCCTCAGCGCCGGGCTGGCCTCACCCACGAGCCCGATCTGCTCACTGGCGCCGGTGGGGTCGTCTGTCAACGCAATCGTTTGTTCGAGCACCTCGAGTGTGTGGCCGTAGACGTCACGATGGTGGTAGCGGCTCTGTTCAACGCCGCGCAGCGCCTGTAGCTCGGGCAGCACGACGTCTGTGGCCCCGATCTGCGCCATCAGCCCCAGGCCGGCGACCGCGTGCGCTGAGGCGAGGACCCGACGTAGCTCCATGAAGATCCGCTCCGGGGAGACCTCGCGCAGCGCCGCGGCGTGCGCGGCCGCCTCGCGCGCCGTCTCCGAGGTCGGCTCCAGGTCGAGCTCGACGGCCATGCGCACGAGGCGCAGCACGCGCAGGGGGTCCTCGAGGAAGGCGCGCGGCCCGGCGGCGCGTAGCCGGCGGCGCTCCAGGTCCTGCACCCCCCCCAGCGGGTCGATCAACGCAGACGGCTCGGAGCGGCCGGCCATGAGCGGCTCGGCGATCGCGTTGACGGTGAAGTCACGCAGCGCGAGATCCTCCTCCAGAGAGTCCCCGCGCAGGCGCTCGATGTCGATCTGCCAGGCCCCGCCGTGGGCGACGACGCGCCAGCCGCCGTACTCCTCGGAGAGCGCAAAGGCACTCGCACGCGGAGTCGAGGAGGCGCGCGCGAGCGCGCGGGCGGCGGTACCCGGATCCCCGTCGAGGACGATGTCGAGGTCCGCGGCCCCGGCGCCGCGGATGCGATCGCGCACGGCGCCGCCGACCAGCCACGCGCGCTCTCCGGCGAGCGCCGCGCGAGCTAGCTCCAGCGGGTCGCGTGTGGCGCTCAAAGGAGGAACATCCCGTCTTCGTACTCGTCTTCCTCGCGCTCGGCTAGTACCTCGTCCTCGTCCCGGTAGACGCGCGTAACACGCGCGGTAAAGCCACAGGTGACCTCGTAGTTGATCGTGTCCAAGCGGCGCGCGACTTCCTCGGCGGTGATGCGCTCGCCGTTCTGCGCGCCGATCAGGACCGCGGGCAACTCCTGCAGGGCAAGCGCGGCGGGGTCGGGGCCGAGGTCGACGAAGACGCTGTCCATGCTGACCGTGCCTACAAGTGGGTAGCGGCGTCCGTCGATGAGGACCTCGGCGTTACCTGAGAGCCCGCGCCGCCAGCCATCGCCGTAGCCGATCGGCAGCAGGCCAATGTGAGTATCGGCGGCGGCCTGGAAGCGCCGCCCGTAGCCGACGCTCTCCCCGACACGGCAGAGCTTGACGGCGGCCACATAGGAGCTCAGCTGCAGGGCCGGCTCCAAGGCCCGCGCGCTGGGATCCTCGCCGAAGGGGTCCATCCCGTAGATCGCGATGCCGCAGCGGACCATGTCGAAGTGCGCGGCCGGCTCACGCAGCGTGGCGGCGCTGTTGGCGGCGTGCGCGATCACGTGCGGGTGCTCGCGCTTGATCTCCTGCGCCCAGTCGCTGAAGCGCTCCAGTTGCGCGCCAAAGAAGGTGTCCTCCGGCTCGTCGGCGGTGGCGAAGTGGGTCATGATTCCCGCGAGCTCCACATTGGGCGCAGCGACGGCGTGGGCCACGAGTTCTGTGGCGCGCTGCGGATCGCGAATCCCCAGCCGGCCCATGCCGGTATCGAGCTTGATGTGCACGCGAGCGGCCTTGTCCATCTCCTGCGCGAGCTCGGAGAGGTAGGCCAGGAAGTCCTCGCCCCAGACGACGATGTCGACCCCGGCCAGGACCGCCTCCTCGGTCTCGGTCCCGCGCAGCGGACCCAACACGAGTACGCGCGCAGGCAGGCGCTCGTCGATCACCGCGCGGGCCTCCTGGATGCTCGCAACGGCCAGCCACGTCGCTCCACCGGCCACGGCACCGGAGGCGCTCATAAACGCGCCGTGCCCGTAGCCGTCGGCCTTTACGACCGCACACAGCTCGACACCGGGGCGCAGCTCAGAGCACAGCCGCACGCAGTTGCGCTCGATCGCGCCCACGTCCACGCGCGCCTGGGCGCGACCAAGGCTCACTGCTCCCCCCTCCCGGCACGTGCACCAGGCAGCGCGGCGATCACATCGGAGGCGATCACGCCCTCCGCTGCGCCCACCGCACGCGCGGCGCCGCGACCGGCGGCGGCGTGTATCCAGACTCCGCAAGCGGCAGCGCGGAACGGGTCAAGCTCCTGCGCCAGCAGCGCCGCGATTACGCCGCTCAGCACATCACCGGTGCCGGCGGTGGCGAGCGCGGGACTGTGGCCGGGGTTGATGGCGACGTTGCCGGCGGGGTCGGCGATCAAGGTGTCATCGCCCTTGAGCACGACCACGGCGCGCGCCAGCGCGGCGGCAGCGCGCACGTAGCGGAGGCGCTCACGCTCGACCTCCGCGCTCGAGATCTCGAGTAGCCGCGCGAGCTCTCCGGCGTGCGGGGTGAGCACCGTGGGGGCCTCACGTGTGGCCAGCTCCTCCAGGCGACCGGCGTGGGCGTTGAGAGCGTCGGCGTCGATGACGCTCGCGACCGGCGCGCGCCGTGCGAGCTCGCGCGCGAGTTCGAAAGCACCGGCGGTGCGGCCGAGGCCCGGCCCGAGCGCCAGCGCTCCGCCCCGCTCGGCCGCTGCGAGCGCGGGCTCGACGGCGGCGAGGATCAAAGCGCCGTCGGCGTCGGGTAGCCCGCGAGTCATCAGCTCGGGGGTGGCGGCGGTGGCGAGGACCACCTGCTGGGAGCTCGGGATACACGCGGTCACGTAGCCGGCGCCAGCGCGCATCGCCGCAAGTGCACCCATCTGCGGCGCTCCGGTCAACCCGAGTGAGCCTCCCACGATCAGGACGTGGCCGCTCGAGAACTTTGTCGAGGCCGCGCCGCGCCGGGGCAGGCCGTCGAGTACCGCGGCTTGGATGAGGCCGACCGTGGCGTCTGCGGGAGCGCCGCGCGGGATGCCGATGTCGACCGTGCGCACCTCCCCGGTGTGAGCCTTACCGGGATGGATCCAGAGGCCGGGCTTGGCGGAGTGGAAGGTGACCGTGACCGCGGCCCGCACGGCGCGCGCGGCGAGGACGCCTGTAGAGGCATCGATACCGCTTGGCACATCGACGCTCACGACCGGCACCCCGGCTTGGTTGATGGCATCGATCGCCTCCGCGGCCGCACCGTGGGGCTCATCGGCAAAGCCCGTGCCGAGCAGGGCGTCGACGATCACGACGCTCTCGCGCAGAGCGTCATCGCCCCGCGCCGCTGTCGCGGAGATCTGCATGGGCGGCTCGCCCGGCAACCGCAGCAGGTTCTCGCGGGCGTCTCCCTGTAGCTCCTCAGGCAAAGCAGTGGCGAGGACCGTGACCTGCCTGCCGGCCTCGCGTAGCAGCCGTGCGACCACGAGCCCGTCGCCACTGTTGTTGCCCTTGCCGCAGAGCACCGCGATCGGCCCGTCGGGGGCAAGCTCCTCCACAGCACGCGCGACGGCGGCGCCGGCGCGCTCCATCAGCTCCAGCGAAGGCACCCCTCGCTCCTCGATCGCCCAGCGGTCGACGGCCCGCATCGCGGCGGCGTCCGGCAGGGGGTCACACCAGTCGGGAAGGCCCATGACAGAGGCGATGCTAGAGGGTGGCGGGTACGGGACGCTCGTGCTGCTCGCCGCGCGTACGCACGCGCACACACGCGCGCGGCGGGGCCCCAAAAGAACCACCCAACATCCGCGGCCCCCGGGCGCGGCGGCTCGGGCTACTCGACGGTGACGGTCTTGGCGAGGTTGCGCGGCTGGTCTACGTTCAGGCCGCGGCGGCGGGCGATCTCGTAAGCGAGCATCTGCAGCGGAATGACCGCGAGGATCGGCTGCAGCATCCAGTCGATCGCGGGGACCTCTACGGCGGCATCGGCGTGCTTGACGATCTGCTCGTTGCCGGCGGAGGTGAGCGCGATTACGTGTGCGCCGCGGGCACGGACCTCCTGCATGTTGGAGGCGAGCTTCTCCAGCACCGGTGAGTCGGTGGCAACGCAAACGACGGGCGTGGACTCATCGAGCAGCGCGATCGGCCCGTGCTTCATCTCACCGGCGGCGTAGGCGTCGGTGGCGATATAGGAGATCTCCTTGAGCTTCAGCGCGCCCTCCAGTGCGACGGGCAGACCGACGTGGCGGCCAATGTAGAGGAAGAACTCCTTGCGCCAGTGCTCGTCGGCGATGCGCGCGATCTGAGCGGCCACGCCGCCCCCGGCGCCGGCCTCGCTGCCGGCGGCGCCGCCGTCGGGGCCGCTCGGGATGCCAGTGACTTCGGCGATCGCGCTCGGCAGGCGCTTGACCTCGCTGACGAGCTCGGCGAGACGCTCGGGCGGGAGCGTGCCGCGCAGCTCGGCGAGGCGCAGCCCGAGCAGGTAGATGACCGCGACCTGGCAGACGAAGGTCTTGGTTGCGGCGACCCCGATCTCCAGGCCGGCGCGCGTGAACAGCACGCCATCGGAGTCGCGCGTGATCTGGGAGCCCATCACGTTGGTGATTGCTAAGACGGTGGCCCCGCGCTCGCGAGCCTTGCGCAGCGCGGCGAGCGTGTCGGCGGTCTCACCGGACTGGGAGATGCCGATCACGAGGTCTCCGGGCCCGACGACGGGGTTGCGATAGCGGTACTCGGAGGCGACGTCCATCTCGACGGGCACGCGCGCCCACTCCTCGATTGCGTAGCGCCCGATCAGGCCCGCGTGGTAGGAAGTGCCGCAGGCGACGATCACGATGCGCTTGACGTCGGCGAGGATCGCCTCGTCCAGGGCACCCTCATCGTCGAGGTCGACTCCGTCGCCGCGCGCGGTGCGGTCGGCGATCGTCTCCGCGACGGCGTCGGCCTGTTCGTGGATCTCCTTGAGCATGAAGGTCTCAAAACCGCCCTTCTCGGCGGTCTCGGAGTCCCAGTCGACGGTGTGCGTGGGGCGCTCCAACTCGACGCCCGCGGCCGTCGAGATCGTGACGCCCTCGGGCCGCAGGATCACGATCTCGCCGCTCTCGATGTACTGCACGGTGCGGGTCTCGGCGAGAAAGGCGGGGACGTCGGAGGCGACGAACTGCTCACCCTCGCCGCGGCCGACGACCAGCGGGCACTCCTTGCGCGCGGCGACGAGGGTGTCGGGCTCGTCGAGGCTCATGGCGACGAAGGCGTAGTGGCCCTCCATTTCGGCATAGGCGGCACGCACGGCAGCGGCGAGGTCGCCGCTGTAGTGGTAGGAGACCAGGTGCGCGATCACCTCGGCATCGGTCTCGGAGGTAAACACTCCGCCCTGCGCGGCGAGGCGCTCCTTCAGCGCCATGTAGTTCTCGACGATCCCGTTGACCACGACGTGGATGCGGTCGGCGCTGTCGTAGTGGGGGTGCGCGTTCTCCTCGCTGACGCGACCGTGGGTCGCCCAGCGGGTGTGGCCGATGCCGGTGGTCGGGGGGCGCGTGAGCAGCGCGACAGAGCTCCCCTGGGCCTCAGCGGCGCGGTCGCTCTCCCCCAGCTTGGCCTCCAGCGCGGCGAGGTTGCCGACGGCGCGCACGGCTTCGATACGGTCCTCAGCGATTACGGAGATGCCGGCGCTGTCGTAGCCGCGGTACTCCAGACGCTTGAGGCCATTTAGCAGCAGTTCACGCGCCGGGCGCTTGCCGACGTAGCCCACGATTCCGCACACGTCACCGAAGATACCGCGAATCCCTCCTGGACCCTAGGGATTGGACGTCTTGGCCAATTGCGCCCGCCGCCCTAAAGGCTCGGAGCTCGGACTGCGAGACCATCCAGGCGAGCAACGGCCATCGCCTAGGGGGCATGGGCCGCCAGCCTGCCTCACCTCTGCGCGACAGGCGTGCCCTCCGCTTCTCCTACTAGAGCGACGCACCCGAAGGTCTGGATGGGGCCCGTGGGCCCCATCCAGGTCCGGCTCGTCGCGCGTGGCGAGGAGATCGTCAAATGCACGTCGGCTAGATCCGCCGTTTTATTCCGCGCCGAGAATCTCGCCGGCTTCGCGCGTCTTGAGAAGCTCGGTTCCGGTTGTCACAAACACGGCCCCAGCCCCGTCGTTGAAGCATTTGGTGGAAGGCGAGCTACCGTCATAGACCTCTTCAACACCAGTCGTCACATTTTTGACTCCCGTGTTCGGGGAGGCAATACAGTAGTTGACGAGCGTACCGGCGACTCCTTTGCACGTCACCTTCCATTCAGCAGAGTTAGAGATGCCGTTGCGCAGCGCGCCGGATAGTGTGACAAGTTCCGTTTTCCATGGCAACCCTAGAGCTTCTATTTCAACAGCGGACCCGCAATACGTACTGCTATGCACGATCGTGCAGGAGATCGATTTGGCGCCGGCTTCACTCGTAATGCTCGTGATTTCGCCGAGGCCCAGCGTGCCAACGGTTCCCTTGTCGTTGATCGAGCATTGGAAGCTGTAAAAACCCTCGTGGGTATTTTCGAATGTGAGTTTCGAGGTCGCCACAACTTCCTTGCTTTTAGTCACAGGCGAGCCATTGATCCGCCACGAATGTGCTGTCGCAGCCCCAGCGGAAAGCGCTGCAAACGCAGCCGCGACGATGACAATTGCGGGCAGCATCTTGATTACTTTCATGAACACCTCCTTGCTATATATGCGATCACATCGAGATAATCATAAGCGCAAAGTTGAACCTGGCACTAGATTTACCTGCTATCCGACGAGAAACTCGATGGTCGCGTTTGGATGATGGTAATGACGGAAAGCTACTTTCCTTTACCAGCAGGCGCTACGGCAATGTGCGCAAATCAGCTCAGCGGATATTGGGCATGTTGCTAACCCCCATGCACGGTGTCTACGGCGATCGACATGGGATCGTCTCCGCATTTGCGTGGTTTGTCGGGGGCGGACGAGACGAGTCTGTCGAGATGCAGCGCGACCTCGAGCTCGGCAGGGCAGGGATGCAGCGAGCGGCCTAGCTTTGTTTCGATTGCGCGCAGGCGATTTTCGACTGTGTTGCGGGCTACTCCCAGCGCCGCGGCCGCCGAGGAAGCATTCCGTTCGGCTGCCAAATAGGCGCGCAGTGTCTCTCGCAAGACGGGGGCGCCATTGCGAGAATCCTCCAAGGGCAGGAGGTACATGTTGCGGAGCGATCTGCCAAGCGTCTTGTCTTTCAACGCGGCCGCCAGCAGTGCAACCTCGCCATAGCGCGTCAAGCGCTGGGGCAATCGCAGCGCAACCAGGAACGCCGCCTGGGCCTGGCGGTGCGTCAGACGCCATCCCTCCAACCCCCACGCTGGCTCACCAACCGCAAAGACGACGTCCGCCGGCGACGACGTCTCTCTCGTCACGGCAAGGCGACTCGTCCGCGCCGCTAGAGCGCGTTCAAGGTCCGGCATTCGCAGCGCGCGCGAGCCGGCCAGCCACGCCCAGACCGTGTCGCGGTCGTGACTCACGCACAACAGTCTCCGGTCGAGTGCGCTCGCAAGCACACGCAGCGCCTGTTGCGCCGCCGGACCCTTCGCGATGATGCCCAGATGCTCTGCGTCGAGCTCGTAGCCGAGGTCGGCATCGGACTCCAGTTCAACCTCGACCGCTGAGTTGCCCACTGTCGTATCACCGAGCCTCTCGGGCTCGTTGCCGAGCAGCATTCGCACCCGCTCGCTGAGACGCTGCTCGCCGGAGCGACCCGTGCGCCGGCGCTCGCAGATGTGCTCGCGCGCGACCGTAACGAGAAGCTTGTCCAGCAGCGAGGACTGCGCGCGCAGCATCTCACGCACCCCGCTCCGCTCGCTCGCGGGCGCGGCACGATCGGCCTCCTCGATGATGTAGTCGCCCAGGAGCGCGGTGCCGAGAATGTAGCGTCGCAGCACGGTGTCCAGGCTCACACCATGGCGGGCAGCGCGCCGGGCCTGCGCAACCGCCTCGGCGGGAACTGGTGGCTTCTCGCCATGCTCGATGCCGGAGAGACCGAAATCGATTGCAGCTGCGACCGCGAGACGTAGTCCACGCGCGTAGTCGCTGTCGTCAAGAGTTGCCGGGGCGGACACGACGGCGTTCACGTGCGCGAAGATCGCCTCCTCTATCTCATGGTGGCGTGTACGCAGCCGCTTCGTCACCAGACCAGCACTTGGTGTCATGTGCTAGAATTCTCCCTAGTATCCGTACAGGTGCCGGGGCGTCATCTCTTCCCAAAGGGACGCCTCGGCACCGATTTGCTTCACCTGCGGAGCAGCCGCTTACCGCCTCTCACCGCGAGGTTCGCGGTGACCTTCTTCCCTTGCTTGCGCCGCCTCTTCTTACTGCGGGACTTGACTTTTCTGCCCCCAGCTTTCTTGCCTCTTTTGCTCTTGATCTTCTTAGCTTTGCTCACCAAAGCCGGCCCAGGGAAGGGAATTTGCGGCGCCGCCAGCAGCTCGGGCGGCATTGGGGCATCCAACACCGCGGGCAGTCCTTCTGTCGTGAACAGCGCCGATTCGCCAAGCACCGGTTCACCGGCGGGCGTATAACCGCTCTTGACGGCGATGCGATAGGCATAAGTAGTCCCAGGTTGCAGCCCAGTAAGCGACAGCGTCTCTGTCGTGGGCGTTGTTTCCGTGCCCGCGGGGCCTGAGAAGACCACTCCGTAGCGCGTCGCGGCGCCTTCGTACACGCCGAGTTCGAATGTATACGTCGCCGCCCGCCCATCGGGGTCGACCATGCCGGAGACTGTCGCCGATGTTGCCGATATCGCGCTCGCCAGCCCGGTGAGCACACTCGGCACGGCGCCCGGCGTGGTCGTGAAGGTGCCTTCTTGTCCCGGGCCGGTCCCGCTGCTCTCGCCGGCTGCGTTGCGCGCGGCGAGGCGATAGCGGTAGGTAGTGTCGGCTTGCAGGCCGCTGGCTTCGACCGTCACACGCATTGGCCCATACAGCGCCGATTCGCCGTTCGGCGTGCTCGCCACGCCAGGGCAACTTGCCTCCCTGACTCCCGGACACCCAGTGAGCGCGTCTTCGCCCGGGTGGAGGACCGGTGCGTATTCGAAGAAGTATTCGGTGCCCGCATTCTCAGGGTTGAGCTCGCCTTGCACGACGGCCGCCGAGGACGTCATAAATGAGGCGCTTGGTGCCCCGACGATCTCGGGTCGCACGACCGGCGTTCTGGAGGTCACATATTCGCCGAAGAGTTCTTCCGGTGGCTGCACATGCTGGTCTCCGCCCACGAGCCGGTAGCAGAACGCTTCGTTGGGTAGCAGACCCTCGATCGTGGCAGTCACCGGCAAGTAAGTTTCGACGGTCGCGAATTCTTGCTCAGCTGTCTGCTTGCCCAGCGCACAGGTCCCTCCCCACTCAAACCGCGCATGGGTTTCCGCAACGGCGTATGGGTTCGCTTCGCCGCCCAGCGAACAGTCGAACGTCACCGATGTTTCGTGCCCCGCCCCTTCCCTGCACGTCGCGGGCCCGGTCCGCAATTCGGCGACAGTCTCCGGAATGTAGCTCAAAACGTCCTGGCCACCCAGAGCCAGGGCATATAGCGCTCCACTGCCGTCGAATCCCAGCGCCCTCACGACTGCTCCTTCCGGAAAGCTGAAGCCAGGGAGGCGAGGCCCGCTCACCGACCCGTAGAGCGCGCCGAACAATGTACCTTCTTCTTCGGCCAGTACGGCAATACGACCGGCGGGGTCGACCGCGATCGCACGGACGAAGACGTCGCTGTTTGCCCTGGCCGGCTGCACTTCAAACTGTTCGAGCTCTTGCCCTTCGAGGGTGAACTCCTGCACCACACTACGGCCTTCATAGCCAACATACAGGTCGCCGGCACCAAGGGCTATAGTACCGACGGTGCCCGTCACCGAGATTTCGCCCTTTGGCTGCCCGTCGGCTTCGAACTTCTGTATGCGGCCTTCTTCGCCCACGTACAGCAGGTCGTATTCTCCGCCGACCGCCAACACATCCCCTCGTTCTCTTTCGAAGTCCAGCGCGCCGGGTTCGTTGCTCTGTGGCGAGCCAAACGCTTCCATCGCTGGACCTCCACACGTCACGCCTTTTTCTGCTTCCTGTTGAGTGCAGAGATTGCCTTTCGTGGTCTTGTTCACTTCTTTTCCGATCTCCAAAATGAACTGGCCGCTCGCCGTGAACTCCTGCACACGCTCACCGAGGGTTTCCCCGACTATCAAATATTCCGCGACATACAAGTTGCCGCTTGTAGGATCGACGGCGATGCTCTCCGGATGGCCGAACTGCCCGGGCTCTCCCCCTTCTGCGCCGGCCGCGCACTTGACGCCGGCTTTCCTGATTTCTTCCTCGGTGCAGACATTCCCGTGGGTCGTCGCGTTGACCCCCTCGCCAAATGTCAGCACGAATTCCCCAGCCGCATCGAACTCCTGGATGCGATGGTTCACCGAGTCCGCCGCGTAGAAATCTCCGCTCGCCGTGACCGCGATGCCTTCGGGGAACGTAAAGCCGCCAGGTTCGCTGCTTTCATGCCCCGGTTGGCATTGGTCAGACGCGATGGCGCATACGTTCCCTTTGGTGGCCGCGTTGACTTCCCAACCGATCTGATTCGCTTGAATGAGCTTGATCGGACTTGCCGCCTGCGCCCTAGCGCCGCCGGCAAGTACCACGATCGCGCCGATGAGCGCAATCAGCGAGCCCTTGGTCCTGTTGGCTTGTATGATCATCTGCTGCTCCTCCCGCGGTCGCTCGTTGGGTGCTGCGTGTGCGACGCGCGAGCAGCACGCTTGTGGCTCTGGTTGGCCTTCTTTTTAGGTTTTCGCTTGGCCGTAGTGGCCTTTCGGCAACCTGTGACCGCGATCTTGGTGCTCTGATGGATGACGGCGCCGTTCTGGGCAACGAGTTCGGTTGGCATGAGCAATGCCTTCTGAGAGGCGCAGAGGTTGCCGTTGGCGGCCAGCGCGGAGTACTGGCCCTCGGGCAAGTACAGCTCAAAGGTGCCCACCGGAACGTCGGGAACCGTCTTGAAAGTGCTGCTCGTGATCCCCGATTTGCTTATGAACGTCGCACCCGTCAAGTCGACGCGCACGCCGTCGCCTTGCAACACGACAATCAGCGAGGGAAATGCTTCGCCTCCGTGGGAGACGAAGTACACCGGTCCTTCGAGGCCGACGGGTAGCAGCGGCGTCGATGCCCGCACGATTCCCACCACGGACGCCGCCGGGCAGGTAGCCGGGTTCGCCGCGAACGTCGCGGCGGTGCATGCCTTCTGCAGCGTCGTCAAGCGCGAGGGCAACTGCTTGGGCAGTTCGACTTTGACCCGCGCGATGTTCGCCTCGTTCCCTAGCGATCCGGCTGGGTAGGACACCTTCGCGTCCAGGCTCGCTCCGCCCACGCGACTGGTGTGCCCGCTTGTGGAGACCTTGAATTCCGGCTTGAACGGAAGACTCCTGCAGTCGCCGGAGGCAAACGGGCTTTGCACCTGCACAGTTGCGTTCTGGCTGCCCGAGACCGTCGCTGTGATCTGCTGCGCAGCGCAGTTGGTGGGGTTGAACATGAAGTCGGGGCGGTCGATGTTCACGGTCACGCGCTGCAGACGCAGTGGGACGCCGAAGATGATCTGCGGAATCGCGTGCGGACCCGTTTCGTCCGTCGTAATCGTCAGAGCGCTCGTCTGCGGATCGACGTCGATGCGCGCACGCACGACCACGAGGCCGAGGTTGAACGGTCCGGCAACGGCGTCCGTGACGATGCTCAACCCAAACGGCGCACCGTGGTAGGGACCGGTCAAATAGACGTTGCCACCGATTTCGAAGGGGTGCGAGCCCGCGCCGGAGGCCACCCGCGTCGTGCCGATCTTGGCCGATTCGGCGCACCTGCCTTCGTTTGCCGCGGGTTCCCCGCACAGCGGAACGCTTGCGAGGACTCCCAGCAGCCCGGGCGGAGTGTGTACTTGGATGCCCTTCACGTACTGTTCGCGATCCCCGCGGGCTAGGTTCAGCATGAATGGGCTGAACGCACCCGCCTGCGAGCTGACCGTACCAGCAGCGAACCCCGGGTTGAACGCGGGCGCGCCTCCTGCGCACCCTTCGACATCGAAGAATGAGGAGGGCGTCGCGTCGGGCGTGCCGGCGACGAACAGTCCTTCGGGGGTGACCCCCGGGGTGCTCCACGGCGTCAGGTCGGCAGTCGTGAGTGCGGGTCCGCATGCCGCCGGGTTCGCAATCGGCGCCCGTGGGCCTCCATTCAAACGAACCCTCAGTTCGCTGAACGGCGCCTGCGGAGTGCCCAACGTTCGCGTCGTCAGCTGACCGGTCGCGGGATTGGCCTCCGTTTGCAGGGCCACCTTGAAATGGATGCCCGTCTGCGCGAGTTCGCCGGAGCCGCCGAGTTCCAGATAGAGGCGGTACAGGTTCCCATCCAGCGCGTCTTCCTCGGTGCACGCGCTTTGCCCCACGCCGCCGCAACCGGGCCGCGCGAGATACACGTGGCCCTTGACCGGGACGGGGAGAAACGGCGTGATCGCTTCCGCCGTACCCACGATTGATGCGTCCGGGCAGTGGCCCGCTGCCAGCTGCAATTCGCCGTTCGCCCCGATTTCTTCGGATTCGGACCCTGTGATGTCGATCCCTTCGGGGCCAAATTCGTTGCACGCCTGGATCCCGTCGACCACCCCCGGCGAGACCGACATGCCCTCCGGCAAGGTCAGAACCGTGTCGCGTAGCTGCGGGGTGGCGACAGACGCCGGCGTTTCCGCGAGCGGGACGCGTACGTTCACGCCCAACCCGACCGGCTCGTCGGCGACCGCGGTGTCGGGTTGCACTTCGACGCTTGGGTCGAATCGCAGCAGGTTACAGCCGGTCGCAGCCGGCATAGCCCATGACTTTTCCGCATAGCCGGAATACCGTCCTTCGCTGACGCTGCCCGGTTCCTGCCACGAATCCGCGCGCAATGTCGCTGTCTCTGCGCCCGCCGAGCAGTTCGTTCCCATCGTCAAGAACGGCACAGGCGCCACGCCGGAGCTCTCGCCTCCACCCTGACAGTGCAAAGGTTCGATCCCCTGGTTACGACAGAAAAGCCCTCTCATCGGATCATGACTCGGATCGGCCGGCACCCCCCAGAACGTCAGTTCGACGTACGTGATGCCCACCGTTGGAATCTCGTTCGACGTGACCGTGAAGCTATAGCCGGCCGGGGTGTGCACGAGATGCGCCGTCAGCACCGGGGTCACGACCGGCACGGTGTTCTCCAGGGCGAACTCCGCCGACTGGCCTTTTTCAGGCGTCACGTTCACGATCGGCATGACCAAATTATTATCGCCGCTCTGGCGGAGAAGATATACCCCGACCTGGGTGTCCGCGGGACACTCTCCACCATGACCACTTGTGACCTGGGTGAGCGAACACCTTGGTGTCGCCAGCGGGTCGCCCAACAAGCCCGGTGGCAGGCTCGCCACTATATCCTTCGGGTCACGCGTCGGAACAGGCACAGTTCCAGCTTCTGCGCCCAATCCAGGAGGATGCACTTCTTCGCTAGTCAATTCGATGTCGGTTGTCAACGCCCAAGGGTGTCCGCCGGCCTGTGTGAACGACGTTTTATATGGTTCGTTGACGACTTCGCTTCCTCCACTCACCGAGCGCAGGACGGTCCGTTCCATCGGTTCCATCGTGAACTTCGTGATCCCGAATGGCTTGGCTTCGCTCGTAGCCGCCGAAGCACTGCTGGCAGCCGCCAAGGATGACGCCCAGAGCAACAGGCACGCACCCGTCGCCGCGAAGCTTCTCGTGAATACGCCCCTCATTTGCTCCTCCTTACAGACCGCTTGGTCGCCCGACGCCTAGAAGGCTTTCTCTTCTTCTTCTGTTTCTTTTTGGGCTTGGCCTTCGTCTTAGGCATTGGCTGGACGGCCGTTACCCTCGGAGCGGATAGGTTCTCGCCGGCGACCTGGGAGAGACTCCCTGGCACCAAGAGCGGGGCTGGGTTCGTCAGCGGCCCCTGACATGCGTCGCCTTCGCATGGCTGCGCTTCAACCGCGGCAGGCGGAAAGCCCCCGCCGAGCCGCGCATCGTAGATATCCGGAGCGCCGTCGGTGTCCTGCGGCACCAGACTCTGCGTTGTGAGGAAGAACACGTCGTCGCCATCGGGTGAGATAACAGCGTCTTCCACGGGTTCTTCGGAATCTCCACCCGAGATCAGCGACACGCTGCCTTCGCCGTCACCAGATCCTTTGTGCCATTCATACGTGTTAGCAAGGCCGTTTGTAGCAGCGGGCGAGAGCGGCTCGCTCGTAGTAAAGATAACTCTTGAGCCCTCTTCGCTGATCGCGCGATTATTCATTTCATACTGTTCTTGCACGTGCCTACCGCCCCAATCCCCTGGTGCGATCGAGGCGTCATACAGGTCGTTTCCGGATGCGTCGAACATGTCTTTGTTGCCATTTGCGTCATACCCGCCTTCGCCGACCGACACCCTTTCGAGCGTTTCCGTTTCGGCGTCGTAGCGATAGATATCCCTGGCCGCATCGGTGTCGTCGGGCGTCAGTTGCGCATAGGCGGCAAAGACCAGGTACTTACCGTCGGGCCCCGCTGTCTGCTCTTCGCCGCCGCCGTACAGGTCCCACAGCGAGGCATCCGAACCAGCGCTTGACGGGCAGGCCGCGTCGTCGACGGTTCCCGAGCGTTCCTTTTCGGAGCAGAGATCGCCAATGAACGCGGTCACACCAGAGACACTGTCATAGAAATAGAGATTGTCGGCCTGCGGATGCGGCACCGGACGCCCTTCGCCGGCTAGTCGTGTTTGCGCCGCAGTGCTGAGCAAGTCGCCGCGCGCCACAAAGTAGATTCGCTGCCCGTCGGGAGCGAGCTTGACGGCCCCTTGGACTTCAGCGGCTTCTCCGGCGTGTGGATCGGCCGAAACCTGCACGACGGCTTTCACTATCCGCGCGGCGGGCTGACATGCAGGCTCGTCTTCCGGACAGCCGATCTTGGCCATGTACAGGTCGGTTTCGCTGTCCTTGTCGGTAGCCGGTTCGAGCGGCGCGGCGGTCGTGAAGTAAACGGTGCTGCCGTCTTCCGAGGCTCCCACAAAGTCTGCAGCCGGCCTTGTTTTGGCATTTTCACACGGAACTTCAGTGCACGGTTCTCCAAGCGGCTTGGAGACTTCTAGTGTTTTTTCACCACTCAAGCGCACGAACAGCTGATGCTGTGCGCCCTGGCAGACGTTACCCACGCTCGTCGTGAAAAATATCTCCCTGCCGTCATCGGCAATAGCGTTGAAGGCGCTCTTAGCCGAAGCACTTTCATCTCCGTAATATTCGATTCCGACGTCGACGTGGCAAGTTGGACTCGTCAGCGTTTTGCCCTCGTTGTCCGATGCGATGCGTCGTAGCGAAGCAGGTTCACCATCGCATCCGCGATTGATCTCGTAAATTTGCTTTGCCGTGTTCCCTGGTTCTTCCGGCACCAGCCAGTTATAACCGCTCGTGATCGGCGCTGGCTGGACGATGAAATGACACAGATCTGAGCTTCCATACAGGTAGCTGACGCCGATCACTTCTTCAGGGAATGTCTTCAGGACCGGGCCGGCCAGTTCCCAGCCGGCCGTTGTATCGGGTGTGTCGACCGAGTGCGACAAAAGCTCCATTTTGGTTCCTGTCTGGAAGGCTCCTTCCTGGTCCGTTCCCGGCTTGCCCAGCACGACCTCGGAGCTCAGCGTCGACGACACGTCGTGATCCACGGTGTACGGCAGCAGCGCGGCAGGAGGTACGAGTGACGTGGTCACCCAACCTAAGGGGGTGCGCCGTGCGATGTAGTCAGGGCCGAGATTAGGGCCAGAGGGTGCCCCGGCGAACGCCCCCGGAGAATTGAACGCGATGCTTTCGCCGTCCGGCGCGACAGCTTCGATGTGCTTGGCGCCATAGCCGCCCTTGTAGACCGGGGTAACCATCTCATACGTCCGTTCCGCGGGGAGCGCGGTGGCGACGGGAGCCGGGCATGCGATGACGAGCACCGCCAGCACGATGAGCGACACCAGACGCCCGGCTGTGGCCCTGCCGTTTGCGACCTTTGCTGCTCTCATTCCGGGTGCCTCCCTCGATGCTGGATTCACTATGACTGCCTCTTTCCGTGCGCTTGAGATGGGTGAAACTTGTTGCATGTGCACTCTCGCTTGGAGACCTGGCACTGCGCGCCTGACCCGCAAGCGGCGCGCGCAACCGGAGAGCTCATGCTGGCTCGCGGGTATCAGGCGACCTCCCGATGGCCGCTGGTGTACGGGCCCAGGCGCTGGGCGAGCTGCACGCCCAGCGGCGTGAGAACCCACGCATTCGGCTCGCCCTTGAGATGCCCCTCCCCCGTATTGGCGGCTAGGCCCAGGCGCTCCAGGCGCGCCAACAGCTTCGATATCTGACCCTGATCGGTGATTCCGGCGTGCTCGGCGACCGCGCGATTGCTGACGCCCGACTGTGAGGCGATGCACTCGAGCACCCGCGCCGTCCGATAGGTGAGGCGCATGGGAAGCCCCTGCAGGGGGTCGTCCTGGGACACGGCGAAGATCGGCATCGGCGGTGTGCGCGGCTCGACGGAGCCGCGCACACCGAGCGATCTGGCCTGCTCGCGGCGCGCCGCCGCCGCCCCCAGATAGGGCAGCACGATGATGCCCATCAACTCACCTAAGAGACCCACGAGCGGCTGCCGCTCGTGGCGCAGCAGGCGCGCGTGGAGAATCCCGAAGGCCGCGCCGACAAGGGCCTCGGCCGTCAAGGGCGTGCAGCTCGCGGCACGCGAGCTTGTGCCCTCGCGGCGTCCCTCGTCCAATACGTCCGCCAGACGCGCGAGAACCTGCTCGCGACGCTCGAGGATCCGCGAGCCACCGCGCAGCGCATGGATGACACAGACTCGAGCCAGCGCGGGCTCGCGATCGAAGAACGAGAGGATCGCCGCCAGCCCACCGCGCACCCGCTCGCGCCACGGCAAGTCGGCCAGGCCGGCCTCCGCGAGCTCGGTCTCCACCAGCGCCAGGGCATCGTCTAACAGCGCCTCCATGCACGCTTCGCGATCGTCGAAGAGTTCGTAGAACGTGCGCCGCGAGACCCGCGCGCGAGCGGTGATCTGCGCAATCGTCGTGGGCGAGTACCCACGCTCCTCGATCGCACCGATCGCGCCCGCCAGCAGCCGCGAGCGCTGAATCTCCATCACGTTGAACCGCGGCGGGCCGCCCCGAGAGGCGATCCGGTTGGGTAGCGGCCTCTCGACAGCGAGGCCGCGTCGAGCAGTCGCAGTCGCGGGCATCGCGGAGGCCACATCCGAGCGCGCCTGCCGCGTCACTACGCCACCCTCCAGCGCGAGTGGGGTCTGCACGCCACCATCCCAACCCCCGCGAAGCGGAAGCGTGGGCGGCGCCGTAGCGCCAAACGTGGAGAGTTAGTGGCTAGCCGAGAACCGCAAGAGAGAGAGAGAGAGAGAGAGATGCATCAGCAAGCTGCTGACGCATCTAGAGACAGGCCCTCGCCGGGCCGCGCACATCCCCTCCACGTATCTCCCGTCAGAAACCACGCTAATCCCACTCCCTCATCGAAATGACCCGGTCCCTCTCCCAGCAACCTGCTAGCGCTCAAGTCAACTACAAGGCCGACCCGAACCAGACTCTATGTCTGCCACGAGACCACTCGGTGATCGCGCGACCGAACAAACATAGCCATTGTGGTAGCTGATTGTCAATAGCTAGATGTCTGCATCGTCTCTAACGCGAGGCCCCCACCAGCAGCTCTAATGCTCGGGGTGGCGGCACACGCTTTAGGGGACGATGCGCGGTCAGTCGAGCGCTGGTGTCTCTGGCTCTCTTCTATGACTGATGTCAGTCTCAGAGCCGAATCCCGGAGGGTCACGGCGACCTTCGGAGGCTCCACCTCGCGGCGTGTTTGACCCGATACTCGGAGTCCTCCATATTGCCGAAGAGGATGGGGAGTAGATCTGGGACTGTACGGCCGGCACCGCCGCCTGCACCGCCGCCGACCGTCGGTGTGCTCCCGGGTGCGCTCGCGGCGGCCACCGTGTTCGTGGCGTCGGGCGCGGTGCTCGTCCTGGAGATCCTCTCGGTCCGCCTGCTGGCACCCTACGTGGGGCTGACGCTCGAAACGACGACTTCGATCATCGGCGCGGTGCTCGCCGGGATCGCGCTCGGCGCGGCGGTCGGCGGCTGGACCGCGGACCGGGTGGATCCGCGCAAGCTCGCCATCGGCCTGCTGGTGGGCGGCGGCCTGCTCGTGCTACTGACAGTTCCGATCGTGCGTGCGATTGGCCCCTCGGCCCGTGGCGGTGGCGACATGGGCGCCCTGGAGGTCACTTTCGCGGCGCTGGTTCCGCTGGCCGCGGTCTTGAGTGCGATTTCGCCGACGGTCGCGCGGTTGCAGTTGCGTGACCTGCGCTCCAGCGGAACGATCGTGGGGAGATTGTCGGCGTGGGCGACGGCGGGCGCGCTCGTCGGGACGTTCGGCACGGGCTTCGTGCTGGTGCCGCGGTTTCCCGTGAGCAGTACGGTGCTGGCGATCGGCGTCGCGCTCGTCCTCGCGGGCATCCTGCTGGCGGCGTACATGCGACTGCTGCACTCCGGCAAGGCGGCGGGGACGGTGGCTGGGACTGTCGCCTTGGTCGTGCTGGTCGCGGCGCTGCACTCGCCGTGCGATGCCGAAACGACCTATCACTGCGCGCTCATCGAGATCGTCCCTCAGCTGCCTGCGGGCCGGCTGCTGGTGTTGGATCAGGAGTTCAACTCGTTCGTCGAGCCTCAGCATCCGCGCTATTTGGCCTTTCCCTACACGCGCTGGATCGGCGATTCGATTGCGGCGATGACACCTCGCGGCGCGCCGCTCAACGTCCTGTTCGTCGGCGGCGGGGGCTTTACGCTGCCGCGCTGGCTGCTGGCGACGCGCCCGGGCTCGCACGCTCACGTCTTCGAGGTCGACGGCAAACTCGTCGAATTCGACGAGCAGCGTCTCGGGTTGCGGACCTCTCCGAACATGCGGGTGACCGTCGGGGATGCACGTGTGGCGTTCCAGTCGCAGCCGGGCGCGAGCGCCGAAGTGGTGGTCGGCGATGCGTTCAGCGGCCTGACGATCCCCTGGCAGCTGACGACGAGGGAGTGGCTGGAAGAAGTGCGGCGGGTCCTGCGTCCGCACGGCATCTACATGCTCAATCTGATCGACTTCCGGCCGCTGAAGCTGCTTCGCGCGGAGCTGGCGACGCTACTGGGGACTTTTGCCAACGTGCGCATGATCACGCCGGCGGGCGGTGATGGCAACCCTGCCGGTGGTAACGAGGTGCTGCTCGCGTCGAACGGTCCCCTACCGACCCAGCGCGGCCCCGCTGCTTTCGGTGCGAGCGTCTATGAAAAGGGCGCGCTGGTGCGGCTGGTCGCCGGGGCGCAGCCGCTGCGCGACGACTACGCGCCTGTGGATCAGCTCGAGACGCGATGACCGCGAGCTGAAACCGCGAGTGGGCCCCCGGCGGCTGCTCAGGCGAGCTCGCGCTCGACGAGGGCGACGAGCCGCCCGCACACCGCCTCGGCCTCCTCGTCGCTCGGCGCCTCGACCATCACGCGCACGAGCGGCTCGGTGCCGCTGGGCCGCACGAGCACGCGCCCACGCCCGCTGAGGGCGTCATCCTCGGCTTGCACCGCCGCGGTGACGGCTGCGGCGCCCTCGAGCGCACCGCGGTCGCGTACGCGGACGTTCACGAGGCGCTGCGGGAGCTTGGCCATCGCGTCGCGCTCGCTGAGGGGACGGCCGGCGAGCGCTTCGAGCGCGAGCAGCGCGCTTGCGATGCCGTCGCCGGAGCGGTTGAAGCTCATGTCGATGATGTGCCCGGACTGCTCACCGCCTAGCACCCAGCCGCGCTCGCGCAGGGCCTCGAGGACGTAGCGGTCGCCGACGTTGGTCACGGCGATCTCGATGCCGGCGGTGCTCATAGCGGCGTGAAAGCCGTAGTTGGTCATGACGGTCACCGCGACGCCACCGCCGGTGAGGCGGCCGCTGCTCTTGAGGTGCAGCGCGGCGAGCGCCATCAGCTCGTCGCCGTCGACGACCTCGCCGGCGCCGTCGACGGCGAGCATGCGGTCACCGTCCCCGTCGAAGGCAAAGCCGACGGCGTGGCCACCGGCGAGGACACGCTCGGCGAGCTGCTCGACGTGGGTGGAACCGCAGCCGGCGTTGATGTTGCGACCGTCGGGGCTGTCGGCCAGGACGCTGACCACCGCGCCGAGGCGCCTGAAGATCTCGGGAGCGACGTGGTGGGTCGCTCCGTTGGCGCAGTCCAGCAGCACATCGAGACCGCTGAGGTCCAGGTCGCGAAAGCGGGTGTGCAGCTCGCGCAGGTAGTCCTCGTGGGTGCCGCGCAGCTCACGCACGCGCCCGATCGATGCGTGGCCGAGCACGCCTGAGGCCCCGGAAGCGCCACCGTTTGAGGACTCGGCACCGGCGGTCTCGAGTCGCTGCAGCTCGCGCTCGATCTCGAGCTCGTCCTCGTCGGAGAGCTTGAAGCCGTCGGCGCCGAAGAACTTGATGCCGTTGTCCTCGTAGGGGTTGTGCGAGGCGGAGATCACCGCGGCGAGGTCAAAGCCGTAGCGCGCGATCAGCAGCGGCGCGGCCGGCGTCGGCAGTACGCCGCCGAGCAGCGCGTCGCCGCCGGCCGCGCTGACACCGGCGGCGAGCGCGGCTTGGAGCATCTCGCCGGACTCGCGCGTGTCGCGGATGATCAGCACCTGGGGGCGCTCGCCGCGCGCGGCGGCGGCGGCACCCGAGCCGTTTGCCCCACTGCCGGCGGCGCGGATAGCCGCGACGCGATGTGTCGCGGCGCGTCCGAGTGCGAGCGCGAGGTCGGCGCTCAACAGCTCCCCGGCGACGCCGCGGACCCCGTCGGTCCCGAATAGCTTGCGTGTCATGAGCGGGCTCTCCGGCGCATCGGTTGAGACTCGGCGGCTGGCACTCATGACTTGACCTCCTGCGCGATCGCTGGACAAAGCCGCTCCAGGCTGCGTGGTACGCACAGACGTTGCCAAAGGAGCCTACAGCGGGAGGACGAGTGGAGTCCTAGCGCTTGGAGAACTGCGGACGCTTACGCGCCTTCTTCAGTCCGGCCTTCTTGCGCTCCTTGGCGCGCGAGTCGCGCGTCAGGAAGCCGCGGCGCTTGAGCTCGCCGCGCAGGTTTGGATCGGCCTCTAGGAGTGCCCGTGAGATGCCGTGGCGTAGCGCGCCGGCCTGCGCGGAGACACCGCCGCCGTGCAGGCGCGCGACGACATCCATGCGCTCCTCATAGCCGACCGTCTCCAAGGGCTGGCGGATGTTGCGCTGCAGGGTGGCGCGCGGGAAGTAGGCATCGAGCGATCGGCCGTTGATCGTGTAGGAGCCGCTACCTGGCCGCAGGATCACGCGCGCGATGGCTGTCTTGCGCTTGCCCGTCGCCCGGTAGCGGGCGCCGGCGGCGAGATCGATCGCTGCCGTGGAGATCGGCTCGGCGAAGGCTTTGTCGTCTTCCTCGGCCTCGCCCTCTCCCTGCGGGGCGTCGTCCTCGAGCGCGTAGGGATCGTCGACGACGTCGCGTCCGAGCGGGTCGACGCCCTCGGGGACGATGTCTACTTCGAGGTGCGCACCGGGCACCGCGGGCTTGACGCGCGGCGCTGGCTCCTCTTCCTCCTCGTCGAGCTCCTCCTCCTCAGCGGACTCCTCCGCAGCGCTGGGCTCCGCGGCAGGCGCGTCAGCGGAAGACTCGGTGGGCGCGGGGGTCTCGGCGGCGGGCTCGGCAGCGGGAGCCTCAGCGGTGACGGGCTCTGCGACCGGTGTCTGCTCAGCCGGGGCGGCCGGCTCGGCGGCGGGCTGAGCCTCCTCGTAGGCCTCCAGCGCGGCGTCCTCGGTGGAGCCTGCGATCTCGGCGGCGTCCTCGGTGGGGACGGCGTGGTGCTCGGCGAAGGCGGCGGACTCCTCGGCGGGGGTCTCGTCGTTCTCGGGAGTCTGGGGCTCGTCGGCCATCAGGCGTCAATCTCCAGCGGCTCGGGCTTCTGGGCAACGTGCGGGTGCTCGGGACCGGCGTAGATCTTGAGCTTGGTGATCTGCTTGCGCGCGAGACGGTTGCGGGGCATCATGCCCTTGACCGCGATCCGGATGATCTCCTCGGGACGGCGCGCGAGCATCTCCTCGAAGCTGCGCGAGCGCAGGCCGCCGGGGTAGCCGGAGTGGCGGTAGTAGCGCTTGTCGGTGCGCTTCTTGCCGGTCACGGCGACCTTCTCGGCGTTGATGACCACGACGAAGTCACCGGTGTCGATGTGGGGCGTGTACTCGGGCTTGCGCTTGCCGCGCAGGACGTCGGCCAGCTGCGTGGCGAGACGGCCGAGGGTCTTACCCTCGGCGTCGACGAGCAGCCAGTTGCGCTCGCGGTCTGTGGGCTTGGCGACGTAGGTCTTCATAACGTGAAAAAGGCCGCACACGAACTGCCGCGCGCGGCGAGGCGACACATCATAGGCGAAATCCCGCGCGGTGCCGGCTGCGCCAGAGCGCCACCCGGTGTCACTCCCACTCGATCGTCCCTGGCGGCTTGGAGGTGATGTCCAGAACGACGCGGTTTACCTCGCGCAGCTCGCCGATCATGCGCGAGGCGATCGTCTCCAGCAGGTCGTAGGGCAGACGCGCCCAATCGGCGGTCATGGCGTCGTCGGAG
Source organism: Solirubrobacteraceae bacterium (assembly GCA_036501715.1). Lineage (GTDB taxonomy): Bacteria > Actinomycetota > Thermoleophilia > Solirubrobacterales > Solirubrobacteraceae > Palsa-744. The sequence continues at coordinate 28,958 of DASXZV010000018.1, read as the reverse complement.
GTGACGGCGCGGATCACGACGACGTAGCCGTAGGTGCGCTCATCGCCCTGGACGCCGACGGTGCGCACGTCGGGCAGCACGCAGAAGGATTGCCAGAGCTCGCGGTACAGACCGGCCTTGCGGATCTCCTCTTGCAGGATGTGGTCGGCCTCGCGCAGCACGTCGAGGCGCTCCTTGGTGGCTTCCCCGCCGACGACGCGGATCGCGAGGCCGGGCCCCGGGAAGGGCTGGCGCCAGACGAGGCGTTCGGGCAGCCCGAGCTCGGCGCCAACGGCGCGGACCTCGTCCTTGAAGAGCGCGCGCAGGGGCTCGACAAGCTCGAACTGCAGGTCGTCGGGGAGACCGCCGACGTTGTGATGGGACTTGATCGTGGCGGCGCCGGTGCCGCCACCGGACTCGATGACGTCGGAGTAGAGCGTGCCCTGCACGAGGAAGCGCGCGCTCGCGTGCGCGCGCGGCGGGGCCCCGCCGTCAACGCCCTCCCCGCCACTCCCCTCGCTCGCCCCCACGCGCGCGGCGGGCTCCGCGTCGGCGAGCTTGGCGGCCTCCTCCTCGAAGACGCGGATGAACTCGGCGCCGATCGCCTTGCGCTTGGCCTCGGGCTCGGTTACTCCTCGCAGCTTCTCCAGGAAGCGCTGCTCGGCGTCGACCGCGACGAGCGGCACCTTGAAGGTGTCGCGGAAGGCGCTGATGACCTGCTCGCCCTCGTCTTTGCGCATCAGGCCGTGGTCGACGAACACGCAGGTGAGCTGGTCGCCGATGGCGCGGTGTACGAGCAGCGCGGCGACGGAGGAGTCGACGCCGCCGGAGAGGCCACAAATCACCCTCCCCTCCCCCACCTGGCGGCGGATGCGCGCGATCTGGTCCTCGACGATCGAGGCGGCGGACCAACTCGCCTCGCAACCGCAGATGTCGGTGAGGAAGCGCGTGAGGATCTCCTGGCCGTAGGGCGTGTGCACGACCTCGGGGTGGAATTGAATGCCATACACCCCGCGCTGCACGTCCTCGACGGCGGCGACGGGCGAGGCACCAGAGGAGGCCAGCGCGGTGAACCCGGGCGGCGGCTCGAAGACGGTGTCGCGGTGGGACATCCAGCAGGTCTGCTCGCGCGGGAGGTCGGCGAGCAGCCGACCGGGCTCGATCACCTTCAGGTCGGAGCGACCGAATTCGCCGACGTCGGCCTGCTCGACGCGCCCGCCGAGCTCGTGCACGAGCAGCTGCATGCCGTAACAGATGCCCAGCACGGGCACCCCGAGCTCCAGCAACTCACGCTGCAGCGGCGGTGCATCGGGCGCGTATACCGAGGCGGGTCCACCGGAGAGGATGATCCCGCGCGGTTTGCGCGCGGCGACGCGCTCCAGCGCGACGTGGTGCGGGATGAGCTCGGAGAAGACCCCGCACTCGCGCACGCGGCGGGCGATCAGCTGCGAGTACTGGCCGCCGTAGTCAAGGACGACGACCTCGTCGGTCGCCGCCGGCATCTGCTCCGCCTGCGCGGAGGCGGCCGCGGTCGCCCGCTCCCCCTGCTCTGCGACTGCCGCAGGCGCCGGGGAGGCGAGGTCAGTCATTTACGAGGACTGCCGCCTTGCCGTTGACGGCGCCCATGCCGACGCCCTGGTCGCGCTGCAGGGCCTTGCCCTCGGTCTGCAGCGCGGGTGCGACGACGACCTCGGCGCGGTTGAACTCGGCGAGGTCCTTGTGACCGCAGGTGGCCATCGAGGTACGTAGGCCGCCGAAGAGGTTGAAGGTCCCGTCGTTCTCGTGCGCGGGGCCGACGAGGATCTCCTCGAGGGTTCCGTTCTGGTGCGTGGCGACACGTGCACCGCGGGGCAGGGTGGGATGGAAGGTGGCCATACCCCAGTGAAAGCCGTGGCCGGGCGCTTCGTAGGCGCGCGCGAGCGGCGAGCCGATCATGACGGCGTCGGCGCCGAGTGCGATCGCCTTGGAGACGTCGCCCCCATTGCTCATGCCGCCGTCGGCGATCACGAGCGAGTAGTCGCCGGTCTCGAGCATGTGCGTGGAGCGCGCGTGCGCGACATCGGCGATCGCGGTGGCCTGTGGAACGCCGATGCCGAGCACCCCGCGCGTCGTGCACGCGGCGCCGGGACCGACGCCGACGAGCACGCCGGCGGCGCCGGTGCGCATCAGGTGCAGGCCGGTGTGGTAGGAGGCGCAGCCGCCGACGACGACGGGCACTTCCAGGGAGGGGATGAACTCCTTGAGGTTCAAGGGCTCGGTGACGGTGGAGACGTGTTCGCCGGAGACGACCGTCCCCTGGATGACGAGCACATCGAGGCCGGCCTCGAGGGCGAGCTCGTAGTAGCGCAGCACGCGCTGCGGTGTCAGCGATGCCGCGACGACTACTTTCTGCTCCTTGGTTTCCTGAATCCGCTGGGTGATCAGCTCGGGCTTGACGGGCTCCTGATAGATGCGCTGCATCTCGCGCGTGGCGAGATCCTTGGGTAGCTCGGAGATCCGCTCGAGCTGCTCATCGGCGTCCTCGTAGCGGGTGAAGACGCCCTCGAGATTCAAGACGGCCAGTCCCCCGAGGCGCCCGATGATGCCGGCGGTCGTCGGCGAGACGACGCCGTCCATCGCGGAGGCGAGCATCGGCAGCTCGAACTGGTAGGGCCCGAGCTTCCAGGAGATATCGATGTCGTCGGGGTCGCGTGTGCGCCGCGAGGGCACGATCGCGATGTCGTCGAAGCCGTATGCGCGGCGGGCCTTCTTGCCGCGTCCGATCTCTATCTCCATTGCGGAATCCTTGCAGTCGGGACGGACGTAAAGACCCCGCGCAGGGTGGGGCCGGAGAGGGGTCGGCGGGGTGCCAAGAGCGGCGTGTGGGAGACAGCGGCCAAGCGACTTCGAGCATAGCAATGGCCCTGGGTGCATGAGCCCCGCCCGGAGCGGTGGGGGATGTTTTTTGGGGATGGAGGGGTTCGCGTATGCCGAGCCAACGGCGACCGTGGCAGATGATGCCTTGGATATGCTCGATCGGTGAGCGAGCGAACCCCGCCGGAGTACGACGCGCGTGCGATCGAGCAGCGCCACCAGCAGCAGTGGCGCGCGCGCGATGCGTTCCGCACACCTGCGCTGAGCGCGCAGGAGGAGGGCATCTACATCAAGGCCTCGGCGCCGTTCACCTCGGGCAACGTCCATATCGGCCATGTGCGTAGCTACGCGATCGGCGATGCGTATGCGCGTTTTCAACGCGCGCGCGGGAATCCGGTGCTGTTTGCATTTGGATTCGATGCGTTCGGACTGCCGGCGGAGCTCGGAGCGATCGCCAACGGGGAGTCCCCCAGCGAGTGGGTGACGCGCTGTGCGGAGCACATGACGGGCCAGCTGCAGCGACTGGGGTTCTCGTTCGACTGGGAGCGGACGTTCATGAGCTCGGACGCGGTCATGTACCGCTGGTCGCAGTGGCTGTTCTTGACGCTACTGGAGGCGGGGCTGATCTACCACGGAACGGGCAGCGTTGACTGGTGCGACACGTGTCAGACGACGCTCGCGACGATCCAGGTGGAGAACGGAACCTGCTGGCGCTGCCACAACCCGGTGCGGCTGATCCAGCGCCCGCAGTGGTACCTGCGCGTCAGCGCCTATGTGGAGGAGAACGACCGCCGCATGGCGGAGCTGGCGAAATGGGACGAGACGTCGCTGGCGAGCCAGCGTTTCGTGCTCGGGCGAGTCGACGGCTTCGAGTTGCAGGCGCGTGCGGAGGACGGCCGCGAGCTGACGGTCTTCACGCCTTACGCGGAGGGCGTGGGGCTGGCGCGCTTCGTGCTGATGTCGGCCAAGCACCCCGAGGTGGAGAGCTGGGTGAGGAGTCCGAGCGTGTTGGCGCAGCTCGAGGAGATGCGCCTGGGCGGCTGGGAGCGCAGCTCGCGGGCGGCGGAGACGATCGCGCTGGTCGATACGGAGCGCACGGTCACGCTGCTCGGCGGGGAGGCACTCCCGCTGCTGATCTCGCCGGTCGTGGATGAGCGCTTCGGCGCGACCGCGGTGCTCGGCGTCCCGGAGCTGGACCGGACCGATGCGTTGATCGCCGAGCGCATTCCGGGGGTTGCGGTACCCGCGGCGGCTGGCAGGGAGGTACAAGCCGAGGTCGTGGTCGCGGCACCGGCAGCGCTTGGATCGGATGGCGGCGAGACCAACGGAGACGGGCCTCCTGAGGCGGCCACCGCACGGCTTGGCGTCACAGGTACACACGCGGCGGTGCGCTACCGAGCCAACGATTTTTCGATCTCGCGCCAGCGCGCGTGGGGAACGCCGATTCCGATCGTGTACTGCGAGCGCTGCGGAACGGTTCCGGTGCCGCGCGAGCAGCTCCCGGTGCTGCTGCCGCTGGACCTCAAACCGACTGGGGAGGGCAACCCGCTGGCGGAGCGCGAGGACTTCGTGCGCACGAGCTGCCCCGGCTGTGGCGGCGAGGCGCGGCGCGAGACGGACACGCTGGACTGTCACTTCGACGCGCTGTGGCTGTGGATTCCGGCGTGCGTGCCGGCGCAGGAGCGCGAGCGGCCGCTGGAGGAGATCTTTGCGCTCGAGGATCTGCGCGCGTGGCTGCCCTCGGAGCGCCTGGTGGCGGGTTCGGACAGCGGCAACTTCATGTTCGACCAGCGCATCACGACGAAGGCGCTGCGCGACATCGGCCCACTCGCATTCCTCGCGGGCGGGGAGCCCTTCGCGGGGGCGCTGATGCACGAGATGGTGATCCGGGACGGGCGCAAGATGAGCAAGCACCTCGGCAACGTGGTCGACCCGGATGAGCTGGTGGATAGCTTTGGCGCGGACACGGTGCGCCTGGCGATTCTGTGGGCGGGACGCCCCCAGAAGTCGCTCAACTGGGACGACAGCTCGGTGCAGTACTGCAATCGCTTTCTGCACAGCCTCTGGCGCTACTCGCATGCGCGCCTGGCGATGGTCGTGGAGGACAGCGCGGAGCTCGACCCGGCCAGCACGGAGTTCCTGCGGCGGCGCCTGGAGAAGTGGTGTGAGATCGCGGTGGAGAAGATCACCGAGGATCTGACGAGCCTGGAGATGCACAAGGCTGTGCGCAACGTGATCCGCCTGCTGGATCGGATCAAGGACTTCGAGAAGCGGGTGCTCGCACGCAGCGGGGCGCTGTGCCGCGAGGATCACGCGGCACTGCTCGATGCGCTGGCGCTGATGGCGACGGTGCTGGCGCCGTTCGCACCGCACATCGCACAGGAGCTGCTGCTGGCGAGCGGGCGCGATGGATCCGAGGCGGATCCCCCATGGCCACAGCCGAGTAGGGCGTCGCGATGAGGACGCGGTGCGTTCCCAAGGCGACGGGGAGCGACCTCGCGGCGCGGTTGTGGCCGCTGAGCGGTGAGCTGGAAACAACCTCCGCGAGGGATCGACGCCGTCTTGCGACTGCCCTACGATTGAGTGGATGCAGGTCACGATGATCGCCTCGCCTCCGGGCCACGCGATCGCCCGTCACAAATGCGAGGGTGAGAGGACGTGGACGACGTCATGAGCACTGCACAGAGTCGGGGGGCGCGCTCGACCCCTACACGTTCGTGCGCGACGGAGCTGGTCTGCCGCAAATGCGACTACAAGGTGGCGCTGGCCGAGCGCGAGGCGTACTGCCCGCGGTGCGGCAAGAGTCTCGACGTCGACTACGACTACGAGCTCGCTGCTCGACGTCTGCGCGAAGTTCCGATGACGGAGCGGCCGCTGAACATCTGGCACCTGGAGGAGCTGCTGCCGATCGTCGATGCGGTCGGCGCGGTGCGGGTCGGCGAGTTCTCCGGCTTCACGCCGCTGATCAAAGCGGACGGACTTGGAGCCGCGGTGGGCCTGCGCAACCTGTACGTCAAGGACGACAGCACCTCGCGTCCGAGCCTCTCCTATAAGGATCGCGTGGTCTCGATGGCGGTGGCGCGCCTGCTCGAGCTCGGGGAGCGGGAGATCGGCTGTGTCTCGACGGGCAATGTCGGCACGGCGGTGGCGTCCTTGGCGGCCAAGGCGGGGGTACCGGCGTATGTCTTCTACCCGAACCGCCTGGAGAGCACCAAGGCACACGCTTGCCGTGCGCTGGGCGCGAAGGTCTGCCAGCTGGAGGGCAACTACGACGAAGCCAACAAAGCCTGCCGCGCGCTGGCCGAAGCAACGGGCCTCCAGTTCGCGAACATCACGCTGCGCCCGTTCTATGCGGAGGGCGCGAAGACCGTGGCGTATGAGATCGTCGAGCAGCTGGGGTGGCGCGCACCGGACCACATCGTCACTGCGGCGGCCGGCGGCACGCTCTCTTCGCGCATCCACAAGGGCCTGAATGAGCTGGAACTGGTGGGTCTGGCGAAGACCGAGCAGACCAGGATCGATATCGCACAGCCCGACGGGTGCTCGCCGATCGCCAAGGCGATCCTGGCGGGCGCCTCTGAGATCCAGGCGGAGAGCCCGACGACGCTTGCACACTCGCTCGCGATCGGGGCACCGGGCGACGGTGTCTTCGTGATCGACGCGGTGCGTGGCCGCCATGGCACGGCGGCGATGGTGAGCGACAAGGAGATCTTCGCGGGCATCGACCTGCTGGCGGCCACCGAGGGTCTACTCACCGAGCCGGCGGGGGGCACGACGGTGGCGGTCGTGAAAAAGCTCGCCGAACAGGGTCATCTCGACCCGGACGAGGTGGTCGTGGCGATGATCACGGGCAACGGCCTGAAGACGCTCTACGAGCATCCTTCCAAGCCGTGGCCATCGAAGGTTGCGCCCAATCTCCAGACGATGCGGGGCGTGCTGGAGGGCTTCCAGCACGAGGTGAGCGAGCAGCGCCCGGCAGGCGCGCAGCTCCCGGCCTAGCGCCACTCGCTCCGTCCACGGCAGCGCAAGCGCCACGGCAGCGCAAGCGCCACGGCAGCGCAAGCGCCCCGCATCAGCCCCTGAGTGGGGGAATCATCCTTCGGGCGTGCGCGGGAAGTAGCGATGGTGCAGCATCAGCGCGTTGCCGTCGGGATCGGCAAAGAAGGCCATGTGGCAGACGCCGGTGTCAAAGGTGTCGCCCAGGAAGACGAGGCCGCGTGCCTCGAGCGTCTTGCGGGCCTCCGCGACGTCCTCTACGTGCAGCGCGATCCCCTTCTGGGGGTGGTGTTCGAGGCCCATCGCCTCGGCGTCGATGACGCTAAGCGTCAGGTTGCCGGTCTCGAACTCGGCGAAGTTGCGGTCCTTGCGGTACATCGAGCGGCGGAGTCCGAGTGTCTCGCCGTAGAACGCGACGGCGGCTTCGAGGTCGTGGGTGGGCACGGTGACGAAGTCGACGCCGGTGATGAGTTGGGCTGTCGTGCTCATGACTCTCGCTCCTCGGTCGGGATGGGCGGCGTCGGACTCGCCGGCCGGCAAGGCGCGGCTCGCCGGGCGGTGCTTTGGCGGTCACTGGCGCGCTGGGGGTGCTTGCATGATCGCACTCGCACGAGCTGGGCGGCTCTGCACGTGGCGGCCGCGCGAGGGGGTCCAAATGAGGACCCGGTTCGACGAGCTCCGGGTCCCCACGCTCCATGCACGAGGTACTGCCGCACCTACTCATTGAGTGAACCCCGCATACTTTGCTACATCGCAGTTTCCCCTGAGCACCAGCATGTAAACAGCCGCTTTATGGATCTTTTCTATTTAATAGGATCAACCCCTAAAGCAGCGTGGCGGCAGCCAATCGTCCTGGGCTTCGAAATCCCCCACCCGCCGCGGCAAGCTCCGAAGGGTGCGCGACTACCGCGGAATGTGGCGGCGACGGGGCCTTATGGTTGTGTGGCCTTCGGTAGGTCGATGCGGACGCGACCGAGCCCGATGACCTCCATCTCGGTCTGAGGAGCACAGATGGCGATCGCGGCGGACTCGCGGCGCAGTGTGCGGCGCAGCGCGACGAAGGCGACGGAGCCAAGGATCGCGGGGACCCACAGCGCGATCGCACGATAGGCGAGCACAGCGGACGCCGCGGCGGTGATCGGCACCTTGTAGAGGACAAAGGTTCCGACCAACCCAAGATCGACGCCGCCGATCCCACCGGGGACCGGGATCAGTCCGCCGAGCTCGCCGATCAGGTAGGCGATCCACACGATCGCCAGGGGCGGCGCGGAGCCGAAAGCGTGAAACGTGGCCCACACGATCATCACGTCGAAGACCAGGTAGGCGACTATCCCGCCGATCAGCCATGCGTTGCCCTCACGTAGGAGCGCGACCGCTTCATTGACACCGTCGGCGACCGCGACCAGGGTCTTCGCCGCCAGCCGCGAGCGACGCGAGGACTCGCCTGCTTCGCTGCGTTCCAGACGCAGGTGTAGCCGTGCGGACGTGCGTCCGGCCAGCAGCGCCGCCACGATTGCGATGGTAGCGATCGCGGCGGGAAGCAGGGTCAGGGCGAGGTTCGTCTCCCCGGGGAACACGCGGACCGCGAGACCGATCCCGACGACGATCACGCCGACGACATTGGCGACGCTGGTCAGCAAGAAGAAGGCGGCGGTGCGCCGCGCGATTTCAGATGCGGGCATCCCACCTCGTTTCAAAGCCCAGGCTCCAAGCGCGAGACCTCCGGCTCCGCCGGTCGGAAAGAGCGCATTGGCACCGAGCTCGGACATGCCGATCTGATAGCTGACGCGCCAGCTCATGCGCCGGCAGAAGACCATGCGAAAGATGGCGACGTACCCGAGCCCGGAGAGTACCTTCAGCCCCATCCCCACTAGCAGCCATCCTGGCTTGGCCTGCGCGAGGCGAGTGCGCAACCCCTCGAGCCCCGGTAGCAGCGTCACGATCGCGACGACCGCGAGGACCAGTCCCGCCAAGAGCAGCAATCGGGTGCGCAGCTTGCGCCGACTCAGCTCCTCGGGTACCTCCAGATCATCTGTGAGGGCACCCCCCACTCCGTCTTGCCGATCGACCGCCACGTTGCTCATGGTGGCATCAGCGGCGCCTCGCGCCGGCTCCCCCGCCCTAATGCAAGCCGAGCGGACTAAATCTCGCTAGCGAGACGCTCGTGTACGGAGCGCACCGCGCTCGATCCCTCCCCGACGGCCGCGGCGACCCGCTTCATCGAGTCGTGGCGGACATCGCCGGCAGCGAATACGCCGGACAGGGATGTCTCGAATGGCAGCGCACCGGATGCGCCCGCGCCGGCGGCCTCCGGTAGCTGGCGGTCTGTGAGAACGAATCCGTCGCGGTCGAGCATCACGGCGTCTGTCAACCAGGCGGTCGCCGGACGGGCACCGATGAAGCAGAACAGGCCGGAGCAGAGCGTGGTGTACTCAAGCCCGGTTGTGGTGTGCTTGAGCGTCACCTGCTCGAGACGGGCCTCGCCAGCGAGGCTTTGGACTTCGACCCCGGTGAGAAGCTCGATTTTTGGGTCGGCCTCGATGCGCTCGATCAGATATTGCGACATGCTCTGGGCGAGGCTTTCGCGCCTGATGGCGATCGTGACGCCGCAGTTGTTCTGAGCTAGGTAGAGAGCGGCCTGTCCCGCGGAGTTCCCGCCCCCGATAACCATGACGGACGTGCCGTTGCAGACGCGCGCCTCGAGATCGGTTGCCGCGTAGTAGACCCCGGCGCCCTCAAAGCGATCCAGATCCTTCACGGCCAACCGCTGATAGCGCGCTCCGGAAGCCACGATCACCGCGCGGGTGGGGATCTCGCTGCCGTCGGCGAGCACGATCACGTGGAAGCCCGACTCGGTGCGCAGGCCAACCACTTCGCAGGGGGCATTCAGGCGAGCTCCGAGTCGCATCGCTTGGATGGCGGCTCTGCCGGTGAGATCCTCGCCGGAGATACCGTTTGGAAATCCCGCGTAGTTCTCGATCCGCGAGCTCATACCGGCCTGACCACCGATGGCCGTCGCATCCAGGGAGACGGTCCGCAAACCCTCCGATGCGCCGTAGACCGCTGCGGCGAGGCCGGCCGGCCCGCTGCCGACGACTACGAGATCGAAGATGTACCCAGGTGTCGGGCTGAAGGTCAGCCCGAGGTGTTCGGCAAAGGTCGCGGCCGAGGGGCGACGCATGACCTCCGTGGCGGTGATCACCGCTGGGATGTCGTGCGGGGTGAGACCCATGCCGGCGAGCACGGCGTCGAGATCCTCGGCGTCCTCGACATCGATCCAGGCGTGGGCGAGGTGTGAGTGTTCGGCGAATGCGCGCAAGCGCATCGCCTCTGGTGAGTATCGCGAACCGACGATCTGGATGGCCTGTGCACCATCTCCCGATCGCAGGATCTCGCGCCGTGCGAGGAGCGCGCGGAAGATGATTTCAGCGAGCGCCGGTCGGCTGCTCATGAGACGCCGGAACTCCGCCTCGGGGATCACCAGCACCCGGCCCGGCCGGGTTACACGACAATCCAACGTGCGGCGCTGGCCGGTCAGCAGGTTGAGCTCGCCCGCGAAGCCACCGGGCCCATACGTGGCGATTGGAACCGCGTCGGCCCCGGCGCGACGAACGATCTCGACCTCGCCCTCGAGGACGACAAACAGCTCGTAGGACGCTTCTCCGGCCTGAAAGAGTAACTGCCCGGCCGTCGTCGGCTGCTCGACACCAAACGCGGCGACTTCGGAGAGCTCGGGGGCGCCTAGGACAGCCCAGGCGGCGCCCCCATCTTGATCGTTCTGGGTGCTCATCCGCTCGGGGGCGTTCGTGATGAGAAGCTGCGCGCAAGCATCGGCCGGTGGTCCTCGCCGGTGACTATACGAAGCGCTTGACGAACTCCAGCGAGGTATCGGCGACCAGGCGCCAGCCGCTGTCGATCGTCAGTGCGTGTCCGCGGTCTGGCAGCTTGACGATCTCGGTCACGCCCTTGTTGCGCTTCTGTTTCTTGAACGAGGCATTCGCGATCGCCCACGGCACCGTGTGGTCCCGCTCGCCGTCGATTATCAGCAGCGGCCCGCGGTCGGGATTCTTGGTGTTCACCTTGGCCTCCGTCCACGGGTTCAGGTTGGCGGTGGCCGCCTGAAATAGCGGCGCGCCGGGGGCGGGAACGGCGAACGTGTGGTAGAGCTCCTTGGCCTCGTCTTCGCTGACGGCGTTGGCGAAGGCGTAGCGGAACTGCTCGTAGGTGAGCGGGACGGCACGGTTGCGGTTGGCCGGGTTGCCCAGGACCGGTCGGGAGGACTTCAGCGCCGAGACGGGCAGTGGCAGCACTCCGCGAAACGGCGCGGGATCGATCGCCACCGCGACGGCCGCGAGACCGCGCCCGGCGATGATCTGCGCGAGCAGCCCGCCGAAGGAGTGCCCGATGACCGCGGGCTTCTGCTTCAGCTTGCCGATCACCTCATCGAAGTGATCCGCGACCTGGCCGACGGTCTTGTGGGCGAAGATCTCGGGATGCTCGTTGGCCTCCTCGACGGTTCGGGGATCGTCTGGCCATCCCGGCGTCAGCGGGGTATAGCCGGCCTCCTCGAACACCGTCGCCCAGCGGTCCCAGCTACTCGGCAGCAGCCACAGCCCGTGGATGAATACGACGGGCGTCAGTTTCGTCGCGTTCGCCTTCTTGATCTGCTCCGCCTCATACTCGTTGATGCTCGCCATGTGCTCGCCTCCCTGGGTATCGTCGCTGCGGCGATTCCCGGCGGCGGCCGTGCCGCGCGGAGAGCGTCGCGTGAGCTGCTTAGCGCCGGGTCATCGGATCCGTGCAAGCATCGTACGTCTGTTGTAACACGGCCTGATCATCGGCTCGTCCTCCCTTGCGGTTTCGAGAGGAGCGGTCACGCGAAGCCCGCGACCGTAGTCATCGCCTACTCCGATGAGCAGGCCTCTACGATTGATGGAGATTAGTAGCGAGGATGGGATGTGCAGGATCGGCCCCGCCGAGCTGCGAGGTGCCGGTTCGGCCTATTAGTGAAAGGAAGCAAATGGTCACACCAATCGATGACATGCCAGCTGGGACGCTTGGCTTCCGAGCTTCCGGCAAGCTCACCCGTGATGACTACCGCGAGGTCCTGGAGCCGCTCCTGCGCAAAGCAGCGGAGTCCGGAGAGATCCGCATGCTCTTCATACTCACCGCGTTCGAGGGACTCGAGCCGGAGCCTGGTTCGACGACATCAAGACAGGGCTCGGGCTAGGTATCGGACACCACTCGGCGTGGAAGCGTTCTGCGATCGTCACCGACGTGGAATGGGTCGGAAAAGCATTCCAGCTGTTTGCCTGGATGACCCCCGGCGAAGTCAAGGTTTACCGGCTAAACCAGCTCGAAGAGGCCAAGAACTGGGTCGCTGCCTGAGCCTCCTCAAGTGGCCCCGAGCAACGTCGGCAACTCATGCAGCGATCGCAGGACCTCGGCGCCGGCCTGACGTAGCGCCAGCTCGTCGCTATCGGCAACGTATCCGAGGACGCGCATCCGGGCGGCCACCGCTCCCTTGACTCCGGAGGGAGTGTCCTCGACAACCACGCATCGAGTTGGCTCAGTTTTCATCACCGCGGCGGCATGCAGAAAGAGATCCGGATATGGCTTGCCGCGCGGCACGGACTCCGCTGAGAACAACACGTTGCCCACAAACAGCTTTCGAAGACCAGTCAGCTCGAGCGAAAGCTGGGTCTTTGAGAGCTTGCCTTGTGAGGCCACGCATACCGCGATCCCCGCCGCGCTGATACGCCGTACCGCGTCAGCCGCACCCGGCACCGAGCGGAGTTCGCGCCGGAACGCCTCGGCGCGCTCGTGCTGGTAACGCGCGAGAAAATCCTCCGGAAGCGAGCGACCCAATTTCGCCTGCGCCTGCGCGAGGACGTCGGCGAGCAGTAGCCCCTGGTAATCCCGGCGAGCCTCAGCGAGTGTGGTCGGCAGCCCCTCCGCGCTCAACTGCTGCGCGAGGACTTCGTTGGATATGACCTCGCTGTCAACCAGCACCCCATCGCAATCGAAGATGACTAGCTCAAGATGATTTTGCATGGGGATACTTGCGGATTGGCGTATGCGACGCGCGCCGATGTCGAGTACACCTGATCACGGCCAGGCTCCCTGGCAGGCGACACCGTAGCGAGTGGTCGACTTGCAGCGCAAGCTCGCAACTAGCCGCAAAATAGAAAACCCCCGCAAGCGGGGGTTTTCCTTAGCAGATCGATAAGCCGGATCCTGTCGTTGAGCAACCATCCATCTAAGCGGCCTACCTGGACCTCGGCGGGCAACCTACAAGCGGTCCTGTTTGGCCTTGCATCGGGTGGGGTTTGCCCAGCCGCCGCGTCACCGCGACGCTGGTGCGCTCTTACCGCACCATTTCACCCTTACCCGCAGGCCGTTCACGTGGGACGGCCTGCGTCGGCGGTTTGTTTCTGTGGCACTTTCCCGCGGGTTTCCCCGGGTCGATATCTCGACCACCTCGCCCTGTGATGTCCGGACTTTCCTCGAAGGCCGTCGACCTCCGCGGCTGCTTGACCTGCACATACAACTTACCGCGTGTGCGCCATGGAGGCGAACCGAGGAAGGCATTTGCCCGCGGACTCAGGAGAGTTGTGCTCCACAGTCCACGCAAGTCCCACCGCGGACGTCCCGTGATGCACCGACGAGAGCCGCCATCCTCCCCTGGCACACCGGACAACGGACCGCCTCGCTAGCCAGCAGCCCTCCCCACGTGCTGGTCACAAGCTCGTCCAGCGTACGTGCGCCACGCCCCTCGTCTATCAGCCGTGCGACTTCCTCCGCGCACTTGCCCGACCCAGGCTCCCCCACCCCAAGGCTCCCCCCGGGCCGTGCAACTCCGCGCGAGATTCTGCGGTCGAGTAAGGCGATGCTCATCACACGCTCCTGAGCAACCCCACGACGCGCCCCAACACCTTGACCTCCTTGCTGCGAATCGGCTCCATCGTGTCGTTCTCGGGCTGCAGGCGGATGTGGTCGGCCTCGCGGAAGAAGCGCTTGACAGTCGCCTCCTCTCCCAACAGCGCGACAACGATGTCCCCTTCCTGAGCCGTGTCCTGGGGTCGCACCACGACGAGATCTCCTTCCAGGATGCCCGCATCCTTCATCGAGTCCCCGCGTATGCGCAAGAGATATTGCCCATCTTCCCCACCGGCGATCTCAGGGACGGAGATGTAGTCCTCGACGTTCTCCTCCGCCAGCACCGGCTGGCCCGCCGCGACAGAACCCAACAGCGGCAGTCCTTCGGAGCGCACTATCGACCGCACGCTATCCACGGCATTGCCGACCGCTCGATCGAGCAACTCGATCGCCCGCGGCTTGGAGGGATCGCGCCGCAGCAAGCCGATCTTCTCCAGGTTGGCCAGATGGGCGTGTACCGTCGAAGACGAGGCCAGACCGACGGCTTTGCCGATGTCGCGCACCGTTGGGGGGTAGCCGTACTTCGCGGAGTACTTGCGGATGAAATCGAAGATCTCCTGTTGGCGCTTGGTCAGATCCATGGTGACTTGGCTCCCTGGAGTGCTGGATGGGATAGTTGAACGAACATGTGTTCGTACAGTAGCGGCGCATCCGGACGAACGCAAGTACGAACGGCGCTCAAGCCGTGCCTATACCCCCAGCAGTCGGCGTCGCTGGAGGCCCCAGCGACGCGCGGGACACACCGGGCAGCACACCACAGGGCTATACTCGCGCACCTCTGCGCCCGTGGCGGAATTGGTAGACGCGCAAGGTTGAGGGCCTTGTGGACTTCACGGTCCGTGGTGGTTCGAGTCCACTCGGGCGCATGAGAAAAGCCCTGCTTAGCGGGGTTTTTCTTGTTGGTTGGGGGCGGCGCTCCGTGCTTCCGTCCGTGTGCACAGTATTCTCACGTGAGAACTATGCACACGGATGTGCACACCCCGAGCGCCTCTGAAGGCACGCGATGAGTGTGCAGGAGGACCGTGAGCGCTGGGTGGTGCGCTGGCGCGACGGAAGCGGCCGGCAACGCGGGCGGCGCTTCGCGAGCGAGGAGGCCGCACAGGCGTTCGACGCCGGCCTACGCGAGATCGAGCCGAGTGCGCGCAGGGCGGATGGCGGGCAACGCGCGGGCGGCGTCTACTCCTACCGGACCAGACACGGCGTGCGGTGGTACTTCAAGACGCGCGGGAGCGGCGGCGTGCAGGTCACCAAGCGCGGCTTCACGAGCGAGCGCGCCGCGCGCGACGCGAAGCGGCGGCTGGTCGAACAGGTCGAGCGCCGCGAGATCAGCCATACGCGCCTCTCGTTCGGCGAGCACTGGCAGCGATGGCTCGCGCGGCGCAAGCCGTATCTGGAGTCGGGGACGTGGCGGGGGTATGAGATTGACGGGCGCAAGCGGCTGCTGCCGGCATTCGAGGCGATCCCGCTCGGACGCCTGAGCGTCGAGCAGGTGCGCGCGTGGATGGACGAGCAGGCTGAGGCGATCGACGCCGAGGAGATCGCGCCGAAGACCGTCAACAACTCGCTGGGAACACTCGTGGTGTGCCTGAACGCGGCGGTCGAGGACGGCCTCATCGCGAGCAACCCGGCGTCGCGCATTGAGCGACTGCCGGCGGCGCACATCGAGCGCGAGTATCTGCGGTTGCGCGAGATCCCCCTCTACCTCGACTCGTGCAGCGAGGTCTATCGGCCGCTCGCGGAGTTGCTGATCGGAAGTGGGCTGCGGATCTCCGAGGCTCTGGCGCTGTGCGTGGGCGATGTCGAGCTGGAGCAGACAGGCGGGTCGATCGTGGTGTATCGCTCGCGCAAGCGCGGCGAGGCGGTCGGCTCAACCAAGTCCAACCGCTTCCGCTCGGTGGAGATCGGGCCGGGTCTGTCGCGGGTACTGCGCGATCAGCTCGCGCGACGGGCCGAGCTGGCGAGCGGCGACGGAGCCAAGGCGCATGTGTTCGCGATGCCCGTGCGGGTGCTCAAGCGCGATCGCGGGCGGTGGGCAGGCGATGGAGACGGTCGCCCGCTGGACCGGACGACCGTCTCGCGCGACTGGCACAAGCAGGCGCTGCAGGACGCTGCGATGCGGGACATGCCGTTGCACGCGCTGCGCCACACAGCCGCCGCGGCGTGGCTCGCGGCGGGTAACTCGCTGATGTACGTGCAGCGCCAGCTCGGGCACGCAGACATCCGCACGACCGAGCGCTATTACGGCCACCTCGAGCGCCACGTCCTGGCCGCCGGCGCGGTCGCCACCGAGGAGGCGATCGCACAGGCCGTGCGGCGACGTTAGAGAAGGCGTTGCTGGCCGTTTACCAGCGTCTGGGGGCGAGGTGATCGTCTGTTCTGGGAACGCCCGTCGACGGTCCCTGGACGCCCTGTGGGGACCGTGGGACGTCCAGGGCTCCACGTGGCGCGGGCGTCGTCGATCCAGCGCCGGATGTCCTCCGAGACAAATCGCAGCGGCCCCTCCTCCCCACCAATGCGGATCGACGGGATGCGGCCGGTCTTCGCGGCGTCGTACAGCCACGAGCGCGAGACTCCGAGCTGCGCGGCTAGCTCGGAGGGCTTTAGAAGGGCGAGATGGACGGCGAATGGTTCGGTGCTCATACAGGTAGTGACGGTGAGCGGCGCGAAACGGCCATCGAATTTGCCTAGAGAGCAGACAAGTGGCCTCATCCGGCCACTCGCGTAGCTCCCTTCGCGCACAGCGAAAAGACAGCCAAAGCATGGCCGTGCATCTAGTCTGTGCAGGAATCGTGGCGCAGCGAGGAGGCGCGCCGTGCTCTATGCCAGGTACTTTGCAGATCTGCGATCTGGGCGTGTTCGAGCTGGGAGCAGAGAAGGGTCTCGGCACGGAGACGGATCTTGGAGCAGGGACGCCAAGGGTCTAGTCTTGACGTAGCTGTGACGGACGCCGGACGCGCGTCGCCACTGGAGGCGGTCCTCACCTGGCAGCCGCCGCCGAACCGCCAATGGCATCCTCAGTCAGTGGCTCGCCTACAAGCTCCCAGCCAGCACCGCGACGTTCGCGATGAACTCACGTAGCTCCTTGACGTGCGCCTGCATCGCCTGGTGGGCGTCCTCAGGGATCGGCGTTCCGGCAACTTCCTGAAGTCGATCGACTAGTGCCTCTTGCTCGCTTCGCAGCGCTCGCAGCACCACCGACGGGTGGAGACTGAGGTCTATCTCAACGTCGGCCTCGACAGGCTGGACGCGCCAGCCAATCGTATTGAGCAAAGCTCTCACCGCGTCAAATGCACGCAGTGGCACCTCATACACCCGCTCCGGGCCGTGGCCGCTAAACGTGAGCGCTAAATTTGACAGGCTCTCCGCTGCAAATCCCCACTCGCCAAACAGGCCACTGCGCAAATCGGCTACATGGGTAGCCGGCACCGTCAGCATCGTTTCCACTATGTGCCGTGGCCCTCAAACGCCGGACCATACAGATCGCCGAGCGCATGATGCGGCTCATCTGCGCGTCGAAAGCCCAGGCGCGCTGAAATCCTGTCGGCCGTTGCAATCAGGTGCGGGCTCAACTGGTCCGCAAGTGCCTCCATCTCGATGACGGAACGATTTGCACTCAGACCGACGGCAGCGACAACTTCATGCGCATAGTTTCGCACTGGCGCAGCAATGGCGACGAGACCCACCATCAACTCTTCATCCTCAGTCGCAATGCCATCCTCGCGGATTTTCCGTAGCTCCCCGGCGAACTGTTGCTTGTTGGTAATTGCCTTCGGGCCAGCCTTGAATAAAGTTAGTTCGCGGAGCGCGTCCCTGTGTACAGGATCGGGCAAATACGCAAGTAGAAGCTTTCCGAGCGCCGTTATGTGAGCTGCCTGCGCTAAGTCGAGCGCCACAAGCGGCTGCTGGGGCCGTCCGCTCCGCGTGTTACGTATCCGGTCGATGTACTGCACCACCGACCCATCAAGCACCGCCAAACTAGCGGTGAACCCTGCCTGTACTGACAGCTCTAGCAACAGTGGCATGGCGTGCTCACGAAGCTCAACGGCATTCATCACCCCCATGCCGAGGCGCGTCGCTCCGAGCGTCAAGCGATACTGACGACCCGGCGTGACTTGTTCGAGGTAGCCAAGTGCGACGAGGGTTATGACGTACCGATGTGTCGTGCTGCGGCTCATCCTCAAGCGATCGGCGAGCTGTGCGATACCAAGGACAGGGGTCTCAGGCGAGTAGCAACCCAAGATCGCCAGACCCCGCTCTAGTGACTGCGAAAAACGGGGATCACGTAGGACCAGCGGCGATTGCACCGATTCGCCGGCCTCGTTCTCGCGAAAGGGTGGGAGGGACTTTCGTGGCATATGGAAGCGCCCGCGCGCTGACATTGAACCCGGCTTGGGTTGCTGCGACTACCCTTGCTGGCTTCGATTGCGTGGGTGCCCGTTGGCGTTCACGCCAAACGGACACCCACGCTTGCGGGATTCCCCGCTTCTTACGCGCCAGGGCGACGCCGGCTTGTAATGATCTTCAACTAGAGGTTGGGCCAGGCCGGAGAAAGGGAGCCGGCCCAGCCCAACCTCTAGTCGCGGCGACAGGTCGGCCATAGGGCACGACCGCCGCCGGCGGCTTGATCCACTGCTTACGGTTCGATGATCGCCCGACATCTCGTGAGGCATCTTGGCGGTCGGCCCGGCCAACCTTCAAGCATTTCCGTCGTTCACGAAGGAATCCGTTCGTCAAGGAATAGAAACATTCGTCAACGAACGCTAGGCCGCTCGAAGCCCGTAGACCGTCCTCCAGAGCCGGAGCAGCGGATGCAGGGTGTGCGCGATTGAGCCTCCCGCACGGATCAGGCGCGCGGTGGTCTCGCCCATCGGCGGCGCCAGTGCACTATCCCTCGATAGGTACATGGCGAACATGCAGCCGGCGATGACGACATGCTTCTCACCATCGCTCAACGCGCGGGCCTCAGCCAAGCAGCGACGCATGAGCTGGCCGAGGCGCTCGATCGCCAGCTCGTCCGTAAGGTAGTGGGCTATGTAGCTATGACTTCCGCTGGCCACGTCTTCATGCTGATCGACGTAGCTGTCGAGCATCGCCGTCAGCACCGAAATCCAAGGGAAGTAGGCGTCGGCGGCTTGGGTGATGACACCCTCCAAGCAAATCGGTTCACTTGCCAGTGCCAGCAGCGCGAACACGGTGAGGTTGGTACTCGCCGCCGCCGTCAGCTCGAACCACTGCGCCTCGTGCCCCTGCGGAAACTCGCGCTTGGCCCAGGCCCCGAGCAGGGCATCGCGCTCGGACGCATCGGGAGCGTGGTTGAGTGCGCAAATCTGCCCCCTAACGGCCTCCCTGATGAGGTGCAGACGCAAGGGGGCATACGACGGTAGACGTTCGCAGTGTGCCCGGCAAGCCATGACGAGCGCCCGGAGATAGCCGCCGTCGTCGCACCGCGGGCTATGACGGTAGTAGTCGGCAATCGGGCGCTGGGGATCGAGTGCATCGACGAGCGCGCAGTGCAACGCTAGGCCATTTGCAACCCCAGCACTGGCACTGCGCTCATTGATGTTGTCGAGGTAGTCCCAGATGATCTCGTAAGCGACGAGCAGGCGGAGCAGGTGTGGACTGCGAGCACGGGGCAGGACTGAGAACAGCACCGCCCCGTCGACGTGTGTGCGCTGCTCAGTGATGGCGCGCAGCGCATCCTCGCGTATGAGCACGTTGGGAATAGCACTTGCTCTGCGCCGCCATCGGCGTACCTCAAAGGCGGCAACAGGGAGGCCCCAGGTCAGCTCGCGCGTTGCGGCAGCCCCGAGCACTCGAAGCTGACTACAGGTAAGCGGGCTCGGATCAGAACCCGTTGTAGGTGCCACCGACTCGGCACGACTTAGTAAGCCGGGCTCTCGGTGTTAGCGGGCACGCGCACCACCAAATATCCCGGCAGAGCGACAGCAACGAACGCGACGACGCTCACCAGTACAAAGCTCGTAATCGCCGCGAACACTTCAACATTGAAGACGATCGGATAACCCGTGACTGTTGCCAAAAATCGGCTACCAAGTAGCTGCGCGTAGAGGCCGAAGACAGCACCGATCAAGCAGCCAACGATGAGCAAGATGCCGGCTTCGCACAGCAGCCAGCGCCGAAGCGTACCCTCTTCGTAGCCCTGCACCTTTATGAAAGCAATCAAGTCGCGGCGCTGCCAGATCATCGCTCCCATCGAGCCGATGACGGCCAGAATCGCTGCGATGAGGACCAGGAGCCTAATCTGCGTCAGGCGCGAGAGACCTTGCCTGGCAATAGCGAATCGGCGCTTGTCGCGTTCGGCGGCAGTTTCAACGACGAGTCCCCGTACCGAAGCCGTTGCTTGCCGGATACGGTCGCGCACAACAGCGGCAGTAGCCCCGCCGGTCGTTTGGATCGCATAGGCCGTCGGCGCGTTGCTTTGCCAGGCTCGAGCGTAGGTCGCGGCGTTGAGAATCAGCGTGCCTGGCGCCCAGCCGAGATTTGTCGTCAAAGCAGCGACGCGCAACCGGAGTGGTCGGGGCGCCGGCAGGGTGAAGGTCTGGCCGACGTGGAGGTGGTGTTCGACGGCGAGCGCCTGTGAGAGCGCCGCCCACCCGCCTTGCCGCACCCGCTCCACTGCGAGCCCTGGATCACCGCTGAGGACCTGGGTCGTGGGGATTGGATGGCTGATGCTGCTCGCCGGCGCGAGCACCCACAGTCGGCGGTTGCCCCAATCCAGAAAGCTGCCGCGGAACACGCTTAGCTGTCCGACGCCCGGCAGATGAGCAAGCGCGGCCACGTTGACCGTGCCGGCCAAGAACGGCGTTGTCGGTTGGACGTTGAGCCGACCGCCAGGCAGCACCCAGACGGCGGCTGCCGCGTCAACGTCGCGTGACGCCTTGTTGAGACCCCGTTCCAGATTGGTTTGTATGCCCTGAAACTCGACTACGCCGAACACCGCGACCGCCGCCGTTGCGGCAATGGCGAGCGAGCGCACCCGCGTCTGCGCAGTCTGTAGCTCAGTGACGGCAAGCGCAGAGCCAACGCCATCCAGGACCTTCGACAGATACTCAAAGAGACGCACCAGGGCATCGAACAACAAGGGCATCAGTACGACAAGCGCTGCCACCAGTGCGATGTTGCCGACGAGCGCCGCCTTGGTGTCAAACAGCAGGATCGCCGTTGTCAGGACCAGACAGCTAGATCCCAGGACTAGCCGCGCGGTCGTCCACGCGCGCCGATGACTGGTGGGGTCAGGGAGCGGCTGCAGCGCGCGAGCCAAAATCTCGCGCAGCGGCCAAAAGACACCAATGACCGCAGCAGCCATGCCGGCACCGACGGCGAGAGCGAAACACTGCCAGGTCACGACCCGATTGTTTCCGACCGGGAAAGCAACCGCGAGATAGCTCGGGGTACTTTGGAAGACGGCGACTGAAAGGAAGTTCCCGAGCACCAATCCGAGCGCACAGGCCACCGTGCCGATCACCAGCGCGTCGAACAACAGAATCTTCGCGGTGTCCCAACGGCTTGCCCCTTGCGGGCGGATTTCTTCGATGAGCGCCCGCCGAGAGGGCACGGTGATGAGCATCGCGTTGAGTGCAAACATAAAGCCCACCAAGGCACTGATACCTGAGAACAACGACTCACTCTGACTCTCTGGCGCAACGGCAACCGAGAACAACTGCGAGTCAAACGTGCCCGGCTCAAGGTTGACGTTCCACTTCGCCGCGAGGCGTTCAAGCGCTGCACGAGCTTCACGCGCGCGACCCGACTCGTAGCGCACAAAGATCAGATTGATTTGACCCGGTGTGCCAGCTAGGCGCTGTGCATAGCCGAGGGGAGCCACCGCCACTGGACTGTGGACTAGCTGCCCGATGTCGGCTTCGCCGAGTGTGGTGCCGACGAGCGTTTCGATGAACTTTGCGCCGATCTGCACCTTGGCGACCTGCAATGGTCCGATGCCAATTTCGTTTGCTAGTGGCGCCGGCAAGGCGATTGCCTGCTGCGTGGCGAGCTGGTGGGCTGAGAAGCGACGAAGCAGCGGCCCGCTGGCGCGCACCTCCTGCGGGTTCACGCCGATGAGGTAGACCGACCGTTCGCCCGTGCGACCGATGACGTTGACCTGCTTGTCGAACACGGGCAAAGCCACTTGTACGCCAGGTTGCCGCCTCACTTCTCCAAGGAGGCGTTCGCTGACGCCTTCTGGTCCCCGAGCTTCGAGCTGGACCTGGGCACTGCCGACGAACTGCGTATGGAGTTGTGTAACGGAGTGGGTCAGACTCGTGCTCGCTATCTGCGACGCGAACAGCAGCGCGACGCCGATCGCGATGCCGAGGACGGCGAACGCCTCACGCACGACAGCGCTCTTCAGCCCGTACCGCGCCTTATAGAGTTCGAGGACGCCCGACAGGTCTATGCCTGTCACCGTCAGACCCCTTCGGGTGCCCCAACCGGCCCCGGCATCTGGTCCGGGCGGTACTCGGTGAGGTGGCCGTCGCGTAGTTCGTGCACCTGATCGGCGAAGTAGGCCGACTGCGGATCGTGCGTCGCCAACACCAACGCCATCTGCCGCTCGTGGCAGAGATCGCGCAGTAGGCCGAGCACCTCGCGGGTGCGCTGCGTATCGAGATTGCCGGTTGGCTCGTCGGCGAGCACGAGTTCTGGGTCCATCGACAGCGCCAGCGCAATCAAGACACGCTGTCGCTCCCCCATCGAGAGCTGCTCGGTGCGGTGCCGCAGTCTGTCCCCCAGCCCCAGCTGAGACAGTAGCGGTTCGATCGTCGGCTGTGCCTTGCGGACGTTGGCGAGCAACAGCTTCAGCGAGGCATTCTGTACGGCCTGGGCTCCCGGCATGAGATTACGCGGCTGGCCAATAATGCCAAGTTGCTTCAGGCGATATGCGTGGACTTCCTTGCGCGACATCTTTAGGACGTCGTGGCCATTGACGAGCACTTCGCCGCCGTCAGCCTCCTTCAGGCCGGCGATGAGTTCCAGCAGCGTCGTCTTGCCCGACCCGCTTGGACCGTAGAGCGCGACGAACTCGCCCGGCGCCACCGTCATCGTCACGCCGTCGACGGCCCGAACCGGCTCGCCGGCGGCCATCGGGTAGTGCTTGACCAGGTTGCGCAGCTCCAGCATCTACGCCGAGCCTACGCCACGCGAACCCCCAACGCTCGCCCTGTCTCCGTCGGGAAAGGGGATGACCTTGCCGTCCGTTTGCTGCCCAGCCATCAGCTTCAGCGACCGCTTCCGGGTGATTGACCACACTCGATCAGCGAACATGGCCGATTCCAAGTCCGACGTGCTCATCAGCACCCCACAACGCGGCTTGGATGCTTCGACCAACGACCGCAAGAGATCGGCCGCTTCCTCAGTAGCGCGGCTCCCCCGCACGTCGAGTAGGTCGTCGATCACCACCACCTGCGGACTGCCGGCAAAGCCACGCGCGAGCCCTACGAGGACACGCTGCCAGTCGGAGAGCTCGCCCCAGCGCCGACCGAGGCATGTCTTGGCACCGACCCGCTCAAGCGCCTGCGCCGCCGTCCGTTCCGCATCGCCGCGCTTGCTGCCATGCAGCGCGAGCGGCAGACCCACGAACTTGGCGACGTCGAGCTTCAGCTTCGGCCCGTCACCGTTAACCCACCTGATCGTGTGGCCCAGCAGACCATTGCGACCATCTGTCAACTGTCGGCTGCCAAGCGACACCGTCCCCTTGTTCGGGCGCTCCAGGCCGGCGGCGATCTTGAGTAGCGTCGTCTTGCCCGCGAACTTCTGCCCTGTGATCGCGACAATCTCGCCCGGCTCAACGTTGAACGAGACGTTCGCCAGCACCTCCGCCCACTCCGAGCCGCGTCGATAGCCCTTCCAGACCCCCTCAACCGAGAGCGTCTCGGCGCCCATCAAGCCACCTCACCGGGAGGGATGTCTTTAAGCAGTTCCTCCAGCTCCTCGCCCAAACGTTCGAGGCGTTTAGACATCATGCCCCACAGGTTCGCTTCGTCCTTACGCTGGATCGTACGCAGCCTGGCCTGCGTGTCCACCGGCTTGTTTTTGGCACGGCGCGAGCGCTGCTCCCGCAAGACCCGCGCACGCGCAGCATCGTAAGCGGCGGTGTAGATCTCCTCCTGCTCACGGACAAGTTGACACAGTCCGGCCACATCATCGTGTCCAACGAACTCCAACTTGCACTGAAGCGCATCGCGGATTATTGGTGGCAGTTCGGTATTCTGAAGCCAGCCGCGGAAATGCTCAATACCCTTGGGTGTAGCTGCGTAGCGATCCCGCGTCGGTTCGTCCGGCGGCCCTTTCGCGATCAACTGCACATAGCCCTTCTTTGCCAGGCTCGGCAGGTTGTCGTAGGCGGATCCACCGGGGAAGCGCGCCACATTGAACTTGTCGACTAGGCGACGCGCGACGCCGGAGACCGTATCCGATTCCTGGATCACCAGCCCGAGGACCATCATCTGCGGGGTGGGATTACCTGCGTTGAAGCTCGACATTGGCTGAGATGCTAAACCAACCGGCCTGTAGGCATATGGTCTGCTCGAACAGTGCCGGGTTGTAGACAAAGCGCATACTGCACGCCAAGGCGTTTGGCGTCGCACAAAGCGGCCAATCGGAAACATTTCTGGGCCACTCGACCGCTGTCCAAATAGGCTCGGCAACGGCACGGTTGCGGACGCACGACACCTGTGCTACGCACTGTCTCCCTGGGCGCATTCGCGGAACGGGACAACCTCGCCCGAGTCCGTCAACCGGCCTGACATCAGCTTCAGTGACCCCTTGCCGGTGATGGCTACCACCCGGTCGGCGAACATGGCCGACTCCATATCCGACGCGCTCATCAGCACGCCACAGCGCGGCTCCGACGCCTCGACTAGCGAGCGCAGGAGATCGGACGCCTTCTCAGTCGCCGGTTCCCCAAGAACGTCGAGCAGGTCATCGACAACGACAAGCCGCGGACTGCCAATAAACCCGCGCGCGAGGCCGACGAGCACCCGCTGCCAATTCGACAACTCGCCCCAACGCCGCGCGCCACAGTCCTGAGCGCCAACGCGGTCGAGCATCTGCCCCGCTGCCCGCTCGGCCTGCCGTCGTCCGCGCCCACCGGGAGCCAGCGGCCACCCCACGAACTCAGAAACCTTGACCTCCAGGCCCGGCCCATCTCGATCGATCCATCGGACCTCCCGACTATCTGCCAGCTCATCGAACGACCGACCCGCCAGTGAGACGGAGCCTCTATCGGGAGGCTCGATCCCTGCCGCGATCTTCAGCAGCGTCGTCTTGCCCTCTAACCGACCACCGACGATCGCGACAACCTCGCCGCGCAAGACCTCCAGCGAGACGTCTTTTAGAACTGGCACCCACCCATCGCCGCGCGGATAGCCCTTATGCAAGTCCGTGAGCGACAGCAACTCCAGCATCAGGCGATCCGTCCAGCAGGGGACGTGCTTCGCCGGCTGCGGCTCGGTCCTGTCAGGCAAACATTGGCCACGCCATCGGGAACGGTACACCGGATCGCATCGACTCCACAGGCTCCGTCGCCGCCGTCTCGCTGCTCGGCCTAGACTGGCATTGGCTATTTGCGCGCGGCGAGCGCAATCTCCATAACGATGCGCTGGTTGTGCAGACGACTGGTCGGCTCTCATAGGCTTCGCACATTGGCACTTGTGCGACGTTTCACGTTGCATGCCGAAGTGCTGCACCGGCCATCCGACCGTGAGCTAGAAACACACGTTGACTTCGCACCTTGCAGCCAGCGATGACGCCCGGCGCCATGCCAATATGCATCACCAGTGCCGCAATCAAACGTAGGATGACTGGCGCGCCAAAAAACAGTCAAATCGCCAGGCAGGTAACTGACTGTGTCTGGGATGGCTAACGACCGCATTGAGACGACATCGGTATCCCGCGACGTTGTCGAGACCGACCCGATTGTCCTGCGCGAAACCCCGACACGACGCCTCGTCTTCCTGCCCACCATCGTCGACCGCGACCGGCCGCTGCGCGGCTGCTTTGTCTATCAGCGTTGCGCTAGGGACGACGACTGGGAAGACGTGCTCGGCGAGAACTTTAACTCGCTGAAGTCCGATGAGGGGTGGGCGCTTGAGTTGCATAGCGACGAGCTCGCAAACCTCATGGACGGCCTCCTCGCGTGCAAGCAGCTCTACGAGCGCCACGGCATTCGCTGGGGCGAACACGAGTTCATCGACCGTGACAGTTTGCCGCAGATCGTTCACAGCTTGATCGACTCCCCCGACGGCGAACTTGCCGAGGTTCTGGCTACGCTGCAGCCTGAGGCGATCGTGGCGCTCGGGCGTAAGGTCGACCTATCGCAGCTCGACGCGCTGCTCGACGTTTGGCTCGAGAACGGCGACAATGCTGACGAGGCTTTCTGGCAGAAGCTGCTCGCCCAACACGCCTGGGTATTCTCTCAGCTCACGGGCTCGCCAGTGGTTGTGCTCCAAGAGCGCGCGTACGTCGGTGGCAAGGGAATCAACAATCGCGGGGGCGGCGAGGTCGACTTTCTCGTCCGCAACTCACTGACGCACAACGTTGCGTTCGTTGAGATCAAGACGCCGACGACACCCATCTGCGCGGCCCCGTATCGGACCAGTGGCGCTTTCTCCCTCCACAAGGAGTTGTCCGGTGGGGTCGTCCAGGTTCTCGGCTATCGCGAGAGCTTCGAGAAGACTTTCAACCATCTGCGGCTTGAGAGTGGTCTGGATGACTTCCCCAGCTATAACCCACGCTGCATCCTCATTGCCGGAAGCGCCGACGCACTCCAGCCAGACGAGGCTCGCAGCTGCGAGCTTTTCCGAAACGCACTCAGCGACGGTCAGGTATGGACGTTCGACGAGGTTGTTGCGCGTCTGCGAGGCATTCGAGAGGCCCTCGCTGCGCCGCTCAGTGGACCGACCTGATTTTGCGATCCGTAGACAGGTCCGTCCGAGGGGTACGGGAAAATCGTAGTCGATGCTACTTCGCGGGTTGGGTATGCCTCGTGCCGATCGATCGGTCGTCGTACTCGGCGCCGGCGCATCGCGAGGCGCTTCATTCTGCAAGCCCGGCGTACAGGTCTCGCCACCGCTTGATGCCGACTTCTTTCGGCAGGCTCAGCAGTTGGATGAGGCTACGTACAAGGAGTACGGGAGACCTGTCCTCGACTTCCTACGCGCAGACTATCCTGCCAATAATCTTCCCACGCTTGAGACCGTTTTCACGGAAGTAGAGGGCTTTGAGCGTTTCCAGAGACAATTTTCCTTCCGACGGGGCCGGCCATCCACTCGCTATCAAAAACAATTGGGTCATCTCCAAGCGCTTATTCCGGCCGTCTTTCGCGCCGCTTTTGAGAGTGCGGCATGTGATTGGCACGACAGGATGGCTCGTGCCCTGCGGTCGGGAGATGCTGTGATCAGCTTCAATTACGACACACTTATTGACGATGCACTGCGGCGCAATTCGGATGGCATATGGTCGGCAAAGTGCGGTTATGGCTTTGATATCGGCCAAGGAGCCACCGAGTGGTCGGCGAGGTCACGGCCTGGCCCATTTCCGAGCGAATACTTGCGTCTACTCAAGCCGCACGGGTCGCTGCACTGGACAAAAATCAAAGAGGACCAGAAGGAGCTGACACTACGTAGCAACCCGTACGCACAGACACCGGCCCGTAACAATATCATCCCTCCGACCTGGGACAAGACAGTTCTTAGCCGCTGGCCTTGGAAGCCGGTGTGGGAGGAGTGCAGTCATTTCCTGGAGGACGTACGATGTCTCATCGTCATCGGCTACTCCGTACCCGCGACGGATCTCATGACTCAAGCTCTCATTAAGTCGTCACTGAGTCGAGCGACACTGCGCCTATTGGTCATAGTCAATCCCGACGAGACAGCACGGCGGCGTGTCGCCACCCTTACGAGGCCCGCGATACGCAGTAACACCCGAATCATAGAGATGGCGACACTTCAAGAGTTTGGGCAGACATTTGATGAGACACCTGACGAGCGGAAACGCCGAGTAGCTGAGGCAGTCGGCCTGCGCCGAGCAATTCGCAACGTTCGAGAGAAAGTGTCTGAGATAGAAGACAACCTGGATATATGGGAAGTCGAGGCACATGATGATCGCCTCTCAGATCTCGATCGACGAATCGATGAGCTTGAGAGCCGACTCGTCGAGTAGATCGCGTTACCGACAATGCCGCTTGTGCAACGCGCCGCGTGAGCAGGGTCGCACTCTAGACTCCGCCCATGCGCACTTGCATCTTTTGTTACAGCAGTGGGCCACTCTCAAACGAGGACGCTTGGCCGGTGTGGCTGAATAACACCCTCGTCCTGAGCATTCCAGAGGGTGCAACCGCTGGCGTGCTGATCGAGACTACGCGCGGCTTTAGCAGGGAGCTTCGCGGCTTGTCCGGCATCCACCCAGCCATGACTGGCAGCGTATGTAAGCAATGCAATAACGGCTGGATGAGCATACTTGAGCGCAAGGCGAAGCCCATACTCGCGCCCCTAATTCTCGGCGAGAAGCGCACGCTATCTGAGACTGAGCAGGAGCTAGTCGCCACTTGGACGATCAAGACAGCCATCTGCCTCCAACGCACTGTCCCTGATGAGACGGCATTTCCGCCTAAGAGTGTGCACACATGGCTACGGACGAAGCAGACGCCGCCCTCTGGTTATCGGGTCTTCATTGGCGCTGTAACTCCCAGAGAAGGCAAACAGCCAATTAGATGGGACCAAAGCAAAGCTTTCGTCTTGGGCGCAAAGAATGCTGCTTCTGCGGTCTCGCCTTCGCTCGTCAACGTGTTCGTAACGATGCTGTTAGCAGGCGATGTGGCACTCCAGGTGATAGGAGACTTTCGTGATGCTAAGCACGGAGGCATCGCGCCGATTGCACCCGCAGTGTTCGACAGGATTTGGCCTGTCCGTGGTCCGCTAGCCTGGCCGCAGAGCGTGTTTTCGCGCGCACTGCTCCCCGTGCTTTCACAAAGCGAAGTGACGCAAACGAACGCGGCAATAGCTGTCGAATGGCGTCCGCCTGCTGCATAGCTAGGGCGGTTTCTAGGCATCGTTGCGAATCCTGACCGGAAGGAATCGCAATGCCGCATAGAGCGTGGAATAAGGCACCGGCGGACACGAAGCGTCGCTACTTCGAGCTGATCCGTCAGGGTGCGAGCGGGACGGCTGCCTCGC
>DASXZV010000017.1:0-3235 GCA_036501715.1 Solirubrobacteraceae bacterium | reverse complement strand
GAGATCGCGCGCGTGCAGGCGCAGCAGGCGGCGCTGGCACGCGCCCAGGCCCAGCAGGCAGCCGCGGAACGCGCCGCACAAGCGACGCCGACCCTCCCGAAGCCGCAGGCGTCTCAGACGACGTCCGCCCCGCACGCGTCTCTTACGACGTCTTCTCCGACGCCGTCCGGGCCGCAGGTGTCCGGCGGCTGGGTGATTCCGGGTGCGATCGTGGCCTGCGAGTCAGGCGGGCAAAACCTGACTCCCAACTCCGCCGCCGCCTCGGGCTACTACCAGATCATTCCCAGCACCTGGCAGGAGTACGGCGGTACGGGCCCGGCCGCGTATCTCGCGAGCAGGGCAGAGCAGGATCGGGTCGCCTCGCGAATCTGGGCCGGCTCGGGCTGGCAGGCCTGGGACTGCGCCCGCATGCTGGGAATTCATTAGCTCAAGCCGGCCTTGCCGGACCGTCGTAACCCCCCGGCATAGCGATTACGCTGCCTGTCGTGAGGGCACTGCGCAGCCGGTCCTGCGCGCATCTTTCAGGCGGTCCTCGGGTCGGTCACCGTTGCCTTGATTGGACTGGTGGCTCTGGAGGCGTTTGGCGCCGAGGTCGGCGTGGCCGCGCTGGCGCTCGCCGCCATCTATCCCGTCCTGATCGAGACCTCGTCCGTCCTGGTGGCGGAGAACCTGCTTGTCGCGCTCGAGCTGGCCGCCGTCTACTGCGGCTTGCGCATCCGGAGGGCCGGGCATCCTTACCGGTGGACCGTGCTGGCCGGAGTGCTCGCCGGGCTGGCGGCGCTCGCCCACCAAGACGCGGTCGTTCTGGTGCCCCCGTTGGCGATCGCGACCTGGAGCGGTCTCGCAGCCGGCACCTCGAGGCTCCGGGCCGTAGTCGCCCCTGCTGCGATGATCGTCGCTTTCGTGCTCACCATCACCCCCTGGATGGTGCGCAACGCGATCGAACTGCACCGGCTCGTACCGATCTCGGATCAAGCCGGCGAGACCCTGTTCGGCACCTACAACTCGGTTTCGGCCGCCGACCAGCAGATCCCCTACAAGTGGCGCTGGGCCGTACTCGGTCACAGCGCACAGTTCATTCGTGGACAGAGCCGCCAAGCACGTCGTCGTGGACGCTTCGCGTTATCGCGAGCCGGATTGGGAAGGGAAGCTGCTGGGCGTCGCGTTCGACTACATCGGGGCCCACCCCGTGTCGCCACTCGAGGTCAGCTTTCACAACACTTTGCGGTTGCTCGAGTTGGAGGGCTCGTTTGCGTGGGAGTCCTCGACGGCGTCGATCGGCTTGCAACGCGGTTTCGCTCGCGTGGGCGTCCTTAGCTTCTGGGCGGTCTTGATACTGGCGGTGCTCGGCACACTGACGTCCTACGCGCGACGAGCGCCGCGGTGGATCTGGCTCGTACCCATCCTGTTTTTCTAAGCACCGTGTGGGTACGGGCGGAGACGCCCCGGTTCCGCCTTCCAATCGACCCATTCCTCGTGTTGCTCGCGGCATGCGCGCTTGCGCGGTGCGCAATGGGGCTGCGCGCCAGGCCGCTCCGACGCTCTCAGCCGCCGCGCCACTCGCCGGGGATGAGCGCGGTTCGCGCTGGGCGGGGACCGCGAGTCAGCGAATCGAAGTGGTCCAGCGCCGCGCCCGAGCCGAACGCTACGCAGGTCAGCGGTGACTCCGCGCGCGCTACCGGCATTCCGGTCTCAGCGGCGACCATCTCAGGAAAGCCCGGCACCAGGGTCCCGCCGCCGACCAGCAGGATCCCGTCACGGGCGATGTCGCTCGCCAATTCGGGGGGCGTGTCCTCGAGCGTGTCGCGGATCGACTGCATGATCTCGCGCAGGGTCGGTGCGATCGCGTCTCTGACCTCTCCGCTTGAGAGCTCGATCTGCGTCGGAAGCCCGGTCAGCAGATGACGGCCCTTGACCTGGACGGTCTGCTCGGTCTCCTGCGGCATCGCCGAACCAATCGCGATCTTGATCGTCTCCGCGGTGCGAGAGCCGATGGCCAGCTTGTGGACCGAGCGCAGATAGTTGCTGATCGCGTCGTCCATCTCGTATCCCCCGACGCGGACCGAGCGGTAGACAGCAATGCCGCCGAGCGTGATCACAGCCATCTCGCTGGTGCCGCCGCCCACGTCCACAACCATCCGGCCCACCGGTTCTTCGATCTCCAGCCCCGCACCGATGGCCGCCGCGATCGGCTCCTCGATCAGGTGGACCCGCCGCGCGCCGGCGGCAAGAGACGCCTCTTCGACGGCGCGCTTTTCCACCTCGGTTACCCCCGAAGGGGCGCACACGATGAGGCGGGGATAGGCCCGCCGGCGGTCGAGCACCTTGCGGATGAAGTAGCGCAGCATCTCCTCGGTGACTTCGAAGTCAGCGATCACGCCGTGGCGCAGCGGCCGAGTGGCCGAGATCGTGGCCGGGGTGCGCCCGATCATCCGCTCGGCGTCAAACCCGACCGCGTGAACCGTCCCGCTCTCTAGATCCGAGGCGACCACCGACGGCTCCGAGACGACGATTCCCCTGCCCGCCAGGTACACCAGCGTGTTGGCCGTACCCAGATCGATCGCCATGTCGTGGACACCGATGCTGGGGACCAGGTGACGGCGAACGGTGGTGGGCTGCTGTATGCCGTTCCTGCGGAACTTGATCGGGGAAGCTTGCCAGAGTTTGGGCGGCGGGGCGCATGCGCCCCGACCCCGACAGAGGTGTGCGCCTGCGTGCCTCGGCTACGCTGCGAAGAGATGGGAGGGCCCCGTTGATCCTTCGATATACCCGACCGGAGCTGGCGAAGATTTGGTCCGACCGGGCACGGTTCGAGGCGATGCGCCAGGTCGAGGTCGCCGCGTGCGAGGAACTCGAGGGGCCCACCGAGGAAGAGCTTGAAGCGATCCGAGCCGCCACCTTCACCGTCGCGGCGGTCGCCGAGCGCGAACGTGTCACCGAGCACGACACGGCGGCGTTCGTCGACGTGCTGGCCGCTTCGGCGGGCCCAGCGGGGAGGTGGCTGCATTACGGGCTCACATCCAGCGACGTGCTCGATACGGCGCTCGGCCTGCAGCTGCGAGAGGTCGGAGAGCTCGTGCTGCCCGACTCGAGGAGGCTCGTGGAGGTGCTCGCGGCAAGGGCACGCGAACACGTCCTCACGCTCACCGCGGGCCGCACGCATGGGGTGCACGCCGAGCCGACCACGTTTGGCATCAAGCTGGCCTCGTTTGCCTTCGAGGCGGCGCGCAACGCG
>DASXZV010000016.1:0-1517 GCA_036501715.1 Solirubrobacteraceae bacterium | reverse complement strand
GTCGTTCCAAGCACCCGGCCGTCGGCGGTCAGCCCCTCCTCGTCGAGCGTCCGCGCGATGCCGAAGTCGGTGACCTTGCAGGAGCCCTCTTCGTCGATCAGGACGTTCTGTGGCTTGACGTCGCGGTGAACGATGTGACGGGCGTGCGCAGCTCCCAGTGCCCGTGCGATCTCGATCGCGTAGGCCACTGCCTCGGGGATCGGTAGCCGGCCCCCGCGGCGGATGCGTTCCTTGAGCGTCTCCCCCTCGACGTACTCGAAGACGATGTACGGCCGTCCCTCGTCTTCGCCGGCGTCGATCACGCCGACGATGTGAGGATGGTTGAGCTGAGCGACCGCGCGCGCCTCGCGCCGGAAGCGCTCGAGCTGGGCCGAGTCCGAGACCACTTCGCGGTTCATGAGCTTTACCGCGACCCGACGCTGAAGGGTCTCGTCCAGGGCGCGGTAGACCGTGGACATGCCCCCTTGACCGATTCTGGCCTCGAGCCGGTAGCGGCCGCCCAACCTCGTACCCACCAGCGTGCTCATTCGATCCCCCTATTTTGCGCTACGTGCCGCAATTACGTGAAGAACACACTCCATGAGCTTCGCCGGACGGGGGCTGTTCACCTACGTGCTGCGCGCAATGGTCCGCGAACTGGAGCGCCACCTGACAAGCACCGCCGCGGCGAGCGCCATCCGGTAGGCCGTGTACTGCACCAGGGGCCGGTCCTGCGCCGCCGGCACGAACAACTGCCTGAAGCCCAGCGTGGAGGCAAAGGAAGCAAGCAGACCGACCGTGAACGGCGCGCGCGCCGCGCGGGGGAGTCGCCGCGCCCGTAGCCTGCCGGCCTTCAGTACCGTGGCGCCGACGATCACCGGCACCGCCAGCTCGCGCGAGAGGCGCTGGGCGGCGGGGCGCTTGAAGCCGCGGACGCGGGCGGCCGCCAGTGTCGCCCCGCCCAGGGAGACGCCCGGGTGCAGCGCAGACGCCTGGGCGAGCCCAAGCCACAGCGCATCGCGCGCGCCGGCGTCGTCGTGCCCTCGGGCCTGAGGTGACTTGTCGGCCAACGCGAGTGCCAGCCCTCCCGCGAGCAAGCCCACGGCCACCCCAGGAGGAGTTCCGAGCCGCTGCTCGATGGGGCGCTCGAACAGGTAGCCGAGCAGCGCCGCGGGCGCAACCGAAAGGCCGAGAAGTGCGCCGCGCCGAGCGGTCTGCGGAATCAGCTCATCCCGCGCGCAAAGTACGAGTGCCGCCGCGGCGCCACTGTGCAGCGTTACTTCGAACGCTTTGCGCAACTCTGCGTCGATGCCCGGCCAGTCCCACTGCGCCAACCACGGGAGGAGCGCCAGGTGGCCGGATGAAGAGATCGGAAGAAGCTCGCTGGGGCCCTGCAAGAGGCCGAGCGCGAGCGCGTGGCTCAGAGGAATGGCTTGGCCACGCCCGCCGCTTGAAGTCCGCGGCATCTTGCGTTGGCGTGCGCCCCGGGACGCGCCCTACTCCGCCAGCACGTCGGCGGTCGTGGGCTCGACGTCCTC
>DASXZV010000015.1:0-105160 GCA_036501715.1 Solirubrobacteraceae bacterium | reverse complement strand
GCTCGCGACGTGCGTGACCACCTCGATCGAGCAACTTCCAGACTCGAGTGACCCACTGGGCGCAGTCATCAGATGGTCTTGTCGTCCCACGGTCTCCCCGTGGATCCGTCCACACTCAGCGGAGCCGCACGCACGATCACGGGGGTTCGCTCGACGTCCGGCCTTCTCCATAGAGGGCTTGAGTAGCTAGGGCAATCGCGCTATTTTAGCCCTGATGGTCGTCGCGACGATTACCGAAGCAAAGAACGGGCTCAGTGCGCTGATCGATCAGGTGCGCGCTGGCGAGTCGGTGCTGATCATGGACCGAGGCACGCCGGTCGCGCGATTGGAGTCTGCGATTAGTGCTTCTCCTGACGCTGAGGGAAGGATCGCGAGGCTGGAGCGTGCCGGGGCAGTCCGGGCGGCTCGCAAGCCACCCGTGACGGAGCTGCTGAGCACGAGCCCGCCGAGTCTGAGGGCTTCGGCGAGCGCTGTTGCGGCACTGATCGAGGAGAGGCGCGAGGGTCGTTGAGGTTCTGGGACAGCTCAGCGATCGTGCCGCTGATTGTCACCGAGGCCAGCACGGAGGGGTTGCTGGCGAGCGCCGCGCAGGATCCGGTGATGTGCGTTTGGTGGGCAACTGAGATCGAGTGCGTGTCCGCCCTGTCCAGGCTGGAGCGGGAAGGAGCGTTGGCGGACGGTGCGATGACCGTTGCGCTTGAGCGCCTGGACCGTCTCGCCGACAGCTGGAACGAGGTGCAGCCGACTGCGGCCCTACGAGGCACCGCACGTCGGCTCCTTCGAGTACACGCGCTTCGCGGTGCCGACTCGCTGCAGCTTGCCGCCGCCGTCATCGCCTCGGAGGGACTGCCTGCCTCGCTGAACATCGTGACACTCGATGAGCGTCTTGCCAGCGCTGCGCGGCGTGAGGGCTTCATCGTGCAGGCCGTCGAGCCCGCGAGCTGAGCTCGCCGGCGCTCGCGCCCTGATCTGCCCGATGCGGCTTGGAGGATTGGGGATGGCGAAAGTCCTCGAATCTCCGTGTCCTGATTGGCGCACGTCCTCGGCTATCGCCAAGCCCACGTGCATACCGCGAGTTCTAGTGTCGATGCGAACGTCGTCATGCCAAAGGCTCGGACGCCGCTCGTCGCAGTCTGCATAGTCGCGAACGCACGCTCACCCGAGCCACAAGAGCTCTTATAGGGCGTTACGACGCGCGCGCAAGGTCAGCCGTAACGTTCAAGCCAACGCACGGTCGGCTAGTTAAGCTCGCTGTGATGGATGACCTCGGCGCTGCAGGCGTAGTCGACCGATACCTGGCCGCCGCGCAGTCAAATGACATCGATGCCCTCGTCGAAACATTGGCGGACGATCCGGAGCTGATCTCGCCGCTGTCGGGACGAATGGTGTTCCGCGGTCGGGAGGATCTGCGAGTACTGCTGCGGGTCGTGTACGGCAGCCTGCGCGGCGTCAGCTGGCAGGCGCCGATACGTGAGGGCAACCGATGCGTGGTGCTCGGCGAGTCGCGGGTCGGGCTGGCGCACCGCTACGACGTGACCGTGTTCGAGCTAGCCGACGACGGACGTATCCAGCGGATCAGGCCGTTCGCGCGCCCATGGCTAGCGCTGACCGTCGACGCGCTCGTCGTGGGACCGAAGATGGCGCTGCATCTCGGTGTCGTCTGGCGCGCCCTGCGCAAGCCCCGTGCCAACCCCTGATCGCGCTGTGGCGCGTTACCCCGAGCCACCGGAGCCTCTACCGTCTGTACATGGCACGACAGGGCGACGAGTGCGATCGCGAGAAGTGCGTTCCGCGGCCGTGGTCGGGGCACTTCCTCTGGCAGCCGGGCCTGCTGTCCTATGTTGGCCCGGGCGGCTCCTCGGATCGCCACTCTCACCACGCGCTGCAGCTGGCGATCTCGTTCGACGAGCCGTTGGAGCTGCTACTCGACGATCGGCAGGTACGGGCGCGGGCCGTGCTCGTCGGAAGCGGCGTGCCTCACGCATTCCGGACCGATGGGCGGCGGATCTTCTACGCGCTGATCGAGCCACACAGCACGATCGGCTTCTCGCTAACACACCGCACAGCACAAGTCGCTGGGCGTGATCTCGCCGACATCCTGCCGATCGGCGATGCTCCGGCCGCCGAGACGGACGCACTGATCGACTACACCCACCGGATGCTCGACCTGCTGGCGCCGCGGGCGCCGGCTTCACCCCTCTCAGAACCGGTGATCAATGCGCTCGCCTATCTCGATGCGGCACTAGACCATCCTCCCCGGCTCGTGCAGGCCGCCCGCGCCGCTCACATCTCCCCTTCGCGGCTGACACATCTGTTCTCCGAGCAGGTCGGCATCCCGTTTCGCCGGTTCGTGCTGTGGTTGCGGCTGCGACGAGCCGCCGAGCACGTTTGGCGAACCCGGTCCCTCACCGAGGCGGCGCACGCCGCTGGGTTTAGCGATCTGGCGCACTTCAGTCGCGTGTGCCGCGCGACATTCGGTGTCGCCCCCACCGGCCTGCTGGCGATGGCGCCGATCTCGGCATCATGGCCGACTCGCGTCGAGCGCCACGGGCAGGACAGCGAGCCCCACACGGCGCCGAGCGATCACCGGCAATGATGCACACCCGGCCGACGTCGACGCTCGTAGGACAGGGACACGGTGCCTGTTGGCACGCTGGGTCGCATTCGACGAGCAAGCGGTTTGGGGAATCTTCGATGAGCGACTACGTGGTGATCTACGAGCAGGCCGAAGACGGAGCTTGGGGGGGCTTACCTCCCCGACCTACCCGGCGTCGTGGCACTCGGCGCGACGCGCTCAGAGGTTGGTGAGCGCATCGAGGAGGCGCTCGCCGCATACGCGAACGATCTTCGTAGGAAAGGTGGCTCGCTGCCGGCGCCGCATCACACGGCCGGCACCGTCGCTGCATGATCTGGCCTCTGCTGCCTGGCGACCACTCCACGCACAGAAATGGGGCCCGCACGCCCATGGAGTTTGCGCAACGTCCGGTCCTCTCCACTTGTGTGTGCGGCGCTGAGCAGGGCGCAGGCGAGCAGGGCGGAGCAGGCCGCCAGCAGCGAAATGCGCCCGCGCAAGCCCCCTGGTCCATGGGCGGAATCTACCGGCTCCCTCTCGGGGTCGAGCGGGGCGCTCGAGCTGCTTCCTATCGGCTTTGTCTGCTTGCTTGCGCGCGCGTCAGATCGTGCCGCTCGTGGGAGTCCGCGCTGTCTTGATCTTGGCCCTGGATTGCGAGATAGACCTCAGTTCGGTGGACGGACACATCCGACGGGGCCTGGATGCCGAGGCGCACCTTTGTGCCGTCGTTCGACAGCACCCTGACCTCGATCTCGTCGCCGATCATGATGCTCTGTCTGATCTTCCTCGTCAGGACGAGCACGAGCCTCGGTTCCCCGGCTCGATCCAGCTTGTTCGGACTCCAGGTCCAAAGCGAACGCATCGGACAGACCCTCGGTACATAAACTCCCCCTGCGGTGTCATCATCCTGTATGAGCTTAGCGCTGGAACGAGGATCAGGAGCCGGAAGCTCGCAGTATGCTAAAGCAGAGCCCATGATCGAGCAGGTCAAGAGCCCTTCGATGCGGTTCCACTCCAAAGGCCGCCATGCTCTTTGGCTGGTGGTCTCAGTTGCGTTTGTGGTGCTCGTCTTCGCCGCCGGTGCCCAAGCGAGCGGGACGAATGGGCTCGACGCCGCCGCCGAAGCGCCGCCAGGCGAAGCGGTGACGGAAAGCGGTGCGTCTCCAGAAGCCCCTCCCGCGGCCGAACAAGCGCCGCCTGCCGCCGAAGCAGTCCCTCCTGTGGTCGAACAGGAGCCATCCACTACTGCTGAAGAAACCCCTCCTGTCGCCGAACAGGCACCCCCCGTAGCAGCTGAAGTCACCCCGCCCCCCGCTGAAGCGGCCCCTCCTGCTGCCGAACAAGCGCCGCCTGCCGCCGAAGCAGCCCCTCCTGCGGGCGAACAGGAGCCATCCACTGCTGCTGAAGAACCCCCTCCAGTTGCCGAACAGGCACCCGTAGTAGCTGAAGTGGTCCCGCCCCCGCCCCTCGTCGAACAGGCGCCACCCGTAGTGGCCGAAGTGGTCCCGCCACCGACCGAAGCGGTCCCGCCTACCACCGGGAAGGCGCCGCCTGTGGACGAAACAGCCTCTCCGGCGGAAAAAAAGACCGTCGAACAGACCCCAGGCGGGGTGGCCACCGGAGCGGACTCTGAAGGGGCAGTCTCCCAGCACCCCGGGGGGAGCTCGCCGGCGTCCGCTGGCGCTTCGGGACCGACCCACAACGATGCGGCAAGCGAAGTCACGTCGGAAGCCTCGATTGCCGCGACGACTTCTGCCGTCCTTGGCGTCCCGTTGGAAATCTCGACCGTGCACGATGGGTCATCGCGCGCGCAGCTGTCGCGAACGGTCTCGGTACGCCGTGCCGGCCAGGCGAGCTGTGAGCCAGTCACGATCGGAGCATCGATCGCGGCAGACGAGGCTGGAGGCTGGTTGGAGCTCGCGGCCGCTGCGTCGGTCTCAACTACCAACTTCGCCGCTGTCGACTCGTCGCGTAGCGTGAACACCGCAGGCGCGCCCGCCGGCAGCCAAGGCGTTGGTTCCGCGGTCGCGAACCACCCCTCCGCCCCTACTCCCGGACCCTGGC
This sequence comes from Solirubrobacteraceae bacterium, assembly GCA_036501715.1. GTDB lineage: Bacteria > Actinomycetota > Thermoleophilia > Solirubrobacterales > Solirubrobacteraceae > Palsa-744. Next base: position 100,524 of record DASXZV010000015.1, on the reverse strand, counting down.
CCGGCGGAGCCGGCGGTGGATCGGCCGCGGCGGGCGGCTCAGGCTCCACCTCCTCAGCAACCTTCACGCTCGTCGGCGCTCTCCTTCAAACGGCGCCGCGCGCGATACGGCGATTTCGCCTCGCGCAGCCGTCTTGGCGCACGTCGTTCTTCGTTCTGATCCCAGAGCGACCGGACTAGCTCCTCCCGGTCTCTCCACCTGCCTCTCGGTCCCGGACATCGCTCCGGGCCGGTCGGCTACCAGTTCGAAGATCTATCGATAAAGGAGCTGAATAGCAATGAATCGTCACCTGACACTGTCAACCACGGGTCAGCACGCGCTTGACCAGGGCGACACCGCGGAAGCGGTCATGGATCGAACCACTGTTGGCGACGACCAGACCAGCTGGCCCGAAGCCGTGCATGCTCGGCCGCAGCTGACGCTGGCGCGTGAGCCAGTCTGGAGACACGAGCTGATCCTGACAGGCAAGCTCGACCACCGTTCGGTCTCCGAGCTCGAGGAGGAGATCGAGTGCCTATGTGAAGAAGGTGTCACTACCCTCACGCTCGACCTCCGTCAGCTCGACGCGATTGATGCGACCGGGTTCACCGCAATCGCATGCCGTGGCGCCGTTTGCAAGATGCGAGGACGCGACTTCGCGGTGATCCCCGGGTCGCGAGTCATCCGCCGCGCGTTGGCCGAGGCCGGCGCTACGAACCTGCTGACGCCCAATCCAAACGCGAGTGACGTTCGTCGTTTTCCCAGTCGTTCCGTGGACGACTCGGCCGCATATAGGTCGACCGTGATGATTAAGAGCTTGTGAAAGGAGTGGTCATGAAATGGCGCCGGTTCGCTCCCGGCTAGCTCCATTTCGCCGGAGATTCTGGTTCTTGTGTGAACTCGGCCTGCGAATGGATCGAAGCTCCAGCCTACCGGAGAAATTTTGGTGTTGCACCGCGGTGCTACCATAGGGCTGTGCCGACACGATTCATCCGCATACCCGTCACGAAGGATCAAGCGCTCGCAGAGGCGCTGGACCGGGTGGCGCCACTCATCGAGCCCGATCGGCCGGCTGCGTCTCTCGTGCACGACCTTGCGATCCGCGGCGCCGAGGCAATGCTCGCTGAGCGCCAACAGGACGCCGAGGGCATTGAGCGCCTGATCGAGCACTCGACTTCGACTGATCCTGGATTCGATGTCGATATCGCGCAGCACATCGACGAGCTTGCTTGGGGCAAGTAGCAGTGGGGGACGAGGCCCCCTTTGGGGGCAAGGTGCTGATCGCTGACACTTCCGCCTGGGCTCGCGCATCTCACCCACTTATCCGGGATTTGTGGGCCGCCGCGCTACGGGGCAGGCAGATAGCGACCTGCTCGATCGTGACACTCGAGCTGCTGTACTCGGCGCGTGACGTGCGGGAGCTCAGGATCGTCGAGGCGGAGCAAGCGCTTCTACGCGACGTGCCAGTCGCAGCCTCTGCGCAGCGAGCCGCAATCGGAGCGCTACGAGACCTCGCCTCTGATGGGCCTGGGCAACATCGCGTTCCCCTCGCAGATGCGTTGATCGCAGCCGCAGCACAAGACGCCGGCGTTGACGTACTGCACTACGACCACCATTACGACCGCCTTGCGCAGGCACTTCACTTCACAAGCGTCTGGGTCGCACCCCCTGGTGCCCTCGAGAAACAGACGCCTTCTGGCTAACCTCATCTACGCTAGGCCACATGCCCACCTACGCGGAATCAAAGACATGGTCCGCTCGGTCTATGCAGCTGGATCCGCAGCGGGCACTGCATATTCTGTACGTGCTCCCAATGGGGAGCTGAGCCCGTGGCGCGCCACGGGGCTTAGCCGATCGGCGCCAGCGAGTTGCCCGGCGCGATGCTCGAGCAGTTCTGTGGTGCCGGTAGCCCGGCGAAACGTGCGGCGAGCCAGGTGTTGGCTTCCCCTAGCCACACCGTCGCGCTCGGAACGTGGCTGAGATGTTCGTATTCCTCGTACTGCACGGAGACGCCGCGGCTGCAGTACTCGCGCGCAAGGCTGCGCACATCGCCCGCGATCATCACGCCGTCGCCGGAACCGATGCCTTCCTTGTTGCCCGAGGTTCCTTCGAGTTCGCCGCCGTTGCCCTGGCCAATGAACATCGGCATGGCGGGCGTGCCGCGGCTACCCATGATCAGCTGGTTCACCACTTCGACGTAGACGGGCACGCTCTCAGGCGTCTGGTATTCGGGCTTCGCGACTTGCGCCCAGGTGAGACCGGGGTACTCGCCGAGCACGGTCGCGATCGAGGCGCGCTGGAGCTTGTTGTAGAGCTGCAGTCCGTATTCGTTCAGGTACGGCGTGAGGTCGACGTGGAAGGCTCGCGAGACTCCGATCACCGCCATCGGAATCACGCCAGCCCAGACGGTGCTGCCTTCGACGTAGTGCAGGTTGTGCGCGGGATCGACGAGCACGCCGCCCATCGCCGCGCCGACGATGCGGGAGCTGATGTCGGGCGCGTAGGACGACGCGAGCTCGGCGGCCCAGCCCGTCGCGATCGCGCCACCGGAATAGCCGATCAAGCCGATCTTCTTTGCTCCTGCTGCTCCGCTGGCGGGTGAGCCGAGCACCGCACGCAGCGAATCGAGCGTGTTCATCCCGTACTCCGGGCCCGCCGCGAAATCTGCCGTCTCGCCCTCGGTGTCGGGTACGACGACGGTCTCTCCCGCGAGCAGCGCGGGCGCGATCAAGCCCGACTCCGCAGTCGGGATCAGACCGCCCAGCGTGACCCCGCCGGAGATCGCGTAAGAAGGCTCGTCTTCGGGATTGAGCGAGTCGTAGAAGGACTGGTAGGAGACGATCGTGGGAGCGCCGAGGCGCAGTGGCGGCTCTAGTACCGAGGTCACATTGACCGTCGGCTGTCCCGTCTCACTCGTCGATCGATAGAGCAGTTGCACCGCCTTGATCGGTAGCGGCACGCCCGCCACGTGGTAGGAGAGCGTCCGCGTCTTCAGCACGGCGCCCGGCGCGATATTCGCCAGAGGCGTGGAGCCTTCGTAGGAGTAGAAGGGATCCTGTTCAGGCGCCAGCACCGCACCCGCGGCCGACGCCATGAAGATTACGAGCAAGCCGCTCGCGAGAATGCTCACTCCCAATTTCATCACCGGCCTAATCACAAGGCGCATCAAATCCACCTCTACCCAGTCGACGCAGCCGGCAATCGCAGGCTCGGTTCGATCAGAGGGTCGCCGCCATGCTACGCGCTGCGCGGGAGAGCTCCGCGGATTGCCTGACGAGTAGAGGCACCACGTCGTCTGTTGCTCCGACGGCCTGTCCCCAGGTCGCGCCGCCACATGACCAACCCTGGTTTATGTCGAACTGAACGGTCCGTGCCGTGACCCCTGTGAGGTCGACGAGCATCCCGGGAGCAAATAGCGACGTGACGACCGTACCGGGCCTTGCGCGTATGTTTGAGAATGCGAGCAGGATCTGCTCCAGTGGGACAAATAGCTCCACCGACTTTCCGTACAGCGGCGACGCGCAGATGGGTGGGAACGCGCCGTTCAGTTCTTGCGCGATCCCTGTCGCCAATGGTGTGGTGGTCTCGTTGAGAACGGCAATCGCGTCCGCCATCGGTCCCGGAGTCGTCACTTCTCCGGTTCCGATCGGTTGATCGACGCTCAGCTGCTGTCCAGCCGACATCGGGGCGGAGAATCCCGGGGTGATCGTGCCTCCGGCCTTGATCGGGCCCTGCCACGGTGAGGTGTACGCGGAGCACGCCCCCGGCCAGCGGACCGTCGTTTTCGTGGAGTACTGCCCGGTCTGCAGCCAGAGGACCGGCAACGTCGCCTGGTCGGCCGCCTCCACGGCCAGCATCGCGCAGAGCCGGGAGCCCTCGGCGGAAAGGGCGGCCGCCGTGGCGGCCGCCATTCCGATCGTGACTTCGTATTCCTCGGCGGACATCGTGCGCTCGAGCGCCTAGCTCGCTCAGCTGGCCCCCGCCGTGAGCCCAGCGCGACGGGCGACGGCGCTCTGCTGCTGGAGCCTCGGGCCCTGCTGGATGAGCAGGGGGACAAGATCCGTCCGTGGTGGAACGGGGCGCCCCCACGCCGCGCCGCCCCAGGTCCAGCCGCTGTTGATGTCGTAACCCACCTTGCGGCTGTTGCTGGCTGTCAGATCGACGAGCAGCCCGTTGCTGTACGCCTGCTCGATGACGGTGCCCGTATCGACTGGCTCGGTGGAGAACATGAGGAGCACTTGCTCGATCGGCACGATCAGGTCGAGGTGGTTGCCGTACAGGTTGAACGCGCACATCGGCGTTACGGTCCCGCCTGGCTGAACCTGCGAGATGCCGGTCGTGAACTGCGTCGAGGTCTGGTTGTCGATGCTGATCGCCTCTGACGTCCCGCTCTGGGTGTCGACGGAGCCAGTGCCATCCGTCCCGGTGACGTTGAGCGTTTGGTCGAGGTCGATGTCGTAGGGGTTGGTCGCCGTGATACGGCCTCTGGGAATGATCTGCTCGGTGGTGGTGTACGCCTGGTACTGCTCGCTCCATTCGAGTTCGGTCTTCAGTCCGAAGTGAGCGCTGCGGAACCAGACCAGCGGGGCGCCTGTTGCGCCAGAGGCCTTCACCGCCTTGAATCCGTACAGGTAGTAGTGGTCGTTGGTCAGGGCAGTGACGGTGGCCTGCTCCATTGCGATCACGATCTGGTAGGGCGTGCTCATCGACTCCTCCATTTGGTAGATGGGTGTGGCCGTCGCGACCGGCTGTACGCTGGTTATCCTGGTCACGACGGTGGTGGGCATGACGGGGTAGTGGGACGTCAGCTCACGAGTGCTGACGTCCGGCTGGTGGATGAGGTCGGCGGCGCAGTCCACGACGAGGACCGCCCTGTCGCGGTCGGGGCCGATCGCCTGGACGGGCCAGGTCGTCTGCTGTCCGTCTCCGTACGTGTACGTCACCGACAGGGCGCTCGGGTCCCGGTTCGGCAGGTTCTGTGCCAAGGTCAGTCTGAACTGCATGATTAGAGTCGTTCCTTTTGTTGGTCTTTGCGCTACAGGCCGCTGCCGGTGGCGCGATGACTGCACTCATATCTGTCCGTGATGCGCTCAGCGGTTCGCATTTGAAGTGTCGTTCGAATGTCGCGAACCATTCGGTGCTCTGCGGACAGGGAATGACGGATGGAGAAGTGCGGCGGCGATCGAGCCGATCCCTATGCAGAGCACTTCGACCGCCTCTATCGGCGGTACGGAGACCAGATCTTCTGGTTCTGCTTGCGACGCACGGGTGACCGGACGACCGCGGATGAGATTCGATCTGCCGTGTTCTACGAGGCCTGGCGACGAAGGCGGGATGTCGATCTGACCACGCGCGCCGCCCTGCCGTGGCTCTACGGCGTCGCGGTGAACGTGATTCGAAACCACCTCCGATCGACCCGCCGTCGCGAGGCCGCGTTCCGGCGTCTTCCGCCTCCCTCCGCGGAGATCGACCCGGCGGACGAGGTCACCGACAGGGTCTACGCCTCAGACCGGGCGCGGGTGATTGTCGATCTCGTGAACCGGCTGCCGCCCGGCGAGCGCGACGTCGTCGTGTTGTGTCTGGTCGGCGACCTGAGCTACACGGGCGCGGCACGCGAGCTGGGGCTGCCCGTCGGAACCGTGCGCTCGCGGCTGTCGCGAGCCCGCGCGCGCCTGGTCTCCTCAGGTCACCAGTGCTGCGGATAGGCGTTCCTGTTGAGGTCTTGGCCTGCTGGAGTGATCGCCGTTGGCGCTGTCTCTGAGGGCAGCGCCAAGCCCACTAGGCTAGAATTTGAGGCATCAGTAGTGATGTATTAGCTTCGATTTAGGCGCTAAAGCATCGATAGTGATTGAGTCCTTAGCCTACTGCTATACTTACATCACAATCGATGAGTTATTGACGTTATCTGAGCTAATACATCAAAGTAGATGCACATAGACGAAATCATGACGGACGCCTCTGTGCTGGCCGAGCTCGGCCGCAGGCTGGAGCGTCACCGCCTCGAGCGCAACTGGACCCAGGCCGCGGCCGCGGCCGCGGCCGGGATCGGCCAGGCGACGGTACAGCGGGCCGAGGGGGGGAAGTCGGTGCAGATGACCTCGATGATCAAGCTGCTGCGCGCGTTGGGATTGCTCTCCGGGCTCGACCTCGCCGTGCCCGAGTCGATCGACCTCCCGATCGCTCAGCTCGAGCGCGAGCAGCGGCGCCAGACTCGGCGACGTGCCAGCGGCAGGCGTCGCGCTCCTGCCGCCGAATCCGCCGAGGAACACTGGACGTGGGGGGAGGAGCAGGGGGTGGGGGGGTGACCGTCGCGGCCGTGACGCTATGGGGATCCCGAATTGCAGCGGTTGCGATCGACGCGGACGCGCGCTATGCGACGTTTCAATACGACCCCGCGTTCGTCCGCAGCGGCATCGAGGTCGCGCCGGTCCAGATGCAGCTCCGCGAGCAGCCCTACAGATTCCCGGGCCTGCCCCAAGACGCCTTCGCCGGACTCCCGGGCTTGCTGGCCGACTCTCTGCCCGACCGCTGGGGCACCGCACTCGTCAACGCTTGGCTGGCCTCCCAGGGACGCGCGGAGGCGAGCTTCGACGTAGTGCAGCGGCTTTGCTATGTCGGTACCCGCGGCGTCGGTGCATTGGAGTTTCAGCCGGCTCACGAACCGCAAGACTCAGCGTCAGACCTGCAGTTCGACGCGCTCGTGCGTCTAGCCAGCGAGGTGCTCACGCAGCGCGCGGAGTTCGTCGCCGAGCTCAGTAAAAACCCCGACGAGGAGGCGATGAAGGCGATCCTTGCCATCGGCAGCTCCGCTGGCGGCGCACGCCCGAAGGCGTTCATCGCCTACAACGACGCCACCGGGCAGATCCGCTCGGGGCAGGTCGACGTCGGCGAGGGCTTTCGTCACTGGCTGCTGAAGTTCGACGGCGTCTCTCGTGCAGGCGACCACGGGCTCGCCGACCCGCAGGGATGGGGCGCGGTGGAGTACGCGTACTCGAAGATGGCCATCGCGGCCGGGATCGAGATGACCGAGTGCCGATTGCTGGAAGAGAACGGTCGCAGGCACTTCCTGACTCGCCGCTTCGATCGCCCTGACGGTGGCGGCAAGCTGCACATGCAGACGGTTGGGGCGCTGGAGCACGTCAGCTACAACGAGCCGGGCACCTACAGCTATGAGCAGGTGCTGCTGCTGATCCGCCGACTGGGGCTCGGAACGCCCGTCGCCGAGCAGCAGTTCCGGCGCATGGTCTTCAACGTCGTCGCCCGCAATCAGGACGACCATGTCAAGAACATCGCCTTCCTCATGGACCGCACGGGGGCGTGGTCGCTGGCGCCCGCATACGACGTAATCTGGGCCTGGAAGCCAGGCAACCCGTGGCTGGACAGCCACCAAATGTCGATCAATGGCAAGCGCGACGGGTTCAGCGTTGCCGATCTACGCGCAGTCGCCGGCGTGGCCGGTCTGAAGCGGGGCCGTGCCGAGGCCATCCTGGCGGAGGTCAGTGAGATTGTTGCCGGCTGGCGCGAGGTAGCTGCTGAGGTCGGGGTGGACGAGCGGATGGCCGAGCAGATCGCCAGCTCACACCGCTTGACGCTGCCATCGATATGATCGGATATCCGGTTTCGGGGTGCAGCGAACGGAGCTATCGCTCGTGCCCAAGCACCTTCAACAGCTCCTCATAGGGGCCCACGAGATAGGCCCGGTCACCGGCCTGCAAGCGTGTGTCTCGCCGCGGCGGATACTCCATCGCGCCGCCCGCACCCGCGCGTGCTATCGCCACCACGCGGATCCGCGCGGACAACTCGCGCATCGCCAGTCCGACGAGCCCCCCGTCGGGTCTAGCTGTCAGGCGCGCCACTAGGAACGGTTGGTTACGCACGTAGAACGTCGCTAGCACCTCCAGTCCCAGTACGGCGCCTACGAACCACGGCGCGGCCAGCGCGGAAGTGGACCAGACGTGATGGAACTTAAAGGTTCGCTCGAGTCGATGCCCGAGTGCGCGGTCGAACACGCGCAGCACGACCGGTACCTCCTTCCAGCGTCCGCCGAGCAGGTCCTTGACGGCTAGGCCCGTCTCGAGATTGACGAGGTCGTCGCTCGTCAAGATCGCAACGGCGCCCGCCGCGGCGATGTTGACCGAGCGCAACGTCTGCTCGAGCGTCGCGTCGCCATGCACGATCGGGACGCCGAGCGAGCGGGCGTGCTGAACATAACGGTTGTGCTCGTCGTACTCGATCACCACCGCCTCCTGTCCAAGCGCTCGCAGCCCTTCCAGGACGCGCAGACCGACGGCTCCCAGCCCGACCAGCACCACGTGGCCGTCCATGCCGTGGATGCTGCCCTGTCCCAGCGATCGCTCGATCCGCCGGCTGACGAGCACGTTGGTCAGCAGCGCGAAGATCGTTGTCACGAGCGTTGTACCGGCCACGATCAGCAGCACGCCGAAGCCCTCCAGCCAGCTCGACTGGCCGGCAAAGGAGAAGTCTCCAAAGCCAACGGTCGCGACAGTCTCGACTGTGAAGTACACGGAGTCCTCGACCGAGAGGTGGTGCCCTCCCGGCCGCAGGTAGCCGAGCCGCAGGACCGTAGTCGAGATCAACAGCAGCAGGACTCCCAGCAGGATCGTTATGAGGATCCCGCGGTCCGCCTCTTCGGCCAAAGTGTGCGAGAAACGTCGCAATACGCGGAGTGCCGGCGGTCTGGAGGGTCGAGGTCTCTGTGTCGAGCGGGGAGCTCCGTCCATTCCAGCGCTCTGGACTTCCTCCGGCTTGCCGAGCACCGTCACGCGGTCACCCGCCTGCACCGTGTGGTCGCGCCCGGGGCAGACCACCAGCTCATCCTGCGCGGTGATGATGCCGACCGGCGCGAGATCGCCAAAGAGGGTACGCAGCGTTCCCGACTCGCGGACGGTGACCTCCGCGGCGAGGAAGTGTTCCTCGTCAAGCATGACGTCATAAGCGGTGCGACCCATGCAGGCGTCAACCACGGCTGGCGCGAACAGGCCCGCGACGTCCAGGGCGCTGCCCGCGCCGGTCGCGTCTTCGACCGCGCGCCCGACCGTGGGGTTGTCCAGGTGGGCGACGACCGTGACGTCCTCGCGCATGTCCCGCACCAGCAGTGCCATCTCCACGTTGCGCAGGTCGCTCGCATGGGTACAGACCACCGCGCGAGCTCCGGCAACTCCAGCCGCGCGTAGCAGTGCCCCGGGGTCGCCGTCGCTGGTCATGTGCGGAGCGCCCCAGCTCTTGACGAGCGCCGCCACGCGCGCATCAGGATCGTCGTCGAGTACCACGACCGGAACTTCTGCCATGCGCAACTGCTCGACCGTGCGCAGGCCGACGCCCTCCAGGCCGAACACAATCACGTGTTCGGTCCAGTGCTCACAGTCTCCGTGTTGCGTGCCCTCCACGTTCGCCGACATCTTGCTCGATCGCGATCTTTGGGGCTCTCGCCGGTCGAGCTTCGCGCCGCCGGGGTACTCCTCGCTACAGTCCCGAGGCGATGGCGGCGACGGGATCGCGGGCGCGCTCACACCGATCCAATCGCCGATGGGCGCTCGTCGGCCTGCTGCTCACGGCGATCTTGGCGCTCGGCATCGCCGGGCGGCTCATGAGCGAGCGCGTGCCACCGCTGCAGATCAAGCGACTGCTCGCTGAGACTCTGCCGATCCGTGGACCGCGGCCCAAACTGGTCTGGCCGGTGGATGGGGAGGCCGCGGTGGAGGTAGAGGGCCTCGGCAGCCTTGGGCAGTCCGGACCCGCGACTCCGGTGCCAATCGCGAGCGTCGCGAAGGTCATGACCGCATATCTCACCTTGCGTAGCTACCCGCTCGCCGCTGGCAGCGAAGGCTTCGAGCTGAGAGTGACCGCCGCCGAGGTCGGCGACGAGCGCCGTCGCGCCGCGCTCGGCGAGTCCGTCGTGCCCGTCGTGGCCGGCGAGCTCCTCAGCGAGCGCAGGGCGCTCCAGGCGCTCCTGATCCCCTCTGCGAACAACATCGCCGAGATGCTCGCCGACCACGACGCCGGTAGCGCCGCTGCGTTCGTGGCCCGTATGAACACGACCGCGCACGCGCTCGGGATGCGCTCGACGACTTATACGGACCCGAGCGGCTACGACGCGACTACCGTCTCCACACCGGGCGACCAGCTCAAGCTCGCGGCGGTCGCGATGCGCGAGCCGGCATTTGCGGCGATCGTCGACGAGTCCGCGGTCGACCTTCCGGTCGCGGGGGAGGTCGACAATTACAACGGCCTCGTGGGACACGATGGCTACGTAGGCATCAAGACCGGGTCCGACGGCGCCGCCGGTGGATGCCTCGTCTTCGCCAAGCGAGTCACCGTCGCCGGGCGCCGGTTCACGATCCTGGGCGCCGTGCTTGGTCAACGCGACGGATCCTACGTCCCCGCCGCGCTCGCTAGCGCACGAGAACTCGGCGACTCGGCCGCCGCCGCGCTACGCTCCGGCACGGTGCTGCCGGCCGGAGCCGGTGTGCTGGTCGCCCGCGGGGCCGACGGCAAACACGCAAGTGTCGTCACCGCGAGCGCTTTGCGCGAGATCGGCTGGGGTGGCTTGAAGGTGCCGGTCACAGTCGCGCTTACCCACGCCCCGACTCACTTGACGGCTGGTCAGCAGGTGGCCATCGTCACCGCGAGTGGCGTTGCGCTCGCCTCCAGCCGCGCCGTATCCGCGCGCGTCCTACCGGCGCCGTCGCTCCTCTGGCGCCTGCGACATCTGCTCTGAGCGTGCCCACCGATACAAGGCGCGCACATCATCAACCGCGAGGGTCGCTAACGTGGGAGGCGTGACGAGGCAGGCGGATAGTGGCTTCCAGACCATGGACTTCGCCATCGATCGCGACGCGGAGGTCCCGATCGGGGTGCAGCTCGCGTGGGCGCTGCGGACGCGCATCCGCGACGGCCGGCTCGGACCCGGGCAGCGTTTGCCGGGATTGCGCGATCTCGCCGAGGCGATGAAGGTCAATGCGAACACGGTTCGTTCGGTCTATCAGCGTCTCGAGCAAGAGGGCATCATCGAAAGCCTGCGCGGCAGCGGTACCTTCGTGGCAGCCACGACCGAGTCGCAGCGGTCGCCCGCCGGTGCGATTGCAGCTAACGCGGCGCGCGAGGCGCTGCGCACCGGGGTCGATCCGCGTGAGGTCGCAGCCGCGCTGTATGTCGAGCCGGCAAATGCGAGCCCCGATGATGGGCAGGCCGAGCGTCGGCAGCGTCTGCGCACACAGATAGCGGCCCTCGAGCAGGCACTCGTCGAGATCGAGGTTGCCCATCCTGAGCATGCGTCGACTTCGCGTAAGGGACGCCGGGGGAGTGGGCCGCGGCTGCTCGACGCGGACGAGCTGGAGCAGGTCCAAACCGACCTCATTCGTAGGCTCGCCACGATCCAGATCGCGATCGACGAGTCCAGCCGGCCCGAGGTGCTCCCGGAGCCTGATGTCGCGCCGGTCAAGACTCGAGCCTCGCGCTCGCGCGCCAAGGCGCGACCTGCTCCTGCCGGCGCCTAAGAGAGAGGGCGCTCGGCATTGCAGCTGGCCGTCGCGGGCTTAGCTCGCCGGCATGTAAGGCGCGAGCTCGCGGCGCGCGATGCTGAGCTTGTGAACCTCGTCGGGGCCGTCGGCCAAGCGCAGGGTGCGCAGGTGGGCATACATCCAGGCGAGCGGAAAGTCGTCGCTGACCCCGCCACCGCCGTGGACTTGGATGGCACGGTCGATGACCTTCAGCGCGATGCTCGGCGCGGCCACCTTGATGGCCGCGATCTCCGTGCGCGCGTTGCGGTTCCCGACGGTGTCCATCAGCCACGCCGCCTTGAGAGTCAGGAGACGGGCCATCTCGATCTCCACGCGCGACTCGGCGATCCAATCCTGGACGTTGGCGCGGGCTGCCAGGGGCTGCCCGAAGGTGCTGCGCGAGACCGCGCGCCGGCACATCGCCTCCAGGGCACGCTCGGCTGCGCCGATCGAGCGCATGCAGTGATGGATGCGGCCCGGCCCGAGTCTGGCCTGCGCGATCATGAAGCCCTCGCCCTCGCCCGCGATCAGGTTGGCCGCTGGTACGCGCACGTCCTCGAAGAGGATCTCGGCGTGGCCCTCGTGGTCCTGGTACCCGAAGACAGGAAGCCCGCGCAAGACCTGCACGCCGGGGGTGTCGAGCGGCACCAGGATCATGCTCTGCTGGCCATGTCGCGGCCCGTCGGTGCGCGTCTTGCCCATCACGATCATGACGCGGCAGTGGGGATGCAGAACACCTGAGATCCACCACTTGCGCCCGTTGAGCACGTACTCATCGCCGGCACGCTCGATGCGCAGCGCGATGTTCGTCGCGTCCGAGCTCGCGACGGCGGGCTCGGTCATCGCGAAGGCCGAGCGAATCTCCCCGTCGAGCAGGGGACGCAACCAGCGCTCGGCCTGCTCCGCGGTGGCGAACTGGTGCAGGACCTCCATGTTGCCGGTGTCCGGCGCCGCGCAGTTGCAGGCCTCCGAGGCGATGTGGCTGTGTCCAAGGATCTCGGCGAGCGGTGCGTAGTCGACGTTGGAGAGCCCGGCGCCGCGCTCGCTGTCGGGCAGGAACATGTTCCACAGGCCGCGCTCGCGGGCGAGCACCTTGAGGTCCTCCATCACCTGGGGCTGATGGTGAGGGTCCCCCGACTCGCGTAGCTGGCGCTCGTAGAGCGGCTCGGCGGGGTAGACGTGCTCGTCCATGAACTCGCCGAGCCGCTCGGCGAGCTCGGAGCTGCGGGCACTGGGCTGGAAGTCCATCGGTCTTCTCCTCGCCGTCGCGTGTTGTAGCTGGTGTATATCGATTCGTGATTGCAGACATGGGCTTGTCCTAAGCACCTAACCCTCAACCTCAACGTTATTATTTCAAGTGTTAGAAACTTTATTCGGAATACACAAACAGGTCGCTGATCTGATGCCAATCCCCGTAGTCGGCGCAACCGCAAGCTGTCGCAGGCCTCAACCCTCAAACTTGAAGCCATCGCCTGCGACAGATATGGTTGTCCGGAGAATCACCGCTGCTCTCTGGGCTGGGAGGCCTGGGAAGTCTCGATGTCGCCGGGCCGTACATGGTTCGGAGCTACACGGATCGACTGCGGACCGTCTACATCAACACGTACATAGAGGAGAGAGAACGCGATGATGCGTAGAGCATCCACTTATCTTGCTGTGCTGGGTCTAGGGGTTCTCGGCCTCGCTGGCTCCGCGGCCACGGCGTCGGCTGCGCCGACAATCGTGGCCAGGGCGGCGATCGTCCCAATCCCCAAGAACCCGCGTAAGCCAAGCGGCCCGACCTGGCCGGGTACCGGCGACATTCTGGGCGCCGGGGCGGCGGTTGAATTGGAAGCCAAGATCAGCGGGACCGAATACGGTGGTTTCCCCTCGCCGGTCAAGCAGATCAAGATCTTCTTCCCCAAGGGAACGAAGATCAACTCAAGCGGTTTCGCTACGTGCTCCGAGACGATCCTGCACCAGTCGGGCGCCGCGGGCTGCCCGCTGAAGTCGTTTGCCAGCCCTCCCGGCGAAGCCAACGGCGTTGTCAGCTTCGGTGGGGAACGTGTGCACGAGCGCGTGACAGTGCAGGGATTCTTCACCGGCCCCACCAGCCTGATCTTCTCGATCGTCGGGACCTCGCCGGTCTCGCTTGAAGAATTCGCGACGGCCTCCTATGTGACTACCCCCTCTGGTGTCGAAGGCACCGCGGAGATCCCGCTGATCGAAACCGTGCCCGGAGCGCTCGCCGCCTCGGCCGAACAGTTCAAGATCAAGCTCGGGGCCGCTTACATGAAGGGCAAGAAGCTCATCTCCTACGGCACGGTGCCCAGCACCTGCCACGGGCACCTCACCGGGAGGTACGAAGTGACCTTCTACAGCGGGGAAACAGTACCCGGCTCGGTCTCCGTGCCCTGCCCGAAACACAAAAAGTAGGCTGATGGCAAAGTACTAGTCTGCTGGCACGGTATCCTCCTCTTTGAGCGATGCCGTGCCAGCTATGAAAGGCGGGCACGGGGCGACCTACCGGAGAGGGGGCCGCCCCTCTCGCTGACTGATCTCCGGATCGGTCGGATAGAGGAGGAAGGATCGGTTTTGAGGACGGGTACCGTCGGGTCGTCTAGGAGAGGTGTGGCAGCCGCCATCGCCGGCGCGCTTGGCGTGCTCGCGGTTGCTGTCGCGATCCTGCTTGCGACGGCCGCCGGCGGCTCCAGCGGTGGGTACACCGTCCGTGCGATCTTCGACGATGCCGGCAACGTGATCTCCGGCGAGGACGTCAAGGTCGACGGAGTCAAGGTTGGAACGGTCGGGTCGGTCGCGCCGACGCCCAGTGGCAAGGCCGCGGTCACGCTGAACATCGACAACCCCGGCTTTCAGAGCTTCCGCGATGACGCGACTTGCACGATCAAGCCGCAGGCGCTGATCGGGGAGAAGTACGTCGACTGCCTTCCGACCCAGGCGCGGGCCGAAGGCACGCCGCTGCCACCCTCGCTGCGCAGGATCCCGGCAGGCCAAGAAGGCGCGGGAGAGTGGCTGCTGCCCGTCCAGCAGACCTCGAGCCCGGTCGGGATCGATCTCGTCGGCGACATCAACCACCTGCCCGAGAACGAGCGGCTCGCGATCATCATCAACGAACTGGGCGCCGGCTTGGCCGGTCGCGGCAGCGATCTGAACGCGGTGCTGCACAGGTCCAACCCGGCGTTGCGCGAATTCGAGAAGGTGCTGGACATCCTCGCCTCCCAGAACAAGCTGCTGGGCAATCTGGCGGTCGAATCGGCTCGCGCGCTTGCGCCGATCACGCGCGACCGCAAGCAGTTCGCCGAATTCTTTGCGCAGAGCAACACGATCTCGACCGCGACCGCCCGCAACCGTGGGGCGCTGGCCGAAAACCTTGCGAACTTTCCAGCCTTCCTGCGTCAGTTGGGCCCTGCGCTCAAACGCCTGGAAGCACTCTCCGACCAGACGACGCCGGTCTTCGAAGACCTTGGAGTCGCTGCGCCCGGGGTCGACAAGACCTTCGAAAACATCCCCGCCTTCTCCAAGAGCTCGACCCAGTTCTTCCAGACGCTTGGCCAGGCCTCCAAGGGCATCGAATCGGGTCTTGTGGCTTCGCAGCCGCTGCTCGATCGCTTCGAGGAACTGGGTAAGTACGCCAAGCCGTTCGCGAGCAACTTCGCGGGGTTGCTCACCAGCGTGCGATCCACCGGCGGCCTCGAGCGGTTGCTCGACCTGATCTTCCTGGGCGCGAACAACGCCAACGGCTACAACACGCTCGGCCACTTCGTCCGAGCGGTCGGCGTTGGGAAGGTCTGTGCTTTCTACAAGACCGTCAGGGTGACCGAATGCAACGCGAACTTCGTCAACCTCGCGGGTTCGGCGTCCTCGGCGAGTGCCGCGTCCTCGGCGAGTGCCGCGTCGAGCTCGAGCGGCTCGACCGTCACGCTCGAGCGTGTGATGGCGGTAGCCCACGGCGCAACCGCTGCGCAAGCGCTAGCCAAATACCCCGGCTCCGAAGCGGCCGCGGCCCCGGCTACAGGCACACCCGCGACGGGCTCTACGACGGCTCAGCCCGTTGGCGGCGCCAGCGCCGGGACGACCTACTACACGCCCTCTGGCGAAAGCGCCGAAGCGAGTGGACTGTTGCTCAACTACCTGCTCGGCGAATGAGATTGAGATCTCGGCCATGACTATCGGATCTCAGGTCAACCACATTTCATGCGAGCACAAGGCGCCTGAGATGCCTCGCCGGCGCTCCCTGGCCCGGCTCCTGGCCCGGCTCCTGGCATGCCTGGGTGCCGGGGCACTCGTACTGGGCGTGCCGGCAGGCACGGCGACGGTTGCATGGGGCGAAACGGCGTCCGCTACCGCGCCGGAAACGACCACTTCCACAGCGACCGAAACCACTACGACGGCGCCGGCCGCTGAAGCTCAGCCGGGTACCTCCGCGGAACCCGGTGCGCCGGCCGTGGAAAAGCAGACCGCTACGACCCCGCCGCTTCCCGCGGAAGGCGAAACGACCACAGTGCCGGAAGTGCAGGCACAGAGTGGCCAGGCTCCGAGCGAACAGGCTGGGAGTCCCGCTGGCCCGGCAGCGGGCCACGGCCACGGCCATGGCCATGGGAGCCACACCCATCGGGCCCCCGCCGGCAAGGGGGCGTCGCCCGCCAAAGGTTCGACGAAGACAGCGCCACTACCATCGGCGCTCACCCCGCCGTTTCCCAGCTCACTTGGATCGGCGATCGGAGGAGTCCCAAACTTCTTCATCGAAAGCTTCAGCGTTCCGCCGTTCCTTCTGCCGATCTACCAGGCGGCCGGTACGGCTTACGGGATTCCCTGGCAGGTGCTGGCGGCGATCAATGAGGTCGAGACCGATTACGGGCGTGACCTGAGCGTCTCCAGTGCCGGTGCCGAGGGCTGGATGCAGTTCCTGCCCTCCTCGTGGGCTCGATATGGAGTCGACGCCAACGGCGATGGCTACGAGGACCCTTACAACCCCGAGGATGCGATCTTCGCCGCCGCGAAGTACCTCGCCGCCGCCGGCGGCAGCGGTGACATTCGAGCGGCGATCTACTCCTACAACCACTCGCAGGCATACGTGGATGCCGTGATGCTGCGGGCGCAGTTGCTCGGCGGCACGCCGCCCGAACTGCTGGGTGCGATCACGGGCTTGACCGAATCGCGCTTCCCGGTGCACGCGCAGGCGCACTTCGCCGACGGCTTTCCAACGGTGCCCGGTGACGGCTCCAGCGCACCCGTCACGCTGGCGGGCACGACGATCTACGCGCCGGCCGGAGCTCCTGTGGTTGCCGTCCAGGATGGACAGATCGTGGCCATTGGGGACTCGCCGACGCTCGGGCACTACGTCTCGCTGCGCGACGCATACGGCAACACCTACACCTATGCGCAGCTCGCAAGCGTGGCGGAGCTCTACCCCGTGCTCGAGCCGCACCGGCCCAAGGCGTCCAGCGCCCCAGCGTCGAGTCCGCAGACCGACGTCGGTCCAAGGCCGAGCGCTCCGGCCAGCGCCGGCGTGCAGCCGCACTCGCCGCTCTCGGAAGCCGCTGTCAGCTCCGGGCTTGCGATGGGGGCCGCGGCCGCCCTGGAAACCCCACCGGCGCCAACCCAGCCGGCGCCGCCGCCAGCGCTGCCGCCAGCAGCTTCGCCACCATCCACGCCCCGCGTCTTCAGCGCGGGTGCCGATGAGGTCTACCTGCATGAACTGCGGGCCGGAGTCGAGGTCCTCGCTGGCACGGTTCTCGGGCACATGGGTTCGACCGGTGACGCGGAAACGACCCCGGCGGCCAGTAGCTCCGAAGCACACATGCTCTTCCAAATCCGCCCCGCCGGCGCGGGTGCTCCCTTGATCGATCCCAAGCCGATCCTCGACGGCTGGGTGCGACTCGAAAACACTTCTATCTTCAGGGCGAAGGGGGCGAGCCCGTTCCTCACTAGCTCGCCTACCGTCGGACAGGTATTGCTGGAGTCAAAGCCCCAGCTCCAGCAGCAGGTGCTGCGCGACTCCGGTATCCGGTTTGCGTCCAAGTGTGGACGTGGCGAGGTGCGGGCCGGCCAGGTCGACCGCCGCGTGCTCGCTGCGCTCGAGTTCCTCTCCGTATCCGGCCTGAAGCCGACGGTCTCCTCGCTCGGGTGCGCGCGTGCCGCGGGCGCCCGCAACGCTGCGGGTAGCGCGGTCGGCGATGCGCTCGACATCTCCGCGATCGATGGGGTATCGATCGCCGGCCATGAAGGGTCCGGGTCGCTGGCGGACATCGCGGTGCACCGGCTGCTGCGCCTCCAGGGAACGATGCGGCCGCGCCAGATAGCCACGGGCTCACTGAGCTATCCCGGAACCGCGAACACGCTCACGCTGCCTGCCGACCATGGCCTGATTCACGTGGACTTCGAAGCGCCGGGCGGTGCGCGTGCGGCGCGCGTTCAGAGCTCACCGCTCGCGCCCGCGCAGTGGCTGGCGCTGATCTCCCGACTTGGCGAGATTCCCGACCCGACCGTCGCGGGCAAGCCATCGAGCGCCTCGATCCCCGACAATGCCTCCGCGGCCCCCGGTGACACAGCAGGCAGCGCCGCTGCTGGAACGGGCGGTGGATGAGCGACATGGCTACGACGACACCCCCTAGCCCGCCACCGCTGCACGGCCCCGATGAGCCGCGGGTACCGCCCGCCGGGTCCTCGGTGCGTACGCCGGCTAGTTCGGGAGTCGCGCGTTGGGTCGCCGCCGGCGCGTTGGCGCTGGTAGTGCTGGCGGTCGCATACATCCTCTTCTCCGGCGGGAGCGGGGCCAGCTACCAGATCCTCCTCGACAACGCGAGTCAGCTCGTGCGTGGCGACCAGGTACAAGTCGGCGGAGTGCCGGTCGGCAGCGTCACGGATATCGCGCTCACTCCCAACAACAAAGCACGCGTCACGATCCACGTCGAATCCTCGCTGGTGCCTTTGCACGAAGGCACCACTGCCCAAGTGCGAGTGCCCTCGCTGACGACGGTCGCCGGTCGCTACATAGCGATCTCTCCGGGTCCCAACAACCGTCGCGCCCTCGCGGCAGGCGCCACGCTGCCGCCGAGTGCAGCGCAGGGAACGGTCGATCTGGACCAGCTCTTCGACATATTCAACCCGCGTACGCTCAAAGGCCTGCAGCAGCTATTCGTCGGGACGGCGGAATCCTATGCGGGGGTTACCGCGGCGGCTGGTCTGTCAGCCGAATACTTCAGTCCGGCGCTCTCCTCAGCCACGCACGTCTTCGCCGAGCTAACTCGCGATGAGCCCACCTTCACGAACTTCCTCGTGCAGTCGGCCAAGGCGCTTACGACGCTCGCCGCCCATCGCGAACAGCTCACGAGTCTGGTTGGCAACGGCGACAAAGCCTTCCAGGCCATCGGCTCCGAGCAGGCCAGCCTCCAACAGGGCGTGCACGAACTGCCAGCCACCCTGCAGCAGGGCAACCGCGCATTCGCCGAGTTGCCCTCGACCTTCGCGGCGCTGCGCAGCTTGGTCAAGGTCTCCAAGCCGGATACCACCAAACTCGCGTCGTTCTTCGCGCGTCTGGCTCCGCTGCTCGACGCGGCGCAGCCAGTGCTCCACAACCTCAGCGCCGCGGTTAGCCGTCCCGGTCCGGCCAACGACCTCACGGATGCCGCCCTGAGCCTGCCGGCATTCGCCAAGGCGGTCGAAACGGGCGTGCCCTCCTCGGTGACCGCGCTCAAAGAATCGGTGCCCGTGACGGCCTTCTTCGGTCCCTACGCACCCGACCTCGCGGGTGCCGCGCGCGACTTCGGCACCGACGCCGGCTACTACGACGCCAACGGCCACTATGCGCACCTGAGCTTCGTCTTCGACAACTTCAAGCTCGGCGCCGGCAACAAGCTCACCCCGACCACGCCGCAGGAAGGTGCGCAAGGGCTAGCGCTGCGCCAACTGCGCCGCTGTCCGGGAGCCGGGGCCACACCGCCTCCGGCCGATGGCTCGGCGCCCTTCACCGACAGTGGTCTGCTCGGCTGCGACCCCGCGGAGGTGCCCTGATGAATCCGCGTCGCCGCCGTGGCTCGCTCGCCGGCAGTCCGCTGCTGATCGGGGCACTTACAACTTTGATCGCCGTAGTCGCGGTCTACATCTCCTACAACGCCGGCCATGGGCTGCCGTTCACGCCCACCTACAACATCAAGGTGGCGCTCCCCGAATCCTCGGGTCTACAGCCCGGCAACGAGGTGCGGCTCAGCGGCAAGCGCATCGGGATCGTCAGCGGGCTCGTCCCGTATCAAGACCCAGCCACCGGCAGGGTCACCGCGATCGCCAGCCTGCAACTCGAAAAGAAGATCCAGCCGCTGCCGGCTGACACGAAAACGCTCGTCGAGTCGGTTTCCACGATTGGCCTGAAGTACCTGGAACTGACGCGCGGGCACTCCAAGCAGCCGGTCAAGCCAGGCCACACGATCCCTGTCTCGCAGTCGCGCGAACCGGTGCAGATCCAGGACTTCTTCAATATGTTCGACAAGAAGACCAGGATCGCAATCCAGCAGAACACAAACACATTCGGCGACGCTTTCGCCGGACGTGGGGCAGGTCTCAACGAAACGATCGCCACGCTGCGTCCGCTGGTCAAGAACGCCGTGCCGGTTCTACACAATCTCGCCTCGCCGCAGACCAATCTGCGGCAGCTGTTTGTCGCGTTCGACAAAACCGCCACCCAGATCGCGCCCGTCGCCGAGCAACAGGCGGCCTTCTTCGATGATCTCGACACCTTCTTTACCGCCTGGGCCACCGCGGCACCCTCGCTGGAACGGACGATCCGAGGCGGTCCAGCGGCGCTGCGCCAGGCGATCCACTCACTGCCCTACGAGGCGCCGTTCATTGAAAAGACCACCGAGTTCATGCGCCTGCTGAGGCCCAGCGCGAGCCTCCTGCGCACGACCGCTGCGCCGCTTGGGCACGCCTTCGCGGTCGGCGCCGTCAACCTGCGTGCCGCGAGCACGGTCAACAAGGACCTGGCTACCGCGCTGCAGGCCTTCAAGGCGTTCTCGGAAAACCCGATCGTCACACTCGGCCTCGAAGAATTCACCAAGACGGTGCGCCTCGGTCTCCCGCTGCTCGAAGGGCTCGCGCCGGCACAAACGAACTGCAACTACTTCTCGCTCGCGTTCCGCAACCTCAGCAACCTGCTCTCTGAGAACATCGGCGTCGGCACGGTGGCGCGCGGCGTACCGATCTTTAGCCCCTCCGGCCCCAATAACGAGGGTCTGCCAGCCTCCGCACCAGCCAGTGGGCCATCGGTCGAACGTGAAGTGAGCACCAACGGTACGACAGTTGGCAACATCGTCCAAAACAACTTCCTGCACTACACCCCCTACCCATATGTGGGCGCACCCGGCCAGCCGAAGGTCTGCGAAGCGGGCAACCAGACATACACGGTCGGCAAGACTGTTATCGGCAACACCACCCCAGCGCTCGGCACGCTCCACGAAGCGACAAAGCGCGACGAAAACGCCCTCAGCGAAAAATATCCCAGCTCGACGCTCAAGTACTTCCCCAAGGAAGCCACGAGCAAGAGCGGCGGGAAGTGATCGGTATGCGCCTCTGGAAACGTCACAACCAGGTCGCTGTATCCGAGTTGCAGAAACGCTCCAATCCGGTGCGGTTCGGAGTCGTGTTCATCGTGGTTCTCGTGGTCCTCGTGTACTTTGGCTTCACAAAGCACATTCCGTTCAAACACGGCTACCGCTTGAACGCGGCGTTCAACACCGCCGTCAACATTGCCCCGAAGTCTCCCGTGCGGATCGCCGGCGTGACGGTCGGCAAGGTCACCTCGACCCATCACGTAGGCGGCACCGGGGTCGTCAGCATGGAAATCGAAGGCCGGGGACTGCCGATCCACTCCGACGCGACTCTGAAGATCCGCCCACGCATCTTCCTGGAAGGCAACTTCTTCGTCGAACTGCAGCCCGGCAGCCCCTCTGCGCGGCAACTCTCCTCGGGCGCGACGATCCCGGTCACACAAACATCTGACCCGGTCCAGCTCGATCAAGTGCTGGACGCGCTCAACACCGACACGCGCGCGAATCTACAGACCTTCCTGGCCGAATACGGCCAGGCGCTGACGCGCAAGCCGACCGCCGCCGAGGACGCCGAACAGGCACCTGAAGTTAAGGGCTTGAATGGGGCGCAGGGTCTCAACAAGGCCTTCCAGATCGGCCCCGAAGCGCTCCGCGACAGCGCGATCATCAACCAAGCGCTCGCCGGACGCGAACCGAACGACCTCTCCAAGTTGTTCGCCAGCATCGAAAAAGTCACAGCTCAGCTCGACGTTCACGAGCAGCAACTCGGCGAACTGATCGGCAACTTCAACACCTTCCTCGGGGCGCTCGCGGCGCAATCCCCGAGTCTGAGTAGTGCGGTGGCTGAGCTGCCTGCGACGCTTCGCAACGCCAGGCGCGGATTCGCCGGGCTGGCCGCTGCCGCGCCCCCGCTGCGCACGTTCGCCAAGGACCTGATCCCCGGAGTCGAAGCGCTGCCGGCGACGATCACCGCGGCCTACCCCTGGATCAAGCAGACGGAAGCCACGCTCGCCCCCGGGGAGCTCGGAGGGGTAGCCAGCTCGCTGCGCAAGGCGGCGCCGGCGTTCGCAGGCCTCTTGGCTGCCCAGCCTGCCTTCTTCAACCAGATCAACCTCTTCAACAAATGCTTGACGAATGTCATCTTCCCGGCTGGCAACGTCCAGCTCCAGGACGGGCGTAACACCTCGGGTGCTCAGAACTACAAGGAATTCTGGTACGCGATGGCGGGTCTCGCCGGGCTCGGCCAGAACTTCAGCGGCAACGGCACCGGCGACCGCTTCCTCGGCGGCGGTGCCGGCACCCCGATCGTCTCCCAGCCGGCGCAGTTGACGGGAACACCGACAAGAGCTGGAACCCAGACCCTCGTCTCGCAGAGCGGGTTCGCGCCCGAAGGCACCAGCCCGCGCTTCCCCGGAGCTGAGCCGCCGTACCGTCCGCTGGTCGCCTGCTACACGCAGAAGCTGCCCGAATTCGATGGCCCGCTTGCATCCGGACCGGCGGACGGGAGCGCGAAATGAGCGTCGAGAACGGGCAGGCGCAGGTTGAGGACGGCGGTCGCGGGATCCGCGACCAGATCGAGCGCTACCGTACGGCCTTCATCGCGGTCGTCGTGATGATCGTGATCGCCGCCGCCAGCGCCGGCTACATCCTCGCGCACGAGCGCCTTTCCGTGCCGTCGTGGGTGCCCTTCGTCGGACGTGAACACTTCGTGCTCAGGGGCGAATTCCAAACGGCTCAGGCGGTTGCCCCGGGACAGGGCCAGGAGGTCACGATCGCGGGCGCCAAGGTCGGAGAAATCGCGAGCGTCGAATTGCACAACGGCCGTGCGATCGTGGAAATGAACCTCAAGCCCTCCTACGCGCGCTACATCTACCGCGACGCCACGATGCTGCTGCGGCCCAAGACCCAGCTCAAGGACGAGACCGTCGAGGTCAATCCCGGCAGTCCCTCGGCGGGACGCGTGCCAGCCGGCTACATCGTCCCGATCGCGCAGACCGCGCCCGATGGCAACCTCGAAGAACTGCTCGACGCCCTCGATACCGAAGCTCGTGCCTCGTTGCAGGAGCTGCTCGCCGGCGCCGGCGAGGGCCTGCAGGGCAACGGTGCGAACCTCTCCGCGACCTTCAAGCGCTTTGCCCCACTGGGGCAGGATCTCGCGAAGATCGGCCGCGAAGTCGACAAGCGCCAGGCCGACGTGTCGAGCTCCATTCACAACTTCCGCCTCCTGATGGAAGCGCTGGGTAACAAGGACTCTCAGCTGGCAGCCCTCGTGGACTCCTCCAACGCTGTATTTGCCACCTTCTCCCAGCAGGATCGCCAGGTACAGGAAACGCTGCGCGAGCTGCCCGCGGTGCTGAAGGCGACCAACAAAGGGCTCGCCAAGGCGTCCACCGCCTTCCATGTGGTGGCCCCCACGCTGAAGGCGCTCGAGCCCTTCGCCAAGGGGCTCGCCCCAGCCAATCGCGCGGCGCAGCCGTTCTTCAGGAAGACGACGCCGATCCTCGAGAACCAGATCCAGCCGCTGCTGCGGCAAATCCTGCCCGTGCTCAACAATGTCGAGCCCTCGGTGCAGGACGTCAGCGAAGCGTTCCCGCAACTCAAGACGGGCTTCGCGGTCTTCAACGAATTCCTCAACGAGCTGGCGTACAACCCGGGCCCCAACCAGGGTGGCTTCCTGTTCTTCCTCGACTGGGCCAACCACAATCTCGACAGCGTGGTCTCCCAAGGCGATGCGCACGGCGCGCTCGGTCAGACGCTCGTGTACTTCAACTGCGCGCTCGTGCCGTTTATCAAGGCCGTTGGGGAAGCCGATCCGACGGCGGGATTGATCGTCGGATTGCTCAACCCGCCGAGTCCCACGCTGTGTAAATCAGTCG
This sequence comes from Solirubrobacteraceae bacterium, assembly GCA_036501715.1. Lineage (GTDB taxonomy): Bacteria > Actinomycetota > Thermoleophilia > Solirubrobacterales > Solirubrobacteraceae > Palsa-744. The sequence continues at coordinate 76,608 of DASXZV010000015.1, read as the reverse complement.
CCGCCACCAGCGGCACCGCCGCGAAAACGGCCGGGGTGGTTCACGGGGTCAACGCGAGCGCACGGCTGGCGGATCGCGTCTTCGGCCAAGGTCCCGATGCGGCGGCACCGCTAGAAGCAGAAGGGGGGAACTGATGCAGAAGCGCGCTCCGACGCTGGCGAACATTCTCGTGATCGTGCTGTTCGCCCTGAGCTGCTTCGGGCTACTGCTCTTCCTGTGGGAGTCCTTCGGTGGGCCCGTGCCGCTGAAACCGAAGGGCTACCGCTTCACCGTCGAGCTCTCGCGCACGTTGTCGCTAGCCGAACAGTCCGACGTGCGTATCAGCGGCGTGAGCGTCGGACACGTGATTGGCTTCTCGACGGCGTCGGCCGGCCTGAACGACGTCACGGTCGAAATGGATCACGAAGACGCGCCGATCCGCGCCAACGACCATATGATTCTGCGCCAGAAGACGCTGCTGGGGGAGACCTACATCGAATTGCTCCCCAAGCCCGGCTCCGCGCGAGCGCTGCCCGATGGCGGGCGCCTACCCTCGAGCCAGGTCGAACCGACGGTTACGCTCGACGACATCCTCGCCTCGCTGGAACCGCGCGTACGCGGCGCCTTCAAAGCGTGGCAGCAGACCCTGGCCGCCTCCTACAACGGGCGTGGTGAACAGATCAACTCCGGTTTTGCCGAACTCGAACCGTTCGTGGTACAGGCCAACAAACTCGTTGGGATCCTCGCCGAACAGGAAGGCGCGGTGCGCAAGGTGATCCGCAACACCGGCGTCGTCTTCAACGCACTCACCGAACGCGACGACCAGTTCCGCGGCCTGATCGTCAACGGTGAGCGCAGCTTCCACGCGCTGGCGCAGAGCAGCCAGCAGTTCGCGGACGCCTTCCGCGAGTTGCCGGCCTTCGAGCACAACTCGCAGGCCACGCTGAGTGAACTCGATGAGCTCGCCGCTGAAGCCAGCCCGCTGCTCGATCAGTCGCGTGCCTGGGAGCGCGAGCTGGCGCCGCTGCTGCGCACCGTCAAGGCGTTCACGCCCGACTTCAACAGCCTGCTCACCAACATCGGCCCGCTGACAAGCGCCTCCAAGAAGGGCTTGCCGAAGGTCCCGGGCATCCTTCAGGGAACCGTGCCGCTGCTTGAAAACGTCAGCCCGGTCCTGCGCAACCTCGACCCATTCCTGCAGTTCGCCGGGGACTACATCCCCGAGGTACAGGCCTTCTTCGCGAACCTCACCGCTGCTACTGAGGCGCACGACAAAAACGCGGACCTCGGCGAAGGTGAGCCGCCGATCCAGCACTATCTACGCGGTCTCGTCTCCGTCGGCCCCGAAGCCCTGGCGGTTTACGACAAACGGATCGGCACCAACCGCGCCAACCCGTACTTCCAGGCAGGCGGTCTGAGCCAGCTTGGCAGCGGCGGGCTGCAGTCGTTCAGCACGGCGGCCTGCGCCAACTCGGCGCCCTCCGTCGAAGGACCACCCAACGCGGCGGTGTCCCAGGCGACGATCGAACAGCTGATCCACGATCACGTCGCCAACTCGCCTGAAAGCACCGTCAACGAAGTCCCGGCGCCCGCCTGCACACAGCAGTCGCCGTTCACCTGGGAAGGCAAGACGAGCCAGTTCCCGCAGGTCACGGCGCCACCGCCGTTGAAATAAGAGCTCCTCTAGGGCTTGGCACAGGCCACGACCGGCCTGGCGTAGGCGGCGACGATCGCGCGATGGTGCCCGAGATAGGGCAGCAGCGCGAAGTAAGCCAGGTCGCCGAGCAGACGCGGCAGTTCGCCCGTGCGGTCCTCCAGGGCACGCCGGTGCAGGATCGCGCCGATCCCCCCGACCAGCGCCTCGGAAGTGGCTGGCGGTAGAAGATCGGGGTTGGCTGAGTGAAAACGCCCCTCCTCGAGTAGCGGTGGGAAGACCCGCAGCAGCATGCAGTGGCGCTCGTAGGCGGCCGCGCCCGCGCTCAGACACTCCACGAGCACGACGCGCGCGCCATCCGGGTCCTCCGTGAGTGCATCCAGCAGGGCCTGCAATCCAGTGCGAACCCGCTCGGGCCAGGGGGTCTTTCGCTGCACCCGCTCCAGGATCCTCATCTCGACACGGTCCACGAACTCATCGAGCGCCTGGATGAAGCAGTCCTCCTTGTCGTAGAAGTGCTCGCTGAAGACGGCCGCGGGTACTTGCGCCGTCTGCAAAACCCGCTCCACGGTCGTGCGGTCGTAGCCTCGATAGGACACCGTGGAGATCAGGGCGTCGAGCACCCGGGTGCGCGGATCCGCGGAGTGGCCCCTGGCCGCGGAAATCCCGGTTGCCGGCCCCCGGATGGGGCCGAGGCGGCTGCTGTTCAACATCGTTCTCCCTCCCTGCCCGGCGAAGGAGCGGGTGGAGGAGCGCGACCATGCCGTGACCAATCCGTGGCTCGGGGCGCGTTTTCCAGGCGCTGAATCCCAGACTGTGGGTTACTACATCTGACCAGGATCGTAGACCCGCCCACGGCGGGCTGTCAAGAGCGCGATGTACAAAGATCGCATGCCTCGCTGGCCGCCGAGGCCGCATTGAGTAAGACCAAGTACCCGCACGCTCGGCGGGCGCTGAGCTCAGCCGGCTGCGCTCAGGCCGCTGGTGTGCTCAGGTCGGCTCTCCGCGGTCCGCGCCGTGATGCTGATGAAGCGCAGGTGATAGCGACCTACCGTGATTTCATCGCCGTCTGCGAGCATGCGCCATTCGACTCGCTCGCCGTTGACGAAGACGCCATTGAGGCTGCGGTCGTCGAGGACCCGCACTCCGTCCGGCTGGCGTACGAGCAGGGCATGCCTGCGCGAAACCGTGGGGTCGTCGAAGCGCACGTCGGCCGCGAGGCTGCGCCCAACGCGCGTCCACTCCCGGGTCAGCGCCACGATCGTTGTCTCGCCGTCCTCCTCGTAGAGGAGATAGTCGCCCGGCAGCTCAATTGCTTCTCGAGCCTCGGCTAACCACGCCGCGTCCCGCTCGGCGAGGTGCTCGACGGTCTCGGTGGCGAGGTTCTCAGCACCCAGATGTCCCAGGCTGAAGAGCGATGCTCGTACGAAGCTCGATCCCCCGCATCCCGGACAGTCGCTCAAAGCGTCGCTGGGCGCCAATGTCAGAACGTATCCGCAGCGTTGGCAACGAAACGAACCCGCTCCGGCCATCGTGCCCGAGGTCATTGACTCCAGCATCTCACAGCTCCTCTTCTCCTGGGGGGTACGTCTCGGAACCCACATGTCGGAACCTAACGGCGATCATAACGCGACTTTTCGATGCGGGTATAAAAGGCTCGTAATTTTCCCCGCGAAGCAAGGCCGCTGGCTATATCGCTTGTGATCCGGGACAGGGGGCTCCTGACGAAACGGAGTATCGGCCGACGTTTACCCTTGCCGCGATCCCCGCAAACAGATCTCGTGCCGCGGAGATCCCCCACGCCGGCTGGGCAGGAGACCTTGGCGGCACGCCGAACCATCCCGCGTGAGCATCTTTCCGCTGGTGACCTCAGATGCAGAGCAGCTCGAGCGCTCCCTGCTGCGACGCGGCGTGGGGCTGCTCGCAGCCGACCGCAATCGCTGCTCGGACTGTGGCCGCACGCCCCTGATCGGCGAGCAGGTGCACCTCTACGCTAAGCGCCACAGCGTGGTCTGCGAGCTCTGCCGCCCGCTGCGCAGCGAAGCTCCCGAGGCCACCGAGACGGTGCGCCACACCGAGCGCGGGCACACCGTGCGGCTCACCGCACGCGCCGCCTAGTCCGGCGCGCCGCCGGTAAACTTCCGCGCCGTGCACCCCTTGACCGTCTCGATCCTCATCGATGCTCCGCGCGAGCGGGTCTTTGCCTACCTGAAGGATCTCGCCAACCACTCGGAGTTCACCGACCACTACCTGCACGACTGGCATTTGACGCGCGAGAACTCGGTCGGTCTCGGCGCCGGCGCCCGCTTTCGCGTGGCGGCGCCCGGCAATCGCTTCAGCTGGGGCGACGTCACGTTCGCCGAGGTCGAGCACCCGCACCGCATCGTCGAGGTGGGCCGCGGTGGCAAGGACAACCGGGTACGCACGCTCGGCGTATTCGAGCTCGCTCCGGGGGCCGGTGGCGCGACGCGGGTGCGGTTCACGCTCGAGACTCAGCCGCAGACGCTCTCCGATCGCCTGATGGAGTCATTCGGCGCGCGCATCAGGGTCAAGCGCCAGAACATGAAGGCAATGCGACGCCTGCGCTCGATCATCGAGAGCGGCGAGGGGCGCGGCGCGCGCGTCACGGTCGCCGGTGGGTAGACTGCCGCCTCGCATGTCCCGCATCTCGTCTCGCGCATCCCGCTCGCCGTTGCGCATGGCACAACTGCCGACCCAGGCGCACCGTGCCCCCCGCAAGGTTGGCCTACTAGCCGCTACGGCGCTCGCCGTCGTGGCGCTCGGGGCGTGCGGGGAATCCCACACGCGGGTCACAACCGGCACCTACGCCGGGGCCTCGGGCAAGAACGCGCCCTATCTCGACGTCGGACCCCTCAGCTACGAGGTTCAGCTCTCGCGCGAGCTGAACCCCTACAACACCGAAGATTCCTCGTATCTGACGGGTCTCACGCCGGCCCAGCGCCTGCTGCGTCCGGGCGAAGAGTGGTTTGGGGTCTTCATGCAGGTCTACAACAACACCGAACAGCCACACCCGGTGGCCACGGGCCTGACGATCAGCGACACCCAGGGCAACGTCTACCACCCGATCATCGCCGCGAACGCCTTCGCCTACCGTCCAGGGGACGTGCCGGCCAAGAACCAGATCCCGGCTCCCAACACGATCGCCGCCGCCGGCCCGACCCAGGGTGCGCTGCTGCTCTACAAGATCAAAGTCACCTCGCTGGACAACCGGCCGCTGACGCTGCAGATCGTCGACCCGCTCGAAGCACGCCAGACCGCCTCCGCGGAACTGGACGTCTAGAGCGCACTAGCTCGAGGAGGAGGCGGCCCGCAGGCCGGCTTCGAGTACCGCTCGCGCGACAGGTGCCGCCGTCGCGCCGCCGGCGCCATCGCGCACCAGCAGTACCCCGACCACGATCTTGGGGTGCAGGGCCGGCGCGAAGGAGGCAAACCAGGCATCGGTGTTCTGGGGATTGCTCTGTTCGGTGCTGCAGCTGGATTGGCTTTCGCCCTCTTCTTCGCTTGGGGAGGAGCCCTGTTCGGCGCTGTCCGCTTCTGCGCCGCAGGATGTGGGGGAGCCCAGTTCGGCGGTGCCGGTCTTGCCGGCCACCACAACCCCCGGGATCGCAGCCGCCGTCCCAGTACCAAACCGCACGACGTCGATCATCAGGCCCCGTACGGTGCGCGCGACCGCCGGACCGATCGCGCGCGTGGGGGAGCGGTGCGCGAAATCGAAGCTCGGCGCCGGACGGCGGCCGCCGTCGGCGATCGTCGCGGCGACCGTCGCCATCTCCAGTGCGCTGGCCTGCACCATGCCCTGGCCGATGGCGGTCGAGCCGATGTCCAGTTCGCCTTGGATGTCCGCCGCCGGCGGGATCGTGCTCTCGGCGGCTCCAGCGATCCCCGGTGCGTGGTTGAAGCCGAAGCGTTCGGCGGTCGCCACCAGCCGCGCCGCACCCAGCTTGACGCCGAGCGGGGAGAAGACCGAGTTGCAGGAGACCGCGAATGCCAGCGCCAGGGTGCCTCCGCAGGACTCGCCGTTGGCGTTGTGCAACTGGACCCCGTCGAGGGTCGCCGCCGTCGCATAGGGGTAGGTGCTGTGCGTTGTGGCGATGCCCGCCTGCAGGACCCCGCTGAGCGTGATCATCTTGAACGTGGAGCCCGGTGGCTGCAACGCTTCCAGGCCGATCCCGGCGACCGCGAGGATCTGCCCGGTGGCCGGTTCCAGTGCGACGACCCCGCCGTATTGACCGCCCAGCGCGCTCACCGCTGCGCTCTGCACGGTCGGGGAGATCGTCGTGCGCACGGCGGGCGCGGCGTGTGCGCTTGCGCTCGCCAGCACACGTTCGCCGGCTGGCGCGCCGCTGGCGAGCAGTTCGCCTCCGGGCTTGCCGCGCAGGCGTTCGTCGTTGGCGAGCTCCAGGCCGCTGACGCCGACGATCGCATCCGCGGGCACTCCCTGCGCCTCCAGCGCCGCGAGCCTGTCGGTGGGGATCGCCCCGACGCTGCCGACCACCGCGCTCGCCGCCGCGCCCAGCGGCGAGCTGCGCTGGCCGGCGACGCTCGCGGGCCCTTCTGCGAGCACCGAGCCGTCGCGCGCCAGCAGCGCCGCGCGCGGGGGCAGCGTCGTGCGCCTGCTCAAGTGCTCGCCGGCGCGCAGGCCGGGGAAGGCCAGCGAACGCGACCAGGCGATGCGCTCACCTGCTTCGTGCGCGGAGACCACCGGTAGGCGGAAGCTGCTGGCGAGCGTCCCGAAGAGGCGCGTGCGGACCCTGACGGGGACTAGCTCGATACCGCCCGCGGCGTTGTGGGGCCGGCCTGTGACGCGCATCGCGCTGGCCGTCGCGAGCATCGCCGCTTCCCGGTAGACCTCCGCGAACTGGCCGGCGCTGATCTGCCGTTGGGAGGACGGTGAGATCTCGCTGTACATCGCCGCATAGTTGCCCTGTGCCCAGGCCGAGGCGAAACGGGACGCGAGGGCGGGCGCCGTCGAGGACCCCGATTGGGTGGCGCCGACAATCGCTCCCGTCGCGAACGCGACGGCGGCCAGGGCGATCACAGGGCGCACGCGCTGCGAGCGGCGACGATACCCGCGCTCGTACTCACCGCGGCCGAAGACGGGCGTGGTGCTCATGGGCTCCCGTCTACGGTGACTGTACTCACGTCGCGGAACGGTAGAACATGGGTTGTGACGGACCTCGACTGGTTGATCCTCGCGTTCGCGGCGCTGCTCGCCCTGTTCGGCTTCCGGCAGGGATTCATAGTCGGAGTGCTCTCCTTCAGCGGGTTCGCGCTGGGCGCGTTCATCGGTACCCGCCTGGGGCCGCTGCTGCTCCCCCAGGGGTCCGCATCGCCCTACGCGCCGGCGTTCGGCCTGGTGGGCGCGCTGCTCGCGGGTGCGATCCTCGCCAGTGGCCTGGAGGGCATCGGCTGGCGGCTGCGCCGCAGCACCGTGGTGATCCCCGGTGTGGGGCTACTCGACGGTGCGCTCGGCGCGCTGCTCAGCGCCGGCGTCGGGCTCGGCATCGTGTGGATCGTCGCCGCGGTGGCCGCGCAGCTGCCCGGTGAGGCGCAGCTTCGCTCCGACATCCAACGCTCGGAGATCCTGGGTGAGCTGAACCAGTTGCTACCGCCCTCGGGACCGATCCTCAATGCGCTCGCGCGGCTCGATCCGCTGCCCTCGATTCCCGGTCCACTGCCCGCGCTGGCCGCGCCGCCGCCGCGAATCGCCCACGAACCCGGGGTGCGCGCCGCCTCGCGTAGCGTCGTGCGCGTGCTCGGCACCGCCTGTGGCCTGGCGATCGAGGGCTCCGGCTGGGTCGCGCGCCCCGAAGAGGTGGTGACCAACGCGCATGTCATCGCCGGTGAGAGCGACACAACCGTGGAGATCGAAGGGCACTCGCCCGGTCTCGCCGCGCAGGCGATCGCATTCGACCCCCGCAACGACATCGCCGTGCTGCGCGTGCCCGGCCTGAGTCTCGCGCCCCTGAGTCTGCTTGCGAATCCTCCCGCGGGGCGTGCCGGCGCGATCCTCGGCTACCCCGAAAACGGTCCGTTCGCGGTGCGGGCCGGGCGCATCGGGGCGACCGAGCAGGTGAGCACCCAGGATGCCTACGGGCATGGGCCGGTCGCGCGCCTGCTCACGCCGCTGCGCGGAGTCGTGCGTCCGGGTAACTCCGGCGGTCCACTCGTCGACGGGGCCGGAAACGTTCTTACGACGGTCTTCGCCGGCACCACCGGTAGCGGACCCGCGGGGGGCTATGGAGTCGCCAACGCAACCGTTGCCCGCGCGCTCGGCGGGGCACGCGGCGCGGTCGCCACGGGGCCCTGCGACTCGGCGTGAGGGGAGGCCAGGCGTTTCCGCCCACCGGCAGCCGCTAGTCTCTGAGCCGATGTCCAAGACGCTTGTGATCGCCGAGAAGCCCTCCGTGGGGCGTGACCTCGCGCGCGTGCTGCCGGGGACCTTCAAGAAGGAAGAGGGTTGGCTGGAAGCCGAGGAGTACATCATCACGTGGGCGGTCGGCCACCTCGTGCAGCTCGCCGAACCCGACGAATACGACGCCAAATTCAAGCGCTGGAAGATGGAGGACCTGCCGATCGTCCCCGACCGCTTCAAATTGGTCGTGCGCGACGAGCGCTCGCGCAAGCAGATGTCGGTCGTCGCCAAGCAGCTCACGCGCGAGGACGTCAGCGAGGTCGTCAACGCCTGCGACGCCGGGCGTGAGGGCGAGCTGATCTTCGCCTACATCTACGAGAAGTCGGGCGCGCAGAAGTCCGTGCAGCGCCTGTGGCTGAACTCGATGACCAACGCCGCGATGAAAGAGGCGTTCGCCTCGTTGCGACCGGCCGCGGAGTACGCGCTGCTCGAGCAGGCCGCGCGCTCGCGCTCGGAGGCCGACTGGATCGTCGGCATGAACGCGACCCGCGCGGCGACGATCCGCTTGCGCACCTCCTTCGACGGGGCGGTCTCGCTGGGACGTGTGCAGACCCCGACGCTCGCGATCGTGGCGCGCCGCGAGGAGGAGATCCGCGCTTTCAAGCCCGAGCCCTACTGGCTCGTCGACGCGACCTTCGCGGCGCCGGCACTGGAGGACGAAGAGGGTGGCGAGCGCGTCTACGTGGGGCGTTTCCACGCCGGCACCAAGCCGCGCATCGCGACCGCCGAGGAAGCGCTCGCGATCGTCGAGGCCTGCGAGGGCAAGCAGGGCGCGGTCACCAAGCTCGAGAAGAAAGAACAGCGCGAGCGGGCGCCGATGCTCTACGACCTCACCTCGCTACAGCGCGACGCCAACACGCGCTTTGGTTTCTCCGCGCGACGCACGCTGTCCGCGGCGCAGCGACTCTACGAGGAGCACAAGGCACTCACCTACCCGCGCACCAGCTCGCGCTACCTGACGACCGACATGATCCCCGAGATCAAGCCGACGGCCGAGGTCGTGGGTGCCCAGAGCGACTACGCGAAGGCCGCCGCATACGTGATCGGCTTGGAGGCGCTGCCACTGGAGCGCGTGGTCAACAACGAGAAGGTCTCCGACCACCACGCGATCATCCCGACGCAGGGCGAGCACAAAGTCGACCGCATGGGTGACGACGACAGGCGCATCTACGATCTGGTGACCCGTCGCTTCCTCGCCGTCTTCCACCCCGAGGCGGTCTTCGAGAACACCCGTGTGGAGACCACCGTGCGCGCCGCCGGCGGGGAGCGGGCCGGCAAGTTCGTCTTCCGTACGCGCGGCAAGCTCTTGATCGTCGCCGGCTGGCGCGGCGTCTACGACCAGACACCGGCTGACGCCGGTGGCGAGCGTGGCGAGGAGGACGAGGGCACCGATCAGCAGCTCCCGCGCCTGAACCAGGACGAGCCGGTCGACGTGCGCGAGATCAAGAGCCTCAGCAAGGAAACCAAGCCCCCGCGGCGCTACTCCGACGCCTCGCTGCTGGGCGCGATGGAGACCGCCGGCAAGCTCGTCGACGACGACGAGCTGCGCGAGGCGATGAAGGAGTCCGGGATCGGCACGCCCGCGACACGCGCGGCGATCATCGAGCGGCTGATCACGGTCGGCTACATCGAGCGCGACGGGCGTTCGCTCGTGGCGACCGAGAAGGGCCTGAACGTCGTGCGGCTGCTGGGCCGCCATCCGCTGACCTCGCCGGAATTGACGGGCGATTGGGAGCGGCGCCTGGACCGTATCGAGCACGGGCAGGACGCCCGCGAAGTCTTCATGGGCGACATCGCGGGTTTCGCGCGCGAGACCGTCAAGATGCTCGACGAGACGCTCAAAGACGTGCGTATCCCCAAAGCGACACTCGGCCCCTGCCCGGTGTGCGGCCATGAAATCGTCGAAAACCGCAAGGGCTACTCGTGCTGGTCGCGCACCGACCCCGGCTGTGGCTTTGTGATCTGGAAGGCCAAAGCCGGCAAGCAGCTCCCCGCGGCCATCGCGCGCGAGCTGATCAAGACCGGCTACACCAACCGTCCCGTCACCGGCTTCCGCGGGCGCTCGGGGCGCAGCTTCCGCGCGCATCTCGCCCTGCAGCAGACCGATGAGGGCCGCTGGCGCGTGGAATTCAACGAGAACTGGGCCAAGGACGGCGCCAAGCCGCCCGACCACGAGACCGCGCCCGCCGCCACGGCCGCTGTAGCGCAGGACGGCGAGACAGCCGAGACGGCCGAGACGGCCGACACCGAGCGCGTTGCTGCGCGCTCGGCCGCCTAACCCCCCCCGAGAAGGCCGAAGGGAGAGCAGAGGGAGGGACGTCGGGTCGGTACGCGAGGATGGACGCGATGCCGATCACGCTCATCACGGGACCCGCAAACGCCGGGAAGGCGCGGGTTGTGCTGGAGGTCCTGCGCGAGCAGCGCGCGCGCGGCGAGCAGCCGCTGCTGGTCGTGCCCACGCACGCCGATGCCGAGCACTACGGGCGCGAGCTCGCCGCCGCCGGACTTGTGCCGGGGGTGCGCGTGGAGCGCTTCGATGGGCTGATGGCCGAGATCGTGCGCCGCGCTGGCTTGACCGAGCGCGCGCTCGGCGGGGTGGCGCGCGAGCGGATCATCGCGACCTTGGCGGGCCGCTCGACACGCGGTCTCACACGTGCGCTGGGGGCGCTCGTCGCCGAGCTGCAGGTGCAGCGCGTGCCCGCGGAGCGGCTGCGTGCGGCGCTGCGCGCGTGGGCGGTGGCCGACCCGTCGCAGATGGCGCGAGCGACGCAGCTGGGGACGCTCTATGAGGAGTACGAGCGCGTTGTGGGGGGCCTTGGGCGCGCGGACTCCGAGCAGCGTGCGACGCGCGCGCTGGACGCGCTGCGTCGCAACCCGGCGAGCTGGCGGGCGGTTCCGGTTGCGCTCTACGGCTTCGATGACTTCACGCCGCTGCAGCTCGACGCGGTCGAGACGCTCGGGGTCCTCGTCGGCGCGCGGGTGACCGTCTCACTGGCCTTCGAGCGTGGTCGCGAGGCATTCGCCGGGCGTGCCGGGACCTTTCAGACGCTGCTGCCGCTTGCGGCCGAGCACCGCGAGCTGGAAGCCCGGGCGGAGTACTACGCAGCGGGCTCGCGCGCGGCGCTGCACTATCTCGAGCGCCATCTGTTCGAGCCGACGCGCCCGCCGGGGGCGCCACCGCAGGGGATGGCCGGGGATGCCGTGCGACTGCTGGAGGGCGGAGGCGAACGGGCCGAGCTGGAGCTCGTCGCGGAGGAGATCGCGGGGCTCTTGGAGCGCGGGGTGCCGGCTGGCGAGATCGCCGTCGCGCACCGCACGCCGGGCGCGATTGCGGAGTTGCTCGAGGAGATCTTCACGGCGCACGGGATTCCGTATGCGCTGCAGCGACGCATCAGGTTTGCGGACACCGCGCTCGGTAGCGCGTTGCTGGGAGCGCTTGCGGTGGCGTGCGAGGCGGATGCCGAGCTCGAGCAGTTGCTCGTGTGGCTGCGGGCGTCGGGCTCGTCGGCAGCGCTCGACGCCGCCGATCAGCTGGAGGCGCGCGCGCGCGCGGCCGGCGTCTCCACGGCGGCCGGTGCGCGCGCGTTGTGGGAGGCGGCGCGGTGGCCCGCCGAGCCGCTGGAGCCCCTGGGGCAGCTGTGCGAGGCGGCGGCCGCGGTGCGCGCGCAGGGCACCGGCGCGGCTCTGATCGCGTGCGCGGAGCAAGAGCTCGAGCGGCTCGCGCGGGCGGCGCCGCAGCCGCTGTCGATACGGGAGGCACAGGCGCTGGCGGCCGGGCGCACGACGCTGCGGGAGTTGCGCGAGCTCGCGCAGGTCGACCCGGGCTCGCTGGGGGTGGGGCTCGCAGCGGATGGCGCAGCTCTGCTCGGGACCCTGCGCGGCCTGGAGGTGCTCGTCGCGGCCGGTGGCTCCGCGGTGGGAGCGGCCCCAGCGCCCACGCCCGGCGGCGCGGTGGCGGTGCTCGACCCGCTCGCCCTGCGCGCGCGGCGGGTGCGCGCCCTGTTCCTGTGTGGCCTGCAGGAGGGCGTCTTCCCGGCGCCGGCCCGTGCCGATGCGCTGCTCGGCGAGGAGGAGCGGCGGCGACTGGTCGAGGTCTCGGGGCTGCTCGCGCTCGCCGGCGACGCGCGCGGTGTGGACGCGCTGGCGGCCGAGCGCTACCTGCTCTACGCGGCCGTATCGCGCCCGCAGGAGCTGCTCGTGCTGAGCTGGCACATTGCCGACGATGATGGCCAGGCGCAGTCGCGCTCGCTGTTCGTGGACGACATCTGCGATCTGTTCGCCTGCGACCTGCAGGGGGTGCGCAGGAGGCGCGCGCTGGGTGAGCTGGGGGAGGGGAGGATGGGGGGTTCGGTTCAACCGGGGCCGCGCGGGGTGGACACCGGGTTGGCGCAGCCGAGCTCCTCGCTGGGTGCTGGGGGGATTGCCCCACTGCGCGATGAGCACGTGTTGGCCGAGCTGCGCGAGCGGCGGCTGTGGTCGGCCTCGGCCCTGGAGGCGTGGGCCGGCTGTCCTGTGCGGTGGTTCGTCGAGCGGCAGCTGCGCGCGCGGGATCTCGAGCCCCAGCCCGAGCCGCTGGCGCGCGGAGGACTCGCGCACGCGGCGCTGCGCGACACACTGGAGGGCCTGCGCCGCGAGACGGGCTCCGCGCGGTTGCGCCCCGCTGTGCTGCAGCGCGCGCGCGAGCTGCTGGGAGCCGCGCTGGCCGAGCGTGAGCGCGAGTATCCGCTGTCGGTTGCACCCGAGCGCGTGCCGGCGGTGCGCCGGCGGCTGCAGGCCGACCTGGAGCGCTACCTGGAGCACGCCACCGCGCAGGAGAGCCCGCTGGAGCCAACCTACCTGGAGCTGTCCTTTGGCTTTCCCGAGGAGGCCGATGGCCTGCCGGCACTGGATCTCGGCGAGGGCACGCAGGTGCGAGGTCGCATCGATCGTGTTGACCTCGACCGCGGGGGCGGCAGTGCGGTTGTGTACGACTACAAGGGCGCGCACGCTCCGGACGCCAGCAAGTGGCCGCGGGAGCGCAGCTTCCAGGTCCCCCTGTACATGCGCGCCGTCGAAAGCCTGCCCGGGGTGCACGCCGTGGGGGGCTTCTACCAGCCGCTCGCGGGGCGCGACCTGCGCGCGCGCGGCGGCCTCGAGTTGGAGGCCGCGCTGCAGCTCGACTGCGTGCGCGGCGACGCCCGCGAGCAGTCCGAGCTGCGGGCGCTGGTGGAGGAGACGCTTGCCGCGGCGCGCGCGGCGGCCGCCGAGGCGCGTGGGGGGGAGCTGCAGGCACGCCCGCAGACCTGTGGCTTCGGGGGCAGCGGGTGCATGTATCCAACGATCTGCCGGTGCGAGCGGTGAGCGGCCCGGCGGCCGCGTCCTGGTTGCAGGGTTCGCTGTTCGAAGACGATGCCGCTCCGGCGGGCGCCGGTATCGAGCTGCTGGATCCGGCGCGCGGCGCGCGCGTCCTGACCCCTGAGCAGGAGGAGGCGGCGGCGCGCCGCACGGGGCCGCTGCTGCTCGCGGCGGCCGCCGGCAGCGGCAAGACCTCGGTGCTCGTCGAGCGCTTCGTGCGCGCCGTGCGCGAGGATGGCATCGCGCCGGCGCGAATCCTGGCGATCACATTCACCGAGCGCGCCGCCGGGGAGTTGCGTGCCCGTGTGCGCGCACGCCTGTTGGAGCTCGGCGAGCGGGAGGCGGCGCGCGACACCGAGGGCGCACCGATCGGCACCTTTCACGGCTTCTGCGCGCGGCTGCTGCGCGCGCATGCGCCGGCGGCCGGCCTGGACCCCGACTTCGCGATCCTCGATGAGGCCTCCGCGGGGCGCTTGCAGCTACTCGCGTTTCGCCGTGCTCTGCTTGCCCTACAAGCCGAGGAGGGCGCTGCGGAGCAGCGCGCGGAGGCGATCGACCTGCTCGCGGCTTACGGCGCCGACCGCGTGCGCGCGATGCTGCTGGGCGTGTACGCCGAGCAGCGCAGTCGTGGTGTGAGCGCCCCGGTGCTGCCGGTCTCCGCGCTCGCCGGGCAGACGTCCCTGCACCCCGAGGCTGCCGCTGTGGATGCGCGAGCGCTGCGTGCCTGCGTACTGCTAGACGCGACGCTGCGGAGCTTCGGAGATGAGTACGCCGAGCTCAAGCGCGCCCGTGGGGCGCTCGACTTCGACGACCTCGAGCTGCGCGCGCGCGAGCTGCTGGCCGAGCAGGAGAGCGTGCGCGCGGCGTGGGCCGAGCGCTTGGAGCTGCTGATGGTCGACGAGTTCCAGGACACCAACCGCCGCCAGCTCGGGCTGCTGGAACTACTGGACCGCGGCAACCTCTTCACGGTTGGCGACGAGCTGCAGTCGATCTACGGCTTCCGCCACGCCGAGGTCGAGATCTTCCGGGAGCGCCGCGCCGCGCTGCGCGAGCAGGGCGCGGCTCTGGCCCTGGCTCGCAACTTCCGCGCGCGTCCGCCGCTGCTGGCCGCCGTCAACGCGGTTTTCGCCCCGCGTCTGGGGGAGTCCTATACGCCGCTGCTCAGCGGTCGGGTGCAAGCCCCCGGCAGCGATCCCGCGATCGAGCTGCTGCTGACGGACCGGCGCGGTTGGGGGGAGTCTCCCCACGCACAGGCGCTGGCGGGAGAGTTGCCGCCGGCGCCGCTGTGGCGCCAGGCGGAGGCACGCCTGCTGGCTCAGCGCGTTGCCGAGCTCGTCGCAGCCGGCCAGGCCGTGGCGGGCGAGGTGGCGGTGTTGTTGCGTGCGGCGGGCGACCTGCCGGTGTATGAGCGTGCGTTGCAGGACAGCGGCCTGCGGACGCTGGCGGCGGTGGGAAGCTTCTGGGGGCACCAGCAGGTGGGCGACCTGCTGAGCTGGCTGCGCGCGCTGGCGAACCCGCTCGATGAGCTCGCCCTGTACTCGACGCTGGCTTCGCCGCTGGTTGGGGTATCGAGCGATGGGCTGGCGTTGCTCGCGCGCCAGGCGCGCGAGCAGGGGATCGGGGTGTGGGCTGCACTGAGGCAGGCCGAGGGCGAGCTCTACACGTGCCTCTCGGCACAGGATCGCGCGCGCTTGGCGGGTTTTGTGGAGCATTTCGAGCAGGAGCGCCGCCTGGCGCCCTCGCGCGGTGTCGCGGAGCTGCTGCTGCGTGCGCTCGCGCTTGGCGATTACGAACAGCACGTGCTTTCGCGCAGCGGGGCGGAGCGGCGGCTGGCGAACATCCACAAGCTGCTGCGCCTGGCGCGTCGCTTCGAGGCCGCCGAGGGCCGTGGTCTGCGGAATTTTCTCGACCACGTCGCTCACCGGATCGCGTTTGCTCAAGGTGCCGAGCCGCAGGCGCCGACCGGAGCCGCGGAGCCCGATGCGGTGCGCTTGATGACGATCCATGCGGCCAAGGGACTGGAGTTCGGGGTGGTATGTGTCGCCGATCTCGGTCGCACGGGCAACGGCGCCCCGCCGGACATGCTGCTCGATGGCGAGCGCCTGGGATTGCGGCTCCTGAGCCTCGACGGCTCCGAGCCGCTCGCGAGCCTCTGCTACGAGCAGCTCTGGGAGGAGCGCCGTCGCGCGGAGGAGGCCGAGGAGGACCGGATCGTGTACGTCGCGATGACCCGCGCTCGCGAGCGGTTGCTGTTGAGCGGCGCCGTCGATTTCGCGCGCTGGCCGAGCGTGAGACCGGGAGGCGCGCCGATCGCGTGGCTCGCGCCGGCGCTTGCGCCGCAGGCGCCGGAGTGCGCGCGCACGCTGGAGCGCCCGCTGCTCGACCTGGACGTCGGCGATGGCCAGATCGAGGCCGGCGACAATCGCGGCGCGCGCACGCTGGTGCGCTGCTGGCTGAACGCCCCCCAGACCGTCGGAGAGATCTTGCGCGTGGAGCGCGCGTAGTTTGAACAACCGCGGCTATGCTCGTGAGATGAGGCCAAAACCCCCGGTGGATGGCCCGCCGGGACGTGCGGCGGCCGATCGACCATCGGTCAGCCGCGAGGGCGAGGGCGCGCGGGAGGTGGTGTCCGACGCGGCGCTGTTTGCGCGAGTGCGCGAGCAGGAGGATGCGCGTGCACGCGAGCAGCTAGTCGAGCGCTATCTGCCGCTCGCGCGGCGGCTGGCGCGGCGCTACCAGCGTGCCGAGGAGCCGCTGGAGGATCTCGTGCAGGTCGCCTGTCTGGGACTCATCAAGGCGATCGACCGCTTCGACATCGAACGTGAGGTGGTGTTCTCGAGCTACGCCGTGCCGACGATCTTGGGTGAGCTCAAGCGCCACTTCCGCGACCGCACCTGGTCGGTGCGGGTCCCGCGCGACTTGCAGGAATTGGCACTGCGAGTCGACCGCACGGTGACGCGCCTGTCCGTCGGCAAGCATCGCTCGCCATCGGTCGGCGAGATCGCCGAGGCGGTCGGAGCATCCGAGGAGCAGGTGCTCGAGGCGCTGGAGGCTGCGGGGGCCTACCGGGCGGGCTCGCTGGACGCGCCGCGTGTCGTGCAGGGCGTACCCGATGGCGAAAGCCTTGCCGACACTCTCGGCGAGGAGGAGAGCGGCTTTCGCCGCGCCGAGGAACGCGCGACGCTCGAGCCGCTGCTCGCGCGGATTTCCGCGCGCGAGCGCGTCGTGCTGGAGTTGCGTTTTGGCGAGGATCTCACGCAGGCCGAGATCGGCGAGCGCATCGGGGTCTCCCAGATGCAGGTCTCCCGCTTGATCCGCCAGGCGCTGGCCCGCCTGCGTGGCGGTCTTGGAGACGAAGGAGACCCCGGCAAGACGGCCTGAGCGGCGCGTTGCGACACACGCCGTTCATGGGTTGACATCCTCGTGGCAGCGGTCACACTGTGGCGATGCCCCGCTCGATGTGGAAAGGGACACTCAACTTCGGACTCGTCAGCGTGCCGGTGAAGCTCTACAGCGCCGCGGTCCACAAGAACGTGACGTTTCACCAGCTACACAAGAGCGACCACGCGCGCATCGTCCAGCGGCGGTTCTGCTCGGCGGAGGACGAGGAGGTGCAGTACAGCGAGATCGTCAAGGGCTATGAGCTCGCGCCGGGCCGCTACGTCGTGATCGAGCCGGAGGAGTTCGCGGCGCTCGAGCCGGCCTTCACGCGCACGATCGAGATCGAAGACTTCGTGCAGGTCGACGAGATCGATGCGATCTACTTCGACCGTCCCTACTTCCTGGTGCCCAACAAGGGTGGTGCGCGCTCCTACCGGCTGCTGCTGGAGGCGATGCGCGAAACGGGCAAGGTCGCGATCGGGCGCATCGTCCTGCGTTCGCGCGAGCAGCTCGTCGCGATCCGCCCGCGCGAGGATGCGTTGATGATGATCACGATGAACTTCGGCGACGAGATCCAGCAGACCGAGAGCTTCTACGAGCTTGAAGAAGCCGAGGTGGAGGTGAGCGAGCACGAGCTCGAGATGGCGCGACGGCTCGTGGACTCGGTCTCGCGCCCGTTCGACATCACCAACTACCACGACACCTATCGCGAGGCGCTGCTGGACCTGATCGACCGCAAGGCCAATGGCGAGCAGGTCGTCCTGGAGCCACCCGCCAAAGACGAGCGCCTGCAGGCGCCGGACCTGATGAGCGCGCTGGAGGCGAGCCTCGAACAGGTGCGCGCACGTAGCGGGCAAAATGAGAAAGCGCCCGCCGGCAAGCGCAAGAAGGCGGCGGCCGCCAACGGCAAGGGCACGACGTCTGGCAAGGGCACGACGTCTCCCACCGGCAAGGACAAACCCGCCAAACCCGCCCGCAAGCAGACTCAGCGCAGCTAGAAGAGCGCCCGCAAGCAGACTCAGCGCAGCTAGAAGCGAAGCTTTAGGACAAGCTCCTCGTACACGCCGTCCGCGGCGGGCTCGATGCGCAACTCGTCGGTCATGCGCTCGAGCACGTTGCCGACACCGGGCACGACCGAGGCTTGCACGAGCTGCATGCCGGCGCGCTCGGGAAGCTCGCCCAGGCGCAGCTCGAAGCCGCCGCTGCGCGCGCTGAGCGCGAACGAGAGCTGTCCGTCCTGCACGTGCTCGGGCGCGTGGGCGCTGAGGGCGTCGCAGATCAGCATCGCGTCGTCGAGACGGTTCATCGGGCAGTTGGCGCGCGCAAGCACCATCGAGACGACCCTGCACAGCACGGGACCCACCAGCGGGCCGGTCGCCAGCCGCAGCGAAGCGCTGTTCGTGTGCTGCCCATCGCTGTTTGCGGGTAGCTCCTCGTTCACGACCGGCGCGCGCTCACGTGGGCATCGAGGGGTCGGCCGCCGCTTGGGAGGCGCCGGAGTCCTCGTAGTGGTGGGGAGCGTCGTAGAGCGAGAAGGTCATGCGCACCTCGGTGCGCTCGTCCGCGTCGCGCCCCAGCTGTACGTTCTCCGCGAGTGAGGCGATCAGTGGCAGCCCGAGGCCGAGGCCGGGACTGTCCGGGCGTGGACCGATGCCCGCGCCCTCGTCGCGTACGACGACCGTGAGCTCTTCGCCGAGCAGCGTCGCCAGCACCTCCATCGGCCCCTCGCGCCCATCGGGGTAAGCATGTACGACTACGTTCGTGCAGGCCTCGGTGACGGCTAGGCGGATATCTGAGAGCGTTTGCGTGTCCAGCGCATAGGCCTCGCCGAGCGCGCCAAAGGCGTGTCTTACGATCGCAATGTTCTCTGCTCGCGCGGGTAGCGCGAGCTCCATGTCGGGCCTCATGGCAACTGCCTCTCCCAAGGCTCTGCGGGGAAGCGGGGTCTTGTCTTGGGTGATGGTGCCCTGCGAGAGCGGTTTTCACACATCGAACAACACCTGGGCCGTCATGGCGCGCACCCATTTCGTCCGGCATTTGTGGTCGCCCTGTCAACTGGGAGCATACGCGAGAGCACACGATGGCACACCGCTCCTCCCACCGGAGTGCTAGGCACTCCTCGCGCCGCGGCCCACGCGCCCGCTCGAGCGCCGGCGCGGGGCGCTTGGGATAGGCTCGGCCGGCGCGGCTCGATCGCGCTCGCGGCGGTCTCCCGAGGCCGGTCCGATGCTACGCTTTCAGGCTCCGCCTCAGGTGCCCTCCACCGCCTGCATGGGACGTCCCGCCCGTGCGGGAGGCACCGCCCTCCCGGGAGCACTGTCATGACTGAGTACACCAAGCAGCCGCCAAGGGCCGTCGGGCTCTACGACCCCCGCTTCGAGCACGATGCCTGTGGCGTCGGGATGGTCGCGCGCCTGGACAACCACCCGACGCACGAGGTGATCGCGCAGGCGATCGGGGCTCTGGAGAACCTCGAGCACCGTGGTGCTTCGGGAGCGGACCCGACGACGGGCGACGGCGCGGGCATCCTCATGCAGATGCCCGACGAGCTGTTGCGGGCGGTGGTCGACTTCGAGCTACCGCCGGCGGGCCGCTACGGGGTACTGATGTGCTTCCTGCCGACCGAGCAGGAGCCCCGCGAGCGTCTCCAGGAGCAGCTCGAGCGCACCGTAGGCGAGGAGGGCCAGCAGGTGCTCGGCTGGCGCGAGGTGCCGGTCGACCTCGAGCACGTGGGCCGTAGCGCCGGCGCCTGCCGCCCGGATGTGCGCCAACTGTTCGTAGGGCCCGCCGCGGCGGAGCCCTTCGATCAGGACGGCTTCGAGCGCAAGCTCTACGTGATCCGCCGCCGCTGCGAGCTGAACGCGGTTGCGGAGGGGCTGTACGTGGCCTCGAGCTCCTCGCGCACGATCAACTACAAGGGGATGCTGATCAGCGACCAGCTGGCCGGCTTCTATACCGACCTGCGCGATGAGCGCTGCAAGAGCGCGATGGCGCTCGTGCACTCGCGCTTCTCGACCAACACGTTTCCCAGCTGGGAGCTCGCGCACCCCTATCGCGTGATCTGCCACAACGGCGAGATCAACACGGTGCGCGGCAACATCAACTGGATGCGCGCCCGTGAGAGCGAGTTGCGCAGCGAGCTATTCGGCGAGGATCTGCCGAAGATCCTCCCGGTCGCAAAGCTCGGAGACTCCGATTCGGCCACCTTCGACAAGGTGCTCGAGCTGCTGCTGCTCGCGGGCCGCTCGCTGCCGCAGGCGGTGATGATGATGATTCCCGAGGCCTACCGCGAGCGCGAGGACCTACCGGAGGAGCTGAAGGCGTTCTACGCCTTCCACGCATGTCTGATGGAGCCCTGGGATGGGCCTGCCTCGGTGGCGTTCACCGACGGGCGCATCATTGGCGCGACGCTCGACCGCAACGGCTTGCGCCCGGGACGCTGGGTGGAGACGGTCGACGGGTTGGTCGTGCTGGGCTCGGAGTCCGGGCTGCTCGACGTGCCGGCCGAGCGCGTAAGGCGCCTCGGACGTCTGCAGCCGGGCAAGCTTTTCCTGGTCGACCTGGAGCGCGGCTGCATCGTCGAGGACGGCGAGGTCAAGCGCGCGGTTTCCACGCGCCGTCCCTATGGCGAGTGGATCGCGCGCAACTCGGTGCACTTCGACGACCTGCCGCCGTCGGACCAGGTCACGCTCTCCGATCAGCCGCTGCACTCGCGTCAGCGCGCGTTCGGCTACAGCCAGGAGGACCTGCGGGTGCTGCTGGCGCCGATGGCGCACGAGGGCCAGGAGCCGATCGGCTCGATGGGCAACGATGTCTCCCTGGCGGTGCTCTCCGACCAGGCTCCGCCGCTGTTCTCCTACTTCAAGCAGCTCTTCGCGCAGGTCACCAACCCGCCGATCGACCCGATCCGCGAGGAGATCGTGATGAGCCTGGCGACGACGCTCGGCTCCGAGCGCAACCTCTTCGAGGAGACGCCCGAGCACGCGCACAAGCTGATCCTCAAACAGCCGATCCTGCTCAACAAAGAGCTCGAGACGCTGCGTCACATCGCCCATGACGTGTTCGCCTCGCGCACGATCGACATCACGTGGCTCGCTGCCGAGGGAGCCGCGGGCATGGAGCGCGCGCTGCAGCGCGTCTGCGCCGAGGCGCAGGACGCGATCGCGCAGCACGTGAACATCATCATCCTCTCCGACCGCTCGGTGGGTCCACGCCGCGCACCGATCCCTTCGCTGCTGGCGGTCTCCTCGGTGCACCATCACCTCGTTCGCGAAGGCACGCGCCTGCGCGCGGGCATCATCCTGGAGTCCGGCGAGCCGCGTGAGGTACATCACTTCGCGACGCTGATCGGCTACGGGGCGAGCGCGATCAACCCGTATCTGATGCTCGAGACACTCGACGAGCTCGTCTTCAAGGGGCTGCTGGCGCCTGCCGCCAACGGCGCTGGCAACGACGGGCGTGGTGCGCTTGCGCCCGCGGAGGCCGCGCAGAACGTCGTCAAGGCGATCGACAAAGGCCTGCTGAAGACGATCTCCAAGATGGGCATCTCGACGATCCAGTCCTACCGCGGCGCGCAGATCTTCGAGGCTGTTGGCCTCGGGCGTGCGCTGATCGACCGGCACTTCAGCGGCACCGCGTCGCGGATCGGCGGGGTGGGCCTGGAGGAGCTCGCGCTGGAGGCGCTCGAGCGCCACGGGCGCGCCTGGCCGGTGCCGCACGACGACATCCTGCCGGTCGGAGGCGTCTACGCCTGGCGGCGTGACGGTGAGCACCACATCTGGAACCCGGAGACGATCGCGCTCGTGCAGCAGGCGGTGCGCGCGCCTGGTGGCGAGCGGATCGCGGCGGCGCTGGGCGGCGAGCGCGAGGCGCACGAGTCGGTGCTCGAGAGCCCGGCGTATGCGACTTACCGCGAGTACGCGCGCGCGGTCAACGAGGATGCGGCGCGCCGGGCAACGCTGCGAGGTCTGCTGGAGTTCGGCAGCGCGGGCGCCACGCCGATCGCGCTGGAGGAGGTCGAGCCCGCGAAGGAGATCGTGCGGCGCTTCTGTACCGGCGCGATGAGCCTCGGGTCGATCTCGCGTGAGGCCCACGAGACGCTTGCGATCGCGATGAACCGCCTCGGCGGGCGCTCCAACACGGGCGAGGGTGGCGAGGACCCGGCACGCTTCCAGCCGGACCCCAACGGCGACCGCCGGCGCTCGGCGATCAAGCAGGTGGCTTCGGGCCGCTTCGGGGTGACGATCAACTACCTGGTCAACGCCGACGAGCTGCAGATCAAGATGGCCCAGGGCGCCAAGCCCGGCGAGGGTGGGCAGTTGCCGGGCGGGAAGGTCGACGCCTACATCGGCTCGATCCGCCACACGATGCCCGGCGTCGGCCTGATCTCACCGCCGCCGCACCACGACATCTACTCGATCGAGGATCTCAAGCAGCTGATCTACGACCTGCGCTGCTCCAACCCACAGGCGCAGGTGTCGGTCAAGCTGGTCGCCGAGGTCGGCGTGGGGACGGTCGCGGCGGGGGTTTCGAAGGCTAACGCCGACCGCGTGCTGATCGCGGGCCACGACGGTGGTACGGGCGCCTCGCCGCTGTCCTCGATTCAGGCAGCGGGCGTGCCGTGGGAGATCGGCTTGGCCGAGACCCAGCAGACACTGCTGCTCAACGAGTTGCGCTCGCGCATCGTGGTGCAGACCGATGGGCAGCTGAAGACCGGCCGCGACGTCGTGATCGCGGCGCTGCTCGGCGCTGACGAGATGGGCTTCTCAACTGGTCCGCTGATCGCGACAGGCTGCATCATGATGCGCGCCTGCCACCTGAATACGTGCCCGGTGGGGATCGCTACTCAGGACCCCGAGCTGCGCAAGCGTTTCAAGGGAACCCCTGAGCATGTCGTGAACTTCTTCTTCTTCGTGGCCGAGGAAGTGCGCGAGATTCTGGCCTCGCTGGGCCTGCGCTCGCTGGATGAGGCGATCGGTCGCGTGGACCTGTTGGAGGCGGGGACGGCGATCGACCACTGGAAGGCGCGCGGGGTCGACCTGGCGCACCTGCTCACGCACATCGAGCTCTCCGAGGGCGAGCCGCGGCGGCGGGTGCAGGCGCCACCGCCGGTGTTGGAGGACGCACTGGACTGGCAGTTGGTGGAGCGCGCGCGGCCACTGCTCGCCGCTGCGCAGAATGGTGCTGGCGAGGGGCACGGTGGGGGCGAGGGGCACAGTGGGGCGGATGGCCCGGCGGAGGCAGCCGGCCGCCGCGAGCGGCGCATCGTGCCCAGCCGCGGCGAGCAGGTGCGCATCGAGCTGCCGATTCGCAACGTCAACCGCTGCGTCGGTGGCATCCTTTCCAGCCACATCGCGCGTGCGCGCGGCGCGGAGGGTTTGCGGCCGGATTCGATCGTGGTGGACTTCGAGGGCACCGCGGGGCAGAGCTTCGGTGGTTGGCTCGCACCGGGGGTCACCTTCACGCTGCGCGGCGACGCCAACGACTATGCCGGGAAGGGCCTCTCCGGAGGGGTCATCGCGGTGCGCCCCCGCGAGGGCATGAATGCCGACTTCGCAGCTGAGGAGAACGTGATCGTCGGCAACACGGTGCTCTACGGGGCGACCTCCGGGAGAGCCTTCTTCCGCGGGCTCGCGGGGGAGCGCTTCGCGGTGCGCAACTCGGGTGCCTGCGCGGTCGTCGAGGGTGTCGGCGACCACGGCTGCGAGTACATGACGGGAGGACGGGTGGTCGTGCTCGGCGCAACCGGGCGCAACTTCGCGGCGGGCATGAGCGGCGGGATCGCCTACGTGCTCGATGAGGAGGGCAGCTTCGCCGCGCGCTGCAACATGGGGATGGTCGACTTCGATCCGCTCGCGTCGGCGGACGCGCTCGAGCTGCGCGCGCTGATCGAGGAGCACGAGCAGCGCACCGGCTCGCCGGTGGCCGCACGGGTGCTGGGCGAGTGGGAGCGCCTGCTCGCGCAGCGAGCGTTCGTGAAGGTCATGCCGCGGGATTACAAGCGCGTGCTGCTCGAACTCGAGCGCGCCGCGCAGGAGAAAACGCCTGAAGAGATGGCGGCCGTCTGATGGGCAAGGTCGGTGGCTTCCTGCAGATCGAGCGCCATGGCATCCGCTATCGCGACGCGCGCGAGCGCGCGCAGGACTATGGCGAGTTCATGGTCACCCGCCCGGTGGCTGAGCTGCGCGAGCAGGGCGCGCGCTGCATGGACTGCGGCGTCCCTTTCTGCCACAACGGTTGCCCCCTGGGGAACCTGATCCCGGACTGGAACGACCTCGTCTACCGCGATCGCTGGCAGGAGGCGATCGCGCAGTTGCACGCGACCAACAACTTTCCGGACTTCACCGGCCGTCTCTGCCCGGCGCCGTGCGAAGCGGCCTGTGTGCTCGAGATCCGCGAGGGCGATGCGGTCACGATCAAGCAGATCGAGCACGCGATCATCGACCGCGCGTTCGCCGAGGGTTGGGTGCGCGCGGAGCCTCCGCGGCGCGAGACCGGCCATGCCGTCGCGGTCGTCGGCTCCGGGCCGGCCGGTATGGCCGCGGCACAGCAGCTGCGTCGTGCGGGCCACCAGGTGACGCTTTTCGAGCGCGACGAGGCGGCCGGGGGCCTGGTGCGCTTCGGGGTGCCGGACTTCAAGATCGAGAAGACCGTCGTCGAGCGCCGCGTGCGCCAGCTCCTGGAAGAGGGCGTCGAGTTGCGCTGCGGCGTGGACGTCGGCGAGGACATCACGGTGCAGGAGCTGCGCGAGCGCTTTGAGGCGGTTGTGCTCGCGACCGGCTCGCGTGTGCCCCGTGACCTGCCGGTACCCGGGCGCGAGCTGCAGGGCGTGCACTTCGCGATGGACTATCTCTATCAGCGCAACCGCTGGGTCGCGCAGACGCAGGGACCCGAGCCGACCGTTGCGTCACCGCCGGCGGGTGCTGAGATCACGGCGGCCGGCAAGCACGTCGTGGTGATCGGAGGAGGAGACACCGGAGCGGACTGCGTCGGCAACGCGCTGCGCGAGGGCGCGGCTTCGATCGTGCAGCTGGAGCTCTTGCCTGAGCCCCCGCCGCGGCGTCCGGACGAGCGCACGCCGTGGCCGCAGTGGCCCCTGAAGTACCGCCTCAGCTATGCGATGGAGGAGGCGCGCGAGTTGGCGCTCGGCGAGCAGGACTATTCGGTGCTCACCACGGGCCTGAGCGACGACGGCCACGGCGCGGTGGCGGCGCTGCATATCGCGCAGGCCGAGCCCGCGCCCCCATTCGCAGCGGTGGCGGGCACCGAGCGCGAGCTACCGACGCAGCTGGTGCTGCTCGCGATGGGCTTTCTGCATCCCGAGCAAGGACTGCTCGACCGGCTCGGCGTCGAGAAGGATCCGCGTGGAAACGTCAAGACGAGCAGCCCCTACTCGACCTCGGTCGAGGGTGTGTTCGCGGCTGGAGATGCGCGCCGTGGGCAGTCGCTGATCGTGTGGGCGATCAACGAGGGCCGCCAGTGCGCGCGGATGGTCGATCGTTATTTGACTAGCGGGCGTGGCGAGCCTGCGGCGCGGCTGAGCGACGATGGTGGGCTGCCGGGCCACGCCGACGCGGATGAAGGACCGGAGGGTCCACCGCTGCACGTCGGTCCCGGAATCGGCGTATAGCGGGTTTGCCGCCGGTCATCTAGGCTGGGCGCATGAGCAGCTCTACGGAGGATCAGGTGACACCCGGGCAGGATCTGGTGACCCCCGAGCAGCGCGCGGAGGGCTCGTTGCCGCGGGCATGCGTGATCGGCGCGGGCTCCTCTGGGATCGCGGCGATCAAGGCGCTGGCCGATCGTGGGATCCCCTTCGACTGCTTTGAGAAGTCCGATCGCGTGGGTGGCAACTGGGTGCTGGGCAACCGCAACGGCATGTCCTCGGCGTACTCGACGCTGCACATCAATACTTCGCGCGAGCGGATGGAGTACGCGGACTTCCCGATGCCGAAGTCCTACCCGGACTTTCCCCGCCACGACCAGATCGCGCGCTACTTCGAGGCCTACACCGAGCACTTCGGCTTGCGCGAGCGCATCACGTTCGAGACGGGCGTGACGCACGTCCGCCGGCGCGAGGACGGCGTGTGGGAGGTCGACCTCGACAGTGGCGAGCGGCGCTCCTACGACGCGCTGCTGGTCGCCAACGGTCACCATTGGGATCCACGCTGGCCGGAGCCGGCGCTGCCGGGCTCCTTCGCGGGGGAGCTGATCCACTCCCACGACTACCGCGACCCGAGTCAGCTGGAGGGCAGGCGGGTAGTGGTGGTTGGCATGGGCAACTCCGCGATGGACATCGCGGTGGACGCCTCCTACCACGCCGCCGCGACGACGCTGGTGGCGCGCAGCGGGGTGCACGTAGTGCCCAAGTACATCCTCGGCAAGCCGCTGGACGCGGCGGTGCGGCCGACCCGCGTGCCATTTCAGTGGCTGCTGCGTGGCCTCCAGGTCGTGCTCAGGTTGACGGTGGGGCCGATGGAGCGCTACGGCCTGCCCAACCCCGACCACCGCCTCGGCCGGACACACCCGACGGTCTCCACGCGCATCCTGGACCGGCTGGCGCACGGCGAGATCACGGTCAAGCGGGGCATCGCGAATTTGGAGGGCAACGAGGTCCTGTACTCCGACGGCACCCGTGAGCCGGCGGATTTGATCGTCTGCTGTACGGGCTACAAGATCACTTTCCCATTCTTCGAGGAGCGGTTCTTCGCGGCGCCGGAGAACCAGCTGGTTCTGTACAAGCGCCTGTTCGCGGCGGAGCAGCCGGGCCTGTACTTCATCGGCTTCGTGCAGCCGTGGGGCGCGATCATGCCGATCGCGGAGATGCAGGGCCGCCTCGTGGGGGACCACCTGCTGGGGGAGTACGCGCTGCCCTCCCCTGGGGAGATGCGCAGCGACATGGCGAGCATGATGCGCCGCCAGCAGCGGCGCTACCTCAACTCCAAGCGCCACACGATCCAGGTCGACTTCGCCAACTACGCGGTCGAGCTGGAGAGCGAGCGCCGCGCGGGGGCGGCGCGGGCACAGGCAGAGGGTTTCGCGCCGGCGATCGCGGCAGCGGCGTAGGCAGCGTCACAGACGCTGCGGCGCCCGCGCGCGACTGCATTGGCTTGAAGTACCTGGCAGACGCCGGTGAGAGTGCCGATCCGGTCCTAGACTGGCTGGGGTGAGTCGCTTCTGCCGTCACAACCGCTTCATCGAGCGCTGCCCGATATGCCGTGAGACCGTTCCCGGCTTGGCGAGCCCCGAGCCGGCGGGCCGGCGTGGGCGCTCGGGCTCGGCGCAGAGCGAGCGCGCAAGCGCACGCCGATCCTCTCCGCGGCACGCGCGGGGGCCCAAGCTGCGCGTCCATCAGGAGCGCCGCGCCGAGGACGACGGCTATCGCTCGACACTGGCGCCTGGCCTGCGGGCCTCGCAGGATGCGGAGGGCCTGGCTGAGGAGATCGCGTTTGCGGACGGCCGTCTGGTTGCGATCGGGATGGCGCCCCCCGATCTCTACGGTGAAATTCGCGAGCAGGAGGACGCGGAGCAGGCGACGTGGATGTGCTTTCTGGCGGCCTACCTCTCGCCGCTGGAGAGCGACGATCCGTTCGCCGGCATCCGGCGGGCACTGGAGGCCGACTGGCGCTCGGGAGAGCTGCCGGATCTGACGGAGATCCCACTCGGCCCGCGCACCTCGCACGACCCCGCGCGCGGTGACGCGACGCTGCGGGCATACCTGCACTGGGCGCACTATGTGGATGGGCAGGAGGGGGCTCAGCGCGAGGTGTTCGTCGGCGACTCGACGTGGACGCCACAGCGGCGCTTCGAACGACTCTTCGAACGGCTGCGGCTGCCGGGCCTGGCGCGTATGGGCCGCTATGAGCTGCTTGTCACGCTCGGACGGATCGGCCTGTACGAGCTGCGCGCCGACTCCCTGCATTTCGCCGGCGGACACGGTGGCGGGGAGGACCTTGCGACGGTTGCCGCCAAGCGCCTGTTCGGGATCGGCGATCCGCTGCTCCTGCAGCGCCGCGCCGAACTGCTCGCGGAAGCGATGTCGGTACCGCTCGAAGCGCTCGATCTGGCTTTCGCCAACTGGGGCGGGGGCGAGCGGGTGACGCTTGGAGTGCCACCGGAGGTGCTCGATCGGCACGCGCTCGAGCGCGCCCGCGAGGCCCTGGAGCTCTGAAGTCCCAGGGACGCGGCTGGTCCCGTGTCCCGCCAGTGCAGTGCCTGGGAGCCATTCCGAGGCCTGCTCGAAAAGTGCCGTCCTATGCGGCTCTTACAGTCCGCGTATCCCATTCCTCTCAGTGCTCCGGGAGTCGCGATGCCGCTCTGTTTCATAGAACCCCAAGACGCGATCCGCGTGATCGCCGAGTCCGTCGGCCGTGAGGCCCGCCGGCAGCTGGTCGGCGAGGTCGTACGGGCGTGGGTCGACGACATTCCCGACCAGGAGCTCTCGGTGCACTACGCCAAGGCGATCGCGGATCTCGACGACGACGACCTGCAGTTGCTCGCCGCATGGCATGCATCCCTGGAGGTGGGTCAGCCGATCGCGAACACGGAATTCCTGGTCGGCGTCTTCCACAGTCTCGGCGAGAACCGGCGCGAGGCGCTCAAGATCGCGGCGGGGTTCCGTGGCGAGGAGGCCTTTCAGGCGGGCGTTGCTGAGGATCAGGCATTGGACACCGTGCTGCCGTGTCTCTCGCGTGCGCGGGCCAACGAGCTGGCGAACGAGTGCATCCAGCTGTACATGTGGGATCGCCTCGGTTGCAATAACTAGGAGTTCGGGCAATGGGCTCGTGGGAGAGCTAGACTCGGGTCATGTCCGAGTCTGGTGCTGATTCAGCGATCGGGTCCACTTCAGAGTCGCCAGTGGCCTCTGGGCCGAGCGTGGACGATGTGATGGACGCGCTCTCGAACGTGATTGATCCGGAGCTCGGCTTGGACTTCGTCGAACTGGGGCTCGTCTACGGGGTGCAGGTCGACGGGGGCGACGTGCACATCACGTTCACGCTGACGACGCCGGCCTGCCCGATCGGCCCGCAGGTGACAGAACAGATGGAAGAGTTTGTCGGCGAACTCGACGGCGTCGATGACGTGGAGTGCGAGATGGTCTTCGTCCCGCCGTGGTCGCCGGAGCGGATGAGCGAGGACGCAAAGTTCGCGCTCGGCTTCTGAGGTTGCGTGAACGGGCTTCCACCAGGACCCTCTGAGCCTCCGGTCGTGCAGACGCTGCACTGGCTGCTGCGGCCGATTTCCTTCATGGAGTCCTGCCGGCGCCGCTTCGGCGACGCCTTCAGCGTGCGCTTCCTTGGTTTCGAGCGCCCGATGGTGATGCTCTCCGACCCGGAGGCCATCCGGGCGCTGTACTCCGAGCACGGCCACGGACTGCCGCCGGGGCGCACGATCGCGCTGCTGCCGGTGATGGGCCCGAGCTCGGTGCTGCTACTCGAGGGTCGCGAGCATCTGGCGCGCCGGCGTGTGATGCTGCCGCCCTTCCACGGAGAGCGGATGCGCTCGTATGAGTCGATCGTCCGCGACACGGTCGAGCGCGAGCTCGACGGCTGGTCGGATGGCAGTCCCTTCGCGCTGCACCCGCGGATGCAGGCGGTCACGCTCGAGGTGATCCTGAGCGCCGTGTTCGGCGTCACCGATCCGCGGCGTAGTGAACAGCTGCGGGAGCGCCTGCCGCGGCTGTTGGGAGAGACCTCCTCGGTGGGCCTGCAGCTGCGGGCGCTGCTCGCCGGGCGTCTCGGTCGCGGCGATCCGCTCGCGAGTCTGCGTGAGCTGCTGCGCGGGATCGACGAGCTGCTGCTGGCCGAGATCGCCGCGCGGCGCGCGGACCCCGGGCTGGCCGAGCGCGAGGACATCCTCTCGCTGATGCTGGCCGCTCGCTTCGAGGACGGCAGCGGGATGGAGGACCGCGACCTGCGTGACCAACTGGTCACGCTGCTGCTGGCCGGCCACGAGACGACCGCGACGGCGCTGGCCTGGACCTTCGACCTGCTGCTGCGCCACCCCGCGACGCTGGCGCGCTTGACCGCCGAGGTTGACGCCGGCGAGGAGGATCTCTATCTGCGCGCGGTCGTGTCGGAGTCGCTGCGCTTGCGACCGGTGGTGCCGCTGGCGGGCCGGCGGCTGACCTCTGAGCTGCGCGCCGGTGAGCTGAGCCTGCCGGCCGGCACCGACGTGACGCCGTCGATCTGGCTGACGCATACGCGGCCCGATCTCTACCCCGAGCCCTACGCCTTCCGGCCCGAGCGCTTCCTGCAGAGCGCCCCGGCCACCTATGGCTGGATTCCTTTCGGCGGCGGTATCCGCCGCTGCCTGGGAGCGGCGTTCGCCGAATTCGAGATGCGCGTGGTGCTCGAGACGGTGTTGCGCCGGCGCGTCCTCGAGAGCGCCCGCGCCCGCGCCGAGCGGGTCACCCGGCGTAACGTCACGTTCTCCCCGCGCCACGGGACGCGCGTGCGTGCGCGCAGAAGGCTTGCGGAGCGCGGCGATGCTCAGCCGCTGGCGAGCAAGAGAGCCGTGGTGTCGCTCTCTCAGTAGCTCTCTGTGCTGGCGTTGGCTGGCGCGGCGGGGGCTAAGAGGATGTCTGCGTGGCTGCGCCGCGGCGCGCCAGCGTGACCAGCTCGGCCAGCTCGGCGGCGATGCTTTCGCCGAGCAGCTCGATATCCTCGAGGGCATCGAGGTCGCCCAGCAGGCCGAAGTTCATCTGACCGTTGTAGGACATGATCGCGATCGCCAGCGCGTGGTGCTGGGGCAGGAAGGCGACGGGATAGGCCTCGAGCATCTTGCGCCCCAGCACGTACAGTGGGAACTGCGGGCCGGGAACGTTGGTGACGATCAGGTTGAACAGGCGCGTGGAGAAGTTCAGCCGCGAGGCCTGCGCGAGGATCGTCGGGGGCGCGAAGTTCTGGACGTTCGCGATCACCTCTGCGCCGAGCGCCTGCTTGGACTCCTTCAGGCCGTCCATCGCGCGTTTGACGAACAGCAGCCGCTGCTCGGGGTCGGAGAGGTAGACCGGCAGCGGTCCGCGCATGACGACGATGCGGTTGCCCATCTGGCCGTGCTCGTCCTCGCTGCGGACCGAGACCGGTACCAGGGCGCGCAGCTCGAGGCCCTCGGTGCGCACACCCCGGGAGATCAGAAAGGTGCGTAGCGCGCCGGCGACGACCGCGAGGACGACGTCGTTGACGGTGCACTCGAAGGCCTTCTTGACGAGCTTGAAGTCATCGAGCTGGCACGCGACGCCGTAGAAGCGCCGGTGCGGCCCGATATCGACGTTCAAGGGCGTCGGCGGAGCGGGGTTCATGGTGGCCCACACGATCTCGCCGACCCCCTCTACCGCCTCGCGCGCCGTGGCCAGCGCACGCTCGGGGTGGGCCAGGGCCTCCAGCAGGCCACCCGCGAGCTCGACTCCGGCACGCAGCGCCCCACGTGCTCCCGCTCCTACGAGCTCCAGCGTGCCCGGTTCGCGGTGCGGCTGCCAGGGCTTGCCGGAGTGGCGGATCGGCGGCGGTTCCGGGGAGAGGTCGAACAGCACCGTCGCCAGGTCGATTCCCGCGATGCCGTCGATCAGCGAGTGGTGGGTCTTTGAGATCAGCGCGAAGCGGTCCTCCTGCAGGCCCTCGATCAGCCACATCTCCCACAGGGGCTTGGAGCGGTCGAGCTGCTGGGAGAAGATGCGCGCGGTCAAGTTGTCCAGCTGCTTGCGATCGCCGGGGACCGGTAGCGCGGTGTGGCGCACGTGGTACTCGAGATTGAAGTCGGGATCGTCGATCCACACCGGCCGGCCGCTGTCGAGCGCGGTGTGGGTGTGGGCCAGCTTGTGGCGGTAGCGCGGCACCAGGTGCAACCGCCGGCGGATCTGCTCGAGGAATTCCTCGAGCGTCGGCGGCGGGCCTTCCAGGAGTGTCAGGCCGCCGACGTGCATGTGTGAGACCGGCCCCTCTTGGTGCAGGAAGGAGGCGTCGACGGCAGTCAGGCGATCGAGGTGGCGCTGAGGCATGGGCGCACAAGCCTAGCCGGGCCGGGTCTCCATGTATAGACGGGTCGGCAAAGTTGCGGCCCTACAATTGCCGTGATGTCCCAAGCCGGCCCCGCGACAGCACCGAACACCATCGAGCAGATCCTGCTGGCAGCGCCGCGCGGGTACTGCGCCGGCGTCGATCGCGCGGTGCAGACCGTCGAACGCGCGCTGGAGCTCCATGGCGCACCGGTGTATGTGCGCAAGGAGATAGTGCACAACAAGCACGTCGTCGGCCAGTTGCGCGAGCGCGGTGCGATCTTCGTGGAGCAGGAGACCGAAGTCCCGGAGGGCGCGGTCACAGTGTTCTCAGCTCACGGCGTGGCTCCGAGCGTGCGCGTGAATGCCCAGGCACGGCGGCTGCAGACGATCGATGCCACCTGCCCGCTGGTCACGAAGGTCCACGTCGAGGCGCGCAAGTTCGCCGAGCAGGGCTACACGATCGTGCTCGTCGGCCACGAGGGCCACGAGGAGGTTGAAGGCACGATGGGCGAGGCGCCCGCGCGGATCGTGCTCGTCCAGAGCGAGCGCGACGTCGAGGAGCTCGAGGTCGAGGATCCCGAGCGCATCGCCTACATCACCCAGACCACGCTCTCCGTCGATGAGACGGCTGGGATTCTCACTCGGCTACGGGAGCGCTTCCCGAGCATCACGGGGCCGCGCACCGATGACATCTGTTACGCCACGACCAACCGTCAGGCGGCCGTCAAGCAGATGGCGGCGCGCTGCGATCTGGTGCTCGTGATTGGCTCGCGTAACTCCTCGAACTCCGTGCGGCTCGTCGAGGTTGCGCGTGAGTACGGCGCCGAATCGCACCTGATCGACAACAGCGGAGAAGTGCGCGAGGAGTGGCTGACCGGCAAGCGGGTCGTGGGTGTCTCCTCGGGGGCTAGTGCACCCGAGGACCTTGTGCAGGGGCTGGTCGAGTTCTTCCGCGCGCGTGGCGTCCCGGAGGACGGCATCTCAGAATTCCACGTGATCCGCGAGGACGTCCGCTTCATGCTCCCCAAGCAGATCCGCGAGGCCGTGGCGGCCAGCGGAGCTGCATAGAGCAGACGGCTCCGTCGGCCTTTGCGCACGCTGATCGTTTCCGACCTGCACCTGGGCAGCGCCGCGGGCGTGGATGTTCTGCGCCGTCCCGAGCTGCGGGCACCGCTGCTCGAGGAGTTGGGCGACGTGCAGCGGCTCGTGCTGCTCGGCGACGTCCTTGAGCTGCGTCACGGACCGCGCCGCGAGGCGCTCGCAGCGGCGCGGGTGTTCTTCGAAGATCTCGGCCGCGTACTCGCGGGGCGCGAGATCGTCGTGTTGGCTGGCAACCACGATCACGCGCTTGTAGAGCCTTGGCTCGAGCGCCGCAGCGAGCATGCGGCTCCCGGGCCGCTGGAGCTCGAGCAGCGCTTTGCGGCATCTGAGGCCTCGCCGATGCTGGCGCAACTGGCCGAGTGGGCTGCGCCGGCACGCCTCACCGCCGCCTACCCCGGCCTGTGGATTCGTCCCGACGTCTACGCCACCCACGGTCACTACCTCGACTGCCATCTCACCGTGCCGACGCTGGAGCGGCTTGGTATTGGCGCGATGGGCCGGGTCCTGCGTCGCCCGGCGCGCGCCTTCGCCGGGCCCGACGATTACGAGGCTGTCACCAACCCCGTGTTCGCCTGGATCGACGCGATCGCGCGCCAGGCGCCCACCGGTGATGCGCTCAATGGCGGGATGACCGTGCGCGCCTGGCGGGCGCTGCGCGGCGTCGAAGACACCGCGGGGGCCGCGATCGACGGCGGTGGCGATCGGGACTCACGCAATGGGCGCCGCGCACACGGGCTCGCCGCGCTCAGCCGCACGCTGCGCGCACGTGCCCTCGTCGGCTCGTTCCCGCTGGCCGTCGCCGCGCTCAACCGTGCCGGCCTCGGTCCCTTCAACGCCGATCTCTCCAGTGGCGAGCTGCGCCGTGCGGGCCTGCGTGCGATGGGGGAAGTCGCCGCGCGCCTTGGTTGCGGGGATGCCTATGTCGTGTTTGGACATACCCATCGCGCCGGGCCGCTGCCCGGCGACGATGCATCCGAGTGGAGCGTGCCTGGCGGCGCGCGGCTCGTGAACAGCGGCTGCTGGAGCTATGACGCCTACTTCCTCACCGCTAACCCTGGTGAGAGTCCCTACTGGCCCGGATGCGCCGTACTCGTCGAGGATGACGGGCCACCGCGGCTACTGCGGCTGCTCGCCGAGCGCACCCACGAGCAGCTCGCGCCAAGAGCGCTCGATCGGAGCGCCGCGCCCGCGGACTCTGCGGTCGCTGTCGGCTAGGCGTCTGCGACCGCTGTCGGCTAGGCGTCTGCGGCAGCGACGCCGGGGGTGAAGCAGGTCGCGTGACAGACCACACCCGCGCCGATCTGCAGGTCCAGCACACCGGTTGTGTGGCGCTCGTGCTCGATTAGCTGGTACGCGCCCGCGTGTGTGACCGCCAGCTCCGTGTCGTTCGCGCGCACGACGCCCTCGCCCTCCAGGACTGCCCACACGCATCCCGCCTCGTAAGGTCCCGAGTAGGCGCCCGCCTGATCCTCGGTCTGGGCGACGAGTTGCGCTGTCGGCTCATCCTCCGGACGCAGCGGCTGCAGCGGCTTGCGCTCGACGCCGAGCAGCTCCTGGATCGCGAGCTCCGTTTCCGTGTACGCGCCCTCACCGTAGTGGTAGTCGAACAGCGACCCGCGGCCATCGAACAGATAGCGCGCCGGCCAGCCCTGGTTCTCATACACCTGCCACATCTCCAGGTCCGGGTCGAGCAGCACCGGATAGGTGATCTCCAAGCGCTCGACCGCCCTCTTGGCCGCGGAGCGCTCGCGTGCCGGTTCGAAGCCGGGGGAGTGGATGCCGATCACCTGCAGCCCGTCCGCCGCGTAGCGCTCGTGCCATGCCTTCATGTACGGCAGCGTGCGCATCGAGTTCGGCCGGCAGAAGTCCCAGAACTCGATCAGCACCGGTTTCCCGATCTGGCGCTCCATGCGCAGCGACTTCACGTTCACCCAGCGCAGGTGCGTCAGGAACGGCGGGGCGGGGATCGTGTTGGCGGGGGCGCGAGTCAACGCTCGTCGTCTCCCCGCGCGCGTCGCAACTCAGCGATATCGATCAAATCCTGATCGCGCCCCGCCGCGGACTTCATCGCTAGCAGGGACTCATAGCCCGCGAATTGCAAGGGTTCCGGCACGCCGGGCATCGAGGCCTCGGTCGCGCCCTCTCGCAACTCCCGATAGCCGCTCATGCCGCTGAGATCTTGCATCACATCGAGTCGTCCATGGCTGGTGAGTAGGCAGAAATTGCCTCCCGAAGCCAAGCCATCGGCATCTAGACCAACGCCGAGCTCATCGGGGTCCAGATCGCCGACGTCGATCTCGGCCCGCATGTCGATCAGTGCCGATGCGAGTCGCTCGAGATTCGCTCGTTGCGGGCTGGGCACGACATCTACGTCCTTCGTGCCCCGCACCACGCCGTGGGCCGCGAGTGAGAAGCCTCCGACGATCACGAACTCGACACCGTATCTCTGCAGCGTCGAGAGCAACTCTTCTGGGGCGAGTGGCGCGATCTCGGTCATCGTGCACCACGGGAGGCGACGATCGCCGTCAGTGTTCTGCTCAACTTGGCCGTCTGGGCAAGGCGCTCGGAGGGTGTGAGCTGCTCATAGTCCGCACGCAGCTCGGCGAGCGGCCTGTTGCCGGTCACCGGCTGGCTTTCCAATGTCAGCCGCTCCCCCATCACGGCAAGCAGACGTGTGAGTGTCTGCACGCTCGGTGAGCTTTCCCCTCGCTCGATACGGCTGATCTGGGCCTGACTGGTGTGGGCCAGCCGAGCCAGAAGGTGCTGCCCGACGCCGTGGCGCTCGCGCGCCGCGCGCAAGGTTTCTCCAGGGGAGTTCTGCATATCTCCAAATCTAACACCAAATTTGGTGTTAGGCAAAGGCAGCCGGACGCCGCCTCGCGCGCGCCTCAGCCGATGCTGCCGACCATCTCCAGCTGAATCAGCCGGTTGAGCTCGACGGCGTACTCCATCGGCAGCTCCTTGGTGACGGGCTCGATGAAGCCGTTGACGATCATCGCGGCGGCCTCGTCCTCGGTGAAGCCGCGTGAGCCCATGTAGAAGAGCTGGTCGTCGGAGATACGCCCCACGGTCGCCTCGTGGGCGACGGAGACGTGCGGGTTCTGGATCTGGATGTCCGGCCAGGTGTCTGAGCGGGAGATGCCGTCCATCATCAGCCCGTCGCACTGCACGCGCGATTTGGAGCCGGCCGAGTTGGGGCCCATCTTGACGAGGCCGCGGTAGCCCATGATCCCGCCGTCCTTGGAGATCGACTTGGCGAGGATGTTGGAGGTCGTGTTGGGTGCGAGGTGCACGACCTTCGCGCCGGTGTCCTTGTGCACGCCTTTTCCGGCGACGCCGACGTTGAGGTGGTCGGCGCGCGCGCCCTCGCCCATCAGGAACGAGCCGGGGTAGAGCATCACGTACTTGGCGCCCATCGAGCCACCGACCCACTCGACGGTGCCGCCGGCGTCGACGACGGCGCGCTTGGTGTTGAGGTTGTAGACGTCCTTGGACCAGTTCTGCACCGTCGTGTAGCGCGCCTTGGCGCCCTCGTGCACGAAGATCTCGACGACCGCGGAGTGCATCGAGTTGACCGAGTAGGTCTGCGCGGTGCAGCCCTCGATGTAGTTGACCTCAGAGCCCTCGTCGGCGACGATCAGCGTGTGCTCGAAGGTGCCCTCACCGGCGCCCTCCATGCGGAAGTAGGACTGCAGCGGTAGGTCACACTTGACGCCCTTCGGGACGTAGCAGAAGGCTCCGCCCGACCACACCGCGCCGTGTAGCGCGCTGAACTTGTTGTCTTGCGCCGGGACGCATTTGTTCATGAAGTATTTCTGCACCAGCTCCGGGTACTTGGTGATGGCGGTGTCCATCGAGCAGAACAGGATCCCCTGCTTGGCGTACTCCTCCTTGAGGCCCTCGTAGACCGGCTCCTGGCGCCACACGCCAACCACGCCGGCGAGATGCTCGCGCTCGGCTTGTGGGATGCCGAGGTCCTCGTAGGTCTGCTTCATCTCGGCCGGGACGTCGTCCCAGCTATCGAAGCGCCCCGCGGTGGGGGGGGAGTAGAGCACGAGGTCGTCGAGGTTCAGGCCGCCCAAGTCCGGACCCCACGTCGGCACGGGCTTGCGTTCGAAGATCTCCAGCGCCTTGACGCGCTTATCGGCCATCCAGTCGGGCTCGCCCTTGATCTTGGACAGCTCGCTGATCACCTCGCGCGAGATGCCCTGGCGGGCGCGCAGCTGCCCCTGCTCGTCCTCGACGATCGGGCTCGGCTTGGTGATCCTGGTGGTGTCTACGGTGGCCATAGGTAACTCGCTCCGGTCTCTCGCTTGAATCCCGTGCTCTGTAGTAGGGATTCTATCGCGCTCCGCTGAGAAGCCGTGACGCGCGCGTAGCCTCTTATTTTTACTCTAAAAATGTTAGAGTAGGTGTATGTCGACTATTGCGGTGGAGCAAGCTTTGAAGGCCCCTATGAAAGAACGCGCGCAGCGGCTGCTCGAGATCGCGGAGGAGCAGTGGTTCGATCGCAAGTCGAGGCGGATTGCGCCGAGGGACCTCGCCAATGACTTGATTGGCATGGCGAACGCCGATGGAGGCACGATCGTGGTGGGCCTGTGGAGGGGAGCTGTGGAGGGTGGCGACTGGGGCGTGGAGCGGCGCAATGCGCAGATGCAGGCGGCAATCGACTTCGCTCAGCCGCCCGTGTCGGTCAAACATCGCCTGGTGCGCTGCGTTAATAGCGGGGGAGGCCGCGATCATCTGCTGGTGCTCGACGTGCCCACCAGCGATGTCGTGCACGCCAACTCCAAGGACGAGGTGTTCCTGCGGGTGGGTGACGAGACGCGACGCCTCAGCTTTCATCAGCGCCAGGAGTTGCTGTTCGACAAGGGTCAGACCAACTACGAGGCGCGGCCGCTCGCGGGCGTCGGCCTTCAAATGCTCGATCAGCCCTTGCTGGAGGAGTACGCCGCAGCGGTCGGTCATCCCGATCCTCTACGTCTGCTGCGGGCACGGGGCCTTGCAGCGCGCGGGGACGTGCTCACGATCGCTGGCCTGCTGTTGTTCGCGCACGAGCCGCAGGCCATCATACCCGAGGCCTTCGTGCGGATTCTGCGCTATCGCGGAAGAGAACGCGGTACCGGTGCTGGCCAGCAGCTCCTTGAGGATGCCCGGATCGATGGCCCGATTCCGCGTCAGCTCGGTGAAGCGCAGAGCATCATCCAGCGCTTTCAGCCAGTACGCAAGGCGCTAATCTCTGCTTCAGGACGCTTCGGTGCGGCTCCGCTGATTCCCGAAGACGCTTGGCTAGAGGGGGTCGTAAATGCGGTGGTCCATCGCTCTTACAGTCTCGCTGGCGATCACATCAGAGTCGAGATCTTCGATGACCGGATCGAGATGTCGAGTCCCGGACGCTTTCCCGGCTTGGTCGATCTAAGCGATCCGCTGCGCAGCACCCGCTTTGCTCGCAATCCACGCATTGCGCGTGTCTGCTCGGATTTACACTTTGGGCAAGAGCTGGGCGAGGGTATCCGGCGCATCTTCGAGGAGATGCGCGCGGCAGGATTGGTCGCTCCCGTCTATCGACAGACCGCGGGCAGTGTCCTGCTGACGCTCTCCGCGGAGCCGGCCGACAGGGCGCTGGATGCGCGTCTTCCCGACGAGGCCCGGGCGATCACCGCCGCGCTCCGGATCGCGGGTCGGCTGAGTACGGGGGAGATCGCCGAGGAGCTGGAGCTCTCCCGGCCGGCGACCATACGACGGCTCGAGACGCTGCGGAGCGAGGGCCTGATCGAATGGATCGGCAAGAGCACAAGGGATCCACGCGCCTATTGGCGACTGCCGTAGGGGTGGGAATTGAGACTGCCGACTGGTCTTCAACGCCGCACCTACCTAGAGCTACTCTAAGAAAGTTAGAGTAGCTCTAGGTAGCCTGCTGCCTACGTGGGCCAGTCGTGGTCGCCGCTCACCGCGCCGCG
This sequence comes from Solirubrobacteraceae bacterium, assembly GCA_036501715.1. GTDB lineage: Bacteria > Actinomycetota > Thermoleophilia > Solirubrobacterales > Solirubrobacteraceae > Palsa-744. Next base: position 37,765 of record DASXZV010000015.1, on the reverse strand, counting down.
CACGACCTTGAGGTTCAGCAGCGCGCACTTGCGTCGCGTCGCCGATACCGGGATGCCAAGCAGGTCGATCATCCAGTCGGCGCCCAAGCGTTCGACCTCCGCCAGCTCCATGCCCTTGAGCTCCTCCGAGGCGATCGAGGCCGAGGCCTGCGAGATCGCGCAGCCGTGGCCGTGGAAGCGCAGGTCCGCGATGCGCCCTTCCTCCACGCGGATGTGCACGCCGAGCTCGTCGCCGCAGAGCGGGTTGTGCTCTTCGCCTTCGAGGTCATGCGGCTGCAGCTCGCCGAAGTTGCGCGGGCGCTTGTAGTGATCGAGGATGTAGTCGCGGTAGAGATCGTCCATCAGGCAGTGCTCACAGTCCGAAGACCTCGCGGCCGGCGTGCAGCGCGTCGATCAGTGCGTCGACGTCGGCCGCAGTGTTGTAGACGCCGACGCTCGCGCGCGCCGTCGCCGTGACGCCGAGGCAGCGCATCAGTGGCTGCGCGCAGTGGTGCCCCGCGCGGATGCACACGCCCGCGCGGTCCGCGAGCTCGGCGATGTCGTGCGGGTGCATCCCCTCGATCGTGAAGGAGGCCAGGCCGCCGCGCTGCGCCGCGCGTGGCGGGCCCGCGACACGCAGGCCCGGAACCTCGGCGAGCCGTCGCAGCAGATAGCTCGTCAGCTCGCACTCGTGCTCGCGCACACGCTGCATCCCCAGTCCCGCCAGGTACTCCACCGCCGCTCCCAGCCCGACCGCCTCGGCGATCGGCGGCGTGCCCGCCTCGAACTTGTACGGCAGCTCGTTCCAAGTCGCTCCGTCCAGGTCGACCGAGGCGATCATGTCCCCACCAGTGAGGAACGGCGGCATCTCGTCGAGCAGCTCGCGGCGGCCGTGTAGCACGCCGATCCCCGTCGGGCCGAGCGCCTTGTGGCCGGTCCACGCGTAGAAGTCCGCCCCCAGCGCGCCCAAGTCGACCGGCATCTGTGGCACCGCCTGCGCGCCATCCACCAGCGAGACCGCGCCCGTCGCGCGGATGCGCGCCGTCATCTCGGCTACCGGATTGATCGTGCCCAGCACGTTCGAGACGTGCGTGAACGCCACCAGCTTCACGTCGCCGCGCGCCAGTTCCGCGTCGAGCTGCGCGGGGGAGAGCAGCCCCGACTCGTCGACGCTCAGGTAGCGCAGCGCCGCACCGCGCTCTTTACAGAGCATCTGCCACGGAACGATGTTCGCGTGGTGCTCCATCTGCGTGATCAGCACCGCGTCGCCCGGTCCGATGTTCGCGCGGCCCCAGGCGTAGGCGACGAGGTTGATCGCCTCCGTCACGTTTTTCGTGAAGATCGTCGTCTTCGCGTCCGCCCCGACGAATGCCGCGACGCGCTCGCGCGCCTCCTCATAGGCCGCGTCGGCCTCCTGCGCCAGCGCATAGACCCCGCGGTGCACGTTCGCGTTGTGCGACCGCAGGTGCTCGGTGAGTGCATCGATCACGACCCGCGGCTTCTGCGAGGTCGCGGCCGAATCCAGATACCTCAGCGGGCGGCCGTCGAAGGAGCGCTCCAGGATCGGGAAATCGCCGCGCACGTCGAGTGCCGCGATGGGTTCGGTCGCGGCGGCGGCAGCGTGGGGGTCGACGGCGGCGTGAGCGTCGACAGCGGCGGTGCGGACGGGGGCGTCGGCCGCGCGGCTCATCGGCTGGTCGCGTACGCCTCGATGTCTTCGCGCGCGCTCGCGAGCTTCTCGGTGACCTTCGCGCGCACGAGCTCTTCCAAGGGCTCGTCGCGCAGTTCGGAGAGCAGCGGCTCGAAGAAGCCCTCCACGATCACGCGCACCGCGCTCGCCCGGTCCAAACCGCGGCTCTGCATGTAGAAGATCAGGTCCTCGTCGAGCTCGCCCACCGTGCCGCCATGCGACGCCGAGACGTCGTCGGCGGAGACCAGCACCGAGGGGATCGCGTCCACACGCGCCTTCGGCGAGAGCATCATCGAGTGGATCTGCAGGTACGTGTGGGTCTGCTGCGCCCCCGGGTCGATCTGGATCAGACCCTCGAAGCTCGCCCGGCTCGTGCCCGTCGCCGCGCCGCGCCAGTGCACGTCGCCGCCTGATGGGCCGGTCTCGTGCAGGTCGACCGCGAACACGTCCATCAGCTCCTGTCCCTCGGTGAAGAACAGCCCGCGGAACGCCATGTCCCCGCCCGGCTCCGTCACCGCGAGCTCCAGATGCTGGCGCACGAGATGCCCGCCCAGCAGCGTGGGCAGCCAGTGGCAGTAGGCATCGCGGCCAACGCTCACCACGCGCGTCGAGGCGTCGAAGACCTCGCCCGAGCCCCAATCCTGGACCTGCGCCAGGCGGCAGCGTGCACCGTCCTGCAGGTAGAGCTCAAAGGCTCCCGCGTGCAGCGCTTGCCTGCCTTGTGCCCCCTGGGTATGCCCTTCCGGGTAGCCGGTGAAGTTCCCCGCGAGGTCGTACTCGTGCACGCGGAACTCGCAGCCGCGCTCGCCGACGATCAGCGTGCGCCCATACTGCGCGACGCCCGGCCCGTCGATCGCGTAGACGATCTCGAACGGCTCCTCGATCGCCAGGCCCGCGGGGACGTGCAGGAAGGCGCCTCCGGTCCACAGCGCCGCGTTCGCCGCCTCCAGCTTGTGGCGGTCGTAAGTCAGGCGCTTTGAGTACCACTGCGCAAACAGCTCCGGGTGCTCGCGTGCGGCGTCTTCGAGCGAGCAGAGGATCACCCCACGGCTCGCCAGCTCGGGGTCGAGCTCGATGTGCACGACCGAGCTGTCGCTCTGCACGATGCGTCCCGCGCGCGGGCGCTCCGGCAGGGTGTCGAGCACGATCTGTGGGATCGCGCTCGCGCCAGTCTCGTGGTGGCGCACCTGCAGCGCCTCCAGGTCAAGGCTCTCGAAGCTCGTCGTCCAGAAGCCCGAACGCCGCCACACCGGCAGCTCGCTGTGCTCATAGACCGCGAGTGCCGCCTCGCGCAGCTCCTGCAGCGAGCGGCCCGCGCCCGCGCCCGCGCCGTGCAGCGCGTGGTAGAGGGTCGACTCGCGGTGGCGGCCCGGCTTGACCGCGACCTCCGCCGCGCCGTTCGGGGCCGAGGCGGCGCTGCTGGCAGCAGCCGCGCCCCCGTTCGTCGTGCTCGCGTCAGGCACTCTTGCCTCCAGCAGCCACGGCCGCCGGCTGCGCACCGTACTCACGGCGGATTTCGTCGTAACCTTCGCGCTCGAGGCGCTCGACGAGCTCTACGCCGCCCTCCAGGGCGATCCGCCCATCGAGCATGATGTGCACGAACTGCGGCTTGATGTAGTGCAGGATGCGCTGGTAGTGGGTGATTATCAGCGCACCGAGGCCCTGCTCGGAGTGCAACTTCTGTACACCCTCCGCGACTGTGCGCAGGGCGTCGATGTCTAGGCCTGAGTCGGTCTCGTCGAGGATCGCGACGTCCGGTTTGAGCATCGCCATCTGCAGGATCTCCGCACGCTTCTTCTCGCCCCCGGAGAAACCGTCGTTGAGGTGGCGCGATGTGAACGCGCGATCTACGTCCAGCAGCTCGATGGCGTGTTGAAGCTGAGTACGGAACTCCTTGACCTGAATCGGCTCCTCGCGTTTGGCGTTGATCGCCATGCGCAGGAAGTTCGCCACCGACACGCCGGGAATCGAAACCGGGTACTGGAAGGCCAGGAACAGCCCCGCCTTTGCGCGCTCGTGCGGCTCGGCCTCGGTGATCTCCTCGCCCTTGAACTTGATCGAGCCCTCCGTCACTTCATAGGCGGGATGCCCCAGCAGGGTGTTCGCGAGCGTCGACTTGCCAGAGCCGTTGGGCCCCATCAGCGCGTGCACCTCGCCGCGGTCGACCGTCAGATCGACGCCCTTGAGGATCTCGCGCTCCTCGATGCGCACGTGCAGGTTCCGTATCTCCAGGTCGGCCATGGTCTCCTTCGGGTCAGGCTGTGGTTGCGATCGGCAGGGTCGGCAGGGATTCCAGCGGGGTCGTGACCAGGAGGTCGGCGAGCGTCGTCTCCGTCAGCGTGCGCACGATCGACAGGCGCACCCGCGTCCACAGCAGCTTCGTGGGGCACACATGAGCCGAATCGGACTCACGTGAGCACACGATGCTCCCGTCGGAATTCTGCGAGATGCACTCGATCGGCGCGATCGAGCCCTCGAGCGCCTCGACGACCTCCGCCATCGTGATCTCCGCGGGCCTGCGCGCGAGCATGTAGCCGCCGCGCGAACCGCGCCGGCTGTCCACGAGTCCCGCCTTGCGCAGCCGCGCCACGAGGTGCTCGAGGTACGCCAGCGGCAGCCCGTCGTGCTCGGCGATCTCCGCAAGCGGTACCACCGGCTCTTCGCCCGCGGGACTCGCAGCCGCCCGCTGTGCCAGGGCAACCATTACACGCACGCCGTACTCGGCCTTGGTTGAGAACATCATCGCTCGAATACCTACCTGAGGGGTAGGATATCAGGGGGGCCTGAGGGCGCCGGTGGGTTGGGTCTCTTTCGGCACCCCGCCGCGCGTGTGCGCACGTACGCGCGCGGGCGCGGCGGGGCCGCTCGCGTCGATCATCGCGGCGGCTCGACCTGCTGCACGGCGCCCTCGCCTCAGCCCCGCCTCGCGACCGACAGCCGGACGCCGCCTAGGGTGCACCCTGCAGCTCGCGCACGTCATGCGCGAGCGCTTCCGGAGTGAGCTCTTCGAGTGGGAACTCGACGCGCTTGGCGCCAGTGCGGTCCAGGAGCAGCACGAGGGCTCCCTGTTCGTAGGCGCGTTCGCCGGCGCTTGCCGGAACGATCCTGTAGGCGTGCCACACAGGCCGTAGTCGTGCGGCACTGCCGGTGAGGTACTCCAGGCGCCCGGTCAGGGAGTTCGCGCGCAGGAATGCACGCACGTGAGCGGGAGTATCGGCGGCAGGATCGACGCTGATGGCGAGCGCCGACACGTTGCGTGCATCGGATCCCAGTTCGTCGAGCGCACCGCGGACCTGCTGGGCGATCAGTGGTGAGACGGACTGCGAAGTCGAGTAGAGGAACACGAGGATCACCACTCGCCCCTGAAATTCCCTGAGCGATACACGTCGACCGTCCTGGTCGGTCAGCGTGAAGGGATGCGGCGTCAGTCCCACGGGCAGGAGCGCCCCGTCGAAGTCCCTGCCAGAGCTGGCACCGGCGGGTGAGGCTTCAGCGGCGGAGTCGCGCGCTGCGCCGCCTCCACAGCCAGGGAGTGCTACGGCGAGTGCGAGGCCAATTGCGGCACGCCCGAGGAGCGTGAGCGTTGCGTCGAAGCGTCCGGGATTGCGCATCGCACCAAGCCTAGGAGAGGATGGATGTGAGCGCTCGCAGCGAGTCGGAGACACTTGCTGGGACTAGCGCTCGGGTCTGGCGGCCGCTGGGCATCGTCGAAGGGATGCCGCACCCCCGGTGGGTGAGGCTGTTTGGCTTCGTAGCCGGTATCGTTCCAGTCCCCTGGCAGACTGACTCACTGAAGAGGTGCTCCAAGCGTATGTGCGTCGCATGCAGCCCTGGCATCGCTGCGCTTGCGCGGGGTGTGCTGGGAAACCTGGCGGCTCCGTCATTCGCCCCGGCGGGGCTGGCCGCGTCTGCTGGCGTGGCCGTGGGCGGCCATGGCGGCGGGGAGCGCTCGGTGATCCTGCGCGGGGGTCCGATCCTGACGGTTGACGACGCCCAGCCGGTCGCGGAGGCGATCGCGATCCGCGGTTCGCGGATTCTCGGGGTGGGCTCGGCGACGGATGTGAAACGCCACTACACGGCGGCGACCGAGATCCTCGACTTAGAAGGCCGTGCGGTGCTCCCCGGCTTCGTCGAGCCGCATGTGCACGTGCTGATGAGTGCGCTCGCGGCGCACTGGTGGCTTGACGTGACGCCGCTCGTGCTGCCGAGTAAGGAGCGGGTCCTGGCGGCGGTTCGCGAGTCGGCCGGGCGTGGTGGGCGCGCAGGCTGGGTTGTCGGCTTTGGCTATGACCCAGCGCGGCTGCCGCCCGACTACCCCGAGCTCACCGCCTCCGAGCTCGACGAGGCGGCAGGTGTGGTGCCGACCGTGCTGGTCAACCAGTCGGGTCATATCGCCTACGCGAATCACGCGGCGTTAGCCGCGGCCGGAATCGGCGAGAGCACCCCCGACCCGGCGGCTGGTAGCTATGGGCGCGACGAGGAGGGTCAGTTGACGGGCATCGTCTACGAAGCGCCGGCGATCCAGGTGCTCGTGGAGAAGGTGCCACAGCCAACGCAGGCCGAGGTCGCGCAGATGGGCGCGCGCACGCTGCGCGAATTTGCGGCACGGGGGTGCACGACGATCTATGACGCCGGTATCGGAGTGCTCGCCGGCGTGGCCGATCATGAGCTACTGCGCTCGCTTGCGCAGGCGCCCGACGCACCGCTGCGTGTGCGTGGTGCGTTTACGCCGCAGCTGGCGCGTGCGCTGGGCGTCGCTCCCGGCGGCGGCGATGAGCGCTACGACGTGGTTGGGATCAAGTACTGGGCCGACGGCTCTACACAGGGTTTTACGGCGGCGCTCAACGAGCCCTACCTGGGCGGGCGCGGAAGGGGCAGGCTCAACTATGAGGAGGGCGAGTTGTGCGAGGAGCTGCGCGCTTGGCATCGCGCGGGTTGGCAGCTCGTGGTCCACTCCAACGGCGATCGCGCCAACGAGCAGGTGCTGCGCTGCTTCGAGGAGATCCTGAGCGCGGAGCCGCCGGCCGAGGTGCACCATCGCATCGAGCACTTCACGGTTGCCAGCGACGAGCAGGCCGCGCGCGCGGCGGCCCTGGGGCTATCGCTCAGCCACACGATCAACCACATCTACTACTGGGGAGAAAGCTTTCGCGATCACGTGCTCGGTCCCGAGCGCGCCGCGCACATCCATGCGCTGCTGCGCGACGTGGAACACGAAATTTGCAGCTCCTGCCACAGCGATTCCCCGGTCTCGCCGGTCGACCCGTTGCTGTGCATGCGCACCGCGGCGACGCGCCTGATGCGCGACAGCGATGACGTGCTCGGTCCCTTTCAGCAGCTTGATCTCGCACAGGCGCTGCGCACCGTCACGCGTAATCCCGCGCGTCAGGTGCTGCTGGGGGATCGCGTCGGATCGCTGCGGGCGGGGATGCTCGCGGACCTGGTCGTGCTCGACCGCGACCCCCGCGAGGTGGCCCCCGAACGCCTGCACGAGCTGCAGGTCCAGGAGACCTGGCTTGGCGGGCGGCGCCAGCTCTGGCAGTAGGCGACGCCCGGCCCTGAGACCGGAAGTAGTGCCCACTCAGTCGGTCTTGCGGTGGCCTCTCATGACGGCCTCGATGGGTACCGAGAGCGCGCTATACTTTCTGAAGTCCATAAAAGCCGACCACCGTTCAGGAGTTTTGAGATGAGCGTGTCCTCAGCGGAGCTTCTCCGCCAGATCAAGAGCAGGATCGACGAGATCGATCCCTCCGAGGTCAAGGAGCTGATCGGAGAGGGAGTCGCGATCGTCGACGTGCGCGGCAGCGAAGAGTTCGCCACCGGCCACCTGCCGGGAGCCAAGAGCATTCCGCGCGGTCATCTGGAGTCGCGCATCGAGAGCGCCGTGCGTGATCGCTCGGCGCAGGTGATCCTCTACTGCGCCTCCGGCCAGCGCTCAGCCTACGCCGCGCGCACCCTGACCGAGGACATGGGCTACGAGCACGTGCGCTCGATGACCGGCGGGATCACGCTGTGGAAGGACCGTGGCTACGAGGTCGAGATTCCGCGTGCGCTGAGCGCCGAGCAGCGCGATCGCTACTCGCGCCACCTGCTGATCCCCGAGATCGGCGCCGAGGGACAGCAGAAGCTGCTCGACGCCAAGGTGCTGCTGCTCGGCGCCGGCGGCCTGGGCTCGCCCACGGCGCTCTACCTCGCCGCTGCCGGGGTCGGGACGCTGGGGATCGTCGACGACGACGAGGTCGACCTCTCGAACCTGCAGCGCCAGGTGATCCACAACACCCAGCGCGTCGGTACCCCAAAGGTCGACTCGGCCGAGGAGTCCATCCGGGCGCTCAACCCCGATGTCAAGGTCGTCAAGTACCCGGTGCGGATCGACGCATCGAACATCATGGAGATCATCGAGGGCTACGACGTGATCGTCGACGGCGTCGACAACTTCCCGACCCGCTACCTGCTCAACGACGCGACCGTGCGGCTGCAGATCCCGGTTGTCTCGGCCTCGATCCTTGGCTTCGATGGGCAGCTCTCGGTCTTCAAGCCCTACGAGGGTCCGTGCTACCGCTGCCTGTTCCGCGAGCCGCCGCCAGCGGAGCTCGCCCCCTCTTGCGGCGCCAACGGCGTGTTGGGCGTGTTGCCGGGCACGATGGGCCTGCTGCAGGCGACTGAGGTTGTCAAGCTGATCCTCGGCATCGGCGACCCCGCGATCGGGCGCCTGCTGCTCTACGACGCGCTCGGGGCGACGCTGACGGAGGTCAAAGTCCACCGTGACCCCGAGTGCCCGATCTGCTCGCGCGCGCCGGATGAAATCCGTGATGAGGAGCTCGGCGTCTTCCCCGACTACGAGGCGTTCTGCGCCGCAGCCGGGTAGGCTGCCGAGCCACCCCGACGACCCCACAGAGAGGACCAGATGGCGACGATCAAGATCCCCCCGGTGCTGCGTGCCTCGGTCGGCGGTGAGAAGGAAGTGAGCGCCTCCGGCGAGAACGTCGGCGACGTCCTGCGCGACCTCGCCGAGAGCCACCCCTCCACGCGCGAGCAACTGTTCTCCACCGAGGGCGAGCTCAACCGCTACGTCAACGTCTACCTCAACGACGAGGACGTGCGTGTGCTCGATGGGCTCGACACTGCCGTCGGGGACGGGGACACGCTGGTGATCCTGCCGGCGATGGCCGGCGGGCGCTAAAGAGCGCCGTCGGCGCTCACGCATCTCGGCAGGCCCGTCGGCAGGTCGCGGGCCGCGCTCGTTTTCCGCCGCGGCCGCCACTACGCTCAGCGTCCAAGTTTCCTTGCAAGGCTAAGTCGCCGCGGCTCGCCGGGCGATCTTGTCAGTGTCCATGAGAATGAGCGGCGGCTCCATACCTGGATTCAGACGTGTCGCGTGTCACGCGGCGGAGCTTGCCTGTGCTGGGGCGCTTGCTTGTGGCCTGGGACTGATCGTCCCCGCCGCGAACGCGGGTGCGCACATTGTGGCTCCCGAATATTCGCTCTCGGTGACGGAGGGCGAGACGACGCTGCCCGAACTGGCTCGCGTGGTCCAGACGAGCGGAACCGTGCGCCCCGGTGCGCAAGTGTCCATCTCGATATATCGCAACAATGTGCTCATCGAAAAAGCCACTGGCACGGAATACACGGGCACCTCGCAAGTGCCCCTGCCCGGAGATGTCGTCAACCTCGAATCCCCCACTGGGACGGTGGTTGGCTCGGTTGTCTATGACGGCTTGCCATCGATCAGCGCGGCCGTCTGTGCAGGCTCCACGAACTTCTCCGGCCAGCGCTCCGGGGATGACCCAGTAGAAGGCGGCTACTACTCGCTGCGCGTCGACCCGTATGGCCACGCCCAGGCGTTTGCCTCGGGCCAGGCACAAGTCACGACCCTCTCTGGCGTTGGCTACTCGGGCAACTTCCTTGTCCCCCTGACGATCGGACAGACGGTTTGGGCAAGTGAGAGCCTTGAAACGAAGCTGGCCAATGGAGGAGTGTTCACCTACTCCAGCGAGATCGAGCAGCCCGTGGCTGCTTGCCCGGCGCCACCGCCTCCGCCGCCACCACCCCCTCCGCCGCCGGCTCTGCAGGGCACCGTCCTCAAGTTTTCCCACTTCACGCTTCGCAAGCTTCTGCACTCCGGGTTGACCGACCAGGTCACGATCAACCAGCCGGGCACCGTGATCCAGGACCTCTACTTGCAGGGGGGTCGCGTATCCGCCACCGCATCGTCGCGGGGAGACAAGCGCAAGAGACACAGGCGCAAGCCAGCCGCTCTCCTGCTGGCACGCGGTTCGGCATCGGCAAAAAGCGCGGGCACAGTCAGCGTCTCGCTCAAGCTCACCGCGCAGGGCCGTCGCAGGCTCGCGCACGCACACAGCGTGAAAGCCGTCCTGGTCACCACGCTGCACGCGAGCTCCGGCGCAAATCTGAATCTCGGGCTGCGCACGGTTACGCTCCATCATTAGTCGGCACGTCCTTGCGCTTGCGCTGAGCGCGGTCGCCTGGCTGCAACCGCCGCCCGTCTTGCCGCTGCCCTCGCGCTCGGGACCCGAAGGGCCACCCCGGCCCTTCGGAGTGCAACCTGCCCCGGGACGTGCCCCGTCGCCCACCTCACCGCGCCTCGCGCGAGCCCAGAACCAGGCCCTGCTCTACGGCCCCTTCCCGCGCGGCGGGATCGCGCGTGGGATCTCCGACCCGACGTTGATCATGAGTACCGACCCGACCGTGCGTCAGCAGGCGCTGAGCCGCATGCGCGCCGCGGGGGCGAGCGTCGTGCGTATTCCCGTCGAATGGCGCTACATCGTCAGCGCGGACCCGCCGCCGGGGTTCGACGCAAGTGATCCGGGGAGCGGCGCGTATGACTTCACGGCCGTCGATGCCGCGGTGCGGGACACGGTGGCCGCCGGCCTGGCACCGCTGCTGGTCGTGACTCGCGCTCCCGCTTTTGCGGAAGCGCCAAACCGTTGGCCGTACGCCTATCCGGGGAGTTGGGCGCCGAACCCCCTCGCCTTCGGCGAATTCGCGACCGCGGTGGCGCGTCGCTACAGCGGCTCCTTCCCCGATCCTCTTGACGGCGGGCGGTCACTGCCGCGAGTAGGTCTCTACGAAGCCTGGAACGAGCCCAATCTCGCCCGCTACCTCGAGCCCCAGTGGGTCGTTGAGGGGGGACGCTGGCGCTCGTTCTCACCGCTGCTCTACCGCGAGTTGCTGAACGCCTTCTACGCGGCGGTCAAGTCGGTGCAGCCGACCGCCACGGTGATCGCCTCCGGGGTGGCTCCCAACGGGGAACCGGCCGGTGTCGGTCGCATGGCCCCGGTGCAATTCCTGCGCACGCTGCTCTGCCTAGAAGGCTCACCGCGGGTCGCGCGCGGATCTTGCCCTGACCCGCCGCACTTCGATGTGCTCGCCTTCCACCCGCTGTCCTTCGAAAGCCCCGACCTGGCGGCGGCCTCCTCTGAAGACGTCGCGATCGCGGACATCGCCAAGGTCACCTCGCTGCTGAGGCGCGCCGCGCGCGCCCGCACGGTCGTGCCTGACATACACAAGCCGGTCTGGGTGACCGAGCTCAACTGGGAAAGCGACCCGCCCGCGGCCCACGGCGTGCCCGGCAGGCTGCAGGCGCGGTGGATCTCGCGTGCGCTGCACCGCCTGTGGGTTGCCGGTGTGGGACTCGCCGACTGGCAGTTCCTGCTCGACCCCTATCCGGGCGTGAAGCTGACCACGCCCACCGGTGGGCTGATCGAGCTTCCGCGGCCCGCGGGGCTCTACAGCGTGGGACCCGGGGGAGGGCTCGCGGGCGCCCGCCCGAAGCCCTTTCTGCAAGGTTTCACGTTCCCATTCGACCCGCTGCGCGTGAACCGCGGGTACGTGCGCGTCTGGGCGCTCTTGATGCATCCCCGGCAGTCCGTCGTGCTCCAGCGCTTGGTGCGAACGCGAGCGTCGCCGACGGGTGTGTGGCGGGCGATCGCCCGCCTGCGAGCCAATCGCATGGCGGTGCTCAACGCGGTCGTGCCGATGCGCGGGGCCGCGATCCTGCGGCTCAGCAGCGGAACGCTGCGCAGCGCCTCCGCGGTGATTTCCTCGCGGCGCGAGTTGTGAGATATCGAGGCGGGCGCCGGTTGCTACACGCCTATTGTTCCTGCCAGGGGTCGATGAGCTCAACCCCGGTGTCCTGAAAGTCTTTGATGTTGCGTGTCGCGAGTGTTGCCCCCAGCGAGCGGCAGATCGCGGCTATCTGCGCGTCGGCGGTGCCAATCGGGCGACCGGTGCTCTCGCGGGCACTGACCAGCGCCGCATAGTGGGTGGCGGCCGCCGCGCCGAACGGCTCGACGCGACCGTGAAGGTCGTGCTCGAGAAGTCCTTCAATGGCATCCTCGAGCCTTCGCTTGCGTTGCCCATTCGGTAGGCGGGTAACCCCGTAGAGCAACTCGGCGGCTGTGATTGCGGTGGTGGCGACCGCAGCGGCGTCGATCGAATCCAGCCAGCTCACCACACGCTCGTTTGGCTCGCGGCGGATGAGCTCAGAGAGGACGTTCGTATCGAGAACGATCACGCCTGCAGGTCTGCGGCACGCGGCATCTCACGACGGTCTGGCAACTCTAGCTCGATGCCTCCAACGGCCGCGAACCGGGCCCGGACGCGACTGCCCAAACCGCCAGCCGTCTGCTGGGATGGCAGCGCATCCTTGAGGATCGCTCGCACCTCAGCCTCCATCGAGCGCCCATGTCGTGCAGCGCTCACACGCAGGAGCGCCTTGGTCTCATCGTCGAGTCCGCGTACCGTGATCGTTGCCACAACCGCACCTCCACTGCGCTTGCATTGACAGCAATGCTAGCACGCACTCATGGGGGTTGAGATGTGGCTTTGAAGGGCCTACGCCGCAGCCGGAGCGTCCGCGTGCAGCGTGCCGGCCTCGCCGGCCGCGGGCACGAAACTGATCGCGTGCTCGGCCAGCGCGGTGATCGTGAGGCTCGGGTTGACCCCGACGTTGGCGGGGATCGCCGACCCGTCGCAGACGAGTAGGTTCTCGTAGCCGAACACGCGCTGGCGCCCATCGACGACGCCGTGCTCGCGGTCCGCGGCGATCACTGCGCCGCCGAGGATGTGCGCGGTCGTGGGGATGTTGAAGAGTGCCTCGGTCACCGAGCTCTGGGCGATCCCGCCGGTGCGCTTGGCGAACCATTCGGCGGCCTCGTTGGCGACCGGGATGAACGTCGGGTTGGGTCGCTCGGGATCCTGTTCGGTAGTCAGCCGCAGCGTGCCGAAGGGGCCCTTGCGGGGGCGCAGCGCGATCGCGTTGTCGAGCGTTTGCATCACGAGCAGGATGATCGTGCGCCGCGACCAGTGTTTGGGGAACAGCACCTGCATGAGACGCTTCGGGTGCAGTGCGATCTGGCCGAGTAGCTTCAGCGGGCGCGTGATGCGCGTGCCGTCGCCGACCAGCAGCGTGTAGAAGCGGTGCATCGAGTTGCCCTCGTCGCCGTAGGTGACGGTCTCGATGTGCGTGTTCTGGTCTGGGTAGATCGAAGATGTGATCGCGACCCGTTTGATCAGGTCCTCCGGGTAGTCCTCGGGTACCGTCACCGTCAGGATCGACTCGCTGTTGGTACGCACCAACTCGCCCAGGCGTGGCGAGATCCGCCCCAGCGAGCCGCCAACGCGACAGCGCTGCAGCAGCTTGTTGGTGCCCAGCGGCCCGGCTGAAACGACGACCCCGCGCGCGCGCAGCACCTGGCGGTCCTTGCGCAACCACGCGCCCGAGCGCACGCTTTCGATCTCGTAGCCCTCCTCGCCCGTACCCGCGCCCAGCGGGCGGATGTCGAGCACGGTCCGTTCGGGCATCACGTGCGCTCCGCGGCGCTCGGCGAGGTATAGGTAGTTCTTGACGAGCGTGTTCTTGGCGCCGTGCGGGCAGCCGACCATGCAGCGACCGCACAGCTGGCAGCCGGTGCGGTCGGGTCCTTCACCGCCAAAGAAGGGGTCGGGAACGGTCTTGCCGGCGCCGTCCTCACCGCCGAAGAAGATGCCGACGGGGGTCTTTTTGTAGGTATCGCCGACGCCGAGCTCCTCACCGAGCTCGCGCAGCAGCTGGTCGGCGGGATCGTCGTAGGGGTTCTGCACTACGCCCAGCATCCGCTGAGCCTCGGCGTAGTGGGGGGCCAGCGCTGCCTCCCAGTCCTCTATCTCCGCCCACTGCGGGTCCTCGAAGAACGCCTTCGGGGGGACGTACAGCGTGTTCGCATAGCCGAGGCTGCCGCCGCCAACGCCACAGCCGGAGACAACCGAGACGTCCTTGAAGATCGTCACGCGGAAGATGCCCTTCATGCCGAGCAGGGGGCTCCAGGAGTAGCGCCGGTAGTCGGCTGTCGAGCTCGGCATCTCGTGGTCGGCGAACCGCCGCCCGCACTCCAGCACGCCGACGCGGTGTCCCTTTTCGGAAAGACGCAGCGCCGAGACGCTGCCACCGAAGCCCGAGCCGATCACCAGCCAGTCGTAGTCGAAGCCGCGCGCCATCGCCCGCTCATCCTAATGGCTTGCCAGACTTCTGGCGAGTGCCGCTATATTCCGTGAAGTAATGGCGGCGGAGGGTCTTCGCAACAAGCCCTGCGGGGGTCGCTACGGCGACATCGTGCAGTCGATCGGCAATACGCCGCTGATCGAGCTGCCACGGCTGTCACCCAAGCCCGGCGTGCGGATCTGGGCCAAGCTCGAGTCGCGCAACCCGACGGGCTCGGTCAAGGATCGTGTCGCACGTGCGCTGATCGAAGATGCCGAGGAGAAGGGCGCACTCGGGCCCGGGCAGACGATTCTCGAGCCCACCTCCGGCAACACCGGCATCTCGCTGGCGATGATCTGCGCGCGCAAGGGCTACCGCCTGAAGGTCGTGATGCCCGAGAACGTCACCCAGGAGCGCACGCAGCTGCTGAAGATGTACGGCGCCGAGATCGTCTACTCCGAGGGCTCGCTGGGCTCCAACGGTGCCGTCGAGAAGGCGCTGGAGATGGCGCAGGCCGACGCCTCCTACTACATGCCCTACCAGTACGGCAACCCAGCGAACCCGCTCGCGCACTACAACGGCACCGCCCTGGAGATCCTCGAGGAGCTTGACGAGGTCTCCGCTTTCGTCGCCGGACTCGGGACCGGCGGGACACTGATGGGCAACGGCAGGCGCCTGAAGGAGACCTTTGGCGACGCCTGCAAGATCGTCGCCGCCGAGCCGATGCAGGGCGAGCCGGTGCAAGGGCTGCGCTCGCTGGACGACGGCTTCATCCCGCCGATCATCGACATCTCGCTGCTCGATCGCAAGATCTTCGTCACCAATAGCGACGCGATCCTCTGGACGCGCAAGCTGCTCGACGAGGAGAGCGTCTTTGCGGGTGTATCCAGCGGCGCGATCGCGCGCGTTGCGGTCCGGATCGCCGGCGAGCTCGACGAGGGCAACGTCGTCTTCATCGTCGCCGACGATGGCTGGAAGTACCTCTCCAGCGGCATCTACACGCGACCGTTGGAGGAGATCGAGAATCTCGACTCCACCGTTTGGTGGTGAGCGGATGCAGATCTCCGCGGAGCTGCTCGAGCAGGTCGTGGCGCATGCGCGTGAGGACGCGCCCGATGAGTGTTGTGGCGTGCTCGCGGTCGAGCCCGGCGCGTCGCCGCGCGCGGTGCGCGTATATCGCGCCGTCAACACCGCGGCCAGCCCGCTGCGCTTTGAGATCGATGGTCGTGAGGTCCTGGGCCTGATCCAGAGGATCGAGGAGGAGGGGCTCGAGTTGGGCGCGATCTACCACTCGCACACGCGCACCGCCCCCTACCCCTCCCAGACGGACATCAACTTCGCCGCGCACTGGCCGGGAGTGGAGTGGCTGATCGTGGGGCTCGCGCAGGACGCGGCTCCCGAGGTTCGCTCCTATCTGATCGACGACGGTCGCGTCGAAGAAGTGGCGCTCTGAGCGACGCGACGCTCGTCTGCCCGACGTGCTCGCGGGAGCACCCGGCGAGCGAGCGTTTCTGCATGAACTGCGGGATGCCTCTGGTGCACCCGGCGGGCACTGTCCAGGAGGGGCTCGAGCATCCCCTCGACGAGTTGTGGCTGCGCGCTCGCAGAATCAAGCCGCAGTACGCCGAGGGGCCGCTTGTGTGGGTCGTCGGTGCCCGCAATCAGACCGAGGCCGACTTCATCCAGGGACTGCTGCTCGAGGAGGGCATCCCCAGCCTCCAGCGCCGCGCGCGCGGCTTTGACGTGCCCGACTTCCTGGCGGCCGGTCCGCGGGACGTGCTGGTGCCGGCCTCCGGTGCTCCCGCGGCGCGGGAGGTGCTGCTGCAGAGCGAGCTGATCGGGGATGAGCAGGCCGAGCGGCCGTGGAGCCGAACCGCCTCGCGCGTGATGGGCGGCCTGCTGGCCGGGCTGGCGCTACTAGCGGTGCTGGCCTGGCTTGTCTCAGGCCACTAGCGCCGGCTGTTGGGAGCCGACCTCGCGGGCGATCGCCCCGATTTCCTCGGAGGCGCGCTCGAACTCATCATCGGAAAGCACCGGGGTCCCCTCGAAAGGAAGTTCGCGCTGCAGTTCGAGCCACGAGCGACCCCCCAGATACTCGTCCCTGACCTTGACCGTGACAGGGCGCGGTATGCGGTAGGTGCGCAGCAGCAGCACGTGCAGCGGATGCCGCGGCTTCCACAACAGGCGCTTCTCGGCGTAGTCCGGAGTCCAGACGTAGAACGGCGAGAGCGCGTCGACGCAGCGTGGGTCGGAGATCGTGAAATGGCCGGCGACTTCAGCCCAGGCGCGGATGCGCACACGGTCGGGCTGCTGAAGGTTGCCGTCGGCGGCCAGTGCTTGCAAGGTCGGCTCGCCGTCGTTCCAGACGCCCTCCTCGAGGGCGCGGCGCAGCTCGGGCTGATGCGACTCGCGCACGAGGTCGTTGCGCTGGTGGTCAAAAGTGGGGTAGAGGAAGAAGCGCTCGTGCTCCAGCCGGAAGTTCCGGTCGGCCTCCCGAATGCTGCCCTTGCGTAGGGTTATGAGCTGCTCGCCTTCGGCGAGAGCGCGGACGGTGACCGCCCATTCCTTCAAAGCGATTGGCATAGCGATATAGAGGGGGACGAGGCCTGAGGCCTTGGACGGAATAGACCGGCTGCGCCCGGAGGGACGAGCGGCTGGTCCCCTTAAAGATACGAAATCCTAGCGAAAATCCCAAATGCCCTGCAAATCACGGCTTTTTTTGGGACCTCAGCAGACATGGAGCGCTACAGACGCAGCCCGGCGAGCCCCTCGGCGGCCTCGATCAGAGCCGCATAGTCGTGCTCGCCGTGGCCGCGTCCCATCGTCGCGGTGAGCAGGTCGCGCGCATGGCCGGCGGCCGCGAAGGGAACCCCAACTGTCTGAGCTTCCTCCAGGCAGAGGCGCACGTCCTTGAGCATGTGTGCCGTCTTGAAGAGCGTCGTGTAGTCGTGCTCGCGCATCGGCTGCGCCTTCAGCGTGAGCTGAGCCGAGGCGCCGGAGCCGGCCCCGCACACCGCTTGGAAGGCGTCGAGGTCGACGTGCGTCGCCTTTGCCAGCAACAGCGCCTCGGCGAGCGCGGCGGCGTTGGCGGCGCCGAGCGCGTTGTTGATCAGCTTCAGCATCGCTCCCTGCCCCAGCTCGCCGACGTGGAGGACCAGTTCGCCCATGATCTCCAGCAGTGGCTGGGCACGTGCGAAGTCGGCCGGCTCCCCACCGGCCATGATCGTGAGCGTGCCAGCCTCGGCGCGCGGGGAGGAGCCCGTGACAGGCGCGTCGAGCAGCGCGATGCGGTGCCCGGCGAGTGCGGCGCCGATCCGGCGCGTCTCTATGGGGGCGATCGTGGACATGTCGACGCACAGCAGCCCAGCGGCATCCGCCTGTGCGACGCCGTCCTCCCCGAGCAGCACCGCCGCGACCTGATTGCCGTCGACGACCATGCTGATCACGATGTCGCTCGCGGCAGCGACTTCGGCCGGTGTGTCAAGCGCGCTCGCCCCGTGCTCGGCAGCCCAGCGCGCGGCCTTGCCGGGAGTATGCGTCCAGACCGTCAGCGGGAGGCCGGCGCGGCACAGGTTGGCGGCCATGCGCGAACCCATGATCCCAAGCCCCAGGAAGCCCACGCGCTCGCGGCGGCTTTGCTGCGGCACTGGGGTGCTCTGTTCAGGCATGTCCAAATCCTCCTCCGCCGGGGGTCTCGATGCGCAGCCGCGCTCCCGGCGGCAGCGTACCTGTGATCTTGCCGGGTAGCTCGCGGTCATCCAGGAGGTTGCGTCCGCGGGCTCCCGGCGCGCCTCCCTGGGCGCCCGGTGGAGCGTGGCGGCGGCGCTCGGTGATCAGCGAGAAGCTCATCTCCTGCAGCGCTTGCAGCTCGCGTACGACGCCCTCGCCTCCGTAATGGATACCTGCGCCCCCTGAGCCGCGGCGCAGCGCGTAGCGCGTGACGAGCAGGGGGAACTCGCGCTCGAGCGCCTCGATCGGCGTGTTGAGCGTGTTGCTCATCGCGACGTGCACGCCACTCGGGCCGCCGGCGTGTGCGCAGGCTCCCTGGCCGCCGCCGAGGGTCTCGTAGTAGCTGAAGTGCTCGTTGCCGAGCGTGAGGTTGTTCATGGTGCCCTGTCCGAGTGCGCGCCCAAAGGCGGCGAGTACGAGGTCGGCCACGCGCGAGGAGGTCTCGACGTTGCCCGCGGCGACAGCGGGGGCGTTTTGGGCGCTGCCGCTGGCGCCGGTCTGCTGGCCGCGCGGGCCGGGCCGGGCATTCAGCAGCGAGCCGGCCGGCGCGTGCACCTCGATCGGTCGGTAGGCGCCCGCGGAGGACGGGATCTCGGGGTCGGTCAGCACTCGCACCGCGAAGTAGCAGGCCGAGCGCGTCACGGCGAGCGGGCAGTTGAGGTTGCCCTCGTGCTGCGCGGCGCTGCCGGCGAAGTCGAGGATCAGCCGCTCGCCGGCGACGGTTGCGCGCAGCACGAGCCGCAGATCGCCCTCAACCGCCTCGAGCAAGTCCTCGGCATGGCGCGTGCCATCGGGCATCTGCGCGATGCAGGCGCGAGTGCGCCGCTCGGCGTAGCCGAGCACCGCATCGGTCGCCTCGCGCAGTCGCCGCGGACCGAAGCGCAGCGCGAGCTCCTGCAGGCGCCGGGCGCCGATCTGGTTGGCGGCGAGCTGTGCGCGCAGGTCGGCGCGCCGCTCACCGGGTTGGCGCATGCGCCGCACCACCCGCGCGATCGTCTCCTCGCTAACCGGGCACGGCGCGATCACGACGCCCTCCTGCGCCAGCGTGCGGCTATCGGCGGGCATCGAGCCCGGTACGCGCCCGCCGACGTCGGCATGGTGCGCACGGCTCGCGGCAAAGCCGATCAGGGAGCGCTCGACGAAGACGGGCGTTATGACGGTGATGTCGGGCAGGTGCGTACCGCCCGCGAAGGGATCGTTGAGCATCCACGAGCGGCCCGGGCGGTGATCCTCTGCCAGCACCGCCGCGACGGCTGCGGGCATCGCGCCGAGGTGTACGGGGATGTGCTCGGCCTGCATCGTCATCTGGCCGTCCGCGTCGAACAGCGCGGTCGAGGCGTCGCGGCGCTCCTTGATGTTGGCCGAGTGCGCGGAGCGGACCAGCACCGCGCCCATCTCCTCGCAGGCGCTGTGCAGCGCACCCGTCAGGACCTGCAGCTCGATCGGGTCGATCATCGCTGCGCACCGCGGTCGAGCAGGCGCACCGTGCCAAACGCATCGACCTCTCCCTCCCAGCCGGGGGGGACGAACAGCGTGGACTCTCCCAGTGCACAGATCGTGGGGCCGCGCACCGCCGCTCCCGATGCGAGCTCGCCCCACAGGCACTGCGCGTCGAGCTCGCGGCCATCGACAACCACGCGGCGCAGCTCTGCTCGGCAGTGCGCACCCGCGGGCGCAGCCTGACCTGCGAAGACCGACCCCCGGGGGGCGGCTCCCCAGGCGGAGACACGGATCGTGACCAGCTCGATCTCGCTGCGCTCGTCGCGGTAGCCGTAGCGCTGCTCGTGGGCACGCGCAAACGCCTCCCGCAGCGTCTGCGGGTCGGAGGAGGTGTGCTCGCCCTCCGCGACCGCGAGCTCGAAGGATTGGCCGCGATAGCGCAGCTCGTAGCTGACCGCGATGGAGGCGGGCGTCTCGCCCAGAGCCGCGCAGGCACGGGTGATGAGGGCCTCGCGCTCGGCTGCCACGCGCCGCGCGCTGAGGCTCTCCCCGGCGAGCAACACGGTGCGGGCGGCGTCGCGGCGCGGCGCGGCGGCCGCGAGCCCAAGCGCGCAGAGCACCCCGGAGGCGCGCGGGCAGAGGATCCGCCGGATGCCGAGCTCGCGCGCCAGTGCCGCCGCGTGCAACGGCCCGGCGCCTCCGAACGCCAGCAGCGCGAAGTCGCGCGGGTCAAGGCCCCGCTCGACGCTCATCACCCGCAGCGCCCGCAGCATCTCGGCCTCGGCGACACGCACGATTCCCTCCGCACAGCGCAAAATACTCAGGTCGAGCTCCGCCGCGAGGCCCGCGACCGCTCGCTCGGCGGCCCCGCGGTCGAGTTCCAGGCCGCCCGCGAGACCGGTTGCGCCGCTTGCCGGTCCAGGCTCCTTGCCCGTCCGAGTGGGCAGGCGCCCGAGCAGTAGGTTGGCGTCTGTGACGGTGGGGTGCGCACCGCCCCGCCCGTAGCAGGCCGGACCGGGATCGGCACCCGCCGAGCGCGGTCCGACGCGCAGCGCCCCTCCCGCATCCCGCCAAGCGATCGAGCCGCCGCCGGCGCCGACCGTGTGGATATCGAGCATCGCCAGCGCCAGCGGTCGTCCCGCGATGACCCCCGCCGCGGTTTCGGCTACCTGGCCACCGTGGATCAGGCAGACGTCACAGGAGGTGCCGCCCATGTCGAAGCACAGCACGTCGGGCTCCTGGGCGACCTCGGCCAGCAGTTGTGCGCCGCGCACACCGCCGGCCGGCCCGGAGAGCACCGTCAGCGCAGCATGCGCCGCCGCGCCCTGCGCGCTCGTCAGCCCGCCCGAGGACTGCATCACGACGGGTCGTGTCAGTCCGATCGCATCCGCGCCGGCGCACAGGCGTCGCAGGTAGGCGCCCAACAGCGGCGAGAGCGCCGCATCGACCTCGGTGCTGGCCGCGCGCTCGTACTCCCGAAAGGTCCCGACGAGCTCGTGCGAGAGCGACACGTGCGCCGTGGGCATGTGCTCGGCGATCAGCTCCCCCAGCAGCAACTCGTGCTGCGGGTGTACGTAGGAGTGCAACAGGACCACCGCGACCGCTTCCGGGGCACCTGCCTGGCTGTTCTGGCCACCTGCCTGGCTGTCCTGGCCACCTGCCTGGCTGTTCTGGCCACCTGCCTGGCTGTCCTGGCCACCTCTCTGGCTGTCCTCCTCGCCTCTCGCCAGCCGCTGCACCAGCGCTCGTGCCGCGTCGGGGTCGAGCGCCTGCAAGGGACCCTGCGGGGTCATCCGCTCGGGCGCGCCGAAGCGCAACGCGGCGGGCACCAGTGCAGGCGGATGCGCGACGCACAGCTCGTACAGCCGTGGGCGTGCCTGGCGGCCCAGCTCGACCAGGTCGGTGAAGCCCTCCGTCGCGATCAGGGCCGTGCGCGCTGCGCGCCCCTCCAGCAGGGCATTTGTCGCGACCGTCATCCCATGCGCAAAGCGCTGCACCTGGGGCGGCTGTGCGCCGGCATGGCTCAGCACCGTGCGTACCGCCTCCAGGACGCCCAGCGACTGGTCCGCGGGGGTGCTCGGAACCTTGGCCGTATAGAGGGCCGCGTCGCCGGCAATCAGCACGGCGTCGGTGAAGGTCCCGCCGACGTCGACACCCAGGAGCATGACCGGGAGCGTACGCCTTGCACGCCCCCGGCTTTGGCCGCACCGCGGCCTTGTGCTCAGGCCGCCAGCGGTTCGCGATCCTCAGTGTCGGCGAGGTGCTGATGGGAGGGGCAGTAGCCGTTGTGCGCGAGTGGCGTGCGCTGGCATGCCGCTCCCTTGCGCGTCATCGCGCGGCACCGGGGTGGTTGATCGCTGATCGCCTCATAGGCGGCCAGCGGATTTTCCTTGAGATAGCGCTGGGCGATCCCGATGTAGCGAAAGACCACCCTGTGTACGTGCGCCTGCGCATTCATCGGAAAGTGCATCCGGATATCGCAGAACAGCGTGCGCGCCGGATGGGCGAAGTAGTGGCGATCGGTCGCCATGCGCTCGACCGCCGACTCACACGCATGCAGAACTTGCTCGTGGCTACCCGAGACCGAGGCGCTCGCCCCCGTGGCGGTGCGGGTGCCTGGCTTGGGAGTGGCGATGTAGGGGGCCAGCTCCCGATATATGGCTCTACTGAATTGATACATGGCGACCCCTTCGCCTCCTTCTATAGGTATCGACAAAGGCTCCTCGAACTGCTTGCTGCTGCTAACGCACCTCCGCCGATTCCCGGACTCTTGTGATTACCGGGACCTCCACTTTCAACAACACGTCTCGTCTACAAAAAGATCGAGAAGCTCAGCAATCCTGCTTACTTCCCCCATGGTTATCTGAGTATCTAAAGGGCGTGTGAAGTTGGAGCGAGCTGACTGTTAAGCGCGGGTTAACCCTTACTCCCACGTCTCCCAGGTGAGGCGGCTGTCGGCCTCGATTACGACGTGGCGGCGATCCAAGGCTGGGTCGGTGCGCGGTCGATCGGCGCGCAGGTGAGCGCCGCGGCTCTCGCGGCGCTGCAGCGCACAGCGCGCGATCAGGTGCGCCAGCGGATGAGGGTCCCCCAGCAGTCGCTCGAGGTCCTCGGGAGAGCGTTCGACCCCCGCATTGCGCCAGAGCGCGGCACGTGTCGTTGCGCTCGCCTCCGGAGGGCCCGCGAGTTGCCTCGACACGTCGAGCTCGGCCGCTGGCAGTGGGGTGGGCGTGGGCTCCTGGAGCGCGGCCGTCGCGGCGCGGCGCGCAAACACGAAGCACTCGCTCAGCGAGTTCGACGCCAGCCGGTTGGCGCCGTGCAGTCCCGTGCAGGAGGACTCGCCCACGGCGTAGAGCCCCCCCACCGAGGAGCGCGCGTGGAGGTCGGTCACGATGCCCCCCATCATGTAGTGCGCGGCGGGAGCGACCGGCACCAATTCCCGCGTCGGGTCGAGGCCCGCCTCGCGCAGGACTCCGACCACGTTCGGGAAGAGCGCTGGGTCGATTCCCCGCATGTCGAGCCCCACCGCCTGCGCTCCGGTCTCCACGAGACGCGCCTGGATCGCCCGCGAGACCTCATCGCGCGGGGCCAGCTCGTCGACGAAGCGCTCTCCGCTCGAGTCGTGCAAGGTCGCGCCCTCGCCACGGATGGCCTCGGTCACGAGGAAGCCCTCGCGTCCGGGCACGCCGATCACAGCGGTCGGGTGGAACTGCAGCAGCTCCAGGTCGGCGAGCCGTGCGCCCAGGGCATGCGCGAGCAGCAGCCCTGTCCCCTGCGAGCCAGGCGGGTTGGTCGTGCGCGCCCACAGGGCCGCGGCGCCGCCGCTGGCGAGGATCGTCGCGCGTGCGCCGATCGCGCGACCGTCCTCGCACAGCACGCCGCGGCAGCGACCCTCAACCTGCAACAGAACCCGTGCCCGCGCGTTCTCCAGCACTGCGATTCGCGGCTCCTGGGCGACCAGCGCGGAGAGCTGGCGCAGCATCCGCCGGCCGGTGGCGCTGCCGCCGGCGTGCACGACGCGCCTCACCGAGTGGCCGCCCTCCAGGCCCAGCGCGAGGCGTCCGAAGCGGTCGGCGTCGAAGCTCACCCCCAGCGCTTGCAGCTCGTGCACGCATTCCGGCGCCTCGCGCACCAGTACCTCGGCTGCCGAGCGGCGCACCGAGCCGCGTCCGGCGAGCTCGGTGTCGTGCAGGTGCAGCTCAGGACTGTCGTCGCTAGCCAGTGCCGCCGCGAGGCCGCCCTGAGCCCAGTAGCTGGCCGTCTGAGCCAGTGGTGCCGCGGAGATCAAGATCGCGCGAGCACCGGCGCGTGCCACACGTAGCGCGCTGTAGAGGCCGGCGGCGCCTGCGCCGACGACCACCACATCGGCCTCCAGTATCTCCTTCGCGCCGTGCGATCGCAGATCGATGGGCGCAGGCGGATCGGCCCCTGCCGGCGTCACGTTCGCGGGAGTCCTCTACTGGCCGGCTAGGGAGACTAGCGCCGCGGTCAGGACCCCCAGCGCAAGCACGATCACGGTCCCGAGCAGGATCACGGGTGCCCGCCAGCGTGGAATGGCCGCCAGGCGGGTACGAGCGGCGGCGCCGCAGCCGAGGCACCACTCCTGCTCCACCCGCAGCGGTGTCCCGCAGAGCGGGCAGCTTTCGGTCGTGCCGCCAGCCGCGTGGTTCGCGCTCGCGGCGGACTGTGCCGCAGCCGGCGCTGGGGCCGCAACGCTCATGCGCCCCCACCGGGTGCCGGGTTCGGCGGCCGGATGATCTCGGTGGGTCGGTCGTCACTTGCCGGTGCCGGTGCCGGGGCGCTTTGCGGGGCAGCCGGGGGAGCGGCGGCGGGCGCTGTCGGCGCGGAAGTCGCCGGAGCGGGAGTAGCGGGCGGCTTGCTGAATGTGGAGGCCGGCGGCCTAACGGGCGGCGGTGGCGTGGGGAAGCGCGGGGCCGGCGAGCCTGGCGCTAGGGGAGCTACCGGGGGGAACTGTGTTGCCGGAGCGCCGGGCGCGGCCGCCGGTACCGTCGTGGTCGTTGCGATCGGGCGGTCGGCGTGGTGCCCCATCGGCAGGCCGCAGGCTGGGCAGAAGCGGTCCTCGCTGCCGTGGATTGCGGCGCAGCGCGGGCACGCGGCGATGCCGGCCTCGCGTAGAACCGTGACCGGTTGGCGGCTATCGAGGGCCGCCTCCAACGTGCGCAGCTCGGCGTCGATGGCCGCGAGCGTCGCGAGCTTGGCGGCCGCGAGCTCGTCGTGGCGCTCGCCCAGGCGCTGCATCTCGTAGACCAGGCCGCCGAGGTCGCGGTAGGCGAGCTCGCGCGCCTTGCGTAGGAAGCGCAGGCGACGACGCATGCGTCCGCGCGCGCCAAAGCCCGCGCTCGCGGGAGTCGGTGCGGCGCCCGCGACCTCCTCGGAAGCCGCGCCGGAGATGCCCACGTCGGCGGGCGCAGCGACGTCGGCTGGCGACGTCCCCGCGGGAGGGGTTTCGGGACCTGCGGAGCTCGTGGCTTGGTCGGCCATCGACACTCTCATGCTACCCAGCGCGTCCGTCGCCGTCCTCCAGCAACGCTCGCCAGGCGCTCGCCAGGCGGATGGCCAGCGCCGCGGAGGAGAAAGGCTCTGCGCGTGCCCGACCGCTGATACGCGGGTCCGGGGCGGATAGGTGAGGCTCGAGCGCGGCCCGCCACGTGGGGATCGCAAAGGGGGCACAGAGCGTCCCCGCGAGACCGCCTAGCGCGCGCGGATGCACGCCGACGGGGGTCGCCAGCACCGGGACGTCGCAGGCGAGTGCCTCGAGCGCGGCGAGGCCGAAGCCCTCCTGTTCGGAGGGGACGAGTACGGCATTGGCGGCGTTGATCCACAGGGGGACCTCCTGCGGGTCCACGCCCCCAAGGGTGAGCAGGCGTGGCTGGCGCTCGGGAGCGAGCGCGCGCAGCAGCGCGAGCGCGCGGTCGTAGCGCTTGCCGGGGCGAGCCGAGTCGGCGGGGAACAGCACGTGGGCCTGGTTGGGGTCGAGTCCGAGCGCCGCGCGGGCCTCGCTGCGGGGGCGGGGGCCGAAGCGCTCGAGATCGACCCCGCAAGGTAGGACCTGGGCGCGGCGGCGGGCGCGGCGGCCGGGCAGCTCGCCGAGGAGCTCCGGCGATACGGCACCCACGAGCTCCATCAGCGGCAGCACTGCACGGGTCACCTGGCGGGTGCGCCGATGGCGCACGTCGGTGCCGTGCACGGTCAGTCCGCGCGCGCGTGCCGCGACTGCGAGCGCCGGCCAGGCGGTGAGGCCGAAGTGGGCGTGCACGACATCCAGGCGCTCGCCGCGGTAGCGGCGGCGTAGCCCGCGGGCGGCGCCGAGCAGGTTGCGCGCGCCGGGCGGGAACTCGTACAGCTCGACCTCCAGGCCCGGGAGGCGGCGCAGCGCGGCCACCTGGTCGCGGACGAAGCGCCCGCGCTCGGGTCGGCGCTCGTCGGGGAGCATGTTCGATACCACCAGCGCGCGCACGAGTCGCTGACGGTAGCGCTCTGGAATGATGGCTTGCATGGCGAGCCACTCGCAAGCGAGCAACGCCGAGGCGCGCGCGCGCCCGATCGGGGTCTTCGACTCCGGCGTGGGGGGTTTGACGGTGCTTCACGAGTTGCTGGTCGCGCTACCGCGCGAGGACTTCCTATACCTCGGCGATACCGCTCGCTTCCCCTACGGCGAGCGCTCCGCGGAGGAGCTCGTGCGCTTCTCGGCGGAGATCGCCGAGGAGCTCCTGCGGCGACGAGTCAAGCTGCTCGTGGTTGCGTGCAACTCCGCGACAGCCGCGGCGCTGCCGGCCTTGCGGCGACGCATGATGGAGACCACGCTGGGGGTCGAGGTGTTGGGGGTCGTGCGTCCCGAGGCGCTGCGGGCGGTGGCCGCCACGCGCACGGGACGCATCGGACTGCTGGCGACGCCGACGACGGTCCAGAGCGGGGCCTATGAGCAGGCGGTGCACGCGGTCGATCCGCACGTGACGCTGCATGCGGTGCCGTGCCCGACGCTGGCGCCGCTGATCCAGGCCGGCGAGCAGTTCGACGAGGAGGCCGTGAGCATCGTTCGCGAGGTGTGCGCCCCGCTGCGCCGCGCGGCTGTGGACACGGTGATCCTGGGCTGCACGCACTACCCGCTGATCAGCCCGATGCTGCAACGGCTGCTGGGTCCCGGCGTGACGCTGGTGAGCTCCGGGGCCGCGCTGGCGCGCCAGGTCGAGCATGCGCTCAGCACGCGCGGCCTGGCCGTGCCCGACCAGGTGCGGGATTTGAATGAGGATTTTGAGGAGGGCGAGTATCGCTTTCTCTGCACCGGGGACGTGGAGGCCTTCCGGGAGCTGGGGACGCGCTTCCTGCAGATGCCGCTGGGTGAGATCGAGCAGGTCCGCTTGGCCGCGGTGGAGGCGTTGGCGTGAGTGGCATCGAGCAAGTGCGGCTGGCTGTCGTGGAGGCGCTGGCATGAGTGGCTCGCGCAGCTACGGACGCGGACCGGACGGGCTGCGTCCGGTGACGATCGAGCCGGGGTTCGTGCGTCCCGCCACTGGCTCGGCGCTGATCTCGATGGGCGAGACACGTGTGATCTGTACGGCCTCCGCGCAGGAGAGCGTGCCGCGCTGGATGGCCGGCAAGGGCCGCGGCTGGGTGACGGCCGAGTACGGGATGCTGCCGGCGTCGACCGGCGAGCGCAAGCAACGCGACGCCACGCGCGGGCGCCTTGATGGGCGCTCGGTCGAGATCCAGCGCCTGATCGGACGTTCGCTGCGCGGGACCGTCGACTTCAAGCTGCTCGGCGAACGCACGATCTACCTGGACTGCGACGTGTTGCAGGCCGATGGCGGCACGCGCTGCGCTTCGATCACGGGTGCCTACGTGGCGCTGGCGCTGGCATGCCGGCGCCTGGCCGAGCAGGGCGCTCTGGAGAGCTCGCCGCTGACGGGTGCGGTGGCGGCGGTTTCGTGTGGGATGGTCGCGGGCAGCGCGCTGCTCGACTTGGACTACTCCGAGGATTCCACGGCGGAGGTGGATGCCAACGTCGTGATGACCGGCGCGGGCGATCTCCTGGAGGTGCAGGCGACAGCCGAGCGCACCCCGCTCTCGCGCGCAAGCCTCGACGAGTTGTTGGCGCTGGCCGCAGGCGGGATCTCCGAGTTGCGCGGGGCGCAGGAGCGAGCCATCGGCCAGTGAGGCTGCTGCTGGCGACCCACAACGAGCACAAGCGTCGCGAGCTCGAGCGCCTACTGCCGGGCTACGAGATCGCCTTGCTGCCCGACAGCGTGCAGCTGCCCCCCGAGGACGGCGAGACGTTTGTGGAGAACGCGCTCGGCAAGGCGCGCGTGGCGGCGCGGGCGAGCGGGGAGGCGACGATCGCCGATGACTCCGGTATCGCGGCCGCCGCGCTCGGTGGGGCGCCGGGGGTGCGCTCGGCGCGCTACGCCGGCGAGGACGCCTCCGATGAGCAGAATCTCGCGAAGCTGCTGCGCGAGGTGCCGGCGGGGGGCGCGCTGGAATACGTGTGCGCGCTGGTCTACGTCGATCCCGCAGCCGCTGTGGAGCAGGTCTTTCAGGCGCGCTGCGCCGGACGCCTGGCCGAGCGCCCGCGGGGGGAGGAGGGCTTTGGCTATGACCCCGCGTTCCTGCCCGAGGACGGTCCGCCCGGTCTGACGATGGCAGAGCTCTCGGCCTCCCAGAAGGACGCGATCAGTCATCGCGGGCGCGCGGCGCGGGAGCTGCAGCAGTGGCTTCAGAGCAGGTTGAAGGCGGCCGAGAGCCCGACGGCAAGCGACAGGCCCGCGTAGCCGACATAGCCGGCGAGCAGCAACAGCGCGGCGGTGAGCAGCGCGATCAGCACCGTCACGATCCACGCGATCCGGGAGATGGGCACCTCCGGGAGGATATTCTCGCTGGCGATGACTGGCGCGCACGGATGAGCCCCACCTTCGGAGATGTACTGCTGGCGCGCGTAAACGCGCGCGAATCGCAGATCGTGCTCGGCCTGGACCCCGACCCCGCGGCACTATGGCCAGGCGCCGCCGCGCAGACCGCGGGCGACACGGCGCACTCGCAGGGTACGGGTCTCTCCGGGCCCCAGCAGACGGCCGCGGCGGTGCTCGGCCACTGCCGTGCGGTGATCGACGCCGCGGGCCCGGCGTGCGTGGCGGTCAAGCCGCAGCTTGCCTGCTTCGAGCGCCTCGGCGCGCCCGGCTGGGAGGCGCTGGAGGCGGTGATCGAGCACGCGCACGAGCGCGGTCTGCTCGCGATCGCCGACGGCAAGCGCGGCGATATCGCGGTGAGCGCCGCGGCCTATGCGCAGGCGCTGTTCGATGGTCTCGGGGTGGATCTGGCGACCGTCAACCCGCTGCTGGGACGCGACGCGGTCGAGCCATTTCTAGCCGGCGCCCGCGCGCACGGCGGCGGGGTGCTGGTGCTGGTCCGGACCTCGAACCCCGGGGCCGCCGACGTCCAGGATCTCCAGCTTGCCGAGGGCGGCACCGTGTGGGAACGCTTGGCCACGCTCGTGGCGGAGCTCGGCGTGGCAGGAATCGGCGCGGCGCAGGTGAGTGACGTGGGTGCCGTCGTGGGCGCGACGGCACCACATCACCTCACCCGTGCGCGTGAACTGATGCCCCACGCGACCCTGCTGCTGCCGGGCGTGGGTGCGCAGGGAGGTCGCGTCGAGGATCTCGCGGCCGCATTCGCGACGAGCAGGGCCGGTGGCCTCGTCACGGCTTCGCGCAGCATCGTGGGCGCCTATCTGGCGAACGGCGGCGACCCCGCGCACGCTGCTAGCGCCGAGGCTGAGCGCCTGCGAGACGCGGCCTGGTCGCTGAGCGCCTGACGTGCGTCTTCGCGACGTGATCGGGAAATACCACATTGTTCTCACGCAGGGCGTTCGGTACGCTTGGGAAGCGCTTTGCGACACATCCGGTGCCGCCAGGGGCGCGCAGACGCGGATGAGGAACTCGGGATGATCATCACGGTCACGCTCAACGCGGCGATCGACAAGTCGCTCTCGGTTCCCAACTTCCGTCTCGGGAGGCGCCATCGCACGGTCGATCAGCGCACGATGGCAGGTGGCAAGGGCGTCAACATCGCGCGCACCTTGAAGGCCCTGGGGCAGCCGGTGATCGCGACCGGGCTAGCCGGTGGGGCGACCGGGACACACATAGTCGAGCAGCTCACCGAAGAGTCGATCCTCAATGACTTCGTGCGGATTCGCGAGGAGTCGCGCACGAACACCTCGGTGCTGGACCCGACCACCGGCGAGCAGACCGAGATCAACGAGCGCGGTCCCGCCGTCAGCGAGCACGAGGTCGAGCTATTTCGCGAGAAGCTCCTGTACCTGGCGCGCGGTGCCGCGATCGTGGTGTTCGCGGGTTCGGTGCCGCGGGGGGTGGAGCCGGATCTGTATGCCAGCTTGATCCGGGAGTTGCAGCGGACCGGGGTCACGACCGTGATCGACACCGACGGCGATCCGCTGCGTCACGCGGTGCGGGCCGAGCCCGACGTCGTCTCCCCGAACGTCGTCGAGGCCGAGGAGCTCGTGGGTCACGAGTTCGCCGACGAGGAGGAGCGCTCGCTGGCGGTGCGCGAGATCGCGGCGCTGGGAGCGCGTGAGGCGATCATGACGCTGCCGGACGGGTGCTTTGCGCAGGTGCTGCTCGACGGCCAGCCGGCGCTGCGACGCGCGCGCATCGAGCTGCGCGAGCCGGTCGCCAAACAGGGTTCCGGCGATGCTTTCCTGGCCGGCTATGTGGCGGCGCGCTATGAAGGCAGCTCGCCGGCGGAGTGTCTGAGTTTCGGCGTCGCCTGTGGGGCGGAGTCGACGGGGCGCCTCGGCGCCGGTTTGGTGGAGCGCCGCGAGGTGTACCGCCTGCAACACGAGGTCCAGTTGAGCGCGGTCGAGTTGCCCGCCGTCACTTAGCGCGATCGCCGGTAGATCTGTTTCTCACCTGGTGTGTTGTCGTGTTTCTTACCTGGCCGGTAACGACGGCTGCTGCTGTGATCTAGCGCTGTCACTGACAATCGAGCAAACTCCAGCTAGTGGGAGTAGTGCGTTGGATCGACGCCGCTGCTCGCGTCGCCCAAGTGGCATGTAGGATCGACTCGCGGGCTCCGCAGGTGGCCATCCGGGCGGGAGCTCCACAAACGAAAGGGAGATGGGACCAGACATGCGATCGCGAAAGATGATCATGCTGTCGGCTGTGCTCGCGGTATTTGCGTTTAGTGCCGTGGCGAGCTCGGTTGCCGGCGCTGTCGTACCGCAGTGGCACTTCGGCGGCACCCTGTTGGCGGAAGAAAAAGAAGAAACGGTTGTCGGGGCGGCCTTCTCCAGCAGCCTCAAAAGTGGAGGTGCTTCAACGACTTGCGAACACTTCCTCTACAACATGAGCGTGTTCAACCTCTTTGGGGAAGGCTACGGCGCGGTCAACGAACTGCCGCTCTACAGCTGCAGCACGACGGCCCCGAAATGCACGGTGGCGAGCATCCAGGCAGAAGGACTGCCGTGGTTCTCCTTCGTCGAAACGTACGCCGCCGGCAAAAAGTATCTGGTGATAACCGAAATCGACGTCAAGATCGTCTATACCGGCACTGGTTGCACGCTGGGCACGGTCACAGTCACAGGCTCGGCCGGTGGTCTGATCAGCGGCTCGAACGCGACGTTCAGCAAAGCTTCCTTCGAAGCGACCGGCACGTCGATGACAGCCGGTGGGAACGCGGTCGAATGGGTCGGTGAATTCCCAATGGAAGCGTTCAAGGGCAACCGCGAAGAGGCAGTGGAAGTCTTCTAGGACGGACAGCACAGAACGGACAACCATGCGGCTGCGGTCGAGTGGGTTGGCGCCTTGTGGGAGGCGCCGGCCTGTTCGACCACGCTGTGCGGGCAAGACAAGGATGTCGCGAGGTCGAGCAGCGCCGTTGCTCGATCAGCATTGACGGCTGGCTCTAGTGCTAGCGCCGTGGCGCACTGCGGAGAGCAACTGGAGCCTGTGGGGCCGGCAGCAAGAGAAAGGGCGAAGCTGGGATCGGGCGGGCCGGGTCTAAGCGACGCGGACCGCCCGGTCACGGCGGGTTCCGGCAAGCGAGAGGGGACCAACATGCAGTCGAGCAAGAGCGTTCTCCGGGTGGTCTGCCTGGTGACAGTGGCGGCGATGCTGAGTGCGGTCGCGGCGTCCGCAGCCAGCGCGAGCCCGGTCTGGGAGTTCAACGGCACCGTGTTGGTCGGCAGCGAAGCGGTCTCCGGAAGCGCTCTCTCCAGCAGCTTCACGATTCCGGGTGCAACTACGTCGTGTGCGAACGTGCAGCTCCTCATGAAAATCGTCAACGTTGCTGGGGCGGGCAAGGGTGAAGTCATCGAATTCCCGCTGTCCGGGTGCACGGCGGGACCTAGCTGCACCGTCAACAGCATCGAAGCGGAAAGACTCCCATGGCCCGCGCATGCCGTGACGGTTGCCGGCAAAAACTACGTCGTGATCGAAAAAATCCAGATCGGCATTCTTTATGGAGGAGCGCTGTGCGCACTTGCGGGCTCGCCGGTCACGATCAAAGGCACGGCTGGAGGTTTGTACGAAAATTCGACGTCCACGCTGATTTTCAACAAAGCGAGCTTCACTGCCACGGGCACAGCGTTGAAAGTAGGCGCGAGCGCCATTGAATGGGACGCCATCTTCCCAATGGAAGCGTTCGGAGCTCACAGTGGAGAAGCGCTGGAAATCTCCTAGGCGAGTACCCCGCGGCCCTCAGGCGACGCCGCGGGGGATGGCCCGATGCTCAGCGTCCGCGTCGTCTCGCCGGCCGCACATCGGCGGCGCGCACGATCTCGGTGCCGCCGCGGTAGGGCACGAGCTCGGCGCGGTATGAGCGCCTGACCTCCTCCAGGCGCTCAGCGAGCTCGACCTGGGCGCGCAGTGCCTGTACCTCGAGCTCTTCGATACGGGCGTGCATCTGCTCGATTTCGGTCTCGAGGTCCAGTACCCGCTCGACCCCGGCGAGATTGAGCCCCAGATCGGCGGTCATCTCCTGGATGCGGCGCAACCGCTGCACGTCCTCCTGGGAGTACAGGCGCGTGCCCTTCGCCGAGCGCGTCGGCTCGATCAAGCCACGCGCCTCATAGGTTCTGAGCGTCTGGGGATGCATGTCGGCGAGCTGCGCGGCTACGGAGATCATGAAGACGCCGCGGTCGCTACTCACTTCGATGCGTGTCTCGCGACGCGGAGCCATCAGGCCTCGCCCACGCTCTCGGATTCATGCTGCTCCTGGGGTGCAGCGCCGGCGAACAGTCGCGCACGGGGGTCATGGCCGTTCATCGACCGCGCGAGGGCATCTGCCGCGGCGCTCTGCTCGGCGGTGAGCTTGTCGGGTACCTCGAGCAGGAAGCGGTAGTGGATGTCGCCCCGGTGCTTGGCGTCGCCCAGCTTGGGTGGGCCCTCACCCCGCAGCCGCTGGACCGTCCCGTGCGTGGTGCCGGGCCGTACCCGTAGCGTCTTCGAGCCGGTGAGAGTCGGGACTTTGACCTCGGCGCCCCTCAGGGCCTCGGGGATCGTGAGCGGAACGTCGACCTCGACGTGCTCGCCTTTGCGCTTGAAGATCGGGGAGGGAGCGACATGGGTGATGACGTAGAGATCGCCCGCCGGGCCGCCGCGCGGGCCGGCCTCGCCCTTGCCCGGCAGGCGGATGCGCGAGCCCTCCTTGACCCCCGGGGGGATGTTGACCCGGTAGCGCTTGAGCGTGCGCACCGCGCCCGAGCCGTGGCAGGTCGGGCAGGGATCCTCGATCACGGTGCCCGAGCCGCCACAGCGCGAGCAGGGTTGCGAGATCGAGAACATGCCTTGGCCCTGCGTCTCGATCCCACGGCCCTCACAGCGCGGGCACACCTTCGGGGTGGTCCCGGGCTTGGCGCCCGTGCCGTGGCAGGTCGCGCACAGCGCCTGCGTGGAGACCGAGAGTGGAATCTGGGCGCCGGAGATCGCCTGCTCGAAGGAGATCGAGACCTCGGTCTCGAGATCCTGGCCACGTTCGGGGCGGGGCTTTGAGCGCGTGCGCCGCCCGCTGGTGGACCCGCCGAAGAGGTTGGAGAGGATGTCGCCCATCCCGGCGCTATCGAAGTCGAAGTTCCCGAAGCCGCCGAAGCCACCACCGGGTCCGGCATTGGCGAACGGGCCGCTGCCGCTGTCGTACTGCTTGCGCTTCTCGGGGTCCGCGAGCACATCGTGGGCCTGGGAGATCTCCTTGAACTTGGCCTCGGCCTGCTTGTCGTCGGGGTTACGGTCGGGGTGGTAGCGGCGCGCGAGCTTGCGGTAGGCCTTCTTGATCTCCTCCGGGCTCGCCTTCTTGTCGACCCCGAGCGTCGCGTAGTAGTCGGAGGAGGAGCGGGCTGCGGCTGCCATCAGGTGCTCCCCATCATGCCGCGACGACGACGCGCGCGGGTCGGATGATCGTGCCGTTCAAGCGGTAGCCGGGCTGATAGACCTCGGCGACGCTCCCGCGCTCGGCTCCCTCGACCGGCCGCTGGACGATCGCCTCGTGTTGCTCGGGGTCGAACTGCTCCCCACCGGGAGAGAAGGACTCGATCCCGACGCGCCCCAGCGCGGCGGCGAGCTCCGAGCGCACGAGCCGCACGCCCTCGAGCAGTGGGTCCTCCTCCGCGGCGGCCTCCAGCGCGCGGTCGAGGTTGTCGAGTGCCGGCAGCAGCTCGCGCGCCAGCTTGGCGACCCCGCGCTCCTGTGCGGCCGCGGAATCGCGTGCGACGCGCTTGCGGTAGTTCTCGAAGTCCGCCTGCGTGCGCTGTGCGAGCGCCAGGTACTCATCGCGCTTGGCCACCGCCGCGAGCAGCTCGGCTACGTCGCCCTCGAGGATCTGCTCGTCCTCCTGCGACTCGGTGCCTGCACCATCCGTCGCCGGCTCTGCGGCTGCAGCCTCGGGGCTCCCACCGCCACCCTCGGACTCACCACCAGCGTCGGGCAGGGACGTGCCCGCTTGCTCCCCCGACGCGCTTACGTCGGGGGAGGTGGGCTCGGCCGGCTGCGGGGCGACCTGCTCTGTCTCGGTCATCGGGCTCAGGCCTTCGACTCGTCGACGACCTCGGCATCGACGACGTCCTCCTCGGAGGACTCGCCGGCAGACCCGTTCTCCGCAGGCGCCCCCTCGGCGCCGGCTGCCGCACCCTGCTCCTGGGCGCGCTGGTAGATCGCCTCGGAGACCGCGTGGAAGGCGCTCTGCAGGGCATCGGTCTTGGCGTTGATCGCGGCCGGGTCCTCGGACTCCAGGGTCTCGCGGACCTCCTTGATCGCCTCCTCGATGCGCGTCTTGGAGTCGCCGTCGACCTGGTCTGCCAGGTCGGTGAGTTGGCGCTCGGCCTGGTAGGCCGCGTTCTCACCATTGTTGCGAGCCTCGGCGAGCTCGCGTGCCTTGCGATCCTCCTCGGCGTGTGACTCCGCATCGGAGACCATGTTCTTGATCTCCTCCTCCGAGAGTCCGGAGCCGGCCTTGATCTCGATCTTCTGCTCCTTGCCGGTCCCGAGGTCCTTGGCGGAGACGTTGAGGATGCCGTTGGCGTCGATGTCGAAGGCGACCTCGATCTGCGGGATGCCGCGCGGGGCCGGCGGGATGCCGGTCAGCTGGAACTTGCCCAGCGACTTGTTGTAGGTCGCCATCTCGCGCTCGCCCTGCAGCACGTGGATCTCCACGCTCGGCTGGTTGTCCTCGGCGGTCGAGAAGACCTCGGACTTGCGCGTCGGGATCGTCGTGTTGCGCTCGATCAGCTTCGTCATCACGCCGCCCTTGGTCTCGATACCGAGCGTCAGCGGGGTGACGTCGAGCAGCAGCACGTCCTTGACGTCGCCAGCCAGCACGCCCGCCTGGATCGCGGCGCCGACGGCTACGACCTCATCGGGGTTGACGCCCCGGTGGGGCTCCTTGCCGGTCAGCTCCTTGACTTTCTCCTGCACGGAGGGCATGCGGGTCATGCCACCGACCAGGACGACGTGGTCGATCGTCGCGGCGCCCTTGTCCTTGGCGTCGTCGAGCGCCTGGCGGACCGGGGCGACCGTGCGGTCGAGCAGGTCGGCGGTCAGCTCCTGGAGCTTGGCGCGCGTGAGGCGCATGTCCAGGTGCTTGGGCCCGGATGCGTCCGCCGTGATGAACGGCAGGTTGATCTGGGTCTCCTGGGTGGTGGAGAGCTCGATCTTGGCCTTCTCGGCAGCCTCGTAGAGCCGCTGCAGCGCCATCGGGTCGGCGGCCAGGTCGATGCCCTGGGACGCCTTGAACTCCTTGACCAGCCAGTCCACGAGCGCCTTGTCGAAGTTGTCGCCGCCGAGGTGGTTGTCACCCGCGGTGGCCTTGACCTCGAACACGCCGTCGCCGATCTCCAGCACCGACACGTCGAATGTGCCGCCGCCGAGGTCGAAGATGAGGATCGTCTGGTCGGTCTCCTTGTCCAGCCCGTAGGCCAGCGAGGCCGCGGTCGGCTCGTTGATGATGCGCTTGACGTCCAGCCCGGCGACCTTGCCGGCGTCCTTGGTCGCCTGGCGCTGGTCGTCGTTGAAGTACGCGGGGACGGTGATGACCGCGCTGTCCACGGTCTCGCCCAGGTAGGCCTCGGCGTCGGCCTTCAGCTTGCCGAGGATCATCGCCGAGATCTCCGGCGGGGAGTACTGCTTGTCGGCCGCCTCGACGCGGGCGTCGCCGCCCGGGCCCGACACGACCTTGGACGGCACGATCGACTCCTCCTCGCGCACCTCGGCCTCCTTGCGGCCCATGAAGCGCTTGATCGAGAAGATCGTGTTCTGCGGATTGGTGACTGCCTGGCGCTTGGCGACGGTGCCTACGAGCCGCTCACCACCGCTGGTGAATGCGACCACCGACGGAGTCGTGCGCCCACCTTCGGCGTTCTCGATCACCGTCGGCTCGCCACCCTCGAGCACGGCCATACAGCTGTTGGTCGTTCCGAGGTCGATTCCGATCGTTTTTCCCATGTTCTGTCTGCTCCCGTGCGGTTACAAAAATCTGAGTGCGAGAGTAGCAGATCTGTGCGGCCGCGTCGGCCATCTGAGCCGACCGTCAACGACGGCTCGGGCAAGGATGGTGGCGGGCCCTGGCGGACGTGCATACAAAATAAGCCCGCATACGGTGCTTATTTCGCATCACGTCGGCGCGGCGCAGGACGCCGGCCGCTACCGGAACGAGAACGCGCTCGGGCACATCCGCTGCAGCGCGCACGCGCCGCACTCCGGCTTTCGCGCATGGCAGGTCCGCCGCCCGTGCCGGAGCAGGTTGATGTGGAACTCGAGCTCCTGGCCCTCGGGAGTGATGGCGAGCATCTCGTCGTGCATCTCCTCAAACGGCGCCTTGGGCCGGAAGAGGCCCAGGCGGGTGCCCACGCGCGAGACGTGGGTGTCGACGGGGATGTCGCGCATCCCCAGCGCGAACAGCAGCACGCAGGCGGCGGTCTTGCGGCCCACGCCCGGCAGGGCGGTGAGGTACTCCTGCGCCTGGGGAACCGTCATCTGAGCCAGGCCGGCGAGAGAGATCTCATCGTGGGGCTCGATCGCCTGGAGGATCGACTTGATCCGGGCGGACTTCACCTTGGAGATGCCGCCCGGGCGGATCGCCTCCTCCACCTCGTCCACCGGCGCGTCGCGGACCTCCTCCCAGGTCTGAAGGCGCTCGCGCAGGCGAAGGTAGGCGACGTCGCGGTTGCGGTCGTTGGTGGACTGCGACAGGACGGTGAGGATCAGCTCGGCGATCGGGTGGCCGTGCGCCTTCCACCCCGGGATCCCGTAGACGAGCCTGAGCCGGTCGCGGACGGCGCGGACCCGGCGAGAGGTGGGGCGCTTCCACGCCGGATCGGTCATGCGCGGGAATGCTCGCACGCCCGCGGCGCCCACCGCGCGGACGTTATCCTCGGCCTGGCGTGGGCGTCGACGAGCACACGATCGCAGTCGCCGGAGCCTCCGTCTTCTATCGCCGCGCTCCGGCGCGCGCCAACGAGGTCCTCTACCTCCACAGCGTCCCGACCAGCTCGGACGACTGGCCCGCGCTCCTGGAGCTCACCGGCGGCTTGGCCCCGGACCTGCCCGGCTTCGGGCGCACGAGCAAGGCCGGCAACCTGGACTACTCGCTGCCCGCGTACGCGCTGTTCGTGGAGCAGTTCCTCGACGCGGTCGAGGTGCCCGAGGTGGCGCTGGTCGGCCACGGCTGGGGCGCGGCCATCGCCCTGCTGTTCGCCCAGCGCCACCCACACCGGGTCACGCGACTGGCGCTCATCGACGCCGTCCCGCTGCTCGACGGGTTCCAGTGGCCGGCGATCGTGCGCTGGATCCGGCGACCGGGCATCGGCGAGCTGGTGATGGGATCGGTCAACCGCTGGATGCTGGCGCGGATCCTGCGCAACGCCAGCGCCAGGCCCGAGGCCTGGCCCGACGCGCGCGTGGACGCGGTGTGGGACCAGTTCGACCAGG
>DASXZV010000014.1:0-59367 GCA_036501715.1 Solirubrobacteraceae bacterium | reverse complement strand
ACGGTCGTCGTCGGCGCGCTGCGCATCGACGACCTCGCGCTGATCGCCAACATGGCGCTGGTCGCCGGCGGCGCCGGCACCGTGCTGCTCAGCTGGCGCGCGCTCGCGCCGCGCGAGGCAGCGCACGGCGAGTACTACGCGCTGCTTCTGACCTCGATCGGCGGCATGTCGCTGCTGGCCAGCGCGCACAACACCGTGATGGTGTTCGTCGGCATCGAGCTGCTCTCGATCCCGCTCTACGTCCTGTGCGCCTCGGAGATGCGTCGCGAGCGCTCACTGGAGTCGGGCCTGAAGTACCTGATCATCGGCTCCGTCGGCTCGGCGACGCTGCTCTACGGCGTCGCGCTGATCTACGGCGCGACCGGCGCGACCAGCTTCGGTTCGATCGCAGCCGCGATCGCGGTCAACGGGCTGAGCGGCAACGTGCTGCTGCTGAGCGGCATCGCGCTGTGCGTCGCGGGCCTCTGCTTCAAGGCCTCCGTCGCCCCCTTCCACCAGTGGACGCCCGACGTCTACGAGGGCGCCCCCACGCCAGTCACGGCCTTCATGGCAGTCGCGACCAAGGTCGCGGCGCTCGGGGTCTTCCTGCGCTTCTTCGACGTCGCGCTGATCGAAGCGCAGGGCAGCTGGGGCCCCGCGGTCGCAACGCTCGCGGCGATCACGATCATCGTCGGCAACGTCGGCGCGCTGGGACAGTCCTCGCTGAAGCGCATGCTCGCCTACTCCGCCGTCGCGCAGGCCGGCTACATGCTCGCCGGCGTGGTGGTCGCCACCCAGCTGGGCGTGCGCGCGACGGTCTTCTACCTGGCGGTCTACCTCTTTATGAACATGGCGGCCTTCGCGGTGATCCTCGCGCGCGAGCGCGAAACCGGCGCCGGCGACAGCGTGCGCGGGCTGGCGGGCCTGGGCCGCGAGCGGCCCTATCTGGCATGGCCGATGACGCTCGCGATGCTCGGCCTCGCCGGCATCCCGGCGACGGCGGGCTTCATGGGCAAGTTCTACCTCATCGACGCAGCCGTCTCCGGCGGCTACACCTGGCTGGGGGTCGTGATCGTGATCGGCTCGATGATCTCGCTCGGGTACTACCTGCCCGTGATCGCGGCAATCTGGATGCGCGAGGCGCCGGACAGCACCGCGGAAATCGCAGCGGACTCCCCCACGGGACCCCTGCCGGTCATCGCCGGCGGCTCCCCGGAGCTGGACATCCCGCTCGCCACACCCGCGAGCCGCCGCACCGGTCCGCAGGTGGAGGTGGTCCTGGTCGCCGTCCTCGCAGGCGCCGCGACGCTCTTCTTCGGCATCGTTCCGCAGCCGCTGTTCGACCTGGTGCAGCACGCCGGTCGCGGGCTCGGGCTGTTCTGAGTTTTCTTGATTGGCGGCCTCCGGCCGCGTGCGCCGCGAGGCGCTAGCCAGAGCCCTCTGCCGACCGTAGACCGCAGCCGCCCGAGCGGCCGCGCTCGCACACCCCAGCCAGATGGCTTGCCAATGTGCTATGCAACTAGTACTTTTACCCATGCGCATGCTGAGAGCAGGCTTGACGAACCCGGCAATTCGCGTTACTGTTAGTAATATGAAATTCATCGTCGCGCTCGCCATGTGCTTGGCGCTCTGCCCATCCGCACAGGCCGCGACTTCCGCCAGCATCGCGCCCTCCCTCTCCCCGAACCGCCTGCACGCAAAGTCCGCC
This sequence comes from Solirubrobacteraceae bacterium, assembly GCA_036501715.1. Taxonomy (GTDB): domain Bacteria; phylum Actinomycetota; class Thermoleophilia; order Solirubrobacterales; family Solirubrobacteraceae; genus Palsa-744. The sequence continues at coordinate 57,680 of DASXZV010000014.1, read as the reverse complement.
CTCACTCTCACGATCCACTACACAAGCAATGAAGCGGGCCTGCCCACGCCCCTGCGCCGAGCGATCCTGCGACTTCCGGCTGGCCTCAGCCTCGACATCCCCACTCTGCGCAGCTGCGGCCTGGCGCAGCTGCAAGCGCACGGCGCGAGCGGCTGCCCAGCGCAATCGGCGATCGGTCACGGCTATGCGCTCGTGGCGGGAAGCCTTGGCTCCCAGATCGCGACCGAGCGCGTCTCCCTGCTGGCTTTCCTCGGCCCCCCGCGCAATCTCCAGCCCACCTTCGACATTCTCAGCCAGGGATACAAACCGATCGGCGCGCAGTTCGTGCTGAGCGCGACGAATCTGCCCGCCAGCGCCCCCTATGGCGAAGAGCTCGTGATGTCGCTGCCGCCGATTCCCACGGTGCCCAATGAGCCCGACGCCTCGATCCTCACATTCTCGCTCACGATCGGTGCGAGCGAGCCACGCCACAGGCACGGCGCAACCACGGTCATCGTGCCCTCCCGCTGCCCACCCGGCGGACTCCCGTTCGCGGCTGAATTTTCCTACGCGGATGGTTCCGTCAGCAGCGCTTTCGCCACCACACCCTGTCCGCGATGAACAAAGAGCAAAGGAGCCAGGTGCACCCATGAGCTACAGGAGCGGTCGATCGAAGTGGCTCTGCAGCGTCCTAACCACTGGCGCGCTGTCCTGCGGCCTCTTGATGGCCTTTGGGCCCCTCGGTCCCGGCACATCGCGCGCGGCGCTCTCACCCGCCCGCCCCGCGCGCACGATCTCACTCAACGAGAGCGGCAACCTACACCTCACCAGCAAACGCGGCTTCACCCTCAACGAGCAGGGTCCGGCGTCGGGGACGGTGACGGGCACGATCTACGTGCACCTGCGGATCGTCTCGACGAGCCGCGTGAGCGCCGAAGTCAGCATCGCGCCGCACGGGGGCTCGATCTCGGGCGACGCGACGGCGAGCTACCACCGTGGCAGCGCCACGGCGAGCTTCTCGGGCACGCTGTCGATCAGCCGCGGAACCGGCAGCTACGACAACGCGCGCGGATCGGGCCTGAGCTTCAGCGGCACGATCCAGAAGTCCAACGACGCGATCGCGGTGCGCGTGAGCGGCAGGGTCTCGGAGTAGCCGTGCCGCTCACGACCGCCAACGCCGAGGAGACCTCTGGTGCTCGAGCTGCGTGACCTCGTCAAGCACTACCCCTCGGTGGGCGGGGAAACGGTGCGCGCAGTGGATGGCGTGTCGCTGCGGGTGCAGGCCGGCGAGATGGTCGCGCTGTATGGGCCGAGTGGCTCGGGCAAGACGACGCTGCTGCTGATGGTCGCGACGCTGCTGGAACCGACCGCTGGCGCGGTGGTGATCGGCGGACGCGACGTCTCCTCGCTCTCCGAGCGCGAGGCCTCGCACTTCAGGCTATCCGAGCTGGGCTTCATCCGGCAGAACTTCGACCTGCTGCCGGGCGTGAGCGCGATCGACAACGCGGTGCTGAAGCTGCTGAAGACGCTGCGCTGGCGCGATGCGCAGCGCGAGATCACGCCGCTGCTGGAGCGTCTGGGCCTGGGCGAGCGCCTGCGCCACCGCGCGGAGACGCTCTCGATGGGCGAGCGCCAGCGCGTGATGATCGCGCGAGCGCTCTCGACCCAGCCGCGCCTGCTACTCGCGGACGAGCCGACGGGCAGCCTCGACACCCAGCGCGGACGCGAAGTGCTCGAGCTCCTGCGCGAGCTGTGCCGCGAGCGGGGCGTGGCGGTGGTGCTCGTCAGCCACGACCCGATGGCGGCGCGCTACGCGGATCGCGTGTTCGCGCTACGCGACGGCCGGCTCTGCGACTACGAGACCGATCACGAGTACCTCGCGCCATCCGGCCTCGCAGCACCGTCCGGCCTCGCGGCGCCATCCGGCCTCGCGGCGCCGTGAAACTCGCAAATGCGTTGCGTTTCTACCGCGTGCGCCTGCGCGCGCGGGTGGTGCAGGAGTGCCTCGCGATCGTGGGGATCGCCGCCGGTGTCGCGCTGCTGTTCGCCTCGCAGGTCTCGAGCTCCAGCCTGCAGAGCTCGGTGACGCAGCTCTGGCGGGGGATCGCGGGTCACGCGACGCTGCAACTCGTGGCGCGCGACCCGCAGGGTTTCCCGGCGAGCACGCTGACGCGCGTGCGCGCTATTGCGGGCGTGCGCGTCGCGGCGCCGCTGCTGGAAGCCGGTGCGAACGCGATCGGTCCGCGCGGACGCGAGTCGGTCGAGCTCGTCGGCGCCGATGGGAGCCTCAAGCGGCTGGGGGGCACGCTCGTGCGCGATACCGACCTCGCTCCATTCGGGGGGATCGGTGCGGTGGTGCTGCCCGCGCCGCTCGCGCGGACGATCGGCGTACGCAAGTTCGGCCAGGAAGTGACTTTTGAGCTTGCCGGGCATACGACGCCGGCGCCGCTCTACGCGCAACTTCACGAACGGCAGATCGGCTCGTTGATCGCGAGTCCGGTCGCAATCGCGCCGCTGTCCTTCGCGCAGGAAATGACGGGCCTCTCCGCGCGCGTGAGCCGCATCCTGATCCAGCCGGCGCCCGGTGCGGAAGCCAAGGTGCGAGCCGCACTCGTGAGCTTGGCCGCGGGGCACCTGAATGTCGAGTCGGCCAGCTACGACGACAAGCTGTTCGCGAAGGCCGCCGCGGCGAGCAGCCAGTCGACGGCGCTGTTCTCGGTGATCAGCGCGCTGGTCGGCTTCCTGTTCGCGTTCAACGCGATGCTGCTCACGGTTCCGCAGCGGCGGCGGTTGATCGCCGACCTGCGCCGCGACGGCTACGCGCCGCGGACGGTGATCGCGCTGCTGCTGCTCGACGCGCTCGTCCTGGGCGTGCTCGCGAGCGTCCTCGGCTTGGCGCTGGGCGAGGAGCTCTCGATTCACCTCTTGCACTCCAACCCGGCGTTTCTCTCGCTGGCTTTTGCGGTGGGGTCCCAGCGCGTCGTGAGCTGGCAGAGCATCGCGATCGCGACCGGTGGAGGGATGTTCGCGGCGACGGTCGCGGTGCTGAGCCCGCTGCGCGACATCCTCTCGCGCGATCCGCTGGCCGCGACCGGTTCGCAGCTAGGCGCCGGCGCCACCCGCGGCGGCGGCCGGCGGGCACTCGCCGGCCTGGCCTGCATCGCGGGCGCGACCGCACTCCTACTTGCCGCGCCGCAGGCCGCAATCGCGGGGATGGTCCTGCTGGTCGCGGCGTTGCTGCTCGAGCTCCCGCTCGCCCTCGGCGCAATGCTCGCGCTTGTCCGGCGGCTGGCGGGCGCGATCACGAGTCCCGTCCCGCACGTGGCGGCGATGGAGCTGAGCGCGGCCCGCGCGCGCGCCGTCGCGATCGCGGCGACGGGAGCGATTGCGGTCTTCGGCAGTGTCGCGATCGAGGGCGCGCACGGCGATCTGCTCGCGGGCCTGGAAAACGCGGCGCGCGATACGAACGCATTCACCGACATCTGGGTCTCCCCCGCCGGCACCTACGACCTGCTGGATACGGCGCCGTTCGCGCCCGTGGATCGCGCAAAGCTCGAACATCTCCCGGGGGTACGCGCGGTCGGCCTCTACCGCAGCGGGTTGCTCGACATCGGCGAGCGCCGCGCGCTGGTGATCGCACCGCCGCGAGCCGCGACTCCGCTGCTGCCGGGCGACCAGATCCTGCGGGGCAACCTGCGCGTGGCGACGGCGCGCGTACGCGCGGGTGGCTGGCTGGTCCTCTCGCAGGCGATCGCCTCCGAACAGCACTTGAGCATCGGCCAGTCCTTTACGCTGCGGAGCCCCGACCCAATGACGTTCCGCGTCGCGGCGCTGTCCACGAACGTCGGCTGGGCGCCGGGCGCGATCATCATGAATGCGGCTGACTACGCGCGAGCTTGGGGCAGCACGGACGCGAGCGCGTACAGCATCCTGCTCGATCCCGGCTTCGCGCCGGCTCGAGCGGTACGCGAGATCGAACGTGCGCTGGGTCCCAACTCGGGGTTCGCCGTCCAGACGGCGCAGCGGCACGCCGCGCGCCAGCGCGCGCTCAGCCGCGAAGCCCTGGCGAGCCTCACGCAAATCGCAACGCTGATCCCGATCGCGGCGGTGCTGGCGATGGCCGCGGCGATGGGTGCGCTGGTCTGGCAGCGTCGTCCGCGCCTGGCGAAGCTCAAGCTCGAGGGCTTTCCGCGGGCCGAACTGTGGCGCACGATCCTGCTGGAGAGCTTGCTGCTGCTGAGCGTCGGCTGCCTGACGGGGGCGATCTTCGGGATCTACGGCCAGCAGCTCGCCGATCGCGTGCTCGCGAACGTCGTCAACTTCCCGGTCGTCTACTCGATCACGGCCCTGCCGGCCCTCAGAAGCCTCACGCTCGTGATCGCGACGGCGCTGGCGATCCTCGCGATCCCCGGCTACCTCGCGGCTTCGGTCCCGGCGGCCCTCGCACTCCAGGACTGATCGTCTTAGCGTGAGCGACATCCAACAACAGCGTCCGTACAAACAGGTGGCGCGCGCCAAAGCGCGAGAGCGCACCCGTGAGGCGCTGCTGGACGCGGCGATGGAGGAATTCTTCGGGAACCGCTGGCAGAAGACCTCGCTGGAGACGCTATCCGCGAAAGCCGGCGTCACCAAGCAGACATTGCTGCGCCACTTCGGCTCCAAGGACGGCCTGCTGCTGCAGGCGATCGTGCGCAGCGGCGCGCAGATCTTCGACCAGCGCTGGAGCGTTCCGGCGGGCGACATCGCGGGGGCGGTCGAGAACCTACTCGACCACTACGAGGACTGGGGTGAGCGCGCGCTGCGCATCGGGGCCTGGATGGACGGGCCGGTCCTGCTCGCGCAGTTCTCGCGGATGGCGCGTCAGGTCCACTATGACTGGGTCGGATACGTGTTCGCGCCGTGGCTGGAGAACCTCCCGGAGCCGCAGCGCTCGCGGCGACGGGCGACGCTGATCGCGCTTTGCGACGTGCACGCCTGGCAGCTGCTCTCACGCGACCTCGGGCTCCCGCGCGCAGAGGTACGCGCAACGCTGACGGGGGCGATCGAGGCCATCGTCGCGGACGACGAGAGGTGAGTGGCGCAGTGAACGTGCTAGCCGATACCGATGCGGTGGCGAACGGAGCGACGTGAGGGTGCTCGCGTACACCTCGCCCGCGCGCGGGCACCTGTATCCGATCGTGCCACTCCTATCCGAGCTGGCAGCGCGCGGCCACCAACCCTCCGCGATCACGCTGGCGAGCGAGCTCGGACACCTGGCGCAGATCGGGATCGCGGGGCGGCCAATCGATTCCGCGGTGCAGCGCATCGAGATCGAAGATTGGCGAGCGCGCTCGCCCCCCACAGCGGGCCTCTCGGTGCTGAAAACCTTCGCACGGCGCGCTCAGGGCGAGGCGCCCGATCTCGAGCGCGCAATCGCGCACGCCGAGCCAGATGTTCTTGTGATCGACGTGAACTGCTGGGGCGCCGCGGCGATCGCGGAGCAGTCGGGCCTGCCGTGGGCGATGTACTCGCCGTACCTGCTGCCGCTGCGCTCCCGCGACGCGCCCCCATTTGGACTGGGACTGCGCCCGCGGGGTGGGCCGATCGGCAGGATCCGCGACGCGCTCGTCGGCCGCCTCACGAGCGCCGGCTTCGATCGAGCGGCGATGCCCTCGATCAACGCCCTGCGCGTCCAGCACGAGCTATCGAAGCTCGACCACTACAGCGAGGTGCTCGAACGCCCGCCGCTGCTGCTGGCGCTGACAGCGGAGGGCTTCGAGTATCCACGGCGCGATTGGCCGGCCAACGTGCGCCTGGTGGGCCCGATGAACTGGGCGCCTCCACCCGCCGCGGCCGCGCAGGACCCGGGACCTCAAGTGCCGGAACCCGCGTGGGCGGAACTGCCGGAGCCCGCATGGGCGGAACTGCCAGACCCGCTGGTACTCGTGACGTGCTCGACCGAGCGCCAGCGCGACAAGCGCCTGCTGCATGTCGCGCTGGAAGCGCTGCCGGCCGCGGGGATCTCGGTGCTCGGCACGAGCGCCGCACACGACCCCGAGGCCTTCACGGTGCCGCCGGGGAGCCGGGTGGTGCGCTTCGCATCGCACGAAGCGATCCTCGAGCGCGCGGCGTGCGTGGTCTGCCATGGCGGCATGGGAATCACCCAGAAGGCGCTCGCCGCGGAGGTGCCGGTGGTCGTCGTGCCCTGCGGGCGCGACCAGCTCGACACGGCAAGTCGCGTGGAGTTTGCCGAGGCGGGGGTGCGGCTCTCGCCGCGGCGGCTGAATCCGGAGCGGCTGCTCGGGGCGGTGCGTACCGCGATGACGTGTCGCACGGGGGCGCAGCGCGTGAGTCGTGCGTTCGCGGAGGCCGGCGGGCAGGTGGCGGCAGCGGATGCGATTGAGGGGTTGGGGCAGTAAGCCAAGCAAGAGAATCGGCAAGCGCTGACTTGACGCAAGCAGGTGATGCACCTAACAAACCGGTGCTACACTCACTGCATGCCGACTTCCCGACCGCGCTACACCATCACCGAGACCGAGGAGGTCGCCCAGGCACTGGACCGAGCTGCACGCCATTGGCCGAAGGACGCATCCAGGCGGGGACAGCTCCTCGTGCACCTCGTCCAAGAAGGAAACCATGCGCTCGAGCACACCGACGAGGAGCGACGAAATCGTCGCGAGGCAGCGGTGCAGCGTACAGCTGGAGCTTTGACGGGCGTCTACCCGGCCGACTACCTGCAGCGCCTGCGTGACGATTGGCCGTCGTGATCGTTCTCGACGCGAGCGTGCTGATCGCGCAATTCGATGCACGTGACGCTCAGCATGGCCGAGCGATGCAGGCTCTGAGCACCATTGCCGAGGAAGCACTGGGCGCGAGCACGATTACCCTCGCCGAGATCCTCGTGGGGCCGGCTCGCGCGGGGCGTCTCGAGGACGCTCGCGCCGCCCTGAGCGATCTCGCGGTGGACGAGCTTCCGCTGCCGGCCGATGCCGCCTCGAAACTAGCCGAACTGCGCGCACAGACAGATCTACGCATGCCCGACTGTTGCGTGTTGCTATCCGCACAGCAGGAGCGGGCATCGCTGCTGACCTTCGACGATCGCATGGGGAAACGCGCCGAGCAAATCGGCATTCCCGTCTTCGAGCGCTGACGCGAGATCCTACGTCGCGTAATAAGCCAGCCAAGCAAACAAGCTAGTGGTCCCCGCCATCGTCCGGAACATCCCCGGCAGCGTCTGCGAGTCCTTGATCGGCCCACCCCACCAACTGCCGAGCCATAGCCCGCGGCTCGCCGCCGCATGCTGCGAAGCCGCCGACGCATTGGTCTCGGCCAGTTCCAGCCAGTGGTTGTCTCCCACGGCCTTCCCGTAGGCCATCATCCACTCGAAGAAGATCGAGTCATACAGCGGCGCGAAGTTGTACTCGACGCCGTAGATCTCCGTCATCGACTTCGCCTGTGCGGCCGCGTGGGTGCAGTAATCCTGGTTGCCCGTCGCCTGACAGAGCAGGTACTGCGCGTAGATCAGCGGCGCCTCGATGTAGTCGATCACGGTGCTGCCCGGACCGCCGCTGAGGTAGAGCCCGTGGAAGCCGATGTCGTGGCTGTTGCCCCAGTCGATGAACTTCTGCGCCTCCTCGATCTGTGAGCGCTGGTGGTCGATGCCATACAGCAGCGTCCCCAGCAGGCTGTCCGCCGCCAGCGCCTCGCCGGAGTGGTAGGGGTGGCCGGTGTTCCACCACATCCCACCACCATCCGCGCTGTCCCAGCCCTGCGACGCCACGAAGTTGAAGGCGCGCTGCGCGTCGCGCAGGTAGCGATGCTCGCCGGTCGCGCGGTAGGCCTGCACGAACGCGATTCCCAGCCAGCCGTTGTCGTCAAACCACGCCCTCGCCCCGCGGAAGCGGTCGTCGGGATACGGCGCGTAGCCGTTCAGATATGGATTCCAGTAGCGCTCCGATGCACGCCCGAAGCGGTCCACCAGCGCGCGGTGCGCGCGCGAGGGCGCCGCGATCTCGATGGCATCCACCGACTCGAACATCCGCACGTCACCCCACACCGTCAGCAGCGGGTACGCGCCCGTGCAGCCCAGATACTCGCAGTACCAACTCCCCGAGCGCCAGCTCGCACTCTGCGCGAGGCCCGCTTCCGCGAGCTTCAGGTAGGCGGGCGGCTGTGCCGTGCGCGCGAGTGGCTTGGCCGTCGCCGACGCTGGCACCAAGGCCGCCAGGACTTGAGCAACGGCGACTAGGGCCGCGCATGCAACCAGCGCGGGTCGGGTGAAGCGAGCAAGGCGCAGCGCGCCGCGAGCGGTCATCCAGTTGTATCGGCAGGCCGCTTTACTGCGCTGAGCAACACGGCTATGACCTGGCCGTTTCGGTCTCGCTCGAAGGGCGGCGGGTTGCGGTCTCACTCGAGGCCGGCGGTCGTCCTCGCCCGCGCGCGCCGACCTAGCTTTGCTCGCCCTTCACCGCGCGCGCAGCCGCTTCGGCTTCCTCCAGCTGGCGCTCCACCAGATCCAGCCCCGCGTCCCAGAAGCCGGCGTCGGAGAGCTCGACGTCGACGATCCGGCCGAGATCCTCCGGGCTGCGCGAGCCACCCGCCGCGAGCAGCTCCAAATACTGCGGCACGAACTCCGGCCCGCGCTCCTCGTAGCGCTCGTAGACCGCCAGCGCCAGCAGCTGCCCGTAGGCGTACGCGTAGACGTAGCCGGGAGTGTTGATGAAGTGCGGCACATAGGACCACCAGCTGCGGTAGCCCTCGGTGATCTCCACCGAGTCCCCCAACAGCTCGGCTTGGCTCTCGGCCCACAGCTCGCCGATGCGCTCGACGGAGAGCTCGCCCTGCTCGCGGCGGCCGGTGTGGACGAGCTCCTCGAAGCGGTTCATCGCGACCTGACGGAAGACCGTCGCAATCGTGTCCTCGAGGTTCTCCGCCAGCAGCGCCAGGCGCGAGGCCGGTGTCGAGTCCTCGGCGAGTAGGCGCCCGAAGACGATCGTCTCGCCGAACACCGAGGCCGTCTCCGCGAGCGTCAGCGGCGTGCCTTGGTGAAAGATCCCCTGACGCGCCGCCAGCGCGAAGTGCACACCGTGACCGAGCTCGTGCGCGAGCGTCAGCACGTCGCGCCGGCGCGAGGTGTAGTTGAGCAGCACGTACGGGTGCGCCGTGGGCACCGCCGAGGCACAGAACGCGCCGCCGCGCTTGGCCGGACGCACCGGCGCGTCGATCCAGGACTCCGCGAAGAAGCGCCCCACCAGGTTCCCGAGCTCCGGCGAGAAGGAGCCGTAGCAGTCCAGCACCAGCTCGCGGGCCTCCTTGTAGGTATAGGTCGCCACGTCCTCAGTCACCGCCGCCATGCGGTCGTAGTCCGCCAGGCGCTCGACACCCAGCAGCTGCGCCTTCAGCCGGTACCACCGGCGCGCGAGCTCATAGCGGCCGCGCACCGCATCGATGAGCGCCCGCACCGAATCGTCACTGGCCTCGTTGGCCAGGTTGCGTGCCGCCAGCCAGTGCGGATAGCGACGCAGGCGGTCATCGACCCCCTTGTCGGCGAGCAGCGTGTTGAGCACATACGCGCGCGTGCGCAGACCCGGAGCGAGGGCCGCGGTCACGGCCTCGGCTGCTGTGCGCCGGACCTCGCGGTCGGGGAGCGCCAGACGGCTCAGCGCCACATCGAGCGCGACTCGCTCCGTGGCACCCCCGTTCCCGTCGCCCGTCTTCGCACCGGCTGCTGGGTCCGCGGGCAGCTCGACTTCGATCGCGGAGGTCAGCTCCTCGAACAGCCTTGCCCACGCGGCAGCGCCTGTCAGCGACTTCTCGGTGAGGATCTTCTCCTCTGGCTCGCTCAGCAAATGCTCGCGGTAGCGGCGCACGTTGCGCAGGTGGTGACGACAGAAATCCAGGCCCGGATCGGCCAGCAGCTCCTCGGCACGCTCCTCGGGGAGCGCCGCCCACTCCAGCTCAAAGAACAGCAGCCCCGTCTCGATCGCCGTCTCGCGCTCCTGGGCCTTCTGCAGCAGCGCCCCATTGGCGGGGTCGGCCGTGTCGGTCGAGAAGCGCAGGCCAACGTACGTGCCCACGCGCCCGACCAACTCGTAAATCTCGGCCAACTCGCGCATCGCCTGCCCGAGCCCCGCGCCGTCCAATTCGCCGAGCTTGCCGGCATAGCTCTTCGCAAATGCCTGTGCGCGCCGCTGGGCCTCGTCAAGCCTGCTTTCGACGCCCGCCTCACCCTCACCGTCGAGCAGCGGCTCGAGGTCCCATGAGGCCTGCTCGAGCTCGGGATCGATCTGATCGGTGGCCGCCGTCGCCATGCAGACCCGAGCTTAGCCGGGATCGCCGCGCGAGCCCTCGACTGACCGCTACTCGCTGGCGAGCGCCTGCAGCATGTCCAGCCGCGCCGCGCGACGGGCCGGAGCCTGGGCCGCGATGATGCCCGCCAGCGCGGACACCAGCAACAGGATCGCAAGCGTCCCGAACGGAATCGAGAGGACGAAGCCCGAGCCCGAGAGCACCAGGCCGAGGATCACTCCGCCGAGGACGCCGACCACGATCCCGAGGACCCCGCCGATCAGCGCCGTGATGATCGACTCGTAGCGGATCATCTGGCGCACCTGCTTGCGCGAGGTCCCGATCGCGCGCATCATCCCCAGCTCCCGCGTGCGCTCGTAGATCGAGAGGATCAGCGTGTTGACGATGCCGAATAGCGAGACGATCACCGACAGCGCGAGCAGCACGTAGATCAGCGTCAGCAGCGTGTCGATCTGGTTGGCCTGGTCCTGCTTGAACTGCGCCGCCGTGCGCGACTTCGTCTGCGGGAAGCTCGCCGCGAGCAGCCGGTTGACCGCCGGCTGCACCTGTGAGTTGCTCGCCCCGGGCGCGTAGGAGACGAAGTTCAGCGCGTCTTCGCGCACGCCAAAGGCCGCGCGCGCCAGCGGGAGCGTGATCGTGAAGTTCGCCAGCAGGCGCGCTTCGTCGGTAGCGATCCCGCGGATCGTGAGCGTGACGTGCTTTTCGGAGGGCGTCAGCAGCGTGACCTGCTGGCCGACTTTCAGGTGGTGCTTTTCGGCGTAGCCCTTCGTCGCGATCGCGCCGGTCTCGTCGAGCGCGAGCAGCGTCGCGGCCGAGCCCTGCTTCCATTCGATCCGGTACGCGCGCTGGAAGCTCGCTGGTTCGATCGCCGTGATCGAGGCGTTTTCGCTGCTCCCGCGCGGGCGTCCGACAGTGAACGCGATCGGCGTCACACTCGCCACGCCCGGGATCCGCCGCAGCGCCGGCGCGACGAGCACCGGGATGCCCTGTTCGCCACCGCTCTGCGAGTTCTCGACGATCAGGTCGCCGGCGAAGGAGCGGCTCACGGCCTTGTCGATCGAGGCCTTCGTGCCGTCCGCGAGGACCGCCACGAACGTCACCAGCGCGAGGCCGATCATCAGGGCCGCCGCCGTCACCATCGTGCGCCCCGGCTGGCGGATCGCGTTCTCGCGCGCCAGGCGTCCCGTGATCCCGCGCCAGCTCACGAGCGTGCCGACCACACGCGCGAGTGCCGGCACGACGCGGTAGTGGCGTCCGCGGCTGCGCTGGCGCAGGCGCACATACATCACGACCAGGCCGATCGCGACGATGATCGCGACCGTGCCCACACCGTCGCCTTGAACGATCGAGACGACCAGGCGCAGCACCACCAGCCCGAGCAGGATCGGCACCGCGTAGCGACCGCGCGTCAGCGGCGCCCGCGGCGGGATCTCCACGCCCTCGCGCAGTGCCGCGATCGGCGGCACGCGCGTCGCGCGCAGCGCGGGCGCCAGCCCGGCGAGCAGCGTCACGATCGTTCCGGCCAGCAGCGAGACGACGATCGTGCGCGTCTCGAGCACCGTGCCGCTGTCGGGCAGGTCCGCTCCGAAGGCCTTGAAGAGCTGGTCGAGCGCCGGCGCGATCCCGATCCCCGCCAGCAGGCCGAGCACCGAGCCCGTCACCCCGAGCAGGATGCCCTCGAAGATGACCGAGCGCAGGATCTGCCGGCGCGAGGCGCCGAGCGTACGCAGCAGCCCGAACTCGCGCGTGCGCTGCGCGACGGTGATCGAGAACGTGTTGAAGATGATGAACGCCCCCACGAACAGCGCGACGTAGGCGAAGACCAGCAGGAAGGTGCGCAGGAAGCCGAGGTTTTCTTCGAGGTTCGAGGTCTCCTTGGCCGCCTGCTGCGCGCCGGTGCGGACCGTCACCGTGCGCGGCAGCACCGCGCGGATGCGCTCGCGCAGCTGATCGGGGCTCACACCGCTGCCCGCCGCGACATCGAGCTGGTCGAAGCTCCCCTGCTCGCCGGTGATGCGCCGCGCCTCCGCGAGCGTGAGCAGCGCGGTGCCGGCGCCGCCGAAGGACTGGCCGCTCGCGAACTTCAGGATGCCGACGATCGTGTAGCGCTTGACGGGGGCCTTGGCGGCGATCTCGATCTGGTCGCCGAGCCTCAGGTGCGCGCGCTGCACCGTCGCCTGGTCGAGGGCGACCTCGTCGGCGGTGGCAGCAAAGCGGCCCTGCACCGGGAAGAACGACTTGAACGGCTCGGGCTCGGGCGAGCCCACGAAAGCGGGCGCGTTGGTCGACGTGAGCCGTTTGCCGTGCAGGTTCAGGAATGTGCCCGTCGTGAAGATGCTGCCCGCAGCCTTCGCGACGCCCGGGACCTGGCGTACCCGTTCAAGCATCGCATCGGTGATCGGCGAGGTTTCCGCCGTGACGTTGCTGCCGAGCGCCTGCGTCGGGGTGATCACGACCGAGCTGTTCTTGTCGGCGGTCTTGAAGATCCCGGCGAACGAGTTGTTGATCGTGTCGGTCAGGATGTAGGTGCCCGCCATCAGCGCCACGCCGAGCGCGATCGCGATCGCCGTCAGCAGGACGCGCAGCTTGCGCTGCAGGAAGCCGCGCAGAACCAGCGCGAGCATCAGCCCACGGACTTCATCAAGTCGAGCGCCTCCTCCATGCTCGCCGACTCGCGGTCGTGCATGATCCGCCCATCGGCCAGCACCAGCAGACGATCCGCGAAAGACGCAGCGTGCGCATCGTGCGTGACCATCACGACGGTCTGGTCGAACTGATCGACGGCCTGGCGCAAGAGCTCGAGCACGTCGCCCGAGGCCTTGGAGTCGAGGTTGCCGGTCGGCTCGTCGGCGAACACGACCGCCGGGCGCGAGACCAGCGCGCGTGCGACCGCCACGCGCTGCTGCTGCCCGCCGGACATCTCGGCCGGGCGGTGACTCAGGCGGTCGCGGATGCCGATCGTGTCGACCAGCCGATCCAGCCACTCCTGGTCGGGCTTGCGCCCAGCGATCGACAGCGGCAGCAGGATGTTCTCCTCGGCGCTCAGCACCGGCAGCAGGTTGAAAGTCTGGAAGATGAAGCCGATGCGGTCGCGGCGCAACTGCGTCAGGCGCTTGTCATCGAGGTCCGTCAGCTCGACGCCGTCGACCGTCACGGTGCCCGAGGTCGGCCGGTCGAGACCCGCGAGGTTGTGCATCAGCGTCGACTTGCCCGACCCCGACGGGCCCATGATCGCCGCGAAGCGACCCTTGGGAAAGCTCACGCTCACCCCGTCGAGCGCGTCGATCGCGGCCTCGCCCTCGCCGTAGCGGCGACGGAGGTCGCTGGCCGCAACTATCGCTCCGAAGCCGTTCTCACTCGCTGTGGGCACATCCATCGGGCCTCCAGTCTAAAGATCCGGCGGCGGACCGCCCCAGTATCCATGCAGCGGACATCGTGTTGTCTCGGACTATGAAGCGCGTGATGGCCGATAACTACCCGCGGGCGAGCATCCCCAAAAGACGCCTGACGGCGGATGTAGCATCGTCCACCCGATGCACGAGACGACTCCCAGCATCTTTTTGATTGCACGCCCCGCGGTCGACCTCGCGGGCATGCGCGGCTACCTGCAGGACATCGGCGGAGAGTCCTGGCTGGAGCGCCGCCTGGGTGAGCCTGCGAGGGCGGGGGACCTCAATGCCGGCGAACTGCTCGTCGAGTTCGGCGGACGCGCCTGCTATCGCAGCTGGGAGCCCGGCCTGAACCCGAATGTCGAGCGCGTGCGCACCGACCAGCGCGAGTACTTCGCGAACATCCTGCGCAGCGCCCACGGGAGCGTGCTCGAGCATGCCAATTACACCTTTGTGCTGCACGACGTCAGTCGCGTTTTCACGCACGAGCTCGTCCGCCATCGCGCCGGCTCGGCGTTCAGCCAGGAGAGCCTGCGCTATGTACGACTGACCGACATCGGCTTCCGCGTACCGCCGGCGCTGGGGCCACTACGCGAGCAGGTGCTCTCGATCGTGGAGCAGCTCGAGGAATTCCAACTCAGCGCCGCAAAGGAGCTCGGCATCGACGAGCAAGGCGTGCCGTTCCACGTCAAGAAGGAGATCACCTCGGCGCTGCGCCGGCTCGCGCCAATCGGACTCTCCACGGACATCGTGTGGACCGCAAACGTACGCACCCTGCGCCACGTGATCGAGATGCGCACGGCCGCAGGCGCCGAGGAGGAGTTGCGGGCCGTTTTCGACGCGATCGCCCGCTTGATGCAGACGGAGGCACCCAACCTCTTCCAGGACTTTTCCCGCCGCGAGGACGGCTCCTGGATACCCGAGTACGGCAAGGTCTGAGGGCCGGCGCCCGCCGGCCCCGAGAGACGCAATTCGCGCCCTCGGAGCCGGCACTGCACGCCGGGATGGGATCACTGCGCGGAGAGCTTGGCCTACCGGTGTCTGCGAGCAGGCCGGTGACGGGGGGCATGGCCGCCGTCACCGTGCCCTCTACCTTTATGGATCCGACCACCGCCTCCGTGGTTGGAGCCACCACCGCCCTGCTGCGAGCCCCCTCCCCCGGGGTTTGAGCCTCCGCCGCCGGGGTTGGAGCCTCCGCCTCCGGGGTTGCCCCCACCGCCCGGAAATCCGGTGTTACCTGAATTCCACGGCAGCAGGTAGGCGCGGTAGGTGTTGACCCCAGCCGGGAACTCGGCGTTGAAGATGAGGCTGCCGGCGGGGTCAAACTCAGAGAAGTAAGGGAGCGCCCCCCAGCCGACGACCAGGTCACCGTTTGCGGTCGTCTGCGCGTTGCCCTGCGACGGCGCCGAAAGTCCCTCGGGTTGCTCATCGGATGCCACGAGCGTGGCCACGTGAGTCCACGGGTTCAACTTCACGGTAATCGCCCGGCTGTAGGGCAGCAACGGCGTGCCGGAGGACTCGTTGTCGAAGAACGTGTACACGTCGTTGCCCAGCGCTTGCGGATCGTGCTGCCAAGCAAAGATCTCACTCGCGCTGTCGAGCACCTGCCCGGGGGCGGCCTGCAGCGCAAAGCTCGAATCCTTGCCGCCGAGCTGCCAGATGATGTTCCCGCTGTAGCGATTGACCTTGTAGGTCGTCCACGTGTCGCGGGCGTCGATCAGCAGGTTGCCGTCGGTGTCGAGCTTGACGGCATTGATGTGAAACCAGTCCCACGGGGTACTTGCCAATGCCGGCAGCGGCTGCTCGCTCTGGCTGAACGGTACGTGGTCCTCGCTGTTCCACTGGAAGAGCACCTGGCCCGTAGCGATGTCGATCTCCTGCACGACCCCGTTGATGACGGTCTGGTCGGCCGGGCCGCCGATCGAGGTCAGGTTGGCAGTCGTGGTGGTGTAGGAAAGGATCAGCGCCGTGTTTTGGGGGGTGATGAGGAACTCGTGGCCATCCGCGCTGAGCCCGTTGCCCGCATTGACGGTGGCGATCTGCTGGTAATGGTCGTTGTAGATGTAGTCGGTGCCGCTCGATATACCTCCGAGGCCGGTCCCCTGCCACCAGGTCAACACCGGCTGCCCGTCGTAGGCCTGGACCTGGAAGTCTGCGGCGGTCTGGCCCTGGGGGATCGCGTGGAACCAGACGACATTGCCCTTGCTGTCGAGGATCTCGGGGCCATTGGCGTAGGTAGTGGTGTCGCCTGTCGGAGTGATGAAGAAGTCGCCCCGCCCGGCAAACGGGCTCGAGGAGAGGATCGTGACCGGCGGCGGCAATGTCGGTGTCGCGAGGGCGGAGGCGACACCCACTGTGACACCGGCAGCCGCAAAGGCGGCCGGCACGGCGAGCGCGGTGAGCGCGACGGCCCGTCTGAGCGACCTGGCCCGTGGGATGAGACGAGAGCGGCGGGACATACTGGCTTCCTCCTTGGGTTGGGATGGGGAGGACATAAATAGCATATTCCTGATCAAAGTTATGAGGAAATGTAAAAAGGGGCGATCTTTTGCCCAACATCGCACCCCCTGCCTTCCCCTTGGTCAGGCGTCCATCGTGCGCGTACGCCAAGCGCCGAGGCCGAGGAAGACGACCAGCCAAAGGACGATCACAAGCAGCGCCGTGGCACCCGACATCGTGGCCGCATGCCGCCCGTCGTCCCCCAGGCCCACGGGGCTGAAGTGCACGAGGGCCTGGCTGAGCACGAATTTGCGCGGACTCCCGAGCGATTCGATGCTGACGATCAGCGGACTGGCGATCAGTTGCCACGCAATCAGCGCGATGATCGCCGCCGGCTTGGAAGTCGTCAGCGAGGCGAAGCCGACCGCGATCGCGCACATCACACCCGTGCTCAGCAGCAGGAAGCCGAGGCCGTTGAGAACCAGCGCGCTGTCCGGGGTGGCCAGGTTCGAGGCGAACACGAACGTGCCCACCAGCACCAGCACATAGGCAGAGATGATGATCGCCCAGCACAGTGCCAGTGCCGCCGGAAGACGCGAGGCGAACAGCGCCAAGCGCGAGCGGCCGGTGACGACTAGATCGCGGAAGACGCCGGCCGAGGCATCGTTCGTGCCAGCCTCGACCCCGATCAGAATCGCAACCAGCGGACCGAAGAGCAGACCTCCGAGCAGACGCACGCCGTCGTGGAAGCTCGCCGTGCCGCCGGCGGGCCCGTACTTGCCGGGATTCGATGCGTGCTGGATCGCGGTGACCGCGTAGAAGATCACCACCGGAGCCCACGCCAGCACCAGCGCCCAGATCAGCGTTCCGCGCTTCTTGCGCAGCTTGAGGAAGTCGGCGCCCGCCATCTGCGCCGCGATCGTCGTGCTCATGCCCGTACCTCCGCAGGATCGGTGGGGGAATCCAGCCTGGCGGTGATCTCCAGAAAGCGCGCCTCGAGGCTCTGGCGTACCGGCTCCAGGCGCATCACGGCGACGCCCGCGCCGACAAGGGCAGCGTTCAGTTGCGCAGCCGACTCGGGGCCACCGGCGAGCACGACACGTAGGCCCTCGTCGGAGCGGTGGGCATCCCGCACGAGCTCGCTCGTGTCGATCGCGCTGAGCGCCCGATCGACATCGTCGACACCGATGATCAGCTCGTGACGCACCTCGCCGCCGCCTGCCAGCTCCGCCATCGCGCCCTGCGTGACGACCTTGCCGCGATCGACGATCGCAGCGGCGTCGCACGTCTTTTCCACCTCGTCGAGCAGGTGCGAGGATATGAAGACCGTGCGGCCCTCGTGCTCGACCATCGCGCGGATCATCTCGCGGAACTCCTGGATACCACCCGGATCGAGGCCGTTGGTCGGCTCGTCGAGAATCAACAGCAGCGGATCGGAGAGCAGGCAGCGCGCAACGCCGAGGCGCTGTCGCATGCCGAGCGAATAGCTCTTGACCTTCTGGTCGGCGCGGTCGGCGAGACCGACCCGTGCGAGCGCCGGCTCAATCCGCTCACGAACCTCTGGACCGCGCACCGCGGCAACGACGCGCAGGTTCTCGCGGCCGGTTAGGTAGGGGTGAAAGCGCGGCTCCTCGACGATCGCGCCGACACGGCTCAGCGCCACCGCGCGCTCCGCCGGCACCGGATGGCCCAGCAGACGCATGCTGCCCGAGGTCGCCTGCGTCAAGCCGAGCAGCATGCGGATCATCGTCGTCTTCCCGGCGCCGTTGGGCCCGAGAAAGCCGAAGGCGCAGCCGCGCGGCACACGCAGGTCGACACCGTCGAGCGCGGTGCGCGCGCCGAAGCGCTTGGTCAGGCCGGAGGTCTCGATGATCAGCTCCGTCGCCGACCTCTCGACCAGCGTATCCACAGGGTCAGGCATCGATGAATTCTCCTCGCGTGTGCTTTACGTTGCTCGACGCTCTCGGGTGCGAGCGGTCCCGGTGACTGTGACGCAGCGAGCGGCGTCCGACTATCGGGAATCACCCTTAGGGTCCGTCAAGGCTCACCAGCCGCCGCTGCACCGCCCAGCGACTGAGCTCGTGGCGGCTGGAGAGCTGCAGCTTGCGCAACACCGCCGAGACGTGCGCCTCGACCGTCTTGACCGAGATACCCAGTCGCTGCGCGATCTCCTTGTACATGTAGCCGCGCGCGATGTGCTGCAGGACCTCGCGCTCGCGCGCGGTGAGCTGGTCGAGGTCGGCGTCTTTGGGCTCGGGCGCGCTACCGGTGAAAGCATCGAGCACGAAGCCCGCCAGGCGCGGCGAGAAGACCGCGTCGCCCTCGGCCACGCGCTGCACCGCGTCGGCCAGTTCGGAACCGGAGATCGTCTTGGTCACATATCCGCGCGCGCCGGCGCGGATCACGGCGATCACGTCCTCGGCGGCGTCGGAGACCGAGAGCGCGAGGAAACGGATACCCGGCTGGGTGGGTGCGACGCCGCGGATGACCTCGACGCCGCCGCCCTCGGGCATGTGCACGTCGAGCAGGACCACATCGGGCTTGCACTCGGTGATCGTCGCGATCGCCTCGCTGACTGCGCCGGCCTCGCCGACCACCTCGACGAGGCCCTCCAGCTCCGCGCGCACCCCGGCGCGAAACAGACGGTGATCATCGACGATCACCACGCGCGCGAGACTCACGAGCGGGAGCGCTCCATCGCCAATTCGACCTCCGTGCCCTCGCCCGGTGCACTGCGGATCGCAACGTGTCCACCGTGACGCTCCACGCGACCGACAATCGAGTCGCGCACACCGCGACGGTCCTCGGGGATCGCGTCCAGCTCGAATCCGGCCCCGCGGTCGCGCACGAATACTTCGACCCGCTCGGCGCCGATCTCCGCGTAGAGGTCGACGTGGTCGCTGCCCGCGAACTTGGCGGCGTTCGTCATCGCCTCACGCGCCGCCGGCACCAGCGCCTCCAGGCGCGCTTCCAGCGGCTCGTCCCCCACGACGACCGCCTCGATCGGCACACCATGCAACTCCTCGACCTCCGCCGCCGCACGTTCGAGCGCTGTTCTCACGCTCTCCCCGCCAGCGCCGTCGGGGCGCTCGAACAACCACCGGCGCAGCTCGCGCTCCTGGCGGCGAGCCAGCGCTGCCACCTCGCGCGGATCACCGGAGCGCTTCTGGATCAGCGCCAGCGTCTGGAGCACCGAATCGTGCAGGTGCGCCGCGACCTCCGCGCGCTCCTGCTCGCGGATCCTCGCCGCCCGCTCTGCCGTCAGATTGCGCGCGAGCCGCACGAACAACGGTGCCACAAGCAGTCCCAGTGCGACGGCGACGATCGCGACGGCCCCGATCGCATCGCCCAGGTTGCGCAGTACGCCGGAGGCGTGCAGCAGCGAGGCCGATGCAAATACCACGAGCAGCGCGCCCACCACCAGTCGCCGCACATCGATCCGTCCGCCGCGGCTGCGCAGATACTCACGCCAGGAGAGACGCCGGTCCGCCGCGCCGGCGCCGGGGCGCAGGACCGCGGGGCGCCAGACAAGCGTGATCCCGCTGAGACCCAGCACGAGCGGCCACACAAATTGATCGCCCACCCACAGGCCGGTGTGGCGCAGCGTGATCAGGACCGCAACGACGACGAGCACGATCAGCACGGCCTCACGCCATACGCCGCGAGGCCGGCTCACACCCTCGCTGCCCGGAGCGATAGGCGTCAGCGCCCACGCCAGCGCATAGATCGCCACGCCGATACCGCCGGCGACGACGACGATCGCGGTCATGAAGCGCACGAGCGTCACGTCGACCTCCATGTACTCGGCGACACCCGCGCACACACCACCGAGCATCCCCCGCTCGGGGTAGCGGTAGCGACGCGCGCGGGTCTTGGGCATTTCGGCCGTCGCTCCCATACCGATCATCATCCCAGCGCGCACCCCCGCGTCTATCGGGGATGTCCCTACCTGGACTCGGTCAGTCCGTGCTCCTCGGCGCGCTAGTCCTCCTGTGCGCGCAGTTCCTCCACGCGCTCCTGCAACTGTCCCATCACAGCGGGGTCGCGCAGCGTCGTGACATCGCCCAGCGCACGGCCCTCGGCAATGTCGCGCAGCAGACGGCGCATGATCTTGCCCGAGCGTGTCTTGGGTAGATCCTCAGCCCAGATGATGCGCTTGGGACGAGCGAACTTGCCGATGCGAGCGGCGACCGTTTCACGGATGCTCTCGATCTCCGCCTCATCGCCCTCCAACTCCCCCTGCAGCGTCACGAATGCGACGATCGCCTGGCCGGTGTCCTCGTCGTGCTGGCCAATCACCGCGGCCTCCGCTACATCGGGGTGAGCGACAATCGCCGACTCCACCTCGGCCGTGGATAGCCGATGGCCCGAGACGTTGACCACGTCGTCGATGCGCCCAATCACCCAGAGATAGCCGTCGGCGTCCTTGCGCGCCGCATCGCCGACGAGATAGGTCTCATCGCCGAAGCGCTTGAAGTAGGTCTCGATGAAGCGTGCCTCCTCCCGGTAGAGCGTGCGCAGCATCGAGGGCCACGGCCGGGTCAGCACGAGCAGTCCCTGACCCTCCTCGATGGGATAGCCCCCCGACTCATCGTAAACCTCAGCCTCGATCCCCGGAAAAGGGTGCGTGGCCGAACCCGGCTTGGTGGTCGTGATACCGGGCAGCGGGGTGATCATGATCGCGCCGGTCTCGGTCTGCCACCAGGTGTCCACGATCGGACAGCGCCCGCCGCCAATCACCTTGTGGTACCAGAGCCAAGCCTTCGGATTGATCGGCTCCCCCACCGAGCCCAGCAGCCGCAGCGAGGAGAGGTCGTGTTCACCCGGCCAGCGCGCACCCCACTTGATGCATGCGCGGATCGCGGTCGGCGCGCAATACAGAATGGTGATGCCGTAGCGCTCGACGAGCTCCCACCAGATGCCCTTGTTGGGGTAGTCGGGCGCCCCCTCCCACATCACCGAGGTCGCACCGTTGAGCAGCGGCCCGTAGACGATGTAGGAATGGCCTGTCACCCAGCCCACGTCGGCCGCGCACCAGTAGACGTCGGACTCGGGCTTGAGGTCGAACACATAGCGGTGGGTCGCCGAGACCCCTGTGAGATAGCCACCGGTGGTGTGCAGAATTCCCTTCGGCTTGGCGGTCGACCCCGAGGTGTAGAGGATGTACAGGGGGTGCTCGGCGTCCAGCGGCTCCGCCTCACACTCCGCGGCGGCCTGCGCCATGATCTCGTCGTAGAACACATCACGCCCCGCGCGCATCTCGCAGGGCACGCCCTTGCTCCTGACAACCACGATCCGCTCGAGCGTGTCGAGGTCGTCCATCACCTCATCGACCCGCTCCTTGACGGGCGCCGTCTTACCCTTGCGCGCGGCGCCATCGACGGTGATCAGGACCCTCGCCTCGGAGAACTCCATCCGCTCGCGTACGGCCTCCGCCGAGAAACCGCCGAAGACCACGTTGTGGGGCGCTCCGATGCGGGCACAGGCAAGCATCGAGACCACGACCTCGGGAATCATCGGCAGGTAGATCCCGACCACGTCGCCGCGACGCACCCCAAGATCCTTCAAGGCGTTTGCCAGGCGCTGTACCTCGGAGAGCAGGTCCGCATATGTGATCGTGCGCTGCTCACCGTCCTCGCCATGCCAATGGAAAGCCACGCGCTCGCCACGGCCCTCGAGCACGTGGCGATCCAGGCAGTTGTAGGAAGCGTTCAGTCGCCCGCCGACGAACCACTTGTAGAAGGGTGGATTGGAATCGTCGAGGACGGTTTCCCACGGCTCAAACCAATGCAACCGTGCCGCCTGCCCAGCCCACCAGCCCTGCGGGTCGCGCGCGGCCTCCTCGTAGACCGCGGCGTCACCCAGCAGCGCGTGCTCGCGGAACTCCGCGGGGGGCTCGAAGCTCTCGACCTCCAACAGCTCGGCAAGTTCCTGATCGAGCTCGCCGGTGGCAGACATCTTCGATTCACTGGCCATGACCGGACTCTACCGTCCGCTCAACGGCATCACAGGCAGCACCGTACGCCCGAAGGTCGAGTTGGTCACCGCCGCGAACGAGGCGTACCACGCCGCCGCCGCCGTCGCCAGACCAAGGTATCCACCCCAGTGGGTGACGGTTTCGTGCGGGCCCACCGCACCGATCGCGAGCAGGATGAACGTGACGGTCAGCAGCACGAACACCAGCAACACCGCGCCGCTCACGCGCAGCGCGGCCACACTCATGTACGCGGTGAAGATTGCCCACGCCCACAGATAGACGCCGACCGCGTGGCCGGCGTTGCCGGTGATCTCCTTGGCATAGAAGACCTGTAGCGCCCAGAAGGAGATCCAGAAGGCTCCATACGAGCAGAACGCGACGGCGCCGAACGTGTTACCGGTACGGAACTCCCACATACCGGCAAGCAGCTGCACAATCCCGCCGTAGGCGAGCGCCAGGCCGAGCACGACGGGCAGACCCTTACTGTCGACGAGGTTCGAGTTGAACATCGAAAGCACGAAAGTCGTCATGGCGAATCCCGCGAGGCCAAGTGGCCCGGGGTCGGCCGGTTTCCACGAGCTCGTCTGTCCTAGCTCGCCACCCGGGCTGTTGCGACGGGGAGCCGACGGCACCACGTCGGGACGATGAATCGATGCTGCCTCCATGGGAACCCTCCATCCAGCCGCCCTCTAGAAGCGGCGTCGAAATACTTTGCGGTTGGTTCTGGGAGCGGGGGAATGCTTGTGGCAGTTCCTACGTTCTCAGGTGGGTTATTCCCGGCTGCCTAAGAAACCAATCATCGACGTGATCCACGCTTGCGGCGGCGTTTGCCGCCGGCGTTCGCAGCAGACGCGGGCTGTACCGGCTCTGGCACCGTGCTCTTGGCAGTGCTGCCCTGCTTAGCCGAGCCCCGGGCGCGCCCGCTGCCGCGGCCTGCATCGCGCGCACCGCGCCCCGCGCCCTGCGAGGGCCACGGCCGGGCGGCACCGGCGGGCCACGCCGGCGGGTCGCCTCCGGGCAGGCGCCCCATCAACAGCAGGCCGGTCGCCACCATCCAGAAGGCCGTGATGAGGCTCAGCTCCTGAGACGGGATCAGCAGGATCACGGCGCCGACGCCTCCGACGATTCCCATCCACCTGGGCTGCAACCCGACACGCACGGTGGAGACCATCAGCGTGATCATCCCGGCCACCAGCGCGATCGCGGCCAGCGGCGTGATGTAGCCCAAGATCTCGTACGCGGTGTTCTTGGTCAGCGCGTGTTCAACGGCTTTGGTGCTGAAGTCATGACCGGTTACGAAGTTATGTGCCGCGAGCGCCTGCACGGCCTCGCCGAGCACCGTCAGCACGGGCAGCGCGATACCGCCGATGAGGATCAGCAGACGCGAGACCGGGGCCGTCAGCGGCCTGCGGAAGCGCGCGGCGCCGTAGAGAAAGAGCAGCACGACCGTCAAGACCCCCACGGCGGCCGCGCTCAGCGCCGCACCGGCAACCAGCCCGAAAGCGTGATGGTCATAGAACCGGACTTCCGCCGCGCGCGGGCTGACGGCCGGGTTCACCTGTCCACCAAGGACCGGGGCGACGCCCTGGACAAGGCCGACGGTCGGCAGGTTTTTGAGCGTCGCGCTCAGCGTGATCGCGCCCAGCAGGTACAGCACTCCGCCGGCAAAGGAGGGCACACCGAGGCGCGTGCGACGAGTGCTCTCGTACGCTACGCGCGCACGGATCTCGCCCTTGGAGGGTTCGACCTCACTCGGCGTAGTGATCTCGTCTGTGGGCTTCTCTTTCTCGGGCACGGGCGCGCAGTCTATGGGCTCGCCGCTAGGATGGGAGCCATGGAGGGCAGCGGCTTCGGAGACCTGTTCGGCGATCCCGACGAGTTGCAGCGTCGCCTAGCCGATTTCGCTCAGCAGATGCAGGGCCAGCAGCGGCTGGCTTGGGCCGATAACGCGATCAAGCTGGCCGTCGACATGACCGTCGCCGCAGTCAACCGCGTCAACCTGCAGGGCAGTGCCGAGGCCCAGGCCGAGCAGATTCGCGCGGTCATGGCACTCATCTTCCCTGAGGCCGTCACGCTCGTGCGCGAGGCGCGCGAGGGCCTTCAGTAGGCGCGCCCCCCAAGGTCGCGCGAACGCCGCACGCGCGGCGCAGGCGGATCCGGCGGCTCATCATCATCTACCAGCAGAACACCGGCGCGCTCGGCCTGCCGCTCAGCCTCGCGCGAGGCGTGCCCGGCGGCGATCACCTCCCGGAATGAGCGAAAACGGAAGATGAAGACGACTGCCCCCAGCCCAACCAGCGCGGTGAAAACGGCGATCGCAATCTGCTGGCCGACCGAATAGGCCGCGACAACCGCTGTCGGCGCGCCGCCGGCGAAGACCTTTACCAGCAGCGCCTGCTGCACACCGGCCCCACCGGGCGTGAACGGTACGGCACCCGCTACTTGGTTTACGCCGAACACGAGCAGCACGTTCTCGACCGAGCCGCCGACGCGAAAAGCATCGAGCAGACACCAGAAGGCCGCGAAACGGCACAGCCACGCCCCGGCCTGCCAGGCCGCGACCTCACGCAGGTAGCGTCGGCGATCGCTAAGGATCGTCACGCCCTGGCGGATACGGACCCAGAAAGCCTTGACACGCACCGACAGCAGGGCAAAGGCGACAAGTCCGAGAATCGCCAGGGCCGTGATCAGGAACAGCGTGAAGCGAAAGTGCTCAGCCAGGTAGGAGATGTCGAACGAGCTGAGGTGCGAGAAGTCCGGCGGCTTGGGGAAGACCCCCTGCGTGAACGCGAAGATCAGCACCAGCACACCGACGGTGGCGTCGAAGATCGACTCGACGAAGAAGGCCGCGGCAACCGTCGGGTAGGTCGATCCGGGGATCGAGCTGCGGCAGAGAAACAGCTTGATGACGTCCCCCCCACGCGCGGGCACGACGTTGTTGAAGCCGACCGCCGCGAAGTACGCGCCCCAGATACGCCGCCACTGGAAGCTGACGGCGGGATAAGCGGCGCGCAGGCTGTGGAAGAACGCGCGCGAGCGCAGCGTCAGGTTGAGGCCGAAGAAGACCAGCCCCAGCACGAGCGCACCCCAATGCACGGCGGCCAGGTCCGAGAAGAACTGGCCAACGGCTTCCAGGAATGAGCTGAGGCTATGACCGATCGATGTCGCGGCTAGGGGCACGCCTCAAGCGTAAGGCGCGCGCGGGCCTCCCCGCGCAGCGCCTCACAACTCCTCGACGTCGTCCTCGTCGAGATCCTCGTAGTCGTCGAAGTCAAGCTCCTCGTCGGCCCCCGACTCCTCATCCTCCTTCCACTCCTCATCGTCCAGGTCGTGCTCGGGGAGCTCGAGGATGGTGCTCAGTGTCATATCGCCCTCCTTTTGGCGGTTCGATCGATTTACCCGGCACCGGTCCGGGGTCCGGAAACGGGCGCATCATAGTCTCGCGCGCCGACCCCGCTGTGGTCAAATGGACACACGTATCTCAGCGTCTCGCCTCCGCTTTGCGCCTCGCCCCCCTTGACGCGCGGGGGCCGCCACGGGAGAATCGAGAGCGATGTACGACTACGTGGTCGTCGGTGCTGGATCAGCGGGCTGTGTGCTGGCGGCGAGACTCACCGAGGACCCAGACGTCGAGGTGCTCCTGATCGAGGCCGGACCGCCTGACGTCAACCAGAACATTCACGTGCCGCTGGGCTACCTGAAGCTCGCGCGCACCGAGGTCGACTGGGACTACTGCACGGCCCCCGAACCACACTGCGACGATCGGCGCATACCACTGCCGCGCGGCCGGGTGCTCGGTGGCTCCTCGTCGATCAACGCGATGGTCTACATCCGCGGCAACCCGCTCGACTACGACTCCTGGGGCATAGCGGGCTGGGAATGGGCAGATCTGCTGCCCTACTTCCTGAAGGCCGAGGACAACGAGCGCGGGGCCTCGCAGTGGCACAGCGTGGGCGGTCCGCTGCCAGTCTCCGAGCAGCGCTCGGGCAACAAGATCACACAGGCCTTCGTCGATGCCGGCGTGCAGGCCGGGCTGGCGCGAAACGAAGATTTCAATGGGGCCAGCCAGGACGGCGTGGGCATGTACCAGGTCACCCAGCGCGGCGGGCTGCGCGCGAGCGCGGCCATCGCCTATCTGCACCCAGCGATGGAGCGACCCAACCTCACGGTGATGCCTTACACACAGGTCCAGCGCGTTCTATTCGAGGGCAACCGGGCGATCGGGGTGCTGGCGAGCCAGTTCGGCGAGCCAAAGGAGCTACGCGCCGAGCGCGAGGTACTCCTCTGCGGCGGAACCTACAACTCGCCACAGCTGCTGATGCTCTCCGGCGTCGGCCCCGCCGAACACCTCGCGCTGCGCGAAATCGAGCCGCTGCTGGACCAGCCGGCCGTCGGCGAGAACCTCTCGGACCATGCCGCCAGCTACTGCGTGTGGAGCACCCCGGAGCCCGAGAGCCTGCTGCTCGCGCTCGAGCCCGCGGCGCTGGCGCAGTACGAAGCTACCCAGACCGGCCCGTTCGCCTCGAACCTCGCCGAGAGCGGTGGCTTCGCGCGGGTCGCAGCTGACGCGCCGGCACCGGACCTGCAGTTCCACGTCGCCCCGGTCCACATCGTCGAAGAGGGCATGGGCGACCCCCAGGGACACGGCATCTGGGTCTCGCCCTGCCTGCTGACCCCCGAGAGCCGCGGCTCGGTGCGACTCGCTTCCAGCGACCCCACCGCCAAGCCGATTGTCCGCAAGGGCTTCTACTCGACAGCAAGCGACTCCGAGCGCGCGCTGGAGGGCCTGCGGCTGACCATGGAGATCTGCGCTCAGCCGGCGCTGGCGCCGTACTGCGCCGAGCCCTTCACAGTGCCGGCAGATGATTCAGAGGCCGCCCTGCGCGCGCATCTGGCGCGTACGACGTTTGCCATCTACCACCCCGTGGGCACCTGCGCGATCGGCACCGTCGTCGATCCGCAGCTGCGCGTCCTGGGCCTCGAGGGCATCAGGGTGATCGACGCCTCGGTGATGCCGACGGTGCCGCGCGGGAACACCAACGCACCGGTGATCGCGATCGCCGAGCGCGCGGCCGATCTGCTCAAGGGCGCCGCGCCCCTGGATGCGGTTCAACTCGCGGGCACAAGCGATTGAAGATCCGCGCGGCGGTCCTGGAGGAGTTCGGCAAGCCGCTCGTCGTCCAAGCGCTCGAGCTCGCCGAGCCGCGCGCCGGCGAGGTCCTGGTCCGACTCGTCGCGTGCGGTGTCTGCCATACGGACATGTACACCGCCTCCGGCGTCGATCCCTCGGGTTATGCGCCGACGGTACTCGGCCACGAGGGAGCCGGCGTCGTCGAGCAGCTGGGAGCCGGCGTCACATCGCTAGCGCCCGGCGACCACGTGGTGACACTGTTTTCACCGCAGTGCCGCGAGTGCGTCCACTGCCGCAACCCGGAGACGAACATCTGCCTTGCGATCCGCGAGCAGCAGAATCTCGGCTACCTGCCGGACGGTAGCGCGCGGCTCTCGCGCGACGGTCAACCGATTCGCCACTTCATGGGCACCTCGACCTTCGCCGAGTACGCGGTGCTACCCGAGATCGCCCTGGCGAAGATCAACCGCGACGCACCGCTGGACCGCGCGTGCCTGTTCGCCTGCGGCCTCTCCACCGGGTTGGGGGCCGCGATGTTCACCGCCGAGGTCCACGCGGGCTCGACCTGCGTGGTCTTTGGCGCCGGCATGGTGGGTCTCGGAGCCGTGGCCGGCTGCCGACTGCGGGGTGCCGAGCGCATCATCTGCGTGGACCTCTCACCCGAGCGCCTGGCACTCGCGCGCGGGCAGGGCGCAACCGAGTGCTGGCAGGCCGATGAGCACACCGTCGAGCGCGTGCTCGAGAGCACCGGCGGCTTCGGCGCCGACTACACCTTTGAGGCCACCGGCCTCGTGGCGGTGATGCGCCAGGCGGTCGAGGCAGCGCGCATGGGCTGGGGGCTGTGCACCGTCGCGGGCGTGGCCGGCAAGGGCGAGACGCTCGACATCGTCCCGCGCCTGCTGATCACCGGGCGGCGCGTACGCGGTTGCTCCTTCGGAGGCGTCAAGGGCCGTGATCAGGTGCCGGAGCTGATCGAGCTCTACCTGCGTGGCGAGCTCGACGTCGACCCGTTCATCTCGCATCGCATGGGGCTCGAGGAGGTCAACCGCGCCTTCGCGCTGATGGAGCGCCAGGACGGGATTCGCTCGGTGCTGGAGCTTGATGCTTAGCTCACGCTGCGCGGCCGGCTGGAGGACTCAGGAGGGGGCCAGCGCCGCCAGCACCAGCTTGTCGTGCTCGGCGGGCTTGACCTTGCGCAGGACCTCAGCCACCTTGCCGTCGGGTCCGATCACGAAGGTCGTGCGCTCGTTCCCAAAGTATTTTTTGCCGTACATCGACTTCTCGACCCACACACCATATGAGTCCGCCACCGCATGGCCATCATCCGCCAGCAGAGCGAAGTTCAGCGCCTGCTTGTCATGGAATTTCTTGACCTTCGCGACCGTGTCGGGAGAGATGCCCAATACCACGGCGCCGGCCTGCGCGTAGTCGGTCTGGTGGTCGCGCACGCCGCAAGCCTGGGTCGTACACCCCGGCGTATCGGCCTTGGGGTAGAAGTAGACCACGACCGACTGGCCGCGGAAGTCCGAGAGCTTGACGGGGCGGCCGTCCTGGTCGGGGAGGTTGAAGTCGGGGGCCATCTGGCCTTGCTCGATCATGGGCGGATCCTAGTCTGCTCGACCGCGACCGTACTAGCGGGCGATCGTGAAGCTGAGCACCCGCGTCGCGCTCTGGCCGGCGCTGTTCGTCGCGGCGATCAGCACCGTGTAGTGACCGGGCGGCAGCTTCTGCGAACTCGATAGGCGTCCCTGGAAGGAGACCTTGTTCGCACCGCTGTGCCCGGCAAACGAGAGCGCTCCGCGGGTTACCGAGCGGTTGCAGGTGCGCTGGTGGCGATTCTTCGGCGTTTGGCTCACGCACTTGCCTTTGACCTTGCGCCCCGCGAGCGACTGCGCGAACGTGAGATGGACCTGCGCCGGGGTGTTGAGCGTGAGTGCGAAAGTCGTGCCGATGGGTGGCGCCTTGTGCTTGGCACGACTGAAGGTCGCAAGGCTGCTGCCCTCGCGCCAGCTCGAGCGCGTCTGGGAGACCGCCGTGAGTGTGGGCGCCGGGATCACCGGCGGCGGCGTCACCGCGAGCACGCTGGAGGTGATCGAGGTCTGGTTGTTGGCGGGCGTCGGATCGGTCGCAGGGGCGCTCACGCTCGCGATGTCCGTCGCGGTCCCCAGGACGCTCAGGGTTGCGGATATGTCGATCGAAGCCGAAGCTCCGCTTGCCAGCGTGCCGAGCGTGCAGGTCAACACCGTCGTCCCCGTACAGCTGCCGGTCGTGGTGATCGCTCCCGCGAACGTCGCGCCGGCGGGCAGCAGGTTCTGCACGCTCGTCTGCAGCGCGGGGTCGGGCCCATTGTTGGTGACCTCGAGCGTGTAGACGACCGCTCCCCCGGGGAGCACCGATGTCGGTGAGACCGTGCCGGTGATCAACAGGTCGGCAAGCGAGTTCACCTCAACGGCGCCGATGTCACAGGAGCCGCCGCCGGGCGCCGGGCGGGCGCCGCCGCGCTGGTCGTGGCTCGCGCAGGTCGCGTTGGTGCCATTGTCGATCGCGGGACTGCCGGCACCCGGGAGCTCTGTGTCGGTCGGGCCGCCATTGTCAGCCAGGGGACCGAGCTGCGGGTTGCCGCGCTTGCTGCCGTCCGTGGTGAAGTCACAGTCGGTGCCGTCCTCGAGGTCGGGGCCCGTGATCGTGACTGTGGAGGCACAGTTGGTGAGCGTCCCGCTGTTGCTGGTGTTGCCGGCGATGATCGTGTCGGCGGCCGACATCGTGCCGATGATGCCCCCTCCGCAGCCGGCGCCGTTGAAGCACTCGTTGCCTGTGATCGTGTCGTTGATGAGCACGCCCTGGGAGAGGTCCATCGCGCCGCCATCGCCGTTGAAGCTCGGGCTGCCGGCGTGGTTGCCGGTGAACGTGCTGTTCACGATTGTCGTCGGCGGCTGCGAGCTGAGGGCACCGCCGTTGTAGCCGCTGTTGGCGCTGAAGGTGCTCGCTTCGATCAGCAGTGGACCGGTCGAGGCGTCGTAGATCGCGCCACCGCTGTAGTTGGTTTTGACGAGCACGTCGTTGTCGCTGAGCGTGTCGCGCTGCAGGGTGAGCGCGGCTTTGCCGCCCACTTCCACGGCGCCGCCCTCGGCCGAGACGGCTGCTCCGGTCAGCGTGAGATCGTCGAGCGCGACGTTGCCGCCTTCGACTTTGAAGATCTGGCTCGACGGTTCGGGAGTGATCGTGGTCGTGCGCGCCCCTGCCCCGGCGATCGTCATGTTCGCCGTGATCACGAGAGCACCACCGGCGGCGCTCGTCAGCCGATACGTGCCGGCCGGGAGCTCGATCGTGTCATTGCCGCCGTCGCTGTCGGCCAGGGCGACGGCCGCGCGCAGCGTGCAGCTCGCGGGCGTGCAGCTCGCGCTCGCCGGATCGTCGGTGCGCGTGACGGTGAGCGTCGCCGCCTGCGCGCCCAGCGGAATCGCCAGGAGCACGAGCCCCATGACGACGGTCGTCCCGGTGAGCCGTCGGCGCCATTGCCGGAAGCCGGCCACGCCCTCAACTCGATCGCCCTCGCGTGTGTGCCGCAAACGACCCATGTTGTCCCCTCTTCGCTCGACCGGACTGTGGCTGGAAGATACAAGCCGCACAGGCGGACCAGCGGAGTTGCGGCGGCTACTTCAGCAGCCGCGAAAGGCGCCGGTCCTTGAGCACGCGCCCCTCGGTCTGGCAGGTGGGGCAGTAGGCGATCACGTAGTCCTCGAAGTGGACAGCGCGCAGCGTCGTCTGACAGCGCGGACACGGCTGGTCCTCGTGACGGTGAACCTGCAGCGGCATCGGCAGCTTGTCGGGGATTGGCAGCGTGACCTCGTTCTCGTAGTGGTCGATCGCCCCACCCAGCACCGCGATGATCGCCGCGCGCAGGCGTTGTGGCTCGTCGTCCTGCAGATCGCCACCGCGCTTGTAGGGGGAGAGCTGGGCCTGCCACAGGATCTCGTCCACCCAGGAGCGCCCGATGCCGGCGATCACGTGCTGGTCGCGCAGCACGGTGTGCAGTGGCCGGGAAGCCGCGAGCAGCTCGCCCAACTCCGGGGGATCCGGCCACGCTTCCGGTCCGAGCTTGGCGAGCGACTCGTCCTGTGCGAGCTCCATGGCCGGCAGCAGCTTCGCCCAAGCGGCCTGCTTGGAGCCAAACTCGCGCAGGCGCAACTCGCGACCGTCGGCGATCCGCAGGAGCACGCGCGAGGTGCGATCGCGGGGGCCGGCGTGCTTGTCGAAGAGCTGCAGGCGCCCGGCGGACATCAGGTGGATCAGCAGCGCCAGCTCATCGCCCGCCGCTCGCGCGCGCGAGGCGGGGCCCGCATCCGACTTTCCTCCCGCCCCGACGCCCGATGCAGTGCGGACCTCGACGACCAGGTGCTTCCCGCGCCTGCCGACCCCCGCGATCTCGCTGTCGGCGAGCGCGGAGAGCGGCGGGTCGAATGTCTTGAGCGCGTTGATACCGGGAGCGAGCGCGGACTCGATGCGGGCGCCGCGCAGCGCGGCGTCGAGTCGGCGCGCGGTGATCTCAACCTCGGGCAGCTCGGGCATATGCCCTAACTCTAGGCACTCCGCCGCGCGCGTACGCGCGCGCACGGCGGGGTCTTTCGAGGGACCGGCGCCGCCCCCGCTCAGGCGGCATCGGTTGGAGCCTTGATTACGGCGCGCGTGTGGCGCCGATCGGCGGCCCTTCGTACTTGACCCCGTTGGGGCTCGTCCAGCGCACGCGCCAGTCGCTGCCGGCGGTGCTGGAGGTAAAGCTCCAGTAGCCCAGCGAGTTGGTGGCCTGGGTCTTCAGCGGGCGGTACTTCTTGGAGCCCTTGGTCTTGACGAGGATCGTCACTTTCGTCGCTCCGGTCGTCGGTCGCACGAGCCCCCACAGGGAGTAGCCGTGACCGACCCGTGAGACGACGAGCGGCACCGGCCAGGCGAAGTAGAGAGGCTTGGGGCTGCCGCTGATGTACTCCAGGCCCGACTGGAAGCCGACGAAGCCGCCGTGGGCGCCGGAACCGGGCTTCCCGCCGACAGCGCCGTCACGCAGCAGGTACTGCGAGAAGGCCGCGACGCGCGGATCGCGGTAGGCGATGTATTCGGCGATCGCGTCGTATTCAGCCTGCTTGGCCACCGAGACACCCAGGAAGGGATTGGGCTTGCTCTGCACGCCGAACTCGGTCAGGTAGATCGGGATGCCGCCGTTGATTGCACCCGCACGCGCGGCGAGGTTCAGCGCGTTTTCCAGGCGCGAGAGCGTGCCGATCATGACGTCGTCGCGTACCGGTGAGACGTAGTAGGGGCCGGCCTTGGTGCTGTAGGCGTGGTGGGAGTACCCCGTCGCCGACAGCGGCCCGCAGGAGCCGGCTTTGCGGTAGTGGGAGTTCAGGCAGAACATGCCGCGCAGGAAGGCCAGGGGCGCGACGTCGTGGATCGGATTACGGTGAGCTTCGCTGCGGCTGAGGCTGTCGTAGCCGGATGGCGCGGTTTCGCCAATCAGCACTTTGGGATGCGTCAGGCCGGCGGCCTGCAGCCCGGCGTAGCCTTCCTGATAGAGGCCGCGGTAGATGCGCGGTGAGGTCGGCTGACCGCTGGCGTTGAACTGCGGCATCAGAAAGGCGGCGTCGTTGGGCTCGTTCCAAATCGCGAACAGCGAGACCTGCGAGCCGTAGTGACGCCCGACGGCGGTCATGAATTCTTTGAAGGCACGCGCGTTGGGGTTGGTGTCGTAGGGAGCCTTGTGGTTGGAGGTCGCCCAGCGCGGGACCGGGGCCGTCACGGTCAGCAGCACTTTCCAGCCCAGTTCTTTGGCCTTGGTAACGATCCAGTCGTAGGCACCCCAGGCGTAGAGCCCTGGATTGGTGGCTTCGAAGCTCGGCCGCGTGGCGCTGTTGGCTGCGGGCGCGACATCTTTCCAGGCGAGCTCGACGCGCAGGGCGCGAACTCCGAGGTGCTGGAGCTGCGCGATCGCGTGTTCGCGGGTGTGCACGTTCAGCAGGTCACTGGAGGCCTCGAAGTAGTCGGCCTGGGTGTGGGAGGCCAGCGCCTGACTCGCGTCCAGTGTCCCCATGCCCAGGGCCGAGCAGGTGAGCAATGCACAGAGGAGTACGCGGATACGCAGCATTCGAGAGCTCCATTCCTTCCGGGGGCTTACAGGTACCAGGGACGCGCGGACGTGCTCGCGGAGCAGCCCATGCCGCCTCGATGAAAGGCGGGCACGTTGACGTGCGCCTTGCTTAAGACACCGTAGCGAAGCAGTTGTTGCGGCGGAGGACTCGCGAAAGCGACGTGCAACTTGCGTTGCGCTCGCGGCAAACGTGGGCTTGGGATAGCGTTGCGGTCGATGAGCGCCCCGACCGCGCCCGACGACATCGTCCGCACACACGCCGACGTGGCCCCCGACGCGCGCCCGCCGCTGCTGGTGCTGGAGCCACTGCGCGAGTTCCTCGACGCGCACGGGCTCGGCGCGGGCGAGCTGCGCGCGCAGCCGATCGGCGAGGGGCACTCGAACGTGACGTACCTGATCGAGCGCGCGGACGGCAGCGAGCTGGTACTGCGCCGCCCGCCGCGCCCGCCGTTGCCGCCGAGCGCGCACGACGTGGTGCGCGAGGCACGCCTGCTGCGCGCGCTGAAGGAGACGCCGGCGCGCGTCCCGGAGGTGCTCGCGGTCGGCGAGGACGCGGCGATCATCGGCAGTCCGTTCTACGTGATGGAGAAGATCGCGGGCGAGCCGATCGTGTTCAGCGTGCCCGACGCGCTCGACAACCCCGCCGAGCGTGAGCGGATAGCGCAGGAGCTAATCGAGGCGCTCGTGGAGATCCACGCGGTGGACTGGCGCGCGGTGGGCCTGGAGGGCTTCGGCAAGCCGACGGGCTACCTGGAGCGCCAGCTGCGACGCTTCGGGGGTCTGTGGGAGATCAACAAGACGCGCGAGATCCCAGCGGTGCAGCGCGTCACAGAGTGGCTGCAGGCGCACATCCCAGAGTCCGGCCCCGCGACGATCGTGCACGGGGATTATCGCCTCGGCAACACGATGTACACGCCGGACGCGCCCACGCACCTGGCGGCGGTGCTCGACTGGGAGATGGCGACGATCGGCGACCCGCTGGCGGACCTCGGCTACTTGTGCATGATGTGGAGCGAGCCCGGTGATCCCCCGGGCGGCCTACGCGACGCGCTCGGCCGGGTGACGCGCGCGGAGGGCTTCCCGACACGCGCGGGCCTGATTGCGCGCTACGAAGAGCTCTCGGGGCGCTCGATGCATGAGCTGCGCTGGTATGTGACGCTGGCGGTGTGGAAGTCGGTGGTGTTCATGGAGGGCAACTACAAGCGCGCGCAGGCGGGGATGACCGACGACCCCTACCTGGTGCACTTCGGCGAGGGCGTGCTGCAGTTGGCAGCGCACGCGGAGGAGGTGGCGTTCGGTGAGCAGTTCGAGCCGTGAGGACAACGCCGGCGAGGAGCGCACACCGACCCGCGGCCTGCTGGTCGACTGGGGCGGGGTGATGACGACGAACCTGTTCAACTCCTTCAGCGCCTTCTGCGAGGCGGAGGGCTTGGACCCGGCGGCGCTTGCGCAGGCGTTCCGCGGCGACCCGGCGGCGCGCGAGCTGCTGATCGGTTTCGAGGAGGGCCGCATCGACGAGACGACCTTCGAGAACGAACTCGGCCGGTTGCTGGGGCTGGAGCGCGCCGAAGGATTGATCGACCGCCTGTTCGCGGGCGCGCAGCCGGAGCCCTCGATGGTCGAGGCCGTGCGCGCGGCACGCAAGGCGGGCGTCGCGACAGGCCTGATCTCGAACTCGTGGGGCACCACGCGCTACCCGCGCGAGCTGCTGGCAGAGCTATTTGACGGGGTCGTGATCTCGGGCGAGGTCGGGATTCGCAAGCCCGCACCGCGCATCTACGAACTGGGGGCCGAGGCCATCGGTCGTGCGCCGAGTGAATGCGTCTTCGTGGACGACCTCCCCTTCAATCTGCCGCCAGCCGTGGAGCTCGGGATGGCGACTGTGCACCACACGAGCCCGGAGACGACGATCCCCGAGCTCGAAGGCCTGTTGGGGATCGCACTCGGCGCGCAGGTGTCGGCCACTCCACCTGCTTGATCGTTGGTCATTCGGCCGGCAGGACACCTCGATGAGCATGCTCGTAGGCGATCCGACCTTCGATGCCACGCACGATCGCGGCAATCGAAGGCCCCGTCGGTGCGCGCGCCTGTGGCGTCGCGCCGGCGGCTGAGCCACGCGCAAGAGGCGCTATGCGACGTCGACCCAACTCGCCCACCGCCCGCCACGAGGCCGGTACCATCCGAGCACTCATCGGAGCCTTATGAGGGCCGGGGGCGCGAGCCGGGGTCTCGCGTATAGATCTAGGGAGGAGAGCGCGACATGAGATTAAGAGCGAGTTGGATTCTCCGTGGCCATCATGTTTCCGCCGTAGCGCTGGTCACAACGATGGCGCTGCTGCTCGTGCCGGCGGGCGCGGCAGCGGTCGAACCGGTACTCGAATTTGTCGTCCCCGGGAATGCGTTCCCGGTTGCGTTCACGACCGAAGGCGGTGCGGTGACCGCCGAAATGGCGGGCTTTGCAAGCGTCGTGAACTGCAGCGCCTCCCACGGCGAAGGCGAACTCACGGGACCGCGTTCAGCGGTGGCCAAATACGTGTTCACGGGATGCGTCACCGAACACGGCTCCAGCACGAAATGCCAGTCGGCGACCGCGCTGAACGAAGGAGAAATCACGACGGGACAGATCCCCGCGGAACTGGTCTACATCAGCCAGGCAAAACACGCAGTCGCCATCCTGCTCAACCCGGACAACACCTTGAGCGAAGACATCGTCTACATGACCTTCAAATGCGGAGGCGAGTCCGTCGAAGCACGTGGTCCCTTTCTTGCTGCGGTCGGTCCGGTCAACCAGGAAGCAAACTCCTTCACGACGACGCTCAGCCAGCTCGCGGGCGCGCAGACGCCGGACGAATACGAAAACCTGCGCGGAGAAATGTTCAAAGCGATCCCCGAAGCCTCGCGCGAAGGCAACCCATTCGTGACCACCGGCGTGGCATCCACGATCACGGTCCACTCGGCCGTGTCGGGCACGATCAGAGCGATCAGCGCCGAAGAAGTGCTGACCAAACAGCACGAAGAAGAAGCTCAGAGGCAGCACGCAGCAGAAGTCAAACAGCAGGAAGAAGCGGCCGCCAAACGCCACCAGGAAGAAGCAGCGGCGGCCAAGAAGCACGAAGAAGAAGAAGTTGCCGCGGCGACCAAGAAGCGACAGGAAGAAGAAGCCGCTGCCGGCAAGCAGAAACGCCAGGAAGAAGCCGCCAAGAGGAAGCGGCTACTGGCGAAGGCCCTAAGGCAGTGCAAGCGACAGCCGACGAAGCACAGGCGTGCTCAGTGCGAAGCCAGGGCCAAGCGTCGCTACGGCGCCAAGCGCAAGCAGAAACGCAAGTAGGGACTTTCGAAAAAGCCGCGCGAGTGCAGTGAACGGGGCGGGCGCGCTAGTCGCGCTTGCCCCGCCCGTACAGGAACTTCAGTGCTTTCCCCAGCCCTTTGGTCCCCCGGCGCGTGTACGGGAAGAAGTGCGGTTCGCGCTTGAGCGCGAGGCGCGGCGTGATCAACAGCGCCTGCTCGGAGCAGTACTTGCGAATCCCGTGCGCACCGTGGCGTGAGCCCAGGCCCGAAGCCTTGACGCCCCCCATCGGTAGCTCGAGCGCGGCAAAGTTGATGATCGCGTCGTTGACGCAGACAGCGCCTGATTCCACCCGCCGCGCGATCTCCTCGCCGCGCGCGGTGTCGCGACTGAAGACCGAGCCGGCCAGGCCGTAGGGCGAGTCGTTGGCGAGGCGCACGGCCTCCTCGGCGTCCGCGACCTTCATGATCGGTAGCGTCGGACCGAAGGTCTCCTCCTGCATGATCTTCATCGAGTGGTCGACGTCAACGAGCACGGTGGGCTCGAAGAACAGCCCGTCGCCCTGACCGCGGTGTCCACCAGTGAGCGCCCGCGCGCCCTTGGCGAGCGCGTCGTTGACATGGTCCTCGACGATGTCGACCTGCGGCGGGAATGTCATCGAGCCGATCTCGACCGTGCCCGCTCCGCCGTCGGGGCGACCCTGGCGCAGCGCGCGCACCTTCTCGGTGACCTTCGCTACGAACTCGTCGTAGACGGGCGCCTCGACGTAGGCGCGCTCGATCGAGATACAGGTCTGGCCGGAGTTCTGCATCGAGTAGTACGTCGCGACGTTCGCGGCGCGCTCGATGTCGGCGTCGGCGAGCACGATCATCGGGTCCTTGCCGCCGAGCTCCAGCGACGCGGGGATCAACCGGCGGCCGGCGGCCTCGGCGACCTTGCGCCCAGTGCGTGTCGACCCTGTGAACATGATCATGTCGACGTGCTCGATCAGCGCCGCCCCGGCGGGACCTCGGCCAGTGGCGACTTGGAAGACGTCCTCGGGGATCCCACACTCGCGCAGCCCCTCGGCCAGCAGCAGCGAGGTCAGCGGCGTGATCTCCGAAGGCTTGAGGATCACGCTGTTGCCGGCCGCAAGCGCCGGAATGCAGTCGCCGAAGGAATTCGTCAGCGGGTAGTTCCAGGGACCGATCACGCCGATCAGGCCGAGCGGCTTGTAGCGCACGATCAGCTTGCGACCCTTGACCAGCATGCTGCTCGTGCGCACGCGCTCATCGGCCAGGTACTCCTCGGCGTTCTTCGCCCAGAAGCCAAAGGCAGCGCCGCCGTAAGAGATCTCGGCGAGCTGCGCGTCCTCGTAGGTCTTACCGGTCTCCGAGACGATCGTGCGCACGATGCGATCGGCGTTGTCCATCACCCACTTCTGCATACGCAGTAGCACGCGGCCGCGACCCTCGAAGCCGTAGGCCTCCCAGATCGGCTGCGCCGCACGACCACGGCGCGCGAGCTCGGCGATCGCCTCGGCGTCGAGGTCGGGGACCGTCGCGATGATCTCGCCACTCGCCGGGTTTTCGACGGGTATGCCCGCGCCGGGCGCCAGCGCGCCGTCCGCTGTCTGCGGCGCATCCTCGGATGCCGCTCCGTTGGAGGTCTGGGGTGCGTGCTGCTCGACCGTCGCCATCTGAAGTCCCCTATCTCGCTCGCGCGTAGCTCTCTCGCTTGTAACGAGTAAGGCTAGCTCATCGCCGGCGACCGAGACAGACGATTTCGATGGCCGAATCTGCCGCCCCGGAGGGCTACTCGGAGAACTCGATCGAGGCGATCCCGATCGGCTCTTCGGGACGGTCGCCGCCGTCGGTCGCGACGCCCTCGAGGCGATCGACGATGTCCAGGCCATCGGTCACCTGGCCGAAGACGGTGTGCTTGCCGTCCAGCCACGGGCACTTCTGGGCCGTCACGATGAAGAACTGCGAGCCGTTGGTGTTGGGGCCTGCGTTGGCCATTGCCAGCGCCCCACGCACGATCTTGTGCGGGTTGATCTCATCCTCGAACGTGTAGCCGGGACCGCCGGTGCCAGTGCCCTGCGGGCAGCCGCCCTGGATCATGAAGTCTTTGATCACGCGGTGGAAGGTCAGCCCGTCGTAGAAGCCGTCGGCGGCAAGCTTGCGGAAGTTCTCGACGGTCTTGGGGGCATCCTCGTCGAACAGCTCGAAGACGATCGGCCCCTCTGTGGTTTGCATCGTGGCTATCATGGACCCTATAACCGTCCTTTGGCGTAGTGGGTGGTGGGTTCTTCACGGATTGTCGCCTGCGCGGTACACGGCAGACAGGCCCGCCGGATGCATGCGACATTCCGATGGGCCTGGTGCACCGTATTACACCGCCGGCTAGGCGTTCATGAGCTGGTACTTCGCCATGATCGCGTGTAGGGCGTTGTAGTGCGTCGGCGACTTGCCGATCGCTAGCGTCTTCCGCGCATTCTCAACGCTCGTCTCCTGCGTCATCTCACTAGGAGCCGCGGCGAGCACCCTACCCGCACCGTAAGACGGAAGGGCGTTTCGCGGCACTGCCTCCCGCCCAGGGACTTCTTCGACTCCCGATCGCGCCCCGACAGTGCTCTCGAAATGCTTAGGAAGCCGGTCGATTCTCAGATCTTGTGTTGTCCGCCAAGCGGTGGCTCAGCTTCTCCAGTTGCGGACGCAAGACCGGCAGTTCGCGCTCAACCACATCCCAGACGAGAGCGAGATCTACACCGAAGTATTCGTGGATGAGCTTGTCGCGCATACCGGCGATCTGCCGCCAGGGCACTGCCGACTCCAGAGCGCGTGTGCTGTCCGAGATTCCCTTGACGGCCTGGCCGATGATCTCGATGTTGCGGATGACGGCATCCTGGGTCTTGCCATCCGAGAGGAAAGCTTCGCGGCCATCGACGGTGTAGCTCGAGATCGCGTCGATTGCTTCGACGGCGTGAAGCAGGTAGGCACGCTCATCCTTCACAGGGACACGGCCTCGGCGTAGATGCGCTCACGCAGATGCGGACTCACCCCGCCGTCGCTGAGCACATCGACGTGGGTGCCGAGCATGTCCTCCAAGTCCTGCCACAGCCCCACAAGGTCGATCAGGCTGCGCCCCGGTTCCATCTCGACCAAGAGGTCCACGTCGCTCGACGCACTCGACTCGCCGCGCACCACCGAGCCAAACACGCGCACGTTGCGAGCACCATGGTCAGTAGCGCAGCCCAGGATCTCCTCCCGCCGGGTACGGAGCCGTCGAAGGTCGATTTGAGCAGATGCGGAACTCATGCTTGCGACCACGTTACCGTCGCTAAGGGCGTCTCGATTACGAACGCCGCGGAAAACCACTACACAACTGTAGTCTCCAGCCGCCCAGCTATGACGGCATCTCGCAGACGCCGCCAGAAATTTGTTATAGGCCCAAGTTCACAGCGCTGTGCATCGTGGCAATTGACATGGCGCCTACCCTACCCGCTCCAGCTCCACGGAGTGCCCGCGCACATCGTGGCCTTTGAGTTCGTCGATCACGCGATCGGCGTCGGCGGCGGGCACGGAGAGGAAGGAGAAGCGGTCGAGCACGAGCACCTCGCGCACCGCCTCGCCGGCGAGACCGGTTGCGGAGGTGACTGCGCCGACGATGTCCGCGACCTGTACTCCGCCGGCGCGCCCGGCGCCCATCAAAAGCTTCGCGTAGGGCTCCCCGCTGTCGCGCTTGACGCGCGGCTTCGAATGCCGGCGCGGACGCTCGCTCACAGGTGTGGGGGCAGCGACGGCGCCCCGCTCCCAAGGTGCGATCGAGGTGCCGATGTGCCGCTCGATCGCCTCCAGCTCGCGCTTCTGGCGTTCCTCGACGAACGTGATCGCGCGCCCCGAGCGCCCGACGCGACCGGTGCGCCCGATGCGGTGCACATAGGTGTCCGGCGAGGTCGGGACGTCGTAGTTGACGACGTGCGTGACCGTCGAGATGTCGAGACCCCGCGCGGCGACGTCGGTGGCGACCAGGATCGGCACGCGCCCGCCCTTGAACGCGAGCATCACGCCGTCGCGCGAGCCCTGGGACATGTCGCCGTGCAGCGCGCGCACGTTCATGCCGCCGTCGCGCAGCGTGCGAAACAGCTGGTCGCAGCGGATCTTGGTGCGCACGAACACGATCGCCTGGTCGGGCGCCTCGGCGCTCAGCACCTCGACCAGCTTCTCGGCCTTGCCCTTGGTCTCGACCGAGAGTTGAAACTGGGCGACGGTGTCGATCGTGAGCGTCGCGGCCTCGACCTGGATGACCTCCGGGTCGTACATGTAACGGTCGGCCAGCTTGCGGATCGGCGGCGGCATCGTGGCGGAGAAGAGCGCGGTCTGCCTGCTGGAGGGCGTCAACGAGAGGATCTTCTCGACGTCCTCGAGGAAGCCCAGGTCGAGCATCTCGTCGGCCTCGTCGAGCACGACGAAGCGCGTGTGATGCAGGACCAGAGAGTGACGCGAGATCAGATCCAGAACGCGACCGACCGTTCCGACCACAACGTGTCCGCCGGCGCGCAGCTGGGCCTGCTGGGTGCGGATCGGGGCGCCGCCGAAGACCGCGACGACATCGACGCCGCGATGGGTGCCGTAGGCGCGTAGCGCCTGCGTGACCTGGATGCAGAGCTCGCGCGTGGGAGTCAGCACCAGCGCCTGGACCTCGCCGTCCTCGGGATCGACGTACTCCATGATCGGCAGACCGAAAGCGGCGGTCTTGCCGGTACCCGTCTGGGCCTGACCGATCACGTCGCGTCCTTCCAGGAGCGGCGGGATCGCCTGCTCCTGGATCGGGCTGGGCGCCTCGTAGCCCACGTCGCGCAGCGCACGCTGGGTCTGCTCGGAGAGGCCGAGCTCGGCGAAGGTCTTCGGCATCGAGGAAGGAGAGCTTACGTGCTCGGGTCGAGCAGCAGCTTGCCGGTGGTGCGCCGCTCGCGCAAATCGCCGTGTGCCTGGGCGGCCTGAGCGAGCGGGTAGGTCCGCCCGAGCACCGCACGCAGCTCGCCCGGCTCGGCGCGCGCAAAAAGCTCCGCGAGGGCATCGCCGAACATGCCCGGGCGCTCCATGCAATGAAAGAGGTAGAAGCCCACGATCGAGCGCGAATGGCGCAGCAGCGAACCGGTCGAGACCCGGTTGGGCTCCTGCGAGGCGATGCCGCAGACCACGATCCGCCCGAAGTGCGCGAGCGCCTGGTAAGAGGCGTCGAAGACCGCGCCTCCGGCCATGTCGAAGACGACGTCCACCTCGCGCCCGTCGTTGGCCTGCAGCAGACGCTCGGTCAGCCCCTCGGGGTCGGGGTCGATCGCGACATCGGCTCCGAGCTCGAGCGCGAGCTGGCGCTTCTCCTCGCTGGAGGCCGTGGCGATCACGCGCCCGGCACCCAGCGGGTGTCCGAGTTGCACCGCGAGCGAGCCGACGCCTCCGGCGGCGGCGTGGACGACGACGCTCTCCCCCTCCGAGACGCGACCGGCGGTGCGATACAGGTGCCAGGCGGTCGTGCCCTGCACGATCAGCGCAAGCGCCGTCCCATCATCCAGCCCCTCCGGGATTGGAAACGTGAGCTCCGCGGGAGCCGTGGCGTACTCGGCGTAGCCGCCGCTTCCGGTCAGCGCGATCACGCGCTCGCCAGTGTCCTCGCGCACCCCGGCAACCTCGCCGCCGGGTACCAGCGGGAGGGTGGCCTTGCGCACGTAGGAGTTGGTGCGGGTGTGCGTGTCGGCGAAGTTCAAACCCGCGCGGCTGACGCGGATCAGCACCTCGCCCGCCTCGGGCTCCGGTCGGGGAAGCTCGACGAGCCGCAGCACCTCGGGACCGCCGAACTCGGTCATCTGGATCGCTCGCATCGTGCAGCGCAGGCTAGCGACCCATGGGGTGGTGACGCTCGTTTCGCGACCCCGCCGCGCGCGTATGCGTGCGCGCGCGGCGGGGTCGATCTATATCGTGCCCGTTCATGTCCATCACAGTTGTCGGATCGATCGCCTATGACACAGTCACGACGCCCTTCGGGCATCGCGAGCGGATGCTGGGCGGCGCCGCTGTGCACTTCGCGCTGGCAGCCTCCTTCTTCGAGGAGGTCCGCGTAGTGGGCCCTGTCGGCGATGACTTTGGGGAGCCCGAGCTCGACGTGATGCGCCATCGCGGCATCGACATCACCGATGTCGAGCGCGTCCCCGGAGGCAAGACCTTCTTCTGGAGCGGCAAGTACGGCTGGGACCTGAACTCGCGCGAGACACTCGATACGCAGCTGGGCGTCTTCGAGGGCTTCCAGCCAAAGCTCTCGGAGGGCTCGCGCGCCAGCGAGGTGCTGTTCCTCGCGAACATCCAGCCCGACCTGCAGCGCGAGGTGCGCGCGCAGTTGCCGAAGGCGCGCTTCGTCGCGCTCGATTCGATGAACCTCTGGATCGAAGTCGCGCGCGACTCGCTCACGACCGCGATCGCGCTGTGCGACTGCCTGATCCTCAACGACTCCGAGCTGCGCCAGCTAACCGGCAAGGCGAGCCTGCTGGCGGCGGCGCGTGAGATCTTCTCGTGGACCGCTGCGCCGCGCGTGATCGTCGCCAAGCAGGGCGAGTACGGGGCGGCGTTGCTGACGCCGGAGAGCTTCTTCGCGCTACCGGCCTTCCCGCTGGAGACGGTCGTCGACCCGACTGGCGCCGGGGACACTTTCGCCGGGGGCTTCGTTGGGTACATCGCGGCCCACATCGAGGAGGAGCTCACCGACGAGCTGCTGCGCCAGGCGATGGCGCATGGCACGGCGCTCGCGTCATTCAACGTCGAGGAGTTCGGCACCGAGCGCGTCGCCCATCTCTCCGGCCCGGAGATCGTCGCGCGCGTGCGCCAGTTGCGGGACTTCACGCAGTTCTCAGCCGCGTCGCTGCCGCTCGGCGACTAGGACCGGCTCTCCAAAAGGGGGCCCTGGGAGTAGTACGATCTAGGTCGGAGTGGATGCCTGGACCTTCATCTGGTTGATGGTGATCCTGAAGATCCCCATCGTCGCGCTTTTCCTGCTGGTCCGGTGGGCGGTTCGCCAGACGCCGGAGCCCGAGCCGGGGAGCGATGGTGGCATCGGCCGCGCGCCCTGCCCGCGCCATCCCCACCGTCCTCGCTCGCATCTGCCGCGCGCGCCGCGACGTGGACCCCATCACGGTGCGCCCGCCCCACTGGCGCCGGCACGCGTCCGGACGGTAGTTGCCCGCGGGCGCATCGCGCAGCACTGAGCGGGCTGGCAGAATCCCGGTTGCGACTGCGCCTGGCTCCCAACGGGAGCGCTACGGTGTAGCCAAGAGCGGCCGACAGGAGGAAATATGAGCACCGAGACCCAGGTGGGCAAAGACGGCGAGGCCGTCGGCGAGCAGGCCCAGAGCAACGGCCGTTCCGAGCAGACGCTGTCGGTGACCGACAACCGCACCGGCCGCGCCTACGAGCTGCCGATCACCGATGGCACCGTGCGCGCGATGGACCTTCGCCAGATCAAGACCGGCGAGGAGGACTTCGGGCTGATGGCCTATGACCCGGCCTACACCAACACCGCGGCGTGCCGCAGTTCGATCACCTACATCGACGGCGAGGCCGGCATCCTCCAGCATCGTGGCTACCCCATTGAGCAGCTTTGCGAGCACTCGAGCTACCTCGAGGTGGCCTACCTACTGATCAAGGGCGCACTACCAACGCAGGCACAGTTGGACGAGTGGATCCACGAGATCACGATCCACACGTTCGTGCACGAGAACGTCAAGGACTTCATGCAGGGCTTCCGC
Organism: Solirubrobacteraceae bacterium; assembly: GCA_036501715.1. Classification (GTDB taxonomy): domain Bacteria; phylum Actinomycetota; class Thermoleophilia; order Solirubrobacterales; family Solirubrobacteraceae; genus Palsa-744. Next base: position 13,279 of record DASXZV010000014.1, on the reverse strand, counting down.
TACGACGCCAACCCGATGGGCATGCTCGTGGCTTCCGTCGGGGCGCTCTCGACCTTCTACCCGGATGCGAACAAGATCCACGACGACGAGGTCCGCGCGATCCAGATCATCCGCCTGCTCGCCAAGATGCCGACGCTCGCGGCCTTTGCCTTCCGTCACAACATGGGTCAGCCCTATGTCTACCCCGACAACGACCTCGAATACGCGGGCAACTTCCTCGGGATGATGTACAAGATGACCGAGCTCAAGTACCAGCCCGATCCGCGGCTGGCACGGGCACTCGACGTACTCTTCATCCTGCACGCCGACCACGAACAGAACGCCTCGACGAGCGCCGTGCGCTCTGTCGGCTCCACCCAGGTAGATCCCTACTCCGCGGTGGCCGCCGGCGTTGCCGCGCTTTATGGGCCGTTGCACGGTGGCGCCAACGAGGCCGCGCTGCGCATGCTCAAACGGATCGAGAAGGTCGAGAACATCCCCGACTTCCTCGAGGGCGTGAAGGCCGGCAACGAGCGCCTGATGGGCTTCGGGCACCGCGTCTACAAGAACTACGATCCCCGCGCGCGCATCATCCGCAAATACCTCGACGACGTCTTCGAGGTGCGCGGCAAGAGCCCGCTACTGCACGTCGCCACGGAGCTCGAGAAACGCGCCCTGGATGACGAGTACTTCACCTCGCGCAAGCTCTACCCCAACGTCGACTTCTACTCGGGCCTGATCTATGAGGCGCTGGGGCTGCCGGTCGCGATGTTCCCGGTGATGTTCGCGATCGGGCGCACCAGCGGCTGGATCGCGCAGTGGCTCGAGATGGTCGAGGACTCCGAGCAGAAGATCGCTCGCCCGCGCCAGATCTACACCGGCGAGCGCGACCGCGATTACGTGCCGGTCGGACAGCGCGGCTGAGCGCGGGCGGAGCCGCCGGCAGGTGGCGGGCAACTGGACCCTGACGGTCCGCAACGGGCCGCGCGTGGAGCGCACGCGCTTCGACACGCTCGAGCAGGCGCTCCAGGTGCTCGAGCACCAGATCACGGAGCTCGCGCCCGGAGCGCGCCGCCGCTCGCTGCAGATCGCCGGACGCCGCTACGACCCCGCGCGCCAGGTCGCGGTCCGTGTCGAGATCACTGGACCCGGCGGGCGAGGAGGCCGTGCGCGCGGCGGCATCGACCTGCGCGGCGACGGCTCGGCGGAGGCATACACGGGGCGCCTGCGCCGCACCCTGCTCGAGCTGCAAGCGGGCGAAAGCCCCTGTGAGGGGTTGCGCACGGCGCTTGGGGGCTAGCGGGGCGCCGGGTACGCGGTGCCCTCACAGCACCAGCGTCGCCCCATGCCGGCGCAGCCACTCGCGGTCCTCGCGCCAGCGCGGCCAGCGGTGCTGCACCAGCGCCCAGAAGCGCGGGGAGTGGTCGAGGATCTCGAGGTGGCAGACCTCGTGCCAGACGACGTAGTCCAGCACGCTCTCCGGTGCCAGCAGCAGGCGCCAGTTGAAGCTCATGCGCCCGCCCGCCGAGCACGACGCCCAGCGCGTGCGCTGCGCGCGGATCGAGAGGCCGTTGTAGGGGGTGCCGGCGAGCGCCGTCGCGCGATCCAGGCGCGCGGCGATCTCGCGGCGGGCGGCGCGGCGGTAGAAAAGCTCGAGCGCCGCCCGCGGATCGCCCGCGGGCACCAGTAGGCGCTCGCCGCTCAGGTGCGCTTGGCTACGACCCGGCTGGCCCACCAACTCCAGGGTCCTGCCCAGGTACGGGACAGTGCCCCCGCGCTGCGCGAGGTGCGCGAGTACGCCCCGGGCCTCAGCCAGACGCCGCTCGATCCATGGACGCAGCTCGTCTACGGCCGCGGCCGCGGCGCGCTCGGGGGCGCGCGTGGGCAACACCACCTCGACGCCCACCGCGCCAAGGTCCGTCAGGGGGCGCACGTTGACCCGCACGCGGCGCGCGCGGGCCGAGCGGCGAACGGTGTAGGGGATGTCTGCCATCGGACCCACCAGGGTACGCGCGCGGGGGCGGGTGCATAATCCACTCGCGATGACAAGGTCGATCGTGAGGCTTCCCCGCGAGGTCCGCACCCCTTATGAGGTCTATTTGAATGGCGTCCCCCAGCAACTCGGGGCCGATTACCGCGTGAGCGAGGGCGCCCTTGTCTTCGAGCGCGAACTGCGCAAGGACCGCATCAGTGGCTGGCGCTGGCTGCTGGGCGCGTGGGGCGTGGGGACCTACCGCCAGAACGACTCGGTCGACGTGCGCTACACGGCGCCCGACGGCTCTTCGCGCGTCGCCGAGGGCCTGGAAATCGAGCTGGCGTAGAGCTCCGCGGTTCGGCCTGCGAGCGGACCGGCCCCGACTGTGGCACCGGGGGGACCGCCCGCCTCTAGGGCACGCTGCCAAGGTCGTGCGAGCTTGAGCGCGCTGAGGATCGCGCGCGTCGCGGGCGAGCGGTTGAGCGTGTAGAAGTGGATACCGGGCGCGCCCGCCGCGAGCAGCTCGGCGCACTGCAGCGTGGCGTAGGCAACCCCGAAGTCGAGTACCGCCTCGGGCGCTTGATCGCGTAAGTGCAGCTCTCGACGCAGGCCGTCTGGGATCGATGTGCCGCACATCGCGGCCATCCGCTCGATCTGGCCTACGTGGGTGATCGGCATGATCCCGGGGATGATCGGGACCTCGATCCCGATGGCCCGCGCGCGGGTGACGAAGTCGAAGTAGTGGGCGTTGTCGAAGAACAGCTGCGTAATCAGGAAATCGACCCCGGCGCGCACCTTCTCGGCGAGGTATTCGAGATCGGCCAGCGGACTGATGGCGTGGATGTGGGTCTCCGGGAAGCAGGCGGCTCCAATCGCGAAGGGGTAGTCGGCCTTGACCAGCGCGACGAGCTCGCTGGAGTACTCGAGGCCCCCCTCGGTCTTCCTCCACGTCTCCTCGCCGGCCGGTGGGTCGCCGCGCAGCGCGAGCACGTTCTCGATGCCGGCCTGCGCCATCTCGTCGAGCGTGCCCCGCAGCTGCGCCACGGTGGCGCCGACGCAGGTGAAGTGCGCCATCGCCTCCAGGCCGTGCTCGTGCTTGATGCGCTTGACGATCTCGATCGTCTTCTCGCGCGTGGAGCCACCCGCGCCATAGGTCACCGATACGAACGAGGGCTCCAGTGCGCCGAGCTCGCGCAGCGCGGCATAGAGGTTCTGCTCGCCCCGATCGGTCTTGGGGGGAAAGAACTCGAAGGAGAAGACCGGCCCGGGGCCGGCGAGGAGCTCGGCGATGCGCATCGTCGCTTTAGTCTGCCACGGCCCAGCGCTCGGGCTCGCCGGGGATGCGGCGCGCGCGGCCGGTGACCTCCAGGTGCAGCAGGAAGGCGAGCGTCTCGGTGAGCAGCCACGGCGCGGTCAGCGGCGAGAACGGGATGTCGTCGTAGATGCGCGGGACCGCGTCGAAGGCCGTCAGCGGCTCGGATGCGATCGCGGCCAGCGTCCGCTCGGTGCGCTCGGCGACGAGCTCGCGGTTGCCTTCGATGTGGGCGTGCACGTCGGTGAAGGTGCGACCGTGCCCGGGCAGGCACAGGCGCGCGTCCAGTGTCTCCACCACGTCGAGCGAGCGCACGAATTCGCCGACCGGATCGGGGGAGTAGCCGTAGTCGAAGTACAGCGAGATCCGTCCCAGCAAGTGATCGCCGGAGATCAGCAGGCGCCGCTCGGGCTGGAACAGGCAAACGTGTGAGGGCGCGTGCCCCGGCGTCTCGTGCACGGTCCAGTCGCCTAGGTCGGTCGCGACGGTGACTCCGGGAAGCAGCTCGCGATCGGGCTGGACGATCGCGGCGATCCCGGAGTCGCGCGAGCCTCGCTCGGCGGCGTAGCGGCGCAGCGGCTCCTCTGGCACCCCGCTCTGGCGGGCGACCTCCAGGCGCCGCGCGAAGGCCGCATCGGAGTCTTCGGCCCAGCGCGTCATGTGTTCGAGGTTGGGGTGCATCCACAGTTCGCAGCCGGTCCGCTCGACGATCGTCGCCGCCTGGCCGTAGTGATCGGAGTGGGCGTGGGTGCAGACCACCAGGCGCACGTTCTCCAGGCGCAGGTTGCACATCGCCAGCGCCCGTTCGAGCTGCGCCAGTGAGCCGGGCTCGTGCATGCCGGTGTCGAACAGCACGATCCCGTCCCCGGCGGCGACTGCCCAGGCGTTGCAGTGGGGAACGCCGGGCCACGGCAGCGGCAGGCGCAGGCGGAAGACGCCCGGCAGTATCCGTTCGCCCCGGCCGAGCTCGCGCTTGCCGGGCAGCCTGTGATCGCTTGCCTCGGCCACGCGCCAGAGCCTAGTGGGCCGCAGCGGCCCACGTGATCCCGCGGGGTGCGCGGGCGCCTCAGGCTGCCGCGTAGAGCGGGCGCCGGTTGCGCAGGCGCCGGCCCAGGTCCTGCATGCCGAGCGCGCGCAGTTCGCCGAGCAGCGCGCGACGATCGACCGTGCTTCCGGCGAGCAGGCGGCCGGTTGCGCCGATCACACGCGGCGGCGTCAGCAGGCGCGAGGGGCGGATCCGATGGTTGAGCACATCGAAGAACTGCCAAGCCTTCCCCTGCCGCTGCAGGCCGCGCAGGATCTCGACCAGGACGGGCGGAACCGAGCCGGCCTCTTCGAGGTCGTAGGCAAGCCAGTAGTGCTCGGCGAACTCGCGGTCGCGCCAGCGACCCCAGCGCGTCATGGCTGCATCGAGTGCGCGCTCGGAGCCACCGAGCGCGCCCGTGATCGCGGCCGCGAGGCTGTCGGCCTGCAGGAAGGCGTCGCCGATCCCGCGACCGGGTGAGGGGCTCTTGAAGTGGCCGGCGTCGCCGCTGAGCACCCAGCCGGGGCCGGCGGCCTCGCGGAAGAAGCCCTCCCAGCGGACCGCGCCGAGCACTTTGCCGAGGAGCCGCGCGCCATCCAGCGCCTGCGCGATCGGCTCGCAGGTACGCGCGTGCGCCAGGAAGGCCGCCGCGGGATCGGCGCGGAAGCTCTCGAGCTCGGCCATTTCGGGCCAGATCAGAACCTGGTAGAGCCCACTGTCGGATGGGATCCCGAGGATGAAGCGCTCCTCCCAGCGGTGCGAGAGGAACGTCGGCTCGGCACCCATCTGGGCGTTCTCGAAGAACGCCCAGTAGAGCAGGCGGCGATTGGGGGTGAGGTTGTAGCGGCGCGCCCCGCACAGCTTCGCAACCGTCGAGTTGCGGCCGTCGGCGCCGACGACGAGCCGCGCGTGCAGCTCGGCCTCGCGCTGCTCGCTCGCGATGCGGACTCCTGTGACGCGCTCCCCGTCGCGCAACAGCGCGGTCACGGCCGTCTCGGTGCGCACCTCGGCACCGGCCTCCGCGGCCGCGTGCGCCAGCAGCGGGTCGAGCAGGTGGCGCCGCACCGATGCCATCCCGCCAATGTCCCCGGGCTGCAGCGGCAAGTCGAGTGTCAGCCGCAGGTCCTCGACGCGCGTGTCGGTGCGTCCGACCAGCGGCGCGCCGGTCGCGCGCAGCGGCTCGCTCACGCCGAGCCGGTCAAGGAACGCGAGCGCGTCGGCCTCGAAGAGATGGCTCGAGAGCGTGTCGCTGGGAAAGCTTGCGCGCTCGAGCAGCGCGACCCGCACGCCAGCACGCGCAAGCAGCGCCGCAAGGGGGGCGCCCGCGCAGCGCGCACCCACGACGAGCACGTCATACCGGTCTGCTGCCATCGCCCCTATCCTTTCGCTCAGTCACTTGCCTAATGACCGTTAGGTATGTGCCCGGGAGAAGCTACCTAGTAAGGGTTAGGTTGTCAAGCGAGCAGAGCAAAGGGACGCCCCGTAGGCGACTCACGGCGCAGGCGCGCCGCGAGCTGATCGAGCAGGCCGCGAGCGAGCTGTTCGCCGATCGCGGCTACGGCGCGACCTCGATCGACGAGGTCGCCCGTCGCGCGGGCGTGACGGCACCGGTGGTCTATGACCACTTCGCCTCCAAGCAGGACCTGCACAAGTCCCTGCTGGAACGCCACTACGCCGAGTTGCGGCTGCTCTGGCGCGAGCAGCTCGAGGGAGACGATCCGCCGCAGCGCCGCATCGCGCGCGCGATCGACGCCTGGTTCGCGTACGTCGAGACGCACCCCTACGCCTGGCGCATGCTCTTCCGCGACACCAGCGGCGAGCCGGCGGTGCGCGCGATCCACGAGCAGGTGATCGCCCAGAGCCGCGCCGCGGTCATGCCGCTGTTCCTGCGCGAACGCGGCATCGAGGACGCCGCGGGTGCCGACACGGATGCGCTGGACATGGCCTGGGAGGTCATGCGCGCGGTCCTGCAGGGTCTCGCGCTGTGGTGGTACGAGCACCAGCACGTGCCCCGCGAGCAGATCGTCGCGACCGCGATGAACGCGCTCTGGATCGGCTTCGAGCGGGTCCTCGCGGGCGAGGCCTGGCAAGCATGACGACGCCAAGTTTCGAGCTGCGCGGCGGGTACCGGCTGCGACCACTGCAGGAGTCCGACGCACTCGAGCTGCACGCGCTGATCGACGCCAACCGCGCGCACCTCGCGCGCTGGATGCCGTGGGCAGCGAGCCAGACCGAGGCGGACACAATCCAATTCATTCGAGCCACGCGCCGGCAGCTCGCGGAGAACGACGGCTTCCAGGCCGCGGTCCTCTCGGCGGAGCTGATCGTTGGAGTCGCGGGCTATCACAGTGTCGACTGGCCCAACCGCGCTACCAGCATCGGCTACTGGCTGGCCGCGGACGCCCAGGGCCGCGGGACGATGACGGAGGCCGTCACCGCACTCGTGGACCACGCATTCGGCACCTGGAAGCTCAATCGCGTCGAGATCCGCATCGACGTTGCAAACCGCTCGAGCCGCGCGATCCCCGAGCGGCTTGGTTTCTGGCGCGAGGGCACTCTGCGTCAGGCGCAGCGACCCGGCGAGCGCTACAGCGACCAGGTCGTCTACGCGGTGCTCGCCGGCGACTGGATCTCACCCGCAGGTGCCGTAGACCATGAGCCACCAAGCGCATAGGAGCGGCGCGAGCCACTATGTCAACGGTGCCGCATGAATTCCAAATGCCGCGCCGACGTTGGTGAAGTAGTAAGCACCCGCCATCTGAACCCAGATCATTCCTACAACAAGGCTCGAGAGCGCGACGAACCCAAGCAGCCGCTTTCGACTTATCCCGACCCACATCCAAGCCCAAGCGGCAAACATAGCGAAGAGTGGGAGCATCGGGTGCAGATAACGCGGGAACAACGCCGCGGGCCATTCGGCGAGCAAACAAATGCCGAGGAGGGTGGCGAGCCCCAATGCCAACGGCGCAGCGAGCAGCCCCGAGATGCGTGAGCACAAAAGCCGCCGATGTCGCACTACAGGCAGTGCGCCGAGCAGCAGCGAAGCCGCCGGCAGCGCGATCAAGATCACCCCACGCACTCCCCCGTACTCGCTCCACCACTCCTGGGGTAGCACGACGCGCGTTAGGCGTCCCAACCCCAAACCGACAGCACCGATACCCGCTTGCGGGCCGGCAGGTCCGTAGGACCTCGTCATGCGCTGCGCTAGAGAGCTTGCGGTCAGCGCTCCATATCGACCCTCGTTGAGTATCAGCCAGGGCACTATCAATACCACCGGCGGTGCAACCACAAATACGATCACGCCAAACGCCAAGCGGTCGCGCCGCTTACGCAGATAGGCGACCAGCGGCAAGATCAACAGCGGAGCCAGACAACCTAGTGTCAGTTGGGTCAAGACGCAGAGCCCCAACAGGCAGGCGGCAGCCACCAGTGAGCTCGTACGCGGTTTCACCGTCGCGCTCCACACGACGAGCACATAGAGCGCAACCAACGGCAACTCCAGGGCCGCGTTTGAAACCGTGATCGCGCGAACGATCACCCCTGGCCACAGAAGCACAGAGAGCGCAGCACAGTAGGGAACTCGCCAGCGTTCTCCGAAAATTGCCCGAGCGAGCCCGGCCAGTATCAAGATGGTAGCCATGAGGAGCAACAGGTCAAACGCCCGCACGGCAAAGACCTTGTTGCGGTAATCGTTTGGTACTAGGAAGGCCGGCGCCGCAAGCATGTAATACAACGGCGGCTGCCATGCCTCGTAGCTACTACCACGCAATCCCAGCAGACGCGGATTCAGCGGGCTGGGGCGAGGATATGTGTGCTCTTCGAGCGCCAGCTCTTGCCATGCCACGTGGTCATGCCCTAGCCACGGTATGCGACCGTTTTCGGCGACTTCCTGCACATAAGCAAGATGGGCACGCTCGTCCACTTCAGCAAAAATGTGAAACCGGAAAACCGTCACTACGCCCAGGCTCAAGATAGCCGCGATCTGAACCACCGACAGAGCGCGCGCCGGATCAACACGGACCCACCCGCAAACCTTGCCAATCGACATATGCCCCCCAAACCGCCCGTGAGTGACGCAATCGCAAAAGCAAACAGTGCCCAAAGATCGGAGTTGCGGCGCGCGGCCTCATTTGCATCACGACATCAAGCTTCACGCCCCAACAGACGTGCCGTGATATTGATCCCACCATGCCCGACCCGATCATCCGCAGCGCCACCGAGGAGGACATCCCCGCGGTGCTGGCCCTCTGGAAGGCCGCGCGCAGCCCGGCGGGCGCGGAGGATACGCGCGAGAACATCGTGCGCCTGCTGGCCGGCGATCGCGACGCGCTGCTGCTGGCGGTGTCGGAGGAGGGCCGGGTGCTCGGATCGCTGATCGCGGCCTGGGACGGCTGGCGCGGGAGCTTCTACCGGCTCGCGGTCGATCCCGCCCAGCGCCGGCGAGGACTCGCGGCGGCGCTGCTGGAGAGCGGCGAGCGCCACCTACGCGCGCGCGGCGCGGTGCGGCTGACGGCGATCGTGGCCGCGGACGAGCCGCCGGCGATGGGCTTCTGGGAGACGGGGGGCTACGAGCGCCAGCGCAACCGCGCGCGCTTCGTGCGGCAGCTCGAGCGGGGCGGCGAGAGCGGTCCATGAGCAACGACGCGCTCTCCATCCGGCGCCTGGACCCGATCGACCTCGACACCGTCGAGCCGCTCTGGAGCGCGCTGCGCGAGCACCACGCCAGCGTTACCCCCGACCTGGGAGCTCCGCGTACGCGCGCGGACTCCTGGCAGCGCAGACGCGCGCAGTACGAGCGCTGGCTGCGCGAGCCCGACGCGTTCATCCTGATCGCGGAGCTCGGCGATCGGCCCGTGGGCTATGCGATGGTGCACCTGCGTGCGGGCTCGCCGACCTGGCCCTCCAGCGAGCGCGCCGGTGAAGTCGAGACGCTCTCGGTGCACCCGAGCGCGCGCGGACGCGGCATTGGCAGCGCGCTGCTGCAGGCGGTATCGGGCGAGCTGGCGGCGCTTGGCGTCAGCGAACTGGCGCTGCACGTGGTCTCGGGCAACAGCGGGGCGCGGGGCTTCTACGAACGCCACGGCCTGCGTCCGTTCGCGCTGTGGCTGGGTGGCCCTTTGATCGGAGATCACGAGGCCAAAAGCGCGAAGGAGTCGCGGGGGTAACATCCACGTATGGCCGACGAGCAGCAGGAGGGCATCGCGAGGGCCGCGAGCAAGGTGCAGGAGGCGGCGGCCAACATCCAGCAGGCGATGAGCGCCGCTTCGCGCTCGACGGTGAGCGAAGCGGAGACGGTCGCGCGCCAGTACTTCGGCGCGATCAACGCGCACGACCTGGAGGGCGCGGTCGCGCTGTGGGCCGTCGGGGGTCGTGAGAACGTCCGCGGCCAGGTCGACGTCACCGCCCCGGAGGGTGTGCGCGCGTTCATCGGCGAGATGCTGGCCGCGATGCCGGACGTGCGCTTCGAGCTGCTCAGCACGACCAGCGAAGGCGATCGCTGCGGCGTGCAGTGGCGCCTGAGCGGCACCTTCACCGGCCCGGACTCCTTCAACGGCGTGGCCCCCACCGGACACCCGATCGTGCTCGAAGGCCTCGACCTGCTGACCGTCCGCGACGGCCTGGTCCAGAGCAACGACGCTTTCACCGACACCATGGGCTTCCCCCGCCAGATCGGCATGCTGCCGCCGCCGGGCTCCCCCGCGGAGCAGCGCATGATGCAGGCCTTCAACCTCAAGACGCGCGTCACCGCGCGCGGCGTGGGCGAGGCGCAGCTGGTGGCGGAGGGCGTGTGGGTCGTGCAGGGCCAGCCGGGACGCTGCAACGTGTACCTGATCGAGGACGAGGGTGGAGTCACGCTGTTCGACGCCGGCGCGCGCACGATGGTGCGCGCGGTGGCCTCCGCGGGCGCGAAGCTCGGCGGCATCCGCCGCGTGGTGCTGGGCCACGGGCACACCGACCACCGCGGCGTCGCCCCGGCGCTGGGCGTGCCGGTGCTGTGCCATCCGGACGAGGTGCAGGACGCTGAAGGCAGCGGCGGCTTTCGCTACTGGCCGGAGGGTCTCCTCGGACTGCCAACGCCCCAGCGTCAGATCCACCGCGTGCTGCACCGCTTCGCCTGGGACGGTGGTCCGGTGAAAATCACGGGCACGGTCACCGAGGGCGAGGAGATCGCGGGCTTCCGCGTCGTGCACCTCCCCGGTCACGCCCCCGGCCAGATCGGGCTGTGGCGCGAATCCGACCGCCTCGCGCTCGTCAGCGACTGCTTTTACACGCTGGACATGTGGGGTCGGGACTGCGCGCCAAAGCTCCCCGAGAGTCTCTACAACTTCGATACCGAGCAGGCCCGCGCGAGCCTGCGCAAGCTCGCCGCGCTGGAGCCCGCCGCGGCCTGGCCGGGACACGCCAAGCCCGTCACGGGCGACGTGCGTGTACAGCTGGAGCGCGCCGCGGAGACGACCTGACGGTCGCATGGAGGCGCGATGCGACCATCGGGGGGTCGTTGCCCCCTACGCTGCGTAGCGTGGCACGACGCAAGCCCAAGCAGCGCCCCGAGCGGCTGAAGGCCCCGGATAGCGACTACACGAGCCCCGACGGCGCGGTGCTAACACTGCGCGGCGCGCTGACCCCGGCGACCCGTATGCAGTACGCCGCGGCGCTCGCGGGCGGCGCGCACGCGGCGGGCACCACCGAGGACGCTTGGCAGCGGGCCGCGGAGCTGCTCTTCGAGCGCCTCGCGGTCCGCTGGGAGATCGCGGGCGTGCCGATCGAGCGCCAGCGCGAGCTGCTCGAGCGCTTCCGAGTCGCGAGCCCCGCCGAGCGCGCATGGGTGCGCGAGGTACTGCGCGCGCACTGCGCCGAGCATTTCCCCGACGTGCAGGCCCCCTGACGCGCGAAGCGGCGACTGTCGATACGGTGCGGGATATGCGCCGCACCAAGATAGTCGCGACGATCGGCCCGGCCTCGCGCGAGCCGGAGACGCTCGTGCGGATGGTGCAGGCGGGCATGGACGTCGCGCGCCTGAACTACTCGCACGGAACGCTCGACGAGCACGCGGAGACGATCCAGCGCGTGCGCGACGCGGCGGGCCGCGCGGGACGCCCAGTGGCGATCCTGCAGGACCTGCCGGGCCCGAAGCTGCGGATCGGCACGCTGACCGAGGGCATCGCCGAGCTCAAGGGCGGCGACCGCCTGACCCTGTGTGCCGGCTCCACCGAGATCGGCAACGAGACCCGGATGTCGGTGACCTGGGCCGGCCTGGCCGACGCCGTCGACCCTCAGGACGTGATCTACCTGGCCGACGGTGCGATCCGCCTCCGCGTCGGCGCCGTGCGCACCGGCGAGGGCGAGGTCGACTGCGAGGTCGAGGTCGGCGGCAGCGTCGCCTCGCGCCAGGGCCTCAACATCCCCGGCTCCACCCGTGGCCTGCGCGCCGTGCCGGAGGAGGACCTCGAGATGCTCGCCTTCGGCGAGGAGATCGGCGTCGACATGGTGGCCCTCAGCTTCGTCCGCAGCGCCGAGGACGTCATCTCGGTGCGCAAGCACACGCGCCTGCCGCTGATCGCCAAGATCGAGAAGCCCCAGGCGGTGGACGCGGCCGAGGACATCATCCGGGCCGCCGACTGCGTCATGGTCGCCCGCGGCGACCTCGGCATCGAGCTGCCGATCGAGGAGGTGCCGGCCACCCAGAAGCACCTGCTGCGCCTGGCCGGACGTCTCGCCCGCCCGTCGATCACCGCCACCCAGATGCTCGACTCGATGGTCCGCTCCAGCCGGCCGACCCGGGCGGAGGCCACCGACGTGGCCAACGCGATCTACGACGGCACCGACGCGGTGATGCTCTCGCAGGAGAGCGCCGTCGGTCAGTACCCGGTCGAGTCCGTCGCGATGCTCGCCTCGATCGCCGAGCACACCGAGCGCCACCTGCCCTACGACAACTGGATCGAGAGCCGCGTCCGCCGCGACGCCCGGGACCCCGCCTACACGCTCGCCCACAGCGCCTGCACCGCGGCGCGGGAGCTCAGCCTCGACGCCATCGTGGTCCCGACCCTGTCGGGCCGCTCCGCCCGGCTCATCTCCGCGCACCGCCCGAACGTGCCGATCTTCGCGCTCTCACCCGGCCGGGAGACCGTGCGCCGCTGTGGTCTGATGTGGGGCGTCCAAGCCGCGTCGATGCGCCGTCACGAGGTGACCGAGGCCCTGATCGCCGACGCCTGCCGCCGCGTGGTGGAGCTCGGCTGGGTCAAGCCGGGCGCGCGCATCGCCATCACCGCCGGCCTGCCCTCGGGCCGCCCGGGCACCACCTCGCTGCTGCAGATTCAGCGGGTCTGAGCGGCTTCTCACCGCGGGGCTGGTCCCCCAGACCTGCCCCGCGACCCGCGATGCCGGGGTCTGTCGGGTGGCTCTGCGCTAGCGCGCAGTGCCGGCGTAGAAGTCAGCTTCGAGGCGACCCAGCTCGGTCACCGGCGGATCGCCGTAGAACCACTCGCGGGCGATCTTGTGGAAGTTCCCGCGGGCGTTGAGCTGGGCCATCACGGCCAGGCAGAGAACCTCGGTGCGGCGGCCGAACAGGTGGTCGGGCGGGGCGTTCTCCTGGCGCAGCTGGCCGAAGTACTCAGAGCGCGGGTCGCTCATGTCGATCAGCACCTGGGTCGCCTGGGCGTTCGTCAGCTGGATGTCGGCGTCGACGGTGTACCAGCCGGTCGCGGCCCGGAAGTGATCGAGCACCCGTTGGGGGTCGAACTTGGAGGGGTCGGGGAAGAAACCGACCAGCGTGCCGAGCGACATGATCGTCTCCTTGTCACCCTCGATCACCGCGCGCATCACCTGGGCCTCGAGGTCGGCCGCGGCGGCCGGCATGCGCTTGAACAGGCCGAAGTCGATGAACGCCATGCGCCCGTCGGGCAGGCTCAGCGAATTCCCGGGGTGGGGGTCGCCGGAGAACTGGTGGTGTCGGAACATGCAGCCGAAGTAGAAGCGGAAGATGATCTCG
>DASXZV010000013.1:0-59156 GCA_036501715.1 Solirubrobacteraceae bacterium | reverse complement strand
GATGGCCGCGAGGAGCCCTCGCTCGAGGAGCCGGAGTTCGAGGAGGACGAGGAGGAGGACGACGACGCCGGCCTCGAGGAGGACGAGGACGACGATGAGGACTTCGCCCGTGCGCCGGAGCTCGCCGGCGAGGATGAGGACGAGGAGGATGGGGACGCCGAGGACGTCGCCGCCGAGCTGGAGGCCGAGCTCGACCGCGCTGAGGCCGAGGCGCCGCTCGCCGACTGGGACGAGGAGGACGCCGAAGGTCCCCAGGACGAGGAGCAGCTCGCCGAGCAGCCTGAGGATCCCAATGCCGCCAAGCGCTTCTGGTTCGAGCACGCCACCGGCGCCGGCAAGACGGTCGCCGCGCTCGGCTTTGTCGAGGCGTCGCGCACGGGCGGGATCTTGATCCTGACCCACCGCCGCAACCTCGTCGACCAGTTCATCGGCGAGCTCACCGACCGCGGCTACAAGAAGCGGATCGCCCCCCCGCTGCTGGGCTCGGAGGACCGCCACAACGGGCCGGTCACCGTCGAGACCTACCAGTGGTTCGTGCGCAACGCCGGCAGCATCTCGAGCGCCTACACGATCGTCATCTGCGACGAGGCCCACACCGCGCTGGGGGAGAAGACGAGCGCGGCGATCCGCGCCTGGACCGGCCCGATCTTCATCGGCATGACCGCCACGGGCGCGCTGATCGCGCGCCACGTCACCGACCTCTTCCCGACCCAGACCAGCCGCTTCGATCTCGCGCAGGCGGCGCGCCGGGGCGTGATCTCGCCGCTGCGCTGCGTGCGCATCTCCCCCGGCGTGGGGGTGCGCACGATCGCCAACGTGCCACTGCGCCGCGGCGAAGTGGACACCGAGTTCGACCAGGAGCAGCTCGCCGAGCTACTCGATCAGCAGCCGTTCAACCTCGCGATGGCCAACCTCTACAAGACGCGCTTCAATGGCGTGCCCGGGGTGGTCTACGCGGCGGGGGTGCGCCACGCTTACAACCTTGCGGAAGCCTTTCGGGCGGAAGGCCTGAAGGCGCAGGCGGTCTCCGGGGAGACCCCCAAGCGCGAGCTGGCGTCGGTCCTGGCGCGCTACGAGCGCGGCGAGATCGACGTGCTGATCAACGCGCAGCTGCTCGCCGAGGGCTGGAACAGCCCGCGCGCGACGGTCTGCGTGCACCTCGCGCCGACGGCCTCCAAGCGCATCTATCAGCAGCGCGTTGGGCGCGTCACGCGCCGGCACCCGGGCAAGGAGGCGGGCCTGGTCGTGGACTTCGTGCACCCCGCGACCAAGCACGACGACCCGGTCGTCACGCTGCACTCGCTGCTGGACCGCGACGTGTATCGCGGCGGCGCGATCGTCGTTGGCCCGGTACGCCGCGGCCGTGGGCGGCGGATGCGAGTCGAGCGGCGTGTGCTGCCGGTCTGCTCGGAGGAGGAGCGGCGCTTCGCGGTCTTCGAGCGCGAGCTGTGGCGGATTGCGGTCGAGCACCTGGACTACGGCGAGCAGCACGTGTGGGCGGCGCTGGCGGGCGCGCGCGTGACGCCCAATGGCTGGCGCCGGGCGCGGGCGATGCTGCACTTCGACCGCACCGGCGAGCTCAAGAGCCGCTACCTGATCACGGCGGTGCAGCGCAACCCGAGCTCGCAGCTGCGCCTGCGGGCGCTCGCGGACATTGCGGCGGGTCGTGACGCCGATGCGTTCGACACGGCCATCGACGTCGTCGGGGCGTGGCCGCGCGAGGAGCGCCGCGAGGCCTCGAAGATCATGTTGCGCGCGCTCGTCGAGCGGCGCATCGGTCGCCGCGATCAGGCCAGCGCCTGGATCTGGCGGCTGGCGGAGTACACGCGCGAATTACACGAGGAGTACGCGGTGCAGCGCTGGCCGGAGACCAAGCGCCTGCTGGGCCTGCTGGTCAACTCCTCCGGCGGTGCCCACGCGCGCAACGCGCGTCGCCTGATCCACGCTTCGCGCAAGCAGGACCGCCGCCTGGCGGCTGCGCTGCTGGCGGCTGCGCTGGCGCACACGCCCGAGGCCGAGGAGGCGCTGCGCGGGGCGCGTACGCGCATGGCGCGCAAGCCGCCGGCGCTGGCGCGCGAGCTGCTGCGTAACTTCCCCAAACGCCGTACGCGCAGCAACAAGCGCCGGCGCAAGGGCCCAAAGCCCGGCGGCCCGCCACGGGCCGCCGCATCGACTGGGGTCAAGCGTACGAGCGAGTCTCCGGTGCGCGCGCCCGAGACTGCGGAGTCGGCGGTCGCGGAGATCGCCGCAGCCGCCGCGCGGGTCGCAGAGCAGAGCATCGCGAAGCCCTCTCTGGAGCAGACTCCAGCAGAGAAGCCCTCTGCGGGGAGGCCTTCTGCGGGGAAGCCCTCCGCGGAGAAACCCTCCGCGGAGAAGTCCTCTGCTGAGAAGTCCTCCGAGAAGCCCCCAGCGGAGAAGCGGCCGCCCACTGAGAAGCCCGCAGAGACGCCCTCCGCGGAGAAGCCCGCTGTGGCAAAGGCGTCCGCGGCGAAGTCTTCCCGGGATAAGCCATCAGAGGAGAAGTCCGCCGCCGAGGAGAAGCCGGCGGCGCGAAAAAGCCAGACCCCGAAGTCCGCACCACGGCGGGCGGCCACCCGTAAAGCGCCACCAAAAGGCACCGCGTCGAAGACAGCGGCGACGGCAAAGGCGCCCGCTGCGGGCAAGAGCACCGCTCGCAAGGCTCCGGCGACCAAGAAGCGCGCAAGCGGCGCCGCTGCCAGCGGGGCTGGGAGCGAGGATTAGCTCTCCAGGTGGACCTCGCCGGCGAGGAGCGCGGTGCGGTCCCCACTGGCGAGCGTGACGAGCAGCCGGCCGTCCTCGTCGATGCCGGCGGCACGCCCACGGCCACCTGACCAGGCGATCTCGCGCTCGCGCAAGGCGTCGCGGGCTCGCCAGGCCTGCAGGGTTTGTGCGACGGGGTCACCCAGGCGACGTTCGAGCGCGATCAGCAGCGTGGCGAGCAGCGGCTCGATCGCCTCGCGTGTGCGCCCGAGCGTGGCGGCTGAGTCGCGCAGCTGCGGGGGTAGCTCCTCCAGCCTCACCGCGACGTTGAGCCCGATCCCGAGCACCGCCCACCCCTGCTGCGGGCGGCCCTCGACGAGGATGCCGGCGAGCTTTGCGAGTGCCTCCCCGCGCGGTAGGACGATGTCGTTGGGCCACTTGACGCGCGCCTCGGGACCCGCGGCGTCGCAGACGGCGACCGCCGCCGCCAGCGGCAGGATTGTCGTAGGCGCGGCGAACTCCCCGCTGCGCAGGATGAGCGACATCAGCAGCGAGCTACCGGCCGGCGCGCTCCAGCTGCGCCCCTGGCGTCCCCGCCCCGCGGTCTGCCCGGCTGCGGTGACGAGCGTCCCGTGAGGTGCCCCGGCGAGCGCCAGCGCGCGGGCGTGGTCGTTGGTCGATCCCACCCGGCGCAGATGCACCCGTGGCCGGCCGAGTGTGCTCATGCGGCTCGCAGCAGCAGCTCGGCGTCGCGCTCGGCGCCCAGCGTTGCGGCGGCGGAGCCGCGGTTTACGGCCAGCGCCGCCATGCGCTCGCCGTCCTCGTAGAGGAGCAGTTCGCCGGGCGCAACGTCGGCGAAGGTCGAGGCGTAGCGAGCCTGGTGGGCTTCGGCGGCGAACTCCACCGCGAGCGCCGTGCCCAGCCGCAGGCCGAGTGCGGCGAGCTGCTCGTGAGAGGCGTCGAGGATCAGGTTCCCGAAGTGGTCCGCGCGCAGCACGTGGACGAGCAGCGCCTCGCCCACAGCGCGCGCCGTGGGAAGCTCCAGCCGGCGTAGCTCCTCCACGGCGAGCGGCTCGCCGAGGCCGGCCAGCGGCGCGCCGGCCGCCAGCGCGGCGGCGACGGGGGCGAAGATATCGCGGCCGTGGAAGGTCGCCGAGACGGGCTGCAGACGCTCGGGCGAGCGGCCGATGTCAACTGCCTCCAAGACGCCCGCGAGGCGCTCGGCGGCGAGCATCAGCAGCCCATTGTCGGGGCCCACGAGCACGCTGCCCTCGGCTGTGCGCAGCGCGACCGCGCGCCGTGCGCGTGCTCCCAGCGCGCCCACCTCCGGGTCGACCACGGCGAGCCATACATCCGCGGGTATGTAGGCGAGCGCGCTGCGCAACACCAAGGCGCCGGTCCGCACGTCGTGGCGGGGAGTCGCGTGCGTGATGTCGATCACACGCGCTGTGGGAGCGCGCCGCGCGATCACACCGTGGCACACGCCGACGAACTCGTCGCCGTGCCCGTAGTCGGAAAGGAAGGCGATCAGTGGTGGTGGCATGAACCCGACTGCTTATCAGCTCCGGGTGGCACGCTAGCGTTTGCCGGCCCGCCAACGGGGGATATCTAGAGGAATCAGACCCACAGGTGCGTGTTCCAAATGGCACTCATCTGCGACACGGAGGCGAAACCGATGAGACTTTCCAGGAAACTCGGGACCGGCCGGGTGGCGCTGTGCGCCGTGGTGCTTGGTGGTGTGCTTGTCGGCCCAGTTAGCGGCGCGGCGGCTAGCAACGCCAGCATCAAGGCGGTGATCAAGAGCTACGACTCGAAGATCCTCGTCGCCGAAGGGCATGCGGTTGCGGCGATCGGCGAATTCGACAAGAGCGGCAATCCCAGCGGCGCAGACGCGGCGCTGCGGAAATCGATCGCTGTGCTCAGCTCGCTGAAGTCGAAGATCGCCAAGCAGTCTGCCTCCAGTAGTCGCGGGAGGGCGGGCAAGACGAAGTTCGAGCGGGGGCTGCAGTTGATCGTGGTTGCTTACCGGCATCTGGAGACAGCCTTTGGGGAGAGGAAAGCCGACCCGCAGGCCGCCAAAGCGGAAGCCAAGCAAGCCCTACTCGAGGTGAAGGCCGGCAGCAAAGAGCTGGGAGAAGGCGCAAAACTGCTGAACTGAAGTGGACTTTCAGGGCGCCCCGTCGGCGGTGTCATCCAGCAGTGCCTGCACGACGCCGTCGATGTCGTGGCGCGCGGCCTCGACGTCGACCTGGAGGCCGTGTTCGCGGAGGGCCTCGCTGGTCACCGGTCCGATTGAGACGATCCGGGTTGCGGGCGCGACTTCCACGCTCCCACCGGCGGCCTGCACGAAGTAGCGCACGGTTGAGGCCGAGGTGAAGGTGAGGTAGTCCGCCTCGCGTGCCGTATCCAGGGCGCGCTTTGAGAGTGGCTCGGCGACGGTCTCATACAGCTCCAGAACTTCTACCTCGGTGCCCCGTGCGCGAAGTGCGTCTGCCAGCACCGCGCGCGCGCCGCGGGCCGTAGCGATGAGCGCGCGCCGCACGGATGTCTGCGCGAGTGCTGCCACCAGCGACTCGGCGAGGAAGCGCTCGGGCACGATGTCGGCGGTGATGCCATGCTCGGCCAGTGCGCGCGCGGTGCCCGGTCCGATCACTGCGACTCGCGCCGCGGCGAGTGCACGCGCATCGAGCCCTCCGGCCGCCAGGCGCTCGAAGAAGAGACGCACGCCATTGGGGCTCGTCAGGCAGATCAACTCATACGGAGAGGGGTCTAGCGGCGGTCCCGCGATGGTGCGCGTACGAATCGTGGGCGCCTGCACCACGCGCGCCCCCAGTTCTCCCAGCCGCAGCGCGAGCCCGCTCGCCTGGGCGCGGGCGCGGGTGACCGCCACAGTGCGCCCGCTCAACGGACGTGCGGGCAGCCAGGCAAGGTCCGCGGCCAACTGTGCGACCTGCCCGATCACCGTGATCGAGGGCGGACGGATCTGCTCATCCTGCGCGCGCTCGGCGATTGTCGCGAGCGTGCCCGTCACCGTGCGCTGGGCGGAGAGCGTGCCGCGTTCGACCACCGCCGCAGGCTCGTCGGACGCTCGCCCGGCACCAATCAGAGAGGCCGCGATGTGCGGTAGCTGGCGGACTCCCATGTAGAAGACGAGCGTTCCCGGGAACGCCGCCAGCGCGGGCCAGTCGATCGTGTCCTGCTCATCGACGTTGCCCTCTGCGCCGGGCTGGTCTTCCCTGGTGTGCCCGGTGACGAGCGCGACGGCTGTCGAGAGCCCGCGGTGCGTGACCGGGATGCCGGCGTACGCCGAGGCGGCGATGCCTGCGGTGACACCGGGCACGACCTCGAAGGAGATGCCGGCGGCGCGCAGCGCGAGCGCCTCCTCGCCGCCGCGGCCGAAGACGAACGGATCGCCGCCCTTCAAGCGCACGACGCGCAGCCCCGCGCGGGCGCGGTCGACCAGCAGCGCCTCGGTCTGCTCCTGGGGTACGGAGTCGCCGCCGCCCTCCTTGCCGACGAACAGCAGCTCGGCCTCCGCGCGTGCGCCCGCCAGTGCCTCGGCCGGGATCAGGCGGTCGTAGAGCACGACGTCGGCCGCCGCGATCAGCTCCAGGGCGCGCGCGGTCAGCAGTCCCGGGTCCCCAGGTCCGGCACCGACCAGGTAGACGCGGCCGGCGGATGCCTCGGGATCGCTCAACTTCTCGCGCGGGGCTGGGTCGGCTGCGTGCCGGCCAGCTCCAGGGCGCGGCTCAGCAACTCCTCGGCGCCGGCGCTCTGCAGGCGCTCGGCCATGCGGCGCCCGAGTGCCTCGGGGTCGTAGAAGCCGCCCACCAGCTCGTCCGCGATCCAGGCGGAACCATCGGGTAGGCCGACCCAGGCGTGCATGTGCAGACAGCCGCAGCCGGCGTCGGCGGCGTGCACGCCGAGCGGGGTGGCGCAGCTTGCGCCCAGCGCTCCTGCCACCGCGCGCTCGGCGCGCAGGCTGGTGAAGGCGGTGGTGTCGGTGATTCCCTGCACGGCGGCGCGCGTCGCGGCGTCGGTGGTGCGACCCTCGAGCGCGAGCGTTCCCTGCCCCGGGGCGGGCACGAAGCGCGCGGGATCCAGCAGCGCGCCGATCTCGGCCTCGCGGTCGAGGCGCTGCAGCCCGGCGCGGGCGAGCACGATTGCATCCAGGCCGCCGGTGCCGAGCTTGCGCAGGCGGGTATCGACGTTGCCGCGGATCGTCACGATCTCGAGGTCCTCGCGTGCCGCTCGCAACTGCGCCGCGCGCCGCACGCTACTTGTGCCCACGCGCGCTCCGGGCATCAAGTCCTCCAGCCCGCCGAGCCCAGTGGCCTGCTTGGAGTGCGCCGCGGGGGCGGGCAGGCAGAGCACGTCCTCCACTGCCGCGCGCGCGGGCGCGCCGAGCAGCTCCAGGCCCTCGCCCAGCTCGCCCGGCACGTCCTTGGCGGAGTGCACCGCGAGGTCGATCTCGCCGGCTAGCAGCGCTCGCTCGAGCTCGAGCACCCAGCGCGACTTGTCGGCACTCTGCGCATCGCGGTCGCCGGTCGTCGCGATCGTGACGATCTCGACACGGTCGGACCGGTCGGCCTGCAGGCGCTCGGCGACGAGCGCCGCTTGGGCGAGCGCCAGTGCGCTGCCGCGGGTCCCGAGCCGCATCAGCTCTTGCGCCGGCGGCGCTCGAGGTCGTGGACCTCGGCGAGCTCCGCCTCCGGATCCTCCTCGACGGCGTCCTCGCGCAGCCCAAAGAGCTCGCGCACGACCTGCAGGCTCGAGTGGCTGCGACTCTCCGAGAGGCTGCGCAGCCGGATCGTGGGCTCGTGCAGCAGGCGATTGGCGACGGCGCGCGCGAGTGCCTCGATGCGCACGAGGTCGCGCGGCGAGGCCGCCTCCCAGCGGCCGTCGTTCTCGGCGAGTACTTGCTCGACGATCGCGCTGCCGTGCTCGCGCAGCGCGCTCACGGTCGGCAGTACCTCGAGTTGACCCAGCCAGCGCGCGAAGCGCCGGATCTCTTCGTCGACGATCTCCTCGGCCTGCGGAACCTCCTCCTGGCGGATACCGAGGTTGCGCGCCACTACCTCCTGCAGGTCGTCGATGTCATACAGCGTGACCCCCGCGAGGTCGCCGCAGCGCGGGTCGATGTCGCGCGGGACCGCGATGTCGATCAGCAGCAGCGGCCGGCCGGCACGCTGGGCGATGACGAGCTCCAGCTCCTCGTGGCCGACGATTGGATGCGGAGAGGCGGTCGAGGAGACGACGATGTCCGCCTGTGCGAGTTGGTCCGGCAGATCGTCGAGCCCGACGACCGCGCCACCGAAGCGCTGCGCGAGGCTGAGCGCGCGGTCGGCGTGGCGGTTGGCCACGAACATCGTGCCCGCTCCCCGATCGGCCAGCGCCTGCGCGGTCAGCTCGCTCGTCTCGCCCGCTCCGAGGATCACGACGTGACGCTCGCGCAGGTCGCCGAGCACGTCGCGCGCCAGGCCGACGGCTACCGAGGGGACGCTGACGCGGCTCGATCCGATGTTGGTCTCCGAGCGTACGCGCTTGCCGGTCGTGAGCGCCGCGCCGAACAGGCGGTTGCTGAGAGCACCCGTGCATCCCGCTTGCAGCGCGGCCTCGAAGGCACGCTTGACCTGTCCCTGGATCTCGGCCTCGCCGACGATCATCGACTCCAGGCCGGCCGTCACCCGATAGAGCTGCCGCGCGGCGTCGCAGTTGCGCGGCGAGTAGATCGCCTCCGCGAGCTCCGTCGGGCGGATGCCGGCGTCGCGGGCCAGCATCCCCAGCGCGTCGCCCTCTGCCTGAACGGGATCGCCCACGACGAGGTAGACCTCGGTGCGGTTGCAGGTCGAGATCACGACCGCCTCGCGCACCTCCGCGGTCGCCGTCAGGCGCTGTGCCAGCGCCACCGCTTCGGGCTCGCTGAAAGCCAGGCGCTCGCGCAGCGCGACCGGCGCCGTCTTGTGCGAGATGCCCAGTGCCAGCAGCTCACTCATGCTCGCGCCCGCCGCTCAGAGCCGCTCGAGCTCACTCCGAGGGGGCTCCCACGGGCGCCGCCGGCGGGCGGCCCAGGTCGAGGGTGTCACTGGGCGGTGCAGGGCGCTGGGAGGAGAGCTCCAACAGCTCGCCGAGCTCGCGCTCGACGCGACCCAGCCGCACCGCCATGATCGCGACGTAGATCAGCACCAGCAGGAACAGCACCACGTATGCGCCGGCGACGTACTTGCCGGCCTCGTGCAGCGGCAACGCCGGCAGCTCGCCCAGTGGCAGCAGCGACATCATGCGCCGGGTCGTCCCACGGATTGCGTGCTCAGCGATGGCTGCGGGCTCGCGCTGGGCCGGCCCGGGTCACGCTGGGGCTGCGTTGCTGGAGATCGCCCACCACGCTGCTGCTCGTAGTCCGCCGGCGCCGCGCTGCGCGCGCGCCGCACGGTCTGGACGCCCGCGTCCTGCTCGGCCAAGCGCCGGCGCAACGCGCGCAATTGCGAACGTGCGTGCTTGGCGGTCAGCTCGTACTTGCAGAGGGTCGCGAACAGCAGTGCGATGCCCAGCAGCGAGACGAGGAACGTGAGCGCCATCTGCGGCGGCAGGTTGGAGGTGCTGCCCAGCACGCGCGGGTGCAGATAGGCGGTCGAGAGCCGCACGGCGATGAAGTTCATCGGCACGAAGGCGCCCGCGGTGATCGCGAACACCGAGGCGTAGCGCGCCTGGCGCTCGGGGTCCTCGATCGCGAAGCGCAGCGGCTGGTAGGTGGCGTACAGCAGGAACACGATCAGGAACGAGACCAGCGTCGGCTCGCTCCACACCCACCAGTGTCCCCACGAGCCCTTCGCCCAGATCGAGCCCGTGATCAGCGTGCCCACCGCGAAGATCAAGCTCATGTGGATCGTCACGTAGGAGCGCATGTCCCAGCGCGGGTCGCGCGTACGTAGATGCTGGATCGCCAGCAGACCTCCCACGACGAACCCGCACAGGGCGACGATCGCCAGCGGTACGTGCACGTAGAAGATCTTCTGCAGAAAGCCCTGTTCGGCTTCCAGCGGGGCATAGAAGAAGGCCATGCCAAGCGCGACCGCCATCACGGCGGCCGTCGAGATGCTCAGCGTGCGCAAACCCTTGCCGTACATGGGGGAGATGGGCTTTAGTCCTCCAGCAGAAAGTCGAAAACGGCGTAGGCGATCAGCCCGAAGACCAGATCATAGAGCGCAAGCGTCACCAGCCAGCGCAGTTGCGGTCCCGCCGCGTGGGTGATGGTGAGCAGCGGCGCGCTCGCGCGCGCGCCGCCGATGACGACCGGGAGCAGCAGCGGCAGCGCCAGCAGCGGTCCCAGCAGGTCACGTGCGCGGGTGCGCACGGCGAGGGCCGCCACCAGCGTGCCGATCAGCGCCACGCCGACGTCGCCGAGCAGCAGCACGCCCGGCAGGTCCGGTAGCGCCGGGCCCAGCGAAGGTTCCAGCAGCAGCAGCGCAAAGGCCGGCACCGCCACCAGCTCGAGTACGACCAGGTAGGCCAGCAGGGCGAGCGCCTTGGCCACGAGCAGCGCGCCGCGATCTACCGGCGCCAGCAGGAAGCCGTCGAAGCCACCCTCATCGGCGTCGGCGACGAACAGCCGGTTGATTCCCAGGAGGGCGGCCAGCAGCAGCGTCACCCACAGGATGCCGGCGGCCTCATCGCCGTTCACGCCGTCCTTGTTCAACGCGAAGTGGAAGACCACGAAGACCGTCACCGCGAACAGCGACATCCCCGGCACCGACTCCAGCGTGCGCAGCTCTACCAAGAGCTCCTTGCGCAGCAGCGCCGCGACCACGCTGGCAAAGCTCGGCCCCCGCACAACTGCTTGCGGTGGTGTGGAGGCGGGCGCGCTCTCGGTCACGGCGCTCACCGGTACAGCTCCCCGACGGCCGACTCGCCAAGCGCCTCGGGGCGCTCCAGCAGGGCCTGGCGGCCGGCGCGCAGCCCCAGCACCAAGTCCGCCCCGGCCACGTCGAGGGCGGGGTCGTGGCTGCAGAGCACCCGTGTCCGGCCCGAGGAGGCCCCGATCAGGGGCTCGACCAGCTCCGAGCCCGCGGGGTCGAGGTTCGCGCGCGGCTCATCCAGCAGCAGCAGCTCCGGGTCGTGCAGCACGGCCCGCGCGATCGCGACCCGCTGGGTCATGCCGCGCGAGAGCGTCCGTAGCGGCTCGTCGGCCCGCCGCGCCATCCCGACCGCGGCCAGCAGCTCCTCGATGCGCTCGCGTGCGACGCCGTGTAGGCGGGCGTGGAAGCGCAGGTTCTCACGCGCGCTGAGCTCGCGATACAGCAGCGGCTCGTGACCGAGCAGGCCGATGCGCCCGCGCACCGCCCAGGCCGCGTCGGGCAGCATCTCGCCAAGTACCCGCACCTGCCCCGCGTGCGGGCGCAGCAGCGTCGCGAGTATCCGCAGCAGCGTCGTCTTGCCGGCGCCATTGGGGCCCAGCACCACGAGCGTCTGCCCGGCGCCGAGCGATAGCCACACATCGGCCAGCGCCTCGCGTTCGCCGTAACGGCGCGTCAGGCCTTCCAGTTCGAGCGCCGCCGTCATCGCCCCACTGCCTGCCCCAGAGTCTGCCGTCATCGCCCCACTCCCTGCTCCCGCGCCTGCTGCCTCCAGGCCGACGCTGGCCACCGCTCAGGCGCTCGCGAGCTGCGCGTGCGTCTGCTGTGCCCGCTCGATCAGCTCGCGCACCGCCGCTTCCTCGCCTCCGCGCAGCAGCACGATTGGGTCTGGGGCGCCGTTGACGATCCCCTCGAAGAACTCCTTGCGCTCGCCGTATGTCGGCAGCGTGCCCTTCGCCCAGCCGCGGACGTCGTTGAGCAGCTCCGCCAGGCGCGCGTACTCCGGCCCGAACTGCGCCGCGATCTCGCGCTTCATGCGCTTGGCCAGCGCCGGCGAGGAGCCGGCGGTCGAGATCGCGATTGCGAGCGCCCCGGTCCGTACGATCGCCGGCAGGATGAAGTTGCACAGTGGCGGCACGTCGACGACGTTGACCAGCATCGCGCGCCGCTCCGCGTCCTCCCAGACGCGGATGTTCGTCTCCGTATCGTCGGTCGCGGCGATCGCCATGAAGACGCCCTCCAGGTCCGCCGGCCCAGCGTAGTCGCGCTGCTCCCAGCGGATCGAGCCCTCCCGCGCCAGCTCCTGCAGCGCCGGCTTTGCCCGCGCGGCGATCAGCGTGACCTCGCCGTCGCAGGCGAGTAGGCCCTCGACCTTCTCCAGGCCGATCTCGCCGCCGCCTACGACGACGCAGCGGCGACCCTTCAGTCGCAGGCACGCGATGTAGAACGGAGTCTCCAGCATGCCGCGAACGCAGGATTGGTCGCAGATGCCCCTGCGCAGTTGGCAGACGCACTCCTTGCCGGCATAGGCCTGGGCTGGCATGCCTACAGGTTAGGAGGTCACGGGCGGCGCAGTGCGCGCGCTCCGACGCGCGCCAGCGAGCCCACGCCGCCGCGCCAAGCCCGCTCGCGGTCGGAGTCCCGCGCCGAGCGCAACCGTGCGACCGCGTGCGCCGCTCCCACCAGCAGCTCGTCGTACGGCCCCCACCACAGCCCGCGCGCGCCCGAGGGGTCCCAGGTGATCAGCTTCTCCTGCGCGCAACCGCGCAGGCCGGTCTCGCCGAGTGTGCGACCGAGTCCACCACCCGCCGCCGCGCCCCACGGGCCGCGCGAGACCGTCGGTGCGGGAAGGTGGTCGTTGACCCACACCATGCCCGCGTGCAGCCCCCGCGCGATGCGCTCCCCCGCGTGGCGGTCGGCGGTCCACACCGACGCCCCGAGGCCATAGGCGCAGTCGTTGGCCAGCTCGATCGCGCGCTCGGCGGAGTCGACGCTCATGACTGCGAGGACCGGCCCGTCGAGGGGCTCGCGCATCACCCGCATCGCGTGGGTCACCCCGCTCAGAA
Organism: Solirubrobacteraceae bacterium; assembly: GCA_036501715.1. Classification (GTDB taxonomy): domain Bacteria; phylum Actinomycetota; class Thermoleophilia; order Solirubrobacterales; family Solirubrobacteraceae; genus Palsa-744. The sequence goes on along the minus strand of DASXZV010000013.1, from coordinate 46,516 downwards.
CCGCCGGCGCATAGAAGGCGGCGCTTTGCGCGCAACCCGGCGGCGTCTGCTCGAGGGGTCCGCCGCAATGCAGCGTCGCGCCCTGCGCAACGGCCTCCTCGACCAGTCCCCGCACATGCTCGGAGCGCCGCTGGGAGGCCAGTGGGCCCATCTGCACGCCCGGCTGTCCGGGGTCCCCGATGCGCAGCGCCTGCGCCCCGTTCACCAAGCGGGTGAGAAAGCGGTCGTAGAGCTCGCGCTCGACATAGACCCGCTCAACCGATCCGCGTGCCTGCCCCGCCGCCGCGCAGCCCGCCCACAGCGCACCGCTCACGGCTCGGGGCACGTGCGCATCGGCCAGCACGAGCATCGCATCCTTGCCCCCGAGCTCGACGGTCACCTCCTTGTCCTGTGACACGCAGGCTCGCGCAACGGTGCGCCCGACCGCCGGCGAGCCCGTGAACAGCACCTTGTCGACCGGCGAGCGCGCGAGCGCGACCCCGACCTGCGCGCCGCCGTGCACGAGTCGCACGAGGCCCTCGGGGAGTCCCGCGCGCGCCAGCACTCGCGCGATCCGCTCACCCGCCAGGCATGCACGTCGGGCCGGCTTGAACGCCACCGCATTACCGGCCAGCAGCGCTCCCGCGATCTGCCCGAGAGGTTGCGCAAAGGGGGCGCTCCCGGCTCCGATGACGCCCACGACGCCGTAGGGCTCGTAGGCCAAGCGCGCACGCTTGGCGAGCGCCATCGAGCGATGAATGCCCACGCGCCTGGAGCCCAGCACCTGCGCGCCCTCCTCGGCGATCCAGATCAGCGCGTCGATTGCGGGCAACAGCTCCAGGACCGCCACCTCCGCCGGCGGGCGGCCCTGCTCGCGGCCGATCACGTCGAGCAGCTCGTCGAACTCGTCGATCACCGCCTGCGCCACCCGGCGCATGTAGCGCGCACGATCCTGCACCCGCAGCAGCGCCCACAGAGGCTGCACCTTGCGCGCTGCCTCCACCACGTGTTCGACCGCGTCCGGGGCCGTCCCCCGGATGCTGCCCAGCAGCACCCCCGTCGCCGGGTTGCGGGCGTGCAACTCGCCGGCGGGCGCCGACTCCGAGGTGGGGGTGCAGGGCGAAGTCATACCCCGGCGATTATGGCCCCCCGCTCCGCGCCGCGCGGATCTGCTCCAATCTCCGCGCCAGCTGCGCCTCTGCCTCGTCGGGCTCGTAGAAGCGCTCGCCCACCACTCGCTCCGGGAGCAGCTCCTGTGCAGAGAGGTGCCCCGGGCGGTCGTGCGGGTAATCGTAGCCGCCGACCTCCTGCCCTGGCCTGGGCCCCGAGCGCAGCCAGCCGGGAACCGGGGCCGCGCCGTGGGCGCGGACATGTGCGCTCGCCGCCCCCAGGGCTTGGCCTGCTGCATTGGACTTGGGGGCGAGGGACAGGTAGATGGCGGCTTGCGCCAGCGCGTAGCGCGCCTCCGGGAGCCCCACGTGCTCGACCGCCTGTGCCGCCGCCACCGCGACTTGCAGAGCGGCCGGATCGGCGTTGCCGATGTCCTCGGAGGCCAGGATCACCATCCGCCGCACGATGAAGCGCGGGTCCTCGCCACCCTCGAGCATCACCGCGAGGTAGTACAGCGAGGCATCGGGGTCCGATCCCCGCGTCGCCTTGATCCACGCCGAGATGTAGTCGTAGTGGCGGTCGCCGCCGCGGTCGTAGAGCACCGCCCGGCGCTGAAGCGCGTCCTCGGCGCGCGCGATCCCGACGCTCTGCTCGTCGAGCTCGGCCGCCGTGGTGAGGGCGAGCTCGAGTGCATTGAGAGCCGCCCGCGCGTCGCCTTCGGTGCGCGCGGCCAGGAAGTCCAGCGCGGCCGGCTCGACCGCGCCGTCGAGCTCCGGCGAGTCCAGCGCGCGGCGCAGCACCTCGCCGACATCCTCGGCGGAGAGCGCGCTCAGCGCGTAGACGCGCATCCGCGAGAGCAGCGCCCCGTTGACCTCGAAGGCGGGGTTCTCGGTGGTCGCGCCGATCAGCGTCACGAGTCCTTCCTCGACGGCGGGCAGCAGCGCGTCCTGCTGGGCCTTGTTGAAGCGGTGGATCTCGTCGAGGAAGAAGACCGTCCGCGCGCCGCTGGTCGCGTGCCGGTGCGCGGCGCGCTCGAGCACCGCGCGGACCTCGGCGCGGCCCGCCTGCACCGCGCTCAGCTCCTCGAATACGGCCCGCGAGCGTTCGGCGACCATCCGCGCCAGCGTCGTCTTACCCGACCCCGGCGGGCCGTAGAGGATCATCGAGTGCGGCTCGCCGCGCTCGATCGCGGTGCGCAGACCCGATGTGTCGCCCAGCAGGTGCGTCTGCCCCACGAATTCCTCGAGCGTGTGCGGCCGCAGTCGCGCCGCCAGCGGCCGCGGGTCGTCCTTGCCGTGGGCGCCCGCGCCGGGCTCGCGGCCCTCTTGCGAGCTGCCGCCGGCGGACCCGCGGCGCTCGTGATCGCCGCCCGCGCCGCGGCGCCCGCGCTCCCGCGAGGAGGGCTCGCCGGGGGCTTCGGGCTCGAACAGGGTGTCCATCTCTAAAGAACCAGGCGGGAGGTTGCCGACTAGAGAGTGTCGAACTCCAACTCTGGTGGCACACATTACGAACACATCGGCCCCTAGCGGGGGGCGAACGCTTTAGATGACCACCGGCGCCGCCGACATCCTCATCGGTAGCGAGGGCCGCACCGACCTGCTCGATCTCGGCCGGGCGGGCGGGGTCGTCTACGCGCGCTCGCCCCGGCAGCTGTTCTGGCGGCGCCTTCGAGGCGACCGCTTCGCGCTCGCCTCGCTGGCCTTCATCGCGCTGCTGCTGCTCGTCGCGCTGGCGGCGCCGCTGATCGTCAAGCTCGCCGGGGTCCCCGGGCCCTACGTCCAGAACCTCAACGCGACCGACGCCTTCGGCAGTCCCCTCGGACCCAGCGCGGCGCATCCCTTCGGCGTCGACCAGCTCGGCCGTGACGTGTTCGCGCGCGTGATCTACGGGGCGCGCGTCTCGCTGGAGGTCGGCATCCTCGGCACCGCGATCGCCGCCGCGATCGGCACGGTCGTCGGGCTGCTCGCGGGCTTCTACCGCGGTTGGGTCGACACGCTGCTCTCGCGCACGATCGACGTCGTGCTCTCCTTTCCGGTGCTGCTGCTCGGCCTCGGCCTCGGCGCGGCCTGCGGAGTGCGCGGCTGCGTGAAAGGGGCGATCGGACCGGGGACGCCGACGATCATCGCGATCGTCGCGCTCGTCAACTGGACCTACATCGCGCGCATCGTCCGCGGCCAGGTCCTATCGCTGCGCGAGCAGGAGTTCGTGCAGGCGGCGCGCTCGCTCGGCGCCTCCAACACGCGCATCCTGTTCACCGAGATCCTCCCCAACCTGCTGGCGCCGCTGATCGTGTACTCGAGCCTGCTGATCCCCCAGAACATCCTGCTCGAGGCCGCGCTCTCCTATCTCGGCGTCGGCGTCCGCGCGCCGACGGCGAGCTGGGGGCAGATGCTCGCGGATGCGACCCCGATCTTCAACACGGCCTGGTGGTACATGGCCTTCCCCGGCTTCGCGCTGCTGCTCACCGTGCTTGCCTTCAACCTGCTCGGCGACGGACTCCAGGACGCGCTCAACCCGCGGACCACAACGCTCACATGAGGAGGGCTCAGACGATGTCCAGACCAAACCGGCCGGGGGGTCCGCTCGCGGCCCTCGCGAGCACGGCGCTATTCGTGCTGGCAGTGGCCGGCTGTGGCTCGGGCGGCTCGAGCACGTCGACGATCCCGCTCAAGGCGGGCGAGTCGCCGATCGGCCAGCAGCTCACCGGCAAGCACCGTGGCGGCACGCTGACGGTCTACGAGCACGAGGACTTCGAACACTTCGACCCCGGTGAGGCCTACGGCGGTCAGGACTACACAGTCCTCTACGCGATTGAGCGTCCCCTGTACTCCTATCCGCCGAACACCGCGAACAAGCTCGTGCCAGATGTCGCGGCTACTGCGCCCGTCATCTCCGATGGCGGCAAGACCTTGACGGTGACGATCAGGCCGCACATCTACTTCAGCCCGCCTGTCAACCGCGAAGTGAACTCCGGCGATGTCGCCTATGCGATCGAGCGCGGCGCCAATCCAAATGTCGCCAATCCCTATTTTCACTCTTACTTCAACGATGTAGTCGGCGCTGAAAAGGCCAACGGCGGGCTGATCGCGGGGATCGAAACCCCGAGCCGCTACACGATCGTCTTCCATCTCACGAAGCCGACCGCGGCGCTGCTCTACGGCGCGCTCAGCCTGCCGCTCTCGGCGCCGGTGCCGCCCGAATTCGCCAAGCCGCTCGACGCGCACAGCCCGACGACGTACGGCACTGAATACCTCGTCGCGACGGGGCCCTACATGCTGAAGGCCGACAGCCGCGGTAAGTTCCTCGGGATCGGCTACCAGCCGGGCAAGTCGGCGACGCTCGTGCGCAACCCGACCTGGAACCCGCACACCGACTACCGGCCGGCGTATCTCGACCGGATCGACATCAACATCGGCGGCGAACCGACGGTGATCGGCCAGCAGGTCCTCAAGGGGCAGAACGTCGTGCAGAACGACTCGCCGGCGCAGTCGATCGTCAAGGAAGCCTACGAGCGCTATCCCCAGCAGATCACCTTCACATCGGGCTCGGGCGATTACTACGCCTCGCTGAACAACGCGCACGGGCCATTCACGAACATCGATCTGCGCAAGGCGGTGTGGGCGGCGCTGGATCGCGAGGCGATCGCCAAGGTCAGGGGCGGCCCGCTCGTCGCGCAGCCGATGACGCACTTCCTCTATCCGGGGGTCGCCGGCTATGAACAGGCAGGCGGTGCGGCGGGGCCGAAGGTCGACTACAACGAACACCCCGAAGGCGACATGGCGGTCGCCACGAAGTACATGAAGCTCGCCGGCTACTCGAGCGGAAAGTACACGGGTGGCAAGACCCTGCAGGTCGTCGGCTCGACCGGCGAACCGGCCGAAGGGATGGCGCAGATCGTCAACCAGACGCTGCAGAACCTGGGCTTCAAAACGCACCTCAGCCTCGTGGACCAGTCGGTGATGTACGACAAGTACTGCACCGTGCCGGCGCAGGAGATCGACGTCTGCCCCAACGGCGGCTGGGTGCGTGACTTCGCCGATCCGCAGACCGTCCTCTACGTGCCCTTCTACGGCCCGGCGATCGAAGCGCAGGGCAACTCCAACTGGAGCCAGGTCAACGATCCCGCGATCAACGCCGCGATGCGCAAGGCCGAACTGGTCGTCGGCGAACCGGCGCGCGCGGAAGCATGGGCCAAGATCGACGAGATGCTTGTTGCACAGGCCGTCGCGGCGCCCGAGGTGTACGTCAACCAGGCCAACATCGAGGGCAGCGGCGTGGCCGGCGTCAATCAGCTCTGGAACAGCGGGGCCTGGGACTACGACTTCACCTCGCTGAAGTGAGACGCGGGTGAGCGCCGCGGCAGCGTGTAGGACGGCGGACGTCATGAAGCTCGGTCGCACGGTGCGCGCCGCGGGGTGATCGAGCGCGATGACCCGCTACATCGTCCGCCGCCTTCTGTGGGGTGTCGCGCTGCTGTTCATCGTCTCGGCGCTGACCTTCGTGCTGTTCGACCTGCTGCCCTCCGGCGACCCCGCCAAGCTGCGCGCGGGACGCACGGCGACACCGCAGGCGATCGCCCACATTCGCCACGAGCTCGGTCTCGACCAGCCGATCTACACGCAGTTCTTCGACTACATGAAGGGCGTCGTCCTGCACTTCGACCTCGGCTACAGCTTCTACAGCCACGCCTCCGTCAAGGGTCTGATCGCCGAACGGCTGCCGGCGACGGTCTCTCTCGCGGCCGGCGCGATCGTGATCTGGCTGCTGGTCGGGCTCTCCGTCGGCATCGTCTCCGCGGTGCGCCGGCGCACGCTGCTCGACCGCACCGCGATGGGGACCGCGCTGGTGTTCATCTCGGCGCCCGAATACTGGCTGGGGCTGCTGGCGCTGTTCCTGTTCGCCTCGGACATCGGCAAGCTCGCGGTCTTCCCCGGCGCCGGCAGCTACGTAGCGTTCAGCTCGGAACCCGTCAAATGGTTCACCGCGCTGATCCTGCCGTGGCTCGTGCTCGCGGCGAGCTTCGCCGCGGTCTATGCGCGCCTGCTGCGCGGCAGCCTGATCGAGGTGCTCGGCGAGGACTACATCCGCACAGCGCGCGCCAAGGGTCTGACCGAGCGTCGCGTCGTCATGCGTCACGGCGTGCGCGGCGCGATCACGCCGATCGTCACCGTCCTCGGGCTCGACATCGGCACGCTGCTCGGCGGCGCGCTGCTGATCGAAGTCGTCTTCAACATCCCCGGCGTCGGGCGCCTGAACTACGACGCGATCAACCACGCGGACTTCCCGATCGTGCAGGGCACGGTGCTGCTCGCGGCGCTGTTCATCGTCGTCGCGAACCTACTCGTCGACATCTCCTACGCGTTCCTCGATCCGCGGGTGCGATTCAAATGAGGCCATCCGTGGAGGGCACGGCGTGAGCGCGAACGTCGCCGCGGGCGATCCGCTGCTGCGCGTCGAGGACCTGCGCGTGCAGTTCCCCACCGAGGACGGCCTGGTGCGCGCGGTCGACGGGATCGGCTACGAGCTGCGCGCCGGGCGCACGCTTGGGATCGTTGGCGAGTCGGGCTCGGGCAAGACGGTCTCGGCGCTGGCGCTGATGGGTCTGCATCCCAAGCACGCGCGCGTCGCGGGCCGGATCGACTTCGACGGGCGCGAGCTGCTCGGCCTGCGCGCGGAGCAGATGCGGGCGCTGCGCGGCGAGGAGCTAGCGATGATCTTCCAGGACCCGCTGTCCTCGCTGCATCCCCTGCACCGCGTCGGCTGGCAACTCGTCGAGGCGATCCGCGCGCATCGCGACGTCGCGAAGGCCGCCGCGCGCGAGCGCGCGGCGGAACTGCTCGACCTCGTCGGCATTCCCGACCCGCGCGCGCGCCTGCGCGCCTATCCGCACGAGCTCTCCGGCGGTCAGCGCCAGCGCGTGATGATCGCGATGGCGCTCGCCAACGAGCCGAAGCTGCTGATCGCCGACGAGCCGACGACCGCGCTCGACGTCACCGTCCAGGCGCAGATCCTCGCGCTGCTCGCGCGCCTGCAGCGCGAGCTCGGGATGGCGATGGTGCTCGTCACCCACGACCTCGGCGTCGTCGCCGAGGTGGCCGACGAGATCGCCGTGATGTACGCCGGGCGGATCGTCGAGCGGGGCTCGACCGAGCAGGTGCTCACTGCTCCGAGCCACCCCTACACCTGGGGCCTGCTGCGCTCGATCCCGCGCCTCGAGAATGGCGCAGCCGGCCACGGGCCGGCGAGCCGGGCCCCTCGTGATTCCGACCGAGGCGCGGCGGGCGAGCTCGAGCCGATCGCGGGCCGACCCCCAAGCCTCATCGACCCGCCCTCCGGCTGCCACTTCCATCCGCGCTGCCCCTACGCCCTGCCCGAGCATGCGCGCATCGATCCGGCGTTGGCGCCGGTGCCCGAGGAGCCCGCTCACCTCGCGGCCTGCCTGCTCGAGCCCGAGGTGCGCACCGAGCTGTGGTCGCGCCTGCGCGCTGGTGAGAGCGCCGAGCAGGCGCGCGCCGCCGTGGGGCTCGCGGACCTCGCAAGCGAGCCGAACAGCGTGGCAGCGGGGCTGGCGAGTGAGACACATGGCTGAGCCGCTGCTCGAGGTGCGCGGCCTCGTCAAGCACTTCCCGCTGACTCGCGGCGTGATCGTGCAACGCCAGTTCGGCGCCGTCAAGGCCGTCGACGGCATCGATCTCACGCTGATGGCGGGGCAAACGCACGGCCTCGTCGGCGAGACCGGCTGCGGCAAGAGCACGACGGCACGCCTGATCATGCGGCTGCTCGAGCCGACCGGCGGTGAGATCCGCTTCGCCGGCCGCGACATCGCGCACCTCGGCGGCGGCGCGCTGCGCGCGCTGCGGCGCGAGCTGGCGATGATCTTCCAGGACCCCTACTCCTCCCTGAACCCCCGACGGACCGTCGGCTCGATCGTCGCCGAGCCGCTGGTGATCCACGGGCTCGAGCCCGATCGCAGCGCGCGCCGGCGCCGCGTGCAGGAGCTGATGGACACCGTCGGCCTGAACCCCGAGCACTACAACCGCTATCCGCACGAGTTCTCCGGCGGACAGCGCCAGCGGATTGGCCTCGCGCGCGCGCTGGCCATGCGCCCCAAGCTGCTGATCGCCGACGAGCCGGTGTCGGCGCTGGATGTCTCGATCCAGGCGCAGATCCTCAACCTGCTGCGCGAGCTGCAACGCGAGCTCGGCCTGGCGCTGCTGTTCATCTCTCACGACCTGTCCGTCGTGCGCTACATGTGCGAGCACGTCGCCGTCATGAACAGCGGCAAGATCGTCGAGAGCGCCGCCGCCGCCGATCTCTACAGCGCCCCCCAGCACCCCTATACGCGCGAACTGCTCGCGGCCGTTCCCAGGATCCCCGAGGATCGGCGTACGATCAGCGGGTGAGCACCGCCGATTTGGCCGCCGACGCGCAGAGGCTGCTGCGCGAGCTGGTCGCCTTCAACACCGTCAACCCGCCCGGCAACGAGCGCCCCGCGCAAGAGCACCTGGCTGCGCTGCTCACCGCTGCGGGCTTCGAGTGCGAGCTGCTCGGCGCGAAGCCCGCGCGCCCGAACCTGATTGCGCGGCTGCGGGGGGCCGAGGAGGGACCGACGCTGTGCTACCTCGGCCACGTCGACACCGTGCTCGCCGACCCCTCCGAGTGGCGCCACGATCCCTGGTCGGGAGCGCTGGCCGAGGGCTGCATCTGGGGGCGCGGGGCGCTGGACATGAAGTCCCAGGTCGCCGCCGAGATCGCCGCCGCCGCCGCACTGGCTCGCACCGGATGGCGCCCGGCGCGCGGCGAGCTGCTGATCGTGACGGTCGTCGACGAGGAGACCGGCGGGGAACTGGGGGCCGAATGGATCACCAAGACCCACCCCGAGAAGGTCCGCTGCGACCTGCTCGTCAACGAGGGCGGCGGGGCGGCCTTCGAATATGGCGGGCGGCGCTTCTACGGGGTCTGCTGTGCCGAGAAGGGCGTCTTTCGCTTCACGCTCAGCACCGATGGCGTCGCGGGCCACGCCTCGATGCCGAAGATCGGCGAGAACGCGCTTCTGAAGATGGGCCCGCTGCTGCAGCGGCTGGGCGCGCGCCAGCCCTCCTACACGCTCACCCCCGAGCCCGCCGCTTTTCTGCGGGGGCTCGGCGAGGACCCCGATGACCCCACCGGCGCAGTCGCCAATCTGCTTGCCGCCGACGCGCGCCTGGCGACGATGTTCGAGCCGATGCTCGGCGTGACTTTCACTCCCACCCGCATCAAGGCCTCCGAGAAGATCAACGTGATCCCCAGCCGCGCCGAGCTCAAAGTCGACTGCCGCGTGCCGCCCGGGCTCGGCGAGCAGGAGGTACGCCGCGGGATCGCCGAGGTGCTGGAACCGTCCGATTCCGAGAACGGCTTGGAACCGGCCGGTTCCAAGAACGGCTTTCGGGTCGACTTCACAGAGCGCGTCGTCGGCAATCGCTCGCCGGCGGAGTCCTCGCTGATGGACGCCATCGCCGCGTGGATCGCCGCCCGCGATCCCGGCGCCGAGGTGGTGCCGGTGATCCTGCCGGGCTTCACCGACTCGCGCCACTTCCGCGCGGCCTTCCCCGCTTGCATCGCCTACGGCTTCTTCCCCCAGCGCCACCAGTCGCTGTTGGAGACATCACCGCTGATGCACGCGCCCGACGAGCGCATCGACGTCCGCGATTTGGCGTTTGCCACGGAATTCTTCGCGGACCTCGCGCGTTCTGTCCTCGGGTGAGCCGACTCGAGTCCTCAACACGCCATAATGTGAATATGGAGCCAAGGATGGCGACATGGACGTTGACGCGGCCATGATCGAGGCATCGGCTTCCTCGATCGTCGCGGAAGTCCAGAACTGGGCCCTGCAGTGGGAGCCCGTCGTGGGGATCGTGTTCTTCGTCGCGATCATCTTCCTGCTGTGGCGCACGCTGAAACTGATGCCGCGGGTCAAACCGCAGCAGATCAAGCCCTCCTCCGATCAGTCGGTCGCCTGGCAGGACATCGCCGGGGTCGATGAGGCCAAGGCCGAGCTACAGGAGATCGTCGAGTTCCTGCGCGACCCCGAGCAGTTCCGCAAGCTCGGCGCGCAGGTCCCCAAGGGCATCCTCTTGCACGGCCCGCCCGGCACCGGTAAGACGCTGCTGGCCAAGGCCGTCGCGCACGAGTCCGGCGCGCAGTTCTTTGCGCAGTCCGCCGCCGCGTTCGTCGAGATGTTCGCCGGCCTCGGCGCGGCGCGCATCCGCAAGCTGTTCGCGATCGCGCGCGAAAACGAGCCCGCGATCATCTTCATCGACGAGCTCGACGCCGTCGGCGGCCGCCGCGGGATGGATATCTCCGGCGAGAAGGACCAAACGCTCAACCAGCTGCTCGTCGAGATGGACGGCTTCGCCTCGCGTGGGCGCCTCGTCGTGATCGCAGCCTCCAACCTGCTCGAGAAGCTCGACCCCGCGCTGCTGCGCCCCGGGCGCTTCGATCGCCAGGTGTTCGTCGCGCCGCCCGACGTCAAGGGCCGCGAGGGGATTCTCGCGGTCCACACCCGCAACAAGCCCGTCCAGGGCGTCGACCTGAACCTGATCGCCCAGCAGACCAGCGGTCTCACCGGGGCCGACCTCGCCAACATCTGCAACGAGGCCGCGATCTTCGCCGCGCGCCGCCACGCCACGAGCATCGCGATGAGCGACTTCGACGGCGCACTGGAGCGCGTCGTCGCGGGCGCGCAGTCGCACCGTGTTCTCAACGAGCACGAGAAGCGCGTCGTCGCCTTTCACGAGGCCGGCCACGCGCTCTGCGGCGAGCTGCTGCCGTCGGTCGATCGCGTGCACCGCATCTCGATCGTGCCGCGCGGGCGCGCGCTCGGCTACACGCTCAACCTGCCCGCCGAGGACCGCTACCTGAAGACGCGCGAGGAGCTTCTGGAATACATGACCGTGCTGCTCGGCGGGCGCGTCGCCGAGCAGATCGTGTTCGGCGAGATCACCACCGGCGCCTCGGACGATCTCAAGCGGGTGGCCGACATCGCCCACTCGATGGTCCACGACTACGCGATGGGCAACGCACAGGTGGGACGCTCCCCCGAAGGGGACGTGCGTCTCTCGGAGACCACCCTGCGCATCCGCGACGAGGAGCGCCAAGAGCTGATCGAGGAGTCCAGGCGCGCCGCGGTGCGGCTGATCATCGGGCATCGCCCGCAGCTCGACGAACTCGCACGCGAGCTGCTCGAGCACGAGGTGCTCGACCGCGACGCGATCGACCGCGTGATGGCTGGGACTCCACGCCTGCAGCGCGCTCCGGGCGTCGGCCTGCGGATCGTCGCCGCGACGCCGGTCCAGGGGCCGGCAGGCAGCTCCGGTCCCGGGAAAATAGGCTCCGGTCCCGGGCACATATAGACTCCCTGCGGTGTTCGACCGTATCGACCACGTCGGGATTGCCGTCGCCGAGATCGAGCCGGCGCTCGAGCTCTGGCTCGGGGGCTTCCAGCTCGACGTCGCCCATCGCGAGGTCGTGCAGGAGCAGGGCGTCGAGGCCGTGCTGCTGGACGTCGGCGAGAACCACATCGAGCTGCTCGCGCCGCTGGGCCCCGATACGCCCGTGGGCAAGTTCCTGGCCAAGCGCGGTCCCGGCCTGCACCACGTCGCCTACCAGGTGTCCGACATCGACACCACGCTGGCCGCGCTCGAGCAGGCGGGTGTGGGACTGATCGACACGCAGGCGCGCAACGGCATCGGCGGCAGCCGTGTCGCCTTCTTGCAGCCCGCTGGCACCGGGCGTGTCCTCACCGAGATCGTCGAACCGGCAAAGGCGGCGCACTGATGGCCGCCGCTGCACGCCGCGTCAGCGTTGGCTTCCAGGGTGGCCAGGTGCTTGCGCTGCGCGTCAGCGACGAACAGCTGGAAGCGCTTCACAAGTCGCTCGGCACCAGTGGTTGGCACGAGCTGCAGACCGAGGACGGGCCCGTGCGCCTCGACCTCGCGCAGGTCGTCTACGTGCGCTCGGAGGAAGACGACGGGCGCGTCGGTTTCGGCTAGGACCGCCGCCGGGCGAGGACCCGCCGGAAGATGAGCATCGACGAGCGGATCCTGCGCATCGCGCGCACCCGCGGGCACACCCCCCAGGCGCAGCGGGTCGTGGCCGACTTCTCACGGCTTGGCGAGCACGGGGCGGTGTGGGTCGCGCTGGGTCTTGCCGGCGCTGCTCTGGAGCCTCCCGAGCGGCGCGCCCGGTGGCTGCGCGCAAGCGTGGCCGTTGCGGCAACCTACGCTGTCAATACCGCGCTCAAGTCGGCGGTCCGGCGCGAGCGCCCGCAGCTCGCCGGTCTCCCACCGTTGACCACCACGCCTACGCGGCTCAGCTTCCCCAGCGCACACGCCGCGACGTCATTCGCCGGGGCGCGTCTCTATACGCGGCTGGGGCTTCCCGGAGGGCCGCTATACGCCCTGGCCGCGGGTCTCGCGCTGTCGCGCCTGTACCTCGGGGTCCACTATCCGTCTGACGTCCTGGCTGGAGCCGCGCTGGGAACGGTGCTTGCTGCCTTCGCGCTGCGGCCCGGACCTGCCGCCCTCGCGTCGCGGCCCGGAGCGGCGCCGGAGTTGCGATGAGCACCCGCATCGGCATAGTCGGGCTGCCCAACGCCGGTAAGTCCTCGCTGTTCAACGCGCTCACCCAGGCCGGGGCCGAGGCCGCCAACTACCCGTTCACCACGATCGAGCCCAACGTGGCCGTGCTGCCCGTCGTCGATCGCCGACTCGCGGAAGTCGTCGAGACCGTCGGGGCCTCGGACATCGTGTACGACACGATCGACTTCCACGACATCGCCGGTCTCGTCGCGGGCGCCCACAAGGGCGAGGGGCTCGGCAACCGCTTCCTCGCCAACATCCGCGAGACCGACGCGATCGTGCACGTCGTGCGCGCGCACAGCGATGCCGGGGTCGTGCACCCCGAGGGCGAGGTCGACCCGCTGCGCGACATCGAGACGATCGAGACCGAGCTCGCGCTCGCCGACCTCGAGCAGGCCGAGCGGCGCCTGGAGCGCGTCGTGCGCACCGCCCGCGGCGGCGATCGTGTCGCGGTCGCCGAAGAGGCGTGGCTAGGAGCTGTGATCGCCGCGCTGCAGGCCGGTCGCCCCGCGCGCAGCGTGCCACCGCCGGACGACGTCCCCAACGCCGCCCGCGACCTCGGTTCGCTGACGGCCAAGCCCGTCCTGTTCGTCGCCAACGTCGACGAGGGTCAGGACGAGGTCCCCGCGGCGATCGCCGCCCACGCCGCGGCCCAGGGCGCCGGTGCCGTTGCGGTCTCCGCGCGCATCGAGTCCGAGCTCGCCGAGCTCGACGACGAGGACGCCGCCGCGATGCGGGCCGAGCTCGGCGTCAGCGAGTCCGGCCTGGAGCGGATCGTGCGTGGTGCCTTCGAGCTGCTGCAGCTAATCGCCTTCTTCACCGCCGGCGAGGGCAAGCCGGCGCAGTCCTGGCACCTGCGCGCCGGTCTCAGCGCCTGGCACGCCGCCGGCGAGATCCACTCCGATATCCAGAAGGGGTTCGTGCGCGCCGAAGTCATCGGCTGGCGGGAGCTGCTCGACGCCGGCGGCTACGGCCGCGCGCGCGAGCGCGGCACCCTGCGGCTGGAGGGACGTGACTACGTGATGCGCGACGGAGACGTGATCACCGTCAAGTTCACGCCGTAGAGGCCTGTTCCAGGCGCTGGGCGAGGCGCTTCATACCCAGCTCCTGCGCCTTGGCCGCGCCGGCCGCGAAGTCGGTCGCGCGATCGGCGGGGCGCGCCACGGCGTCGATTTGCACCAGGGTGGCGATCTGCTTGAAGGCCAGCAACTCCTGCGCGTGCTCACGCAGTGCCGCGGAGATGCGCGGGCGCTCGGCGGTGGCCGAGCTCTGTACCTTCGCCAGCGCGCCCTCCAGCGAGCCGTGCCGCAGGAGCAGGTCGCGAGCGGTCTTCGCGCCGATCCCGGGCGCGCCCGGCAGGCCATCGGAGGGGTCGCCGCGCAGCGCGATGAAGTCCGTGACCAGCTGCGGGTCGATCCCATAGCGCTCGCGCACCTGCTCCGGACCGATCTCCGCGGGCGGGCCGTCCTTGCGCAGCTCGAGGATCGCGGTCTGGGCCCCCACGGCCTGGAAGAGGTCGCGGTCGCCAGTCAGCAGCAGCGCCCGCCCGCCCGCCGCGGTCTCGACTTGCGCGAAGGAGAACATCACGTCATCCGCCTCCAGGTCCGCGCTCGTACTCACCGTCCAGCCGAGGCTTGCCAGCAGCTCCGGCGCGCGCTCCCACTGCTGCGCCAGCGCGGCCGGCATCGGATCGCGATGTGCGTGGTAAGGCGGGTAGAGCTGCACTCGATACGCCGCCTGCTCCGCGCCCAGGCAGGCGACCACCGCGCGCGGCGGTCGCGCTTCGATCGCCGCGAGCAGCGCGTTGACCGTGCCGAGCAGCGCATTCACCGGCCGCCCCTCGCCATCGAGGATCGAGTCCGGCAGCGAGAAGAACGCGCGGTAGAGCAGCCACGGCACGTCGGCGATCAGCAGCGGGGAGTCGATGCTCCCCAGCCTATGGAATAACGCCACTGGGGCGCCCCGTGCGAGCCCGTCGATCTCAGTTGGCCTGCGTGCCGCCCGCGGCCGGCACCGGGGCGCCCGCGCCACCCTGGACGCTTACTTCCTGCGTGCCGGTCGAGCTGGCCTTGGCGGCGCCGGCGGGGGCCGGGGCCGGCGGGGCGGTTTCCGCAACCGGCGGCGGCGTGGAGTAGCCGCTCAGGTCCGGCTCCGGTGTGACGCCGTGTGCCGTGCGCACACTGAAGTAGGCCCAGCTGGCATCGAGACCGAGACGGCTCGCCAGTTCCACCCCGTCTACCTGGGTGCGTCCCGCTGAGCCCAGTACGTAGGCCTCGAGGATCCGCGGGGAGTAGCCGCGGCGCAGCACCTCGATCCCGCGGAACGTGCCGCGCACCAGTCCCCGCAGCCGTGCGCCAGCCGTTGCGAAGCTCATGCTCACGCTCCAGGAGTGCTGCGGTCCCTGATCGAAGGGGTCCGGAACGCCGCGCAGCCACGGCTCCGGGGTCGCGCCCGGAAAGCCGTTCTGCACGTCTTCGGTCGCGCCCCCCGAGCTCGCAAAGAAGTAGGTGATCGCCGGCTGGCCCGCGTATGTCACCACCTGCCCCGCGGTCGCCGCCACCGCCGCGTCGGTCTGCGCCGTCTGCGCCTTCCTGCCGAGATACACCTGCGAGCGCGTGTCCGCGTACACGTCGAAGCGCGCTCCGCCCGCGTGGTCGGTGAGCGCGTACGTGCGGCTCGCCACGGCCTGCGCCTCCAGCGCCGCCAGCGGCCAGGACGCGGGCATCTCGGCGCCCACCACACCGCGCACATAGGCTTCCAGCGGAAGCTTGCGGACTTTGCCGCCCAGCAGCATCCGCACCGTTTGATCCGAGGGCACCGTGCCGAGCGCGGTGCCCGTGTAGTAATGGGCCAGGATTGCCGCGTAGCTGTATCCGTGTTGCGCGTAGCCGAGCGCGCCCTCCTGGCTCATACCCACGCCGTGGCCATAGCCCGCGCCGTTGATCACGAGCGTCGCGGCGCTAGCCGGCACGGTTGCGCCGATGCCGCTCAGCGCACACACGGCCAGCGCTGCGGCCAGTCGCAGGGGTGGTTGCAAGCGCGTCCGAACCCGGCTCCGCCCGCGGGCCGCGCGGTGGTAGCTTGGCCTCATTGCGGGTAGCCCCTCCCTAGCGGCGCGCCGCCGCGCATGGCATGCGCCAGCCTGTGAGCGAGGAGTCCCATGAAGCATTGATCGACCGGACACGCCGCCCGCATGAGCAGCGAAACGCACAACCCAAACCCAAACACGACCCCAGGGAGCGAGTCGCGCAATGACTCTTCAGAGCAGCGAGCAGGCCGTCCTAGAGAAGGTTCCCAGAAGCCTCTACATCGGCGGTGAGTGGCGGGCGGCCAGCGGGGGTGGCTCCCTGGCGGTCGAGGATCCCGCGACGGGGGAGACGCTGTGCGAAGTCGCCGACGCTCAGCCCCAGGACGCCCTCGATGCGCTCAGCGCCGCCGCCGCGCGCCAGGCCGAGTGGGCCGCGCACCCGCCGCGCGAGCGCGGGGAGATCCTGCGCCGCGCCTACGAGGCGCTGACCGCCCGCAGCGAGGAGCTAGCGCTGCTGATGACGCTCGAGATGGGCAAGGCGCTCGCCGAGTCCAAGGCCGAGATCGCCTACGCCGCCGAGTTCTTCCGCTGGTTCGCCGAGGAGGCCGTCCGCATCCACGGCCGCTACATGACCAACACCACCGGGAAGGGGCGCATCCTCACGATGCGCCAGCCCGTCGGACCCTGCGTGTTCGTCACACCGTGGAACTTCCCGATGGCGATGGGCACCCGCAAGCTCGCTCCCGCCCTCGCCGCCGGCTGCACGGTCGTCGTCAAGCCGGCCCAGAAAACGCCGCTCTCGATGCTCGCCCTGACCGGCATCCTGGAGGAGGCCGGCCTGCCCGGGGGGGTGCTCAACACGGTCACCGCGCGGCGCTCCGGGCCGCTCATCGAGCCGCTGCTGCGCGATCCCCGCACGCGCAAGCTCTCCTTCACCGGCTCCACCGAGGTCGGGCGCACGCTGATCGAACAGTCCGCCGAACAGGTCCTGCGCGTCTCGATGGAGCTCGGCGGCAACGCTCCCTTCCTCGTCTTCGAGGACGCCGACCTCGACGCCGCCGTGGAGGGCGCGCTGACCGCCAAGCTGCGCAATGTCGGCGAGGCCTGCACCGCGGCCAACCGCTTCCACGTCGCCGAGCCGATCGCCGCGGAGTTCGCGCGGCGCCTGGCCGAGCGCATGGCCAAGCTGAAGGTCGGACGCGGCACCGAGCCCGACACCGACATCGGTCCGCTGATCGACGAGGACCAGCGCAGCAAGGTCCACGAGCTCGTCGACGACGCCCGCGCGCGCGGTGCGCGCGTGCTCACCGGCGGTGAGCCGCTTGGCGGCCGCGGCTACTTCTATGCGCCCACCGTCCTGGATGCCGTGCCCGCTGACGCGCGCCTGCTCGAGGAGGAGATCTTCGGACCCGTGGCTCCGGTCGCGACCTTTGCCTCCGAGCAGGAGGCCCTCGACGCCGCCAATCGCACCGAGTACGGCCTCGTCGCCTACCTCTACACCCGTGACCTCGCTCGCGCGCTGCGCGTCGCCGAGCGCCTGCAGACCGGCATGATCGGCCTCAACCAAGGCATCGTCTCCAACGCCGCCGCACCCTTCGGCGGGATCAAGGCCTCCGGCTTCGGCCGCGAGGGCGGCTTCGAGGGGATCGGCGAGTACCTCGAGACGAAGTACGTCGCGCTCGCGCTGTAGGGCGGGCAGGCTAGACGGGGAGCCGGGTTAGCGGCCCGACTCCAGCTGTCCCAAGTCGACCGAGTTCGCGGGCGCCGTCACCTTGACGGGCGCGTTCCAGTGGGTGAAGAGGATCTTGCCGCCGCTCCCCCCGCCCTTGGTGATCTCGATCGGGTAAGGCGTGCCCGTTGCCGCCACGTAGAGGATCCCGCCGTGTGTGAGGTCCTTGATACCCACGACCTGCTGACCGGCGATCGTGCGCGTTGCGCCCCTGGCGAGCCTGCCGTGGCCCCCGAGGGTCGAGTCCAGCAGCTTGCGCGCGTCCGTCAGCGAGCCCAGCGAAGCAAAGCTGCCGCTGGACGCCGGTGCCTTCAGCCACTTGCCCTGCAGCAGCTGCGCCGCCGCCGGGCCCGCGAAGTGGCTGTAGAAGGCCGGGTTGCCAGAGATGTAGACGTAACCACCGACCGCGATCAGTTCGAAGCTCAGGCCGTTCTGCGAGAGCCGCCCGCGCCCGCCCTTCCCCGTCAGCAGTTCCATGTTCAGCGCGATCGAGGTGCCCGCGTTTACGACCGAGCCGGCGACATGAACGGAGCTCGCCGCATCCGCCGCGTCCTTTGCCGCCGCCACGATCTCCGCGGGCGACTTCGACGCGACACCATTGCCGCTGCTCGAGGCGGAGCTGCCGCAGCCCGCCGCCGTCGCGAATGCGAGCAGCGCGCAGATAAGAGTCAGAAGCCGAAGGCGCACGAGGCGGTCACGATACCCCGGAGCGCGGATGGGCAGTTGCCCGTCGGCGATTGGCCAAGCAGCCACGTGGCGACTCAAGCCGAGTCGGGGTCCCGCCGATCATGCAGCTGAGGAGTCGTTATCAATTGGGAAAGCCCGAATGGTGGAGTAAGCTCGAACCTGTGGGGAAGCCACCCACCGCAGAAGACCCGACTCGCGGCCGCCTGCTCACGCGGCTTGCCTGGACGACGCTCGTCGTCGTCCTGGTGCTCGCCGCCGTCGGCGCCGTACTTGCGCGCAGCGATGCGTTCGCCATCGTCTGCGTCCTCGCACTCGCGGCGCTCGCCGGCGTGCTCGGCTGGCGTGCCGGCGAGGAGCTGCGCCGCACGCTGCAGCGCCAGATCGACGACCGCTCGATCGAGCTGCGCCGCGCGCTCACCGAGCTCGAGATCGCCCAGGCCGAGACCGTCCGGCGCCTCTCGATGGCCGTCGAGTTCCGCGACGAGGACACCGGCGCCCACATCGAGCGCATCGGGCGCTTCTCGACGCTGCTCGCCGAGCACGTCGGCCTCTCGGCCGAGCTCTGCGAACTACTCGGCTATGCCGCGCCCCTGCACGACGTCGGCAAGGTCGCGATTCCCGACGCCATTCTGCTGAAGCCCGGTTCGCTGACCCCCGAGGAGCGCTCGATCGTCGAGACCCACACCGAGGAGGGCTACCGACTGCTGCGCGGCTCCTCCTCCTCGATCCTCGACATGGCCGCCACGATCGCGCTCAGCCACCACGAGAAGTGGGACGGCAGCGGCTACCCCCGCGGGCTCGCCGGCGAGGACATCCCGATGGAAGGGCGCATCGTCGCCGTCGCCGACGTCTTCGACGCGCTCACCAGCGACCGCGTCTACCGGCCCGCGTTCACCGTCGAGCGCGCCGTCGAGATGATGCGCGAGCAGCGCGGCCGGCATTTCGATCCGGTACTGCTCGACACCTTCCTGGAGGTGCTCTCGAGCTCCGGCGCCGACGCCCGCGGAGTCATCAAGGCCAATCCCGAAGCGATTCTCGAGGATGCCCTGGAGACCTACTCCAAAGCGCTCGAGCGCGGCGACGCCGAGACCGCCGAGGGAGTCGTCGCGCAGGCGATCGAGGACAAGATCCCCCCCGCGACCCTGCACAGCGAGGTCATCGCCCCCGCGCTGCGCCACATCGATGAGCTCTGGCGCGCCGGCGATATCGACCTCGAGACCGAGCACCTCGCGACCGGGATCACGCGGCGGATCCTCGCGACCCTCTACCGCTTCATGCTCGGCGGCACCGACCCCGGGCGCGAGCGGATCCTGCTCGCCGGGATCGAAGGCGACGGCTCGGAGGCCCCTCAGCACACCCTCGGGCTGCAGATGGTCCACGACCAGCTCGCCGCCGCCGGCTACCAGACGACGCTCGACGCCGAACTCTCCCCCGCGCGGCTCGCCGCCGCGATCGACACCCACACCCCCGACCTCGTCGTGATCGGCGCCACCGTGGCCTCCGCCACACCGGCACTCGACCAGCTCGTCGAGGAGCTACGCGAGAGCCACCCCGACATCCCGATCGTGCTGGGCGGCGCCGCCGGAGGCGCCGCTCCGGGCGCTCTGCACCAGTCCCACCCGGGGGTGCGCGTGCTCGAGCGCATCGATCTCGCCGTGCCCGTCGTCGAAGAGCTCCTGGGCGCGCCCGCGCACGTTCTCGGCTAGATTCCTCGCTTCATGTCCGCGCGTGCGCTAGTCACCGGTGGAGCCGGGTTCATCGGCTCGCATCTCGTCGAGGCCCTCATCGCCGGCGGCCGCGAGGTCACGGTCATCGACGACCTCTCCTCCGGTTCCGCCGGCAATGTCCCCCCCGGCGCCGAGCTGCAGGAGCTCGACATCGTCGACCGCGACGCCCTGCTCGCCGCGATCGAGCGCGCCCGCCCGGATGCGATCTTCCACCTCGCCGCGCAGGCCAGCGTCGTCGCGTCCGTCGAGGATCCCCTGCGCGACTGCGCCGTCAACGTGCAGGGCACCCTCAACGTTCTCGATGCCGCCGCTCGCGCGCGCGCGAGCGTCGTGTTCACCTCGACCGGTGGCGCGCTCTACGGCGACGAGGCCCCGATGCCGACCTCCGAGGAGCGCATCCCCGCGCCGCTCTCGCCCTACGGCGCCTCCAAGTGGGCCGCCGAGGCCTACGTCAACACCTGGTCGCTCTCCGGCGAGATCCCCCACGCCGTCTGCCGTCTCGGAAACGTCTACGGGCCGCGCCAGAGCCCCCACGGCGAGGCCGGCGTCGTCGCGATCTTCAGCCACCACCTGTACGTCGGCCAGGCACCCAAGCTCTACGGCCACGGCGCGCCGACGCGCGACTACGTCTACGTCGAGGACGTCGTTCGCGCCCTGCTCGCCGCCTCCGGGCACCGCGGCACCTACAACGTCGCCACCGGCGTCGAGACCGACGTGCGCGCCGTCTGGGATGGGCTGCAGGCCGCCGCCGGCGTGGAGATCGAGCCGCAGCTCGCCGATCTACGGCCGGGGGAGCTGCAGCACAGCTGCCTCGATGCCTCCCGGGCTGAGCGCGAGCTTGGTTGGCGGGCGGAGGTTCCGATTGCGGAGGGGTTGCGACGGACGTACGCCGCGCTGGTCGAGGAGTTTCGGGGCGCCGAGGGGGCGTAGGAGGCTCAGGGTGGGTGGTGCGGTGGCAGGCCCGCGCATATGCGCGTCCTCGCCGGCAGCACCCGACGCTGGCACCCCTGGGCACGCGACGTCTACGAACGCGATCGCACTCGCACTCGCGCTCGCGGCTGCGATCGCGAGACCAGCGCGCTCGAGCGTGCAATTGCCGAGCACCGCCGAGTGCCCGATAGCACTTGACTTTAGCTCTCGCATAGCTACCAAATCGCCACCATGCCCTCCTCGCTTTTATGAGGCGAGCAGGGATCTGCAACTGCCAAGACAGCTCGCTTAGATCGACCTGATATCAAGCACCATTGGCGTACTCAAACTGCGGCCCGCCTTGCTGAATTTGTTGTCGAGAGTTGTTACGCGGCGGTCCCCCAATTTGCCGGCTGCTAGGTAAATTCCCTGTAAATAGATAGTTTTTGACTCATGGCAGTGATATGGGGCTCTCGCCTCGCAGGCCTCCCAGCCAACCCGACCGCCATGCATGGGTGTTGACATTTACGGGGTCTTCGGGTACGGTGTTCGATATGCCGACGCCTCGCCTCGAGGGGATCGGGAGACATAGAGTCTGGTTCAGGGTCGTTCTGCGCTGTGGTTGACCTCAAGCGCTCGCAGCGTATATGTAGGTGGGAGAGGAACTGGGTCGTTTCGAATGAGGGGTCTGTTCAACGTGGTTTCTGAAGAGAGATACGTGTCGGGAATCTGCGGCGCCGGTAGCGGGCCGCTAGCTAGATGCGTCAGCAACCTGATGCATCTCTCTCTCTCTCTCTCTCTCTTCGGCTTGGGCACTAGCCGCTAGCCGGCGGCGGTCGGCGCCAGGGCGCCACTTCGACTCCCGCTCCAGGTGGGCGGGATGCTCCGTGCGCCGGGCCCCTTGTTGCTGGAGGGCCGGCTAGTGCCGCGCGCGCCACGCACCTCGCTTCACCCCAGTCCTGGCCGCGGGCAGCGTCGTCCCGCAACCTCGCGGCGGAGCTCCGCACCCCCCGCGGGCAACCTGCCGGCGGCGCACGTCGCGGAGATACAGCGCTCGCGGCTGTTGGCCGGTGCGGTCCGCGCGATCGACGAGCACGGCTACGCGCATACGACGGTCGCGCAGATCACTGGGCGCTCGCGGGTCTCGCGCCGCACGTTCTACGAGCTGTTCGAGAACCGCGAAGCATGTCTGACGGCGCTGGTCGAGGACGTCGTCGGGTCGATCGAGCAGGAGCTCGCCGAGGCCGACCTGCAGCGCCTTCCGTGGCAGGAGCGGATCCGTGGCGGCCTGGCGGTGATCCTGGCGTTCATCGACCGCGAGCCGACACTCGCGCGAGTCTGCGTGGTGCAGGCGGCGCAGGGGGGCGCGAGCATCCTCGCGTACCGTCGGCGGATCCTCGACCGTTTGGCCGAGGCGCTCGACGAGGGCCGTGGCAAGGGACCGCGGGCCGGCGATTGCAGCCCACTGACCGCGGAGGGCCTGCTTGGCGCGGCCTGCGGGATACTCGACGCACGCTTGGCACAGGGCGTGCACGAGCCGCTGACGGGTCTGCTCGGCGAGTTGATGAGCATGATCGTGCTGCCCTACTTGGGACCGGCGGCTGCGCGTCGCGAGCAGAGCCGCCCGACACCTGTACCGGGAGCCGCTCCAGCGGGCAGGCCGCCACTGATGGCGGCGGCCGACAGCGACCCTTTGCAGGAGATCCCGATGCGCCTGACCTATCGCACCGCGAAGGTCCTGGAGTGCATCGCCGCGCACCCAGGGATTAGCAACCGCATGGTCGCAGATCGCGCGGGCATCTCTGACCAGGGCCAGATATCGAAGCTGCTCGCGCGGTTGGAGCGCCTGGAGCTGGCCGAGAATAGAGGTGATGGGCAGCTCCGGGGTGAGCCGAATGCTTGGACGCTGACAGCACTCGGCGAGCAGGTCACGCGGCGGCTAAGCGCGAGCAGCCAGCAGCGAAGGCAGGCCGCGTAATGCAACAGCACCGATCGGTGCGGGGAGGACGGTTCGCTGTCTTGCCCGTGGGCGTGGGAAGCGTCCGCCGCCGGCGCGCTCACAGCCTCAGTACTTCAGCCCAACCCGCGTGCGTAGCGCTGAGCGCCAGCACGCTCGACTCCAAGGAGAAGAGATAACCGATGCTCTCAGTAATACGCAGACGCATGACGTACGCAAATGTCGCGGTGACCGTTGCCCTCGTGTTTGCGATGAGCGGTGGCGCGTATGCCGCCGGCAGGTTCGCGATCACCTCGACCAAGCAAATCAGCCCGAAGGTACTCAAACAGCTGCAAGGTAAAGTCGGTCAGAACGGCGCACCGGGCGCCGCGGGTGCCCAGGGTCCTGTCGGGCCCGGCGGGCCGCAGGGACCGGGCGGCGCGCAGGGTCCCGAAGGGCCGACGGGTAAAGAAGGCCCCGCCGGGAAAAACGGGACAAACGGCAAAGAAGGCTCGCCGTGGACTGCAGACGGAGACCTGCCTTCCGGGCAGAGTTTGACGGGTGTGTGGGCGCTCTCGACGTTCATCAAAAACGGGACGCTGCATAAGACTGCCGTCAGCTTCGCGCTTCCGCTCAGTCAGGCGCCGACTGCCCATTACATCAATGGAAATAAAGAAGAACTGACGGTGTCAGGGACGGCAACGCCCACCGCGTGTCTGGGGTCGGTGGCGGAACCGACAGCGACGCCCGGCAACCTGTGTGTCTATCAGAGCGATGAGGAAGGGGTCTCGACCAATGAAGCGGACAACAACGCGATCCTCCATTCGAAGTGGGGTATTTCGATCCAAGATGTAAGCGATGACATCAGCAGCAGTGCAAGTCCGTTTGGGTTCATGGTGATCGCGCTGGGGATCGAAGAAGGGCCCCTCGACGCCGAAGGCAGCTGGGCGGTGGCTGCGGAATAGGCGTGACTCGATAGGTGTCCCAGTCACGTGGCTGCTGAGCGGCGGCGGCTGGGAGCCCCGGGAGCTGTAAGGCGCGCCGGGACCCCGGTAATGGGAGATCGAATGAGTTCGTACAGGCACGACATCTACGAGAAAGGCACGAGCATGATCAACCCAGAGCACTCTTCGAAGGGACGAGCCGGCGAGGCGAGCCTCGTTGGCATGCTCCGTGCTCTGCTCGGGCGTGCCGGGGGTGGCGTGCTTGTGGCGCTCGGACTGTCCGCCCTGGCCGCTGGGGCGCTACCCACGGCGGCGCTCGCACTACCCGCGGGTCGCGTGTATGAGATGGTCAGCCCGGTCTACAAGGGGGGCTATGGCGCGAATCTGATCAAGGGGGTCGCGGCGGATGGCGAAGCTGTGGCGTTCTTTTCCCCGGGCGCGTTTGCGGGGGCGCCGAGTGGCCCGATCGATTATCTCGCTCGCCGCGGCCCATCGGGCTGGTCGACGACGCCGCTGGTTCCAGCGGCCGGGCTGCTCAGCTTCGTGGGCGAAATGGACGTCTCGCCGTCGCTGGAATCGGTCTTGGCTTGGGGCAAGCCTGGGCCGAATCGGATTGCCGCGACCCAAGCTGGCACTGAAGAGGAGTTCCTGCTGCACTCGACGGACCTGCCCGATATCAGCTCTACTTGGGAAGTGGCCGGAATGGCCTTGAGGAATCTTGGGGGAGGCCCGCTTATATTCGAATATCTGGGTGGAAGTGCCGACTTCTGTCATCTATTGTTTGGCGGCAGGGAATCAAACATATTGAATACTGTTCTGCCCGAGGCGGTGAACACGCTGTCCCTCTATGAACTCGCTCGCGGTTGCGATGGTGAACCGGTATCGCTGCATCTGGTCGGGGTGAACAATCGGGGAAAGCCGATCGGGGCCGGTACCGGTGTTTCGTGTCCCGTGAGCCTCGGCCATGAAGAAGGCTATGACGGCACGGATGACGGATCGTACAATGCGATCGCTGACGATGGGCAAGAGGTCTTCTTCACATCGTGCGTAAATAGTGAACCCGCGCATTATCAGGTGTTTGTGCGGTTGGACGCATCCAGAACGCTCGAAGTATCAAGGCCGCTCGGGTCGGCATGCACCGAAGTGCCGTGTGGGGGCGGGGCCGCCGCCGCGGCGCGTGCAAGCGCCGATTTCGTCGGCGCCTCCGAAGACGGGTCGCGAGTGTTCTTCACGACGAAGGCGCCGCTGGTCGAAGGCGACAAAGACCAAGATGACGATCTTTACATGGCGGAGATCAGCTGTCCCGAAGCCGAACCAGAATGCGGTGTGGCGAAGCGGGTGGTGAAGTCGTTGCAGCAGGTCTCTCACGCTCCAAGGGTCGGCGAAGCAGCCGAAGTGCAGGGTGTGGTAGCGGTTGCGCCGGATGGGTCGCGTGCCTATTTCGTCGCGCGAGGCGTGCTGAGCGAAGCGCCGAACGCGCAGGGCGCCGTGGCGGTGAGAGGCGCCGACAACCTGTACGCGTACACCGCTGCTTCAGGGGGCGGCACTACGGGCGATGTGGCGTTTGTCGGGCAGTTGTGCTCGGGGCAGGGCATCTCGGGAACGGCGGCCGATGTGCGCTGTCCGACCGGGTCGGCGAGCGACACGCCGCTGTGGTTGAGCAGAGAACCCGAAGCGCAGACCGCCGGCGCCGATGGCCGGTTCCTGGTGTTCTCGACCTACGCGCAGCTGACCGCGAGCGACACGGACCGGGCCCAGGACGTGTACTGGTATGACGCCGGGACGGGCGCGCTCGAGCGTGTCTCGGGCGGCGAAGCGGGCGCTGACGCCAACGGCAACAACGACCTGTTCAATGCGTCGATCGCACAGGGTCACCGGGGCGGGGGCAAGGTGCGATACCAGCATGAAATGGACAGTCGCGCGATCAGCGAAGACGGCTCGCGGGTGGTGTTCACGTCGAGTGAGCCGTTGTCGCCCGCAGCGACGAACGGTCTGGCGAACGTGTACGAATGGCACGAGCAGTCGGGCGGCGGGGAAGGCAACGTGTCGTTGATCTCGGGCGGCAGCGCCGAAGGGCCAGTCTTCTCTGCCGTCATCGCCGCGAGTGGTAACGATGTGTTCTTCACGACGACCCAGAGCCTGGTCGCACAGGACACCGATGAAGCGCTGGACCTCTACGACGCACGCCTGAACGGCGGGTTCCCCGCAACGCCCGCGCCGGCGAAAGCGTGTGCGGACGATGCATGCCAGGGTCCGTTGACGAATCCCGCGGCACTGCTGATACCAGGCAGCATCTCGCAGGCGCCCGGAGAAAACCTGTCTGTGTCGGGGGCCGTAAAAGTCAAGCCGAGAGCAAAGGCGAGCAAGTGCTCCAAGGGTAAGAAGCTCAGGGGCGGTAAATGCGCCAAGCCAAAACCCAAGCGGCAAGCCAAGCAGTCAAACGACGGTAAGGAAGCAGGTAATCGTGCGCATTGATCTGACCCTCCACCCAGTCCCTGCGCTCGTCGCGGGGCTCACGGCCACTCTGCTAGCGGGTCTACTGCTGCTTGTGGCGCCCGCTGCCCACGCTACTGGAGGCCAGCCGCTCGGGATAGAACAGTTCACGATACAGACAACCGAACGCACCGAAGAAATATACCTCGGTGGACCGGTGGGCGAGGAACAATATGAATTCATCAACAAGCCCTACACGTTTACGCAGGCGGGAGGTCACCCTTGGGCGCTGACCACGACGGGAAGATTGACTACCGAAGGAACGACCACCCCGGGACAATTGGCGCCGACGCGGGACCCCAAGGACATCGTGGCAGGCTTGCCCCCGGGCTTGCTGGGCGATCCACAGGCCGTGCCACGTTGCTCGCTTGCAAAAGTCACGAGCACTGCGGAATTCTGCCCGAGCGACACGCAGGTAGGGGTGTTCACGCTCGCCATCGGAGAAAAGACGGGCGGTCTGGTCGGCCCGATTGTGAACGTGACGCCGGAAGCGGGCCAATCGGCGGAGTTCGTGCTCGAGACGACCGCGAAAGGCGGTGACACTCCGTTGCTGACGGCCCATCTGGTGCGCACTGAAAACCCGGTTACCAAACGGGAGGAATACGGGTTTACGGTCAACAGCAACGAGATTCCAATCATTGGGCTTACCGGCTTCGAATTGACGTTCTGGGGCGTGCCCGCGGACCCAAGTCACGATCCCATGCGTGGACGGACGTGCGGCCTCGGCAAGGGCAAGGGGTCAGTGACGTGTACAGGGGGGGGTGAGACGTCTGGATTGCCACCGGTGCCGTTCATATCGATGCCTACCGATTGCGCGGCCGGTCCAGAGACGGCGACGCTGCGGGTCGACTCCTGGCAAGAACCGGGGAGCGTGCGCGAAGGGCGCTACTCGGACTATGCCGAAAAGACCGCCACGCTACCGGCGGTGACGGGGTGCGACGCGCTGTCGTTTGCGCCGGAAGTCGAAGTGCTGCCGGACACGCTGTCGGCGGACGAGCCGGTGGGCCTGGGTGTGAATGTGAAGGTTCCGCAGTCTGAGCGGCCGGGGACGGTGGCGACGCCGGATCTGCGCGATGCGGTGGTGACGTTGCCGGAGGGCATGTCGATCAGCCCGGGGATCGTCGATGGCATCCAGGCCTGCGACGAAAGCGGTCCCGATGGGATCAACTTCGAAGGTCCGGAATCTGAAGAAGTCGGTTTGGGTGGGGAACTGCAGCTGGCAGCGGGGCACTGTCCGGATGCGTCGATCGTGGGGAGTGCGGAAGCGATCACGCCGCTGCTGGGGGAACCGGTGAAGGGCCACGTGTATCTGGCGCGGCCGTTGTGCGGCGGGCCAAGGCAGAACGCATGCACCAACCAGGACGCGCTCGACGGGCATCTCTATCAGCTGTACTTGGAACTGGGTGGCACCGGAGCGCTGGCGAGTGCCGGAATCAACATCAAGGCGCACGGGTATACCGAGGCGAACCCCGCGACGGGGCAGCTGACGACGAAGTTCCTCGAGAATCCCCAGACGCCCTTCAGCGAACTGAAGATCGACCTCGACGGAGGACCGCGCGCACCGGTGGATAACCCCGCGGCCTGCGGAGCAGCGGTGACGACAGCCGACCTTACGCCGTGGAGCGCCCCCGGCATCACGCCGGAAGGTCTGTCGGTGGCCGGGACCGCTGACGCGACGCCGTCGTCGTTCTTCGAGGTCGACCTCGCCGGAGACGGTCTCGGAACCCCATGCCCCAACCTGCCGCTTGACCCTGGGTTCACGGCGGGGACGGTCAGCCCGCAGGCTGGGTCGTTCAGCGCGTTTACGCTGAACTTCTCCCGCCAAGATCGCGAACAGGACCTCGCGGGAATCCAAGTACAGACACCGCCCGGCCTACTAGGGATGCTCTCCAGCGTGCCACTGTGTGGTGAACCGGCCGCCAGCCAGGGCACCTGCCCGGTCGCATCGGAGATCGGGACGACACGTGTGGCGTCCGGAGCGGGCTCGCACCCGTTTGAAATCGGCGGCAACGTCTACCTCACGACGGGCTACAAGGGCGCGCCGTTCGGGTTGAGCATCGTCACGAACGCCGTCGCTGGGCCGTTCAACTTGGGATTGGTGGTCGTCCGTGCGCGGATCGACGTGGACCCAGAAAGCAGTGTGTTGACCGTCACGAGCGACGCGCTGCCGCAGATCGTGTTCGGCGTTCCGCTGCGCCTGCAGCGCGTGACGGTCGATATCGACCGGCCGGGGTTCATGTTCAACCCGACCAACTGCAAGGCGCAACAGGTGAGCGCTAACGTCTCCGGCACCGGGCAGGCCGTGGCGCATGTCGCGAGCGCGTTCGCAGCCGGTGGCTGCAGGAGCCTGGCGTTCGAACCGAAGTTCGCGGTCTCTACGAGCGGACGTACTAGCCGCGCCGGTGGGGCGAGCCTTGACGCGAAGCTCTCCTACCCCTCCAGCCAGCCTGGGCAGGAGGCCAACATCGCCCGTGTCAAGGTCGAACTGCCAAAGCAGCTACCCTCGCGGCTCACGACGCTGCAGAAGGCATGTCCGGCCGCGACGTTCCAGGCGAACCCGTCCGACTGCCCGGCGGCGTCGGTCGTCGGGATCGTGAGGGCCTCGACCCCCGTCCTGCCGGTCGGCCTGCAGGGCCCGGTGTACTTCGTCTCACACGGCGGGGAAGCGTTCCCCAGTCTGGTCGTCGTCCTGCAGGGCGACGGAGTCCGCGTCGACCTAACCGGGTCCACTTTCATCAGTCGTAAGGGGATCACGAGCAGCACGTTCAAGACGGTCCCCGACGTGCCCGTGCACACCTTCGAGCTCTACCTGCCCGAGGGCCCGCACTCGGCGCTCGCAGCCAACGGCAGTCTCTGCAAACAGCAGGACAAGCTGCGGATGCCGACCGAAATGCTCGCACAGAACGGGGCCGTCATCCACCAGAGCACCAGTATCCAGGTCACCGGGTGCCCACGTACGAAGGCTGCGCACGGGCATGCGCGACAGAGCAGGCACGACAGGAGGCATGGGCGATGAGCGCCAACCACATCAAGAACATCCCCGTGCGCGCGACGCTCGCGGCGATCGTTGCTGCGGCCGCCACAGCCTGTACGGCGCTCGCGGGTCCCGCGCTGGCTGCGGCGCCCCCGGTCAAGCTCGTGCTTACTGGCCACATCGGCGGCGGCTTTCAAGATCTCTCGGGGGTCGCGGTCGACAACGACCCCGCGAGTCCTGAGCATGGCGACGTGTATGTCACCGACTCGGGCAACCACCGCGTGCAGGAGCTCACCGCCAGCGGCGTCTTCGTCGCGATGTTCGGCTGGGAAGTCAACGCGACCAAGGACAAAGAACCAGCCGCGGACCAGGCCGAACGGAACATCTGTACGGCCGCGTCGAAAGATACCTGTCAGGCTGGCGTAAACGGGCCGGCCGCCGGACAGTTCAGCGTGCCCTCGAGTATCGCGGTGGATCCAGCGAGTGGCAACGTATACGTCCAGGAATTCGTCAACTTTGAAGGCGAAAGCGGTGAGCGTGTGCAGGAGCTCACCGCTGAAGGTCAGTTTGTGCTGGAGCTCGGCAAGGAAGTGAACAGGACGACAAAAGCCAATCTCTGCAGTGAGAAGGAAGTCGAAGAAGCCGGCGTGGAATGTGGCGCAGACCTGGCGAGCGTGGGACGGACGGGGGCTACCGTAGCGGTTGAAAATGGTACGTTCAACTTCCCGGTTGCTGCCGGGGATCTATTGGCTGTTGGCGGCAAAGAAGACCTGCTGTATGTCGGTGGAGAACATCGTGTGCAGGAGTTCAAACCGGACGGCACGTGGGTTGGTGAAATCTCGCTCACATCGATCTCGGCCGCAGAAGGCGCCTCTGTGAGTGCGCTCGCTGTCGAGCAGGAAACCGGCGACGTCGATCTCGTATACGGGTATCTCGCACAAAGCGATACCGTACGTGAGTTCGACTCTTCGGGTAAAGAAGCGATGAACTTCGCGGTGGGTCCGAGGCAACCGGGTGAGCAGATCACGGTTTTTGGACTGGCAGTGGACTCCTCGGGTAATATCGCCGTGAGTGCTGACGAAGCTTTGATTGGTAACGAATTCGGTAGCTTGTACGACGCGGCTACCGGCCATCGGATCACTGAATTCACGGTCCAAAGCGGTGAAGGCGAGGCGCATATGGCGTTTGCTGGCGAAGGTGTGCTGTATGCCGTTGCTCAACATAGCCAGGAAGTGCTGGCGTACACCCCCGAGTTCGTAGCGGAATTGCTCGCGAGGCCGGGCGCATGCACGGCGGGGCAGGGGAGCGGCACGTCGGTCGCGTTCGCCTGTGCGCTGGCGGGCGAAGTGAACCCGGAGGGCGTCGAAGCGACCGAAGTGCTGTTCGAATGGGGCAGCAGCGAAGTGCTGGGCGAGACGACGAGCATGCAGCCCGTTGCGACGGGCGGCGCACCGGTACCGCTCGAAGCGCAGATCGAAGGTGTGTTGCCGAACGAGGCGATCTTCTACCGGCTGGCGGGCTATGACCAGCATGTGCAGGCGCCCGAACGACTCTCGAGCGAACGGCTCACGGTGAGGACACCAAGTGTGCCGCCGCGGGTCGTGGGCGCACCAAGCGCGTCGTTCGTGAGCTCCTCCTCGGCGGTGTTCTCCGGTACGGTGAATCCGGAGAACACGAACACCAGCTACGAGTTCCAGTACGCCAAGGAATGCGCAGGCGGCGAAGTCTGCCCGGAAATCGGGCAGGCTCCTGGGTTGGCGCAGACGGCGGCGCAGGAATCCGCGGCCTATGGCGAGGTGGGCGTGACCCAGTCGGCCAGCGGGCTGCAGCCCGCGAGCATGTACCGCTTTCGGCTGGTCGCGGTCAACCAGGCCGGTGAAGCGGCCGTCAATGCAACCGGTGGGCAGCCGCTGCCGGGAGGGACGTTCACGACCGCGCCGGCGCCAGTGCCACAGGCCGCCACCGGCGGCGTGAGTGGGGTGGCTAGCACCTCGGCGGTGATCTCCGGGAGCGTTGACCCCGATGGCCTTCCAGCTTCCTACAGCTTTGAAATGGGAGTCTACGAAGGCGCCGCGACGCAGTACGGGGTCGTCTTCTCGGGCCCCGCCGGATCGGGTAGCGTCCCCGTCGAAGAGTCCTATGCGCTGAGCGGGCTGCAGCCGGGTGTGACCTATGCGTTTCGCATCGTGGTTCACAGCGGGTACATCCACGACAGCGAAAACGCGCTGCTGGGCTCCCCAGCGCTGTTCACGACGGCGGGTGTCTCCTCGGTGCTGCTAGCGCCCACGCCGATTGCGCTGGTGGCGGTGCCGGGCATCTCCTTCCCACAGGCGGCGCCGGGGGTGAAGGCCAAGAAGGCCAAGAAGGCCAAGCAGAGCAAGCAGAAGGCCAAACGCAAAGGCGGGAGTAAGGGCGGCAAGCGCATGGGGAGGGCAAAGGGCCATGAGCGCGCAGCGGGAACGGACGCTCGAAGCGATGGTGCTGACGGTCGGTGAGCGGGGTTACGCGCGTACGACGGTCGGTGCGGTGTGCACGCGGGCACGGGTTTCGAGGCGTACGTTCTATGAGGAGTTCGCTGGGCTGCAGGGGTGCTTCCTGGCAATCGTCGACGAGGGAGCGCGGCGCGCTGGTGCGCTCGTCGAGCAGGCATGCGCTGGGAAGGAGTGCTGGCGGGAGGCGATCCGTGCCGCACTAGCCGCGCTGCTGGTGGCGCTCGACGAGGAGCCGCTACTAGCGCGGGTGTGGTTCATCGAGGCGCTCGCCGCGGGCGATTGGGCATTGGAGCATCGCGGACGGCGCCTGGGTTCGTTGACCACGACGATCATCGCGCGCTGGCCGGCGCTCGCGGCCGTGGATGTCAATCCGCTCGCCGCGACCGGCATGATGGAGCTGGTTATGGGCGTGATCCACACGCGCCTGCTGGCCAGGGACCGGGAGCCATTGCTAGAGCTGCTCGGCCCGCTGATGGGGCTTATCGCCGCGGTGTATCTCGACCGCGGCACAGCCGCCGTGGAGGTCCAGCGTGGCGACGCGCACGCTCAGAGCATCATCGCCCGCCGCGCCTGCGGATCCCCGGCCCCCAGGCCCGAGGACGGTGCACGGAGGAACGTACCCCGCGCGCTGCTTGACCCGCGAGCGCACCGCGCACGGCAGTGCTTGCAGTGCCTGGTGGAGCACCCCGGGATGAGCAACCGGGAGATCGCGCGGACCGCGGGTGTCGCACACGACACTCATATCTCCACCGTCCTCGCCCGGCTCGCAGACAGCGGGCTGCTGGTCAAGCGCGAAGGTCGTCCGGGCGCCCCGAACGCCTGGTTCGTCACCCCGCGGGGGGAAGGTGTGGCGCGTATGTTGGAAGATTGGCGGCCTGCCCTCGGTCTCACGATTTAGTGGATCTTCACTGTTCATAGATGAGAGTGGACGGATGGGCCTTATGGAATTGGAACGCCCGGTGAACGTGGCGTAGAGCCTTGACGTTCACCCGCGTGTCGCAATACGTTGACCGTTGGTAGTGAACGCGGCCGGCCCGCTCGCCGTCGATCGGGTGCCGCATGTGAAATGACGTCTAGACAAGGAGGCAGCAATGAATGGAAGTTCTAGCCCTGGGGGGCTTTCCGGCAGTGCGTACGCGGGAGTCGTGCGCCGGGGACTGCTCGCGGCGTTGGCGGCGCTTGCGGTGCTCGGTGTCGCACCCGCGCTTGCCGGCGCGCGTGTGAATTGGCGACTGAACGGACTGCCGCTCAGCGAAGCGGTTGCGACGAAGGGCACGGGAACGCTGACGTTGACCGAGAAATTCTCGATCTTGGGCAATGTCGGGGTGAAATGCGAAGCTACGACCGAAGGGACAGCAGGCCCGGGCGCCCTGGGCACCGCGACGAAATGGACGCTTTCCGGCTGTGTCCCAACCGCAGGATGCGCCGCCGGAACGGTGACGATGGAAGCCGTGAACCTTTCCTGGAACACGGAACTGCTCGCTGCCGGCAAAGCCGTCGACGAGAAGCTGCTCAGCAGCGGCAAAGGCACACCCGGCTTCAAGTGGAAATGCAGGGCCTTCGGGATCCAGGTGGAAGACACGTGTACCGCGACGCTCAAAGCGAGTACGGCCAACGGCTCGAGCGGCGTCACTGCCACGTTCATCGCGGGTGAAAAACTCAGCTGCGTGAATGGCGAAAACAGCGGCCTGGTGGAAGGCAGCAACACCATCGAAGCGAAAAGCGGCGGCAAACTCAGCGCCGAACTGGAAGAACCACCGCTATGGCGCGTCAACGGCGTACCGATAGCGACCGCGACTCCCGTGACGTGGAAAGGGACGGTCAAGGTACACGATCACGTCACCGGCTTGGGCACGCTTGAAGTGCAATGCGAAGACACCGGCACCGGCTACGCGGGCGTTGGAACCGCAGGCGAAATGACAAGCTGGACGATGTCGAATTGCACGCCCAAAGCGGAATGCACGAGCAACGCATCGATCGAAGCGCTGAGCCTACCGTGGAAAACGGAACTGTACGCAATCGAAGGCTCGGTCCAAGGCTTGATCAACCACGGGAGCGTGGCCGGATTCAAGTTCAAATGCAAGGCCCTGGGCGAAACCGTTGAAGACGAATGCCTCTGGGTACCCCCGGCAATCCTGACAAATACAGCCAGCGGTGTGACGGCAGCGTACAAAGAAGAATTCCATGGCTGCTTCCTTGGCTTGGGGTCAACCGGTCAGATCACCGGTAGCCAGGCCATCAAAACCAGCACCGGCCTGCTTTCGGCCTCATAAGAACACCACATCACCTAACGCGGCCGGCGTAAAAGCGGTTGCGGATAGAGAGCACGAGCGACGGCCAGGTGGGAGTCTCCAGCCCAGCTGGCCGTCGTTGCTCGAGACCGGGAGCCAACCGGCCGGAGTAGACCCCAGTGACAGGGCGCTCCGAGCTGCTGCCTAATGGCCCTCTCGCTCCTGCGGAAGAAACCAGCCGTCCTGTGGGGGGCGTAGGGCGCTAGGATCGGGGGTCGCGGCGAGATAGCTCAGCTGGTAGAGCACTCGACTGAAAATCGAGGTGTCGGCGGTTCGAGTCCGCCTCTCGCCATCAAAAAGCCCTGGAAATAAGGCGGTTTTGCGATCAGGGTACGCGCTCAGGTCTAGGGCGACGCTTGGCTGGTTTTCGCGCGGCAGGATCGCCCAAAACCCGCCGACGAATCGCGGGTTCGTGTAGCTAATCCTGCCTAGTAGATGCGCCTGCGACGTCGTCGGCCGCCAACGTGCCCTGCTTCATGTTCGGGTGTGGCGGCCCAGCTGTCGAGGAGGTTGATGGCCTCCTTGGAGGGGCTGCCTGGTTCAGCGGTGAAGATTGTGAGTCGTAGTTCGGTGTCGGCGGCGAGTTCCATGACCTCGTAGTTGAGCGTGGTCGCGAGCGCAGCGCAGCTTGAGCGAGACCCTAACGCCGCCTGTAGAGTCGCGGAGACGACAACCCGCTGAACGGAGGAGCGCACCCAATGGTCATCCTGCACGCACATGGAGTCATCAAGCTGGAGGCGCGCGAGCGCTGGCTGGAGATCCTCGACGCGGTCACGGCGCCATCGCGCGCCGAGGACGCCTGCGAGAGCTACGTCATCTACGAGGCTGTCGAGACACCCAACACCTTCATCTTCGTAGAGGAATGGACAAGCCTCGACGGTCTCTACGCCCATTTCCACACGCCGCACTTCACCGAGTTCTTCGGAGCACTCGGAGACGTAATCGCAGAGCCGCCCACGGGGACCGTCTCCGAGGTGTCCTCAACGAAAACGCTCAACGACACCTTCGCAGCTGCTGGCATCGGCGGATAAGGACGCGGACCCGCGCTCCGGCGACCCTACTTGGCCTGAACTCAACCGCTTCGGCACTCAGACCCTCCGTGCGGCACAGTCTTGGCGCCGGCCGTTCGGTCGCCGTCATCTCGAAGTAGCGGGCAGCAACGGGAGCGTCACGGAGGTTCGTCGTCGCCGGGCCCGAGGCCCGGGACGAGTAGCACACCTAAAGCATCGCTCACCGGGGATACAGCTCCTCTCGACGCATGTTCCATGAGCACACTCTCGACGGCTGCATCGATGCCTAGCATCCGTTGCTCGTACTCGGCATTGGCCTCGGCGAACCGGTGCACGAAGTGCTCGCTTCCGGGTGCCTTGCCACCGCCAAGTTCGATGAGGTAGGTCGAGTTGCTTCGCCTTTTCTACTACGAGGCGTGTCGTGTCCGCCTCGAAGCAACATAGATGTCCCTGAGTGAAGGTGCCGGCTTGTAGTGGGCCGGAGACTACCTCGATGAACACAGGGTGGCGGTCATATCCGAGGATCACGTCTGATGAGTCCACGGGCTGCTTTCGGGAGCCGTAGCGCACGTCAGCGGCGATCGGGACATCGTCCGATCCGAAGGCGACTCCACGTCGAAGCGTCTGCTCCACGGAGCGCTGAAACACTTTTCCGAAGTTGGAGCTGTAGTGACGGTGATCGTATCCATCCGCTTCGGCGGCCTGCTTGAGAAGGTGAAAGACGCCCTGCGATATGCGCCGCTGCAGGCTGTGCATGGAGAGCGGCAGAAAGGTCCCGGTCTCGATCTCAATCAACGGGAAGCGCTCGAAGGTCAGCGAGCCGTAAGTCATCTCTCCATATTCCTCAGCCTCATCGACGAGCTGGGTACGCAGGGTGTCGAGATCGCGTGCCGCCAAGGCGAAGAATGCTCGCCATGTCGATGGCTCCATTTGCGCCGAGGCGAAGTACTCAGTCGGCTTGATAAGGGGCGCGCCATTCCCATCCGGGCCGCGCATCATGAGGTGGACCAAAGTGGCGGCGCCGACGGTGAAGTAGTCGCCGATCGTCATCTTGGTGTGACGCCGGAAGGCGTCCTCGACTTCTGCTGAGCGTGCATTCTTCATCTCTGGCCAAAGGACTCGATACACCTCGTGGTGGATCCCGGTTACCGGGAGCTGATCCTCGTGATGGTTCAAGGCGCATTGACGGATCTCCCGCGTCAATCGCTCGTCATGATCCTCGATGTCGATGTTCACATCGAGCAGGTCGTTGACACCGATCAGACATTTAGCCCACTCATCTCGCAGTCTCCCACTGTCGAAATCGTCGTGTGGCCGGCGGTCCGCGTGAAGAATGACCAGACGCGCGAGGTGCACCAACTGCTGCTCACAGAACACCGTCGTGGCGATCCCCTCCTCAAGCGCCTGCTCGAGCGCGCTACCCAGCTCCCCGTCCCCGATCACTTCAACCATGAGGCGGCGCTGGAGCTGAGCCCTGGCATCGGGACGTGTCTCGGCGAAGAGCCGTGTGTTCAGGTGGGCGATCGCCCAAAGACAATCGGCTGCCGAGAGCTTGCGAAGACTTCCGACTAGGTCCGACTCATGCAGCGGCTCTGCGCCGGGAAGGTCTCGGTGACTCAGATAGACGCTGGCATTTGGGAGCACCGGACTTTCCGGCTGGCGCGCGATCGGCACGAGCAGCCCGAGCTCATGGTGTCCGAACCTGAAGGGTAAGCGCCCGCCGGCCACTGCTTCAGACTAGCTATGGATGGGCAAGATCTGGAGAGCAGACATCCGCCGTCCGTAGGCATGCTGCTCTTGCCCAAGCAGGAGCCTGCATGGGGGCTGTTTCGCGGCCCGGCCCGGATAGGACCGTGGCGGGGCTGTTGTTCAGTGCTCTTTGTCTAGGCGCGCGTGGTAGGCGTGCAGGAGGCGTCGGTGTGTGAGCCAGCCGACTACGTTCTCGCGGTCTGGGTCGAGGACAGGCAAGCCGTCTTGGTCGGTGGTGGCGAGCGCTCTGACTGCATCCTCGAGGGATTGGTCTGAGCGCAGCTCCGGTATCTCGTGTGCGAGTGCTCCGGCGGTTGGGTTGCCGTGCGTGTTGGTGATGGCCTGCTCGATGTCAGGGGCGGTGATGACGCCGAGTAGCGTGCCGTCAGTGTCTATCACTGGGAGGGTGTCAGCGCGTTCGTTGGTGAAGCGGTCGAGGATCTCGTGTAGGGGCTGTTCTGGTGTGAGTGGCTGGGGGAGTTTGCCCATAGCGTCGGCGATGTTGATTTGTGCCATTAGTGTTTCTTGTGGCTTGTCGATGTCGATTCCGCGGCGGCGTAGCTTGAGTGTGTAGATCGTGTCGTGGGTGAGCGCGTTTGAGAGCGCGGTGGCGACGATGATCGCGATCATCAGCGGCAGGATGATGCGGTAGTCGCCGGTCAGCTCGAAGATGATGAGGACTGCTGTGATTGGGGCGCGGGCGCAGGCGGCGAATACGGCGCCCATTCCGACGAGTCCGTAGGCGCCGGCGGCTGCTGCGAGGTCGGGCATCAGGTGGTGAGCGATCGCGCCGTAGGCTGAGCCGAGCATCGCGCCCATGAATAGCGAGGGCGCGAACACGCCGCCCGATCCGCCGATCCACATCGTGAGGCTCGTCGCGAGGATCTTCGCCGCGAGTAGCCCGAGGAGGGCGAGGATCACGTAGTGCCCGGCGACTGCGAGTTGGAGTACGGGGTAGCCGACGCCGTACATCTCGGGGACCGCGAGCAGTAGCAGCCCGAGCAGGATGCCTCCGGTGGCGGGTCGCAGCCATTCCGGGCGGCCGGCCCAGAGTCGGTCGGCGATGTCCTCGCCGGTGTAGAGGACGCGCACGAAGCCGAGCCCGACACCGGTTGCGAGTACCCCGAGGCCGGCGTAGAGCAAAAGCTCGAGCGGCGAGCTGAACGTGAACGCTGGCAGTGAGAGGAAGGGGTGGTTGCCGAACACGGCGCGGCCGATTGCATCCGCGGTGACGGAGCTCAGGACGACTAGGCCGAAGGAGCGGGTCTCGAAGTTGCGTAGGATCAGCTCCAGCGCGAAGAACACGCCGGCGATCGGCGCGTTGAACGTCGCCGCGATACCACCCGCCGCGCCGCACGCTACGAGCAGTCGAAGCTGGGACTCCGAGACACGCATCAGCTGGCCGGTGACCGACCCGAGCGCTGAGCCGATCTGCACGATCGGCCCCTCCCGCCCGACCGAGCCTCCCGACCCGATGCAGACTGCGGAGGCAAGCGACTTGACGATCGGGACTTGGGGGCGCATACGGCCACCCAGCCTGTTGACCGCGTACATCACCTCCGGTACACCGTGCCCTCGCGCCTCGGGGGCGAAGCGGCTGACTAGTGGCCCGTAGATCAACCCGCCGATGACGGGCGCCAGCACCACGAACCAGATCCCCAAGCCTGGGATCCACGGGTCGGGTGCGTGTCCGGCGGCGCTGTAGTCGCTGTGACCCGTGAATAGGTAGGTGAAGCCGAGAATCATGTAGCGAAACGCGACAGCGCCCAGTCCGGCGCCCGCACCTGTCAGTAGCGCCAGGACTGTCAGCCCGCCGCTGCCGCTCACCGTCGAGCGCCGCAGCCGACCAAGCAGATCCTCGCTGAGCGCAATCCCCGTGGGCCGCTCTACCACTCCCTTGGCTGGCCCGGCCCCGTTGGGTGCCTGGCTGGAGGTGCCGCTGCCGCTCACACTTGTATGCGTCTCGGGTTGAGCGTCGGTGGTGAGTAGCTCCTCGCGGCGGTCGATCACGGTGAGGCGAGCCTATGAGACCTTCCCTGGGCCACCGTGCTGTGAGCGGCGACTTGGGGGATCCTGGTCAGAAATCTGACCGTCCGGGTCCGTGCAGCGTCCAACCGGCCGCCGAAAAGCGATGGGCGAGCGAGCGGCCATCGTCCGTGCTGTCGGTCCCGGGGTCTGGCACAGTGCGTCTATGAGCGTCGCTTCAACCGCTTCGCCCAGCGTCTGTCGCGTGCTCGATGAGGATCGCGACCTAGCCGAGGCTGTCCCGGCCAGGGATAGAGAGCAAGCAGCGAGAGAGTGCATCGCCAGAGAAGTCTCGATACCAGCGGGTCGCTGGCAGAACACACAATCCGCGCTGCTGCTTGGCGAGGGGATCGGCTTGCTCGTGCTCAGCGGCCTGCTGATCCGCCGTGTCGGGGTCGATGCTCGCTTCGGCGCCGAGCTCCTCGGCGAAGGGGATCTCTTGCGGCCGTGGCAGGGGGAGGATGAGCCGCCGACGCTACCCGTCACGACGGGGTGGCGAGTCCTCGAACCGACCCGTATGGCTGTACTCGACGAAGCGTTCGCCCGGCGCATGGCGCACTACCCGCCGCTGAGCGGCTACATCGTGGGCCGTGCGCTGAGGCGCTCTCGCGAGCTGGCCGTGAATATGGCGATCGTCCATCAGACCCGTGTCGATGTGCGCCTGCACATGCTGCTCTGGCACCTCGCGGCACGCTGGGGTCGCGTCCGCAGCGACGGCGTCAGCCTCCCGCTGCACCTCACGCACAACGTCCTCGCCGATCTCGCAGCGGCTCGCCGCCCGACGATCACAAGCGCGCTCACAGACCTCGCCAAGCGCGACCTCGTCCACGCGCTCGACCACGGCTGGCTGCTACTCGGGGAACCCCCCGGCGAGCTACTGGAACTCGCGCCCGTTCCGCCGAGCCTCACAGCCGACACTCACCCATCCCAGAGTTGACCCATCACACCACACAGCACGTCCCACGGCCTTAACCGCCGCGAAGCATCCCTTGAACCTGCGATGGGCCTCTCGCCAGGGGAGCGAGAGGGCGCTAAGGCTGAACTATCGTGAGCCATAATGGAAAGCGATGGGCAGTGGTACACAACTGGCCAGGATCTCCGCAGCACCGCTCCCGTGCACGGGAGACCATTTCTGCGGTCGCCCGGCGGACATCTTCTCGAGAGGTGGGCGAAGCGTGCGATGGAACTGGGCGCATGTCTCGGCGGTCTTGGCCAGCGGTATCCGGTTCGCCCGCCGCACCATTGTGCGGCGGGTCGGGAATCCCCCTAACCCTTTCTGGGGACGCTCGGCCCGCCGAAGCGCTCCGCGCCAGGCTCCAGTGCTGCCGATTGGCCGAGACTGATATCGATAGGCAGGGTCAGAGACGCATCGAGCGATGTGCTCGAAATACACGGTCAGATATCTGACCCTCCCAATCGCCTTACCCCACGCCCGTAGCGCGGATGCCGATAATCGTCCTCGCGCGCGCTCGCGCGGCTCGAATCGTGCGAGGGGGCCTGTCACATTTCGGTGGTGGGTATCGCCTCCGGTAGCCTTGGCCAGCTTTGTCATGTTCTAGATGAAGACCGGGAGCTGGCTGCAGCGGTTCCTCTTGATCTGCGGGCGCAAGCCGCGAAAGAGTGCGTCGCTAGAGCACTCTCGATCCCAGTGGCGCGCTGGAGTGCGGCACGCGATACCGGGCCCGGGAACGGAATCGGCTTGCTCGTTCTCGACGGTCTGCTACTCCATCGCGTCGGGGTTAACGGACAATTCGGAGCCGAGCTGCTCGGCGCGGGAGACCTACTACGTCCCTGGCAAGGCGAGAAGCTCTCTCACACGCTCCCCACGACGAGCGGCTGGCGAGTCCTCGAGCCGACCAGGATTGCCGTGCTCGATAAACGGTTCGCGCGGCAGATGGTGCGCTACCCGCAGCTGGCCGGGCAGCTCGTCGCCCGCGCGCTTGAGCGCTCACGCAACCTCGCGGTGAACATGGCGATCGTCCACCATGCACGCGTCGATGTGCGTATCCACATCCTCCTCTGGCATCTCGCCGGACGCTGGGGGCACATGCGCAGTGACGGTGTCCTGCTGCCGCTGCAGCTCTCCCACGACCTCCTCGCAAACCTCACAGCAGCAGACTGTCCTGCCGTCACGAGCGCGCTCTGCGACTTGGCCAAACGAAATCTCGTGCATAGCCTCTATGACTCTTGGCTGCTCATCGGCGAGCCCCCGGGTGAGCTACTCGAGTTCGCGCCATTACCCCAGAGCCTCGCCAGCATCGCTTTCTCAGAAGACCCGTGGCCCAAACCTAGCGTTCGCAGAGCTGTCCGAGGGGGATGGGGTGGAGCCGAGGCTCAGCTATGGCCGAGGCGCTGAACGCCCAGCTCTGCGCTTGTGCTTGCGGGAGCTCGTTGTAGGCCGCGCCTTGGTCTACGCGGATGGCTGGTTTCCCCGCGTATCGCTTGAGAAACGGCTTCTTGTCACCGACTGGGGAGTATGGACGAGCGCGTAGCGGATCGCTCTTGGCTTTGCCGGAGTGGCATGGATCGCGAGCGGATGATCGATATGGACTCGCGCCTGCAGCCTGTTAGGCGCAAGGCGTTTGTTGTCTTGGGGGCGGCGCTTGTGGGTTGTGGGCCGTGGCTGGGCTACTGGACGGTCCTCCCGCTGCTGGCCGCGGTCGCGATATTCGGGGTCGCTGACGCGCGGACCGCGAGCGTCGCGCGCCCGGAGTACGCGATGTTTGCCGCATGGGCCGCTTCAGAGATCATCATCGCGGCGAGTATCGCATTGACGGGAGGTCCGAAGCACGCGACGCTCGGGTGGTTCGCGATCCCGATCGTGACGTTGAGTGCTCGCTTCTCGACGCGGGGGATCGTCCTCGGTGTAGTTACCGCCCTGGCGCTGTTGGTCGCCGTTGTGTTCGCTACTGACGCTTCGGGTGTTGTCC
The DNA here is from genome assembly GCA_036501715.1 of Solirubrobacteraceae bacterium. Classification (GTDB taxonomy): domain Bacteria; phylum Actinomycetota; class Thermoleophilia; order Solirubrobacterales; family Solirubrobacteraceae; genus Palsa-744. The sequence goes on along the minus strand of DASXZV010000013.1, from coordinate 4,885 downwards.
AAAACCCGCCCTTGGTCATCGGCCCGGCTGCGCTGATCATCTCTGTAGCGATGCTCTCCACCGCGCTGATGCACTCCGATGTCGAGCATCGCAGCGAAGCGGTCATCGACCAGCTGACGGGGATGCTCAACCGACACGCTTTGGCTGGACGCACCAGTGAGCTCGCACAACAATCAGAGGTAAGCGGCCAGCCAATCGGCGTCATCGTTGCAGACGTCGATCACTTCAAGGAGATCAACGACTCCTACGGGCATAAGGTCGGCGACGCGGTACTCACCGACGTGGCTTACCTGATGCGCAAGCAGCTACGCGCTTTTGATCTCGCCTACCGGCTAGGCGGCGAGGAGTTCCTCGTGCTGCTACCAGGCGCCGATATCCACCAGGCCGCCAAGATGGCCGAGCAGCTACGACTCCGCATAGCCGCAAAGACAGTCGGCGGCGGCCAACACGTGACTATCAGCTTCGGTGTCAGCGCCTCTACCCACGGCGCCCGGTTTGACTACGCCACCGTCTTCGCAGGAGCCGACCGCGCACTATACGAGGCAAAGCGAGAAGGCCGTAATCGCGTCCGCCTAGCGACACCCAGCCCACACCCAGTTCAACCCGACACCCCATCTGCATCTAGCACACCACGCGAGAAGTGGAACTTACAAGCCCGCGAGGCGCTAGGCGCACACGCAACCCAGCAGCTAGCAGCCGATCAGCCCAAGCTAGCCTAGACACTCCGGAGCACATCAAGCACCCCAGAGGCTCCGGCCAGGAAGCCGAAATATCACAGGCGCCCAGCCACCAGGGAGTCAAACCATGAATGGACGCCCCAGATCCACCAGCCCCTCAAAGACCCCACTGCTCTGACGTTGCGGTGTTCTCGAAAGGTAACTAGCTCTGCACTGTGCCTGTTTGCGCGTAGGCCATGGCGGCGGCCCGGTCGGCGCAACCCTTCAGCTCGATCACGCGCCCCTCGCGCATCGTGAGAACGACGTATGCAATGCCCTGATCCAGCGGCCGTCCGTCGTCTCGGGGCCGATCGGGACCGAACGCCACGACGATCCGCCCGCCAACCTCGACCGTCTCCTCGATCCGCCCGACGAGCCCCCGGTGAGGTTGCGCTCCATGACCTTGAGGATCATCTTACGGTTCTCACATATCCACGGCCCATCCTCGACGCCGCGCCACTTCGCCTCCGGGTCAAGCGCCCCTTCCAAGACGCCCAGATCCCCCTCGACACTCATCGCCCCCCACGCCCGGTGCAGCAGCTCTATGTCGATGCTCTCGCCCATAGCGTGATCCTCTCTGATCGCACCCGGTGAATGACGGACAGGGCGTAACGCACCGTCAGGGAAGCGGACGAGGTAGGCCGCACACTGGAGCTGTCAACGTCGACCAGCACCACAAGAACACTACTCCGCGCCACACTCGCGCTCTACCCGGTAGAGCTCAGCGTGCCGTCTGCCCGCGTTCGAGGATCTCCTTGAGCTGACGCAGGTCGTTGCGGTTCGCACGGCGCATCGCGCTCGCCATCACCGGCGCGGCGACCTTGGCGAAGCCAGCCGGCTCCCCACGATTTTGCAGCGTCATCCGTGCCCCACCGCTCGCCGTGTCCTGCCACGTGTAGGTGGTTTGCATCGGGAACGGTCCCTCGGCGGTGCTCATCACGAACCGCTCGCCTGCAATCAACTCCCTGACCTCGTAGGTGTAGGTGAGGCGGCGGCCGAGGAACTCCGCGACAAACGCGATCTGCGAACCGATAGCGAGCGGCTTCGGGGTCTTCCACTCGACCGCCTTGATGTTCTGGTACCACGCGGTCGCGTTGTCAGGATCGTAAGCGTAGACCGCGACCTCAGCCCGTGGCCGGGCGATCTCGATCTCCGATTGCACGTCAACCGGCACGCGGTAACGATAGCCGGGTAAGCTGCCGGTTGGCGAGCCGGGAAGCCTGGTCGGCGTGCCCTCGAAGGAGGGAGACCACGTGACCCCAAGCCAACTCGACATCCCGGCCGGAATGCCCTTTCTGGGACACAGGGTTCGTTCGTGTGCGCCGGGGGCTGGTCATGTCTGACTTGTTGCTGGGCGGTGTGTTCATTCTCGCGGCTGCGGTCAGTATCGGTGCGAGCTGGATGCTGGTCGTCAATCTGGAGCGTGTCGGAGCTCGCTTGGGACTGTCTGAGGCGCTGCTGGGTATGCTCGCCGCGCTCGCCGCCGACGCACCGGAGATCACCGCCGCGGTCACCGCGCTCATCCGTCACAACCCGCACATCGGGGCCGGTGTCGTGATCGGCTCCAACGTGTTCAACCTCGCGGCTCTGCTCGGCCTTGCAGGTGTGGTCGCCGGGCAGATCGCGTTGCATCGCCGCGTGATCGAGCTCGCCGGCGCTGTCGCCTTGTGGATCTGCGCCGCGACCCTCGCTGTAGTCACAGGGGTCCTCTCGCCGCTTGCCGGGCTGCTCGTGGTGCTGGCCGTACTCGCACCCTACGCCGTGATCCTCGGAATGCGCCACGAGCGGCTGGCCAGCCTGCGGCTCCCAGCCGCGTGGACGAGGTGGTTGGTTGCGGCTGTAAGCGAGGAGGAGATGGAGCTCCAAGTCGCCATCCACCCCGATCGCGGAGGAGCCCGTGACGCTCTGATCGCCGCGGCTGCCGTAGCGATCGTCGTGGGTGCCAGCGTCGTGATGGAGAGAACAGCATCCGAGTTGGGGGCTCGTCATGCGGTACCCGGGATTGTTATCGGTGCTTTGGTGCTCGCCGCTGTCACGAGTCTCCCAAACGCGGTCGCGGCGGTGTACCTGGCCGCACGCGGCCGGGGCGCGGCGGTACTCAGCACAGCGCTGAACAGCAACATGTTCAACATCCTCGCCGGGCTCTTGATCCCCACCACGATCCTCGGGCTCGGCGCAACCTCGGGGCAGACCACGTACATCGCCTGCGCCTACCTCGCGATGACCGTACTCGCCCTGGGCTGCGCATACGCCCACCGAGGACTGCGCCGCAGCGCGGGCATCGCGATCATCACGACCTACCTTGCGTTCGTGGGGGTGCTACTCGCGAGCGCCTACTGACCCGTCATACGCCAAAAGGGACCGGAGGTCGTCCGGCGCACAGCGTCAGACTGAAGGACGATGCTCACCCGCGTTTGGTGCAGCCGCCGTCACCTTCAGCCGGAGGTCGATTGGCGATAGCGGTTGAGCACCACGAAAGCCCAGATCGTCTCACCGACCCGAAGGGCGAGAAATCCGTAGCGCTTGTGCCCATGACGCCGCTGATCTCGTTGTTGTCAAAGAAGGTCCCCGCAAGCCCCACGGCCTTTGACCTTATCGCCTGCTCGCGAGCCGACCAGCCCGCTCCCGCTCTCGTATGGATGGGACCGCATCGGCGGACGCCGGGTACGCTCTGGATCGGACGAGGTGCAGTCGCTAAGGCTGACGACACGATCACGACTGCTTCACCAAGGAACCGGAAGTCTGCTGAGCGGGCGCAGGCACGACCGGATGTCGTCCGAAGGAGGCGCTTGGGTAAGGGTCGTTGACGCTCCTACTTTGCTCGGCGAGCAGGCGTGAGCTGTAATACACCCCTCGGTCGCCTACGGGGCAGAGCGCCGTGCCTGCTCTGTTCTGCGCTGCGCAGGTGGCGCTCATGGTGCCGCGTCCGCACGTTGCTCCCCAGCCGGAGATGAGCGCGCACCCCAGCTACAAACGGCTCAGAGCGTCGTCGAGCAGGTGGCGTCGCCGACTTCGACGCTCACCGAATCTGCCGCCGCGGACGGCCCGGCGTAGAAGTACACGTCTGCGTAGCCGGAGCTGTTCGTGTAGTAGCTCGCAGTTTTGCCGTCGCCGCTAACGGTCGCGTCCTGGTCGGGCTGATTCGATTCGACGTACACGTCGTAATCGTTGTAGGTGTTGTTGTAGTCGGCAGTGGCGGAGCACCAGCCGCTCGGTTTGGGCGGGGATGGTTTCGGTGGTGGCGTCGGCTTCGGTTTCGGCGCGGCTGGCGCGGGCTTCCGCGCCAGTGCGACCCAGTTGCTGACTATGGCGTGCTGCGCTTCGGCGAGCGTCATCCGCTCCTTGCAGACAGCACGGTTGAGCTGGTCCTCGACCGCGTCCTTAGGGTTCGGCGAGGCGCCGGGCTCGGGCCACAGGTTGCGCGGGTCGTTCGCCGCCCCGCCCAGCTCGAGCGGCACGAAATGGTCGTACTCGTAGTCGGAGACCGGACCGAGCGCCCCGTAGGCCCGAATGCTCGCGAACTTCTCGGGCTCGGTGGTGCTCTCGGGCGGCCGGACCGTCGACGTCCATCCGCTCCGACAAATCGTGCGGCCAATCGTCGCCTGTGTGACCTGCGGGTTCAACGTGCCCGGTGTGCATCGTGGGTCCGGGCGCGAGTACAGTCCGGAGCCAATCCCGTGGCACGACCCCGCCGGCGGCTGCAGTTGCACCACGTTGTTGCTCGCGGTCGAGTAGAGCAGCCCCGACCGGGAACGCGCGGCGATGGCCGCGCCTGCGAGCAGCAGAAGGGCGATACTGACGGCGGCGGAGACGGCGGCTGGCCTCACAATCGTCATCCTATTCCGCCCGTCGCGCCACGGACCACCACCTCGCGGCACTACTGCATCGCTGGCGAGCGAGCCTCCGAGCGACAGCCGAGGAGACGAGCGCAACGGACGACTTCCACGCGCTCCGACTGAGGCCGGCTCACGCCCGTCTGCGCAGGGCAAAGCGGAAGCACTCGCCTTGCCGTCCATCGGACCCGGTAATCGTCGTGGGTGTCGCGCAAAGTTGCTGCGGGCGATGGGTGAGAGCCAGCGGCGGTGACGGTGGTGCTCGTGGGGGTCGGGCTCTGCGGGCCTGGTGGGGTGTTGGTGAGGCCCTGGTGCTGTTTCAGGCGGCCTGGGCGG
>DASXZV010000012.1:0-1539 GCA_036501715.1 Solirubrobacteraceae bacterium | reverse complement strand
GGCGTGCGGTAAGAGCAACGCCGAGCTGGCCGCCGAGCTGTTCGTCACCGAGGGCACGATCAAGACCCACGTCTCCAGCCTGCTCGCGAAGCTCGGGCTCCGTGACCGAGTTCAGGCCGTCGTCCTCGCGTACGAGAGCGGACTGGTCACGCCCGGCGCGTAGACGCGCCTCTGTCCTTCGACAGAGGCGCGAGCGGCAAAGATCTGCGCTGAGGAGGAGCGCAGACGTGCCCTGCGGGCGATGACGGGCGCAGGCGGCGGTCCCAGACTGATCCCCAGGCAACTTGCACCGACCTGAGGAAGCAGTGATGACCGCACCACACGCCGTACTGAAGAAGTTCCCCCCGCTCGGAAAGCCGAAGAGCCCGGGCCTGGCCGCCATCGAGATCCGCGATCTCTCCAAGCACTTCGGCCCCACGACCACGGTCCGCGTACAGGACCCGGTCCGGTTGACCGGCGCGCTCGAGCGTCGCGGTCACCGCGTCGACCGCGACGGTGACGTGCTGAACGTCCTCGGCGCCACTCCGGAAGAGGTCGGCGAAATCGCCGGCCACGAGCAGCTGGCCGTGCTCGGCCTGGCCCCCCGAACGCGCTCCCTCGAAGAAGCGTTCATCGCCCTCACTGGCGTGCAGTCATGACCGCGCTCCTGCGAGCCGAGCTGCCCAAATCCCCCCCACCCCGGTCATTCACCTGGGCACGAATCGCTGCCCTGCTGGTGACCATCGTCCTATTGACGGGACTTACCTACCTGGGGGTCTCGTCCAGCCCGGAAACGGTCTCGGTCCCGCAGGGGGCGCACGCCGGCCAGCTGACCATGCACCCGTGCACCTATCCCACCGAGAACGGCGGCTACCGCGCCGACTGCGGAACGCTCGTCGTGCCCGAGGACCGGGCAGACCCCCGGTCGCGCCTGATCGCGCTGCCGGTGATACGCATCCTGGCTCGCTCATCCCACCCGCTGGCGCCGATCTTCCATCTCAACGGCGGCCCTGGCATAACCAACATGACGTTCCCCCAAGCGAACCGGCTGGCCGCCCAGCACGATGTCGTCATGGTCGGCTACCGCGGCGTCGACGGCTCTTCAGTGCTGAACTGTCCCGAGGTGACGGCGGCGCTGGAGAACTCCGCCGACTACCTCGGCAAAGCGTCGCTGAGCGCGTACTCCCAGGCCTTCGCCTCGTGCGCGAAGCGGCTTGAGCGATCCGGCGTAAACCTGGCCGGCTACACGCTGGCGGAGCAGGCCGACGACATCGAGGCCGCTCGCGTCGCGCTCGGCTACAAGCGCATCGACCTGCTCAGCGACAGCGCCGGGACACGTCTCGCGATGATCTACGCGTGGCGGTACCCGAACAGTGTCGACCGCTCGGTGATGGTCGGGGTCAACCCGCCCGGGAACTTCCTGTACAGCGGAGCCGAGATCGATCAGGGGATCGAGCGTTACTCGGCGCTGTGCGCGAAGCAGCCTTCCTGCCGCGCCCGCACCGGCAACCTCGCCGCGAGCATGCAGCACACGGCGGCGCACATGCCGAGCCGGTGGTA
>DASXZV010000011.1:0-131905 GCA_036501715.1 Solirubrobacteraceae bacterium | reverse complement strand
GTTCTTGCTCGTCGGATCGATCGATTTGCTCTTCGCAACACTCGCAAAGCTCTTACCCGACTGGATTTCGCTCTTCGCCTGCTGCGCCGCCGCTTCCGTCTTCGTCAACACGATCCGAAGATCACGCTTTTCGGGCTGCCCGTACAGCGACTTGTGTTCGTTGTAGTACTTCGCGACTTCCGCTTCGCTGACGTTTTTCGAGCTCTTCGTGATCTTTTCCTGGAGCTTGGTGGAAATCATGCTGAGCTTCACCCGCAACAACAGATCCGAGACCGTCTCCCCAGTGCTCGTCAGGAATTTCTGAAATTCACCCGGCTTGGCGAACTTGCCCTTCTTCAATTCGTTGAGATGCTTTACGACTTCCTGGTCGGTGACCTTGACGCCGTGTTCTTCGGCGGCGCCAAGCACCCAGTCAAGCGAAATCAGGAAGCCCAGCGTCTGCTGCTGAAGCGCCTTGTACTCCTGCACACACTCCGCCTTCAGCGCCGCCGGCGTCTTGGCTTTCTGGCCCTTAGCGGGCTTCGGTTCGATCGCTTGCTGGTGCGCTATGCACGCGGTATACGCCGGCGGTTCGGGGAGCACCGGTTTGCCGGGGGTCTGAGTCGTACTCGCCGATGCCGCTACGCCCATCCAGTGTTTGAATGTCTGCTTGCTGATCGCCTGGCCGTTGACCTGCACGACAGCACCACTCGGAAGGCCGCCGCCGCACGCAGCGACGCATATCGCGGAAAAGAAAACGGCGCCTAGCGCCGCCATCGATCTGGCTCTTCCTCTCAACACAACGCGCGCACTCTAGCGGAACGACATTTGCCGTGCTTAAGGACTAGCTCACGACTTCCTGAACGCCTCACGCCGCCTCCCGCACAACCGCCAGCAGGACGTCCGCGGCCTGCACCACCGCAGGCAGGCGCTCCGGTCCGTCGGGCGGCACGCGCACCGAGACCTGCGAGCGACCCGACTCATACAGCGCCTGCGGGAGCTGCTCACGCAGGCGCCGCGCGCGCACCGAGTCGAGCTCGATCGGCGTCACCGCGAGGCGCTCGCCGCGCAGGCTCACCGCCGTCGCCCCGGCCTGACCGAGCTTGATGCGCGCACGCTGCAGCGCCAGCAGGTTGGCAAGCGGCTCGGGCACCGGCCCAAAGCGATCCTCGAGCTCCTCGCGCAGACGCTCCACGTCCGCGACCTCCAGCGCCCCCGCAACACGCCGGTGGATCTCGATCTTGGCCTGCTCGTAGGGCACATAGTCCGGTGGCACGTAGGCATCCACCTTCACGTCCAGGCGCACCGGCTCCGGCAGCTCCTCCGCGCCCTCACCCTCAGCCGGACCCGCCGCGCGCACCGCCTCGTCGAGCATCTGCATGTAGAGCTCGAAGCCCAGCGCCGCGACATGCCCCGACTGCTCGTCGCCGAGCAGGTTGCCCGCCCCACGAATCTCCAGGTCGCGCATTGCGATCTTGAAGCCCGACCCCAGCTCGGTGTAGTCCGAGAGCGCCGCCAGGCGCTGCGCCGCATCGGCAGTAAGAGCGGCGGCAGAGTCGTAGAGCAGGTACGCATAAGCGCGCTCGCGACTACGGCCGACGCGCCCCCGAATCTGGTAGAGCTGCGCCAGGCCGAACGCATCGGCGTGCTCGACGATCAGCGTGTTCGCCTGCGGGATATCGATGCCCGACTCGATGATCGACGTGCACACCAGCACCTCCGCGCCACCCTGCAGGTAGTCCATCATCACCACCTCGAGCTCCCCCTCGCCCATCTGACCGTGAGCGACCGCAAAGCGCACCCCCGGGCACAGCGCGCGCAGGCGCTCCGCGGTCTCCTCGATCGAGTCCACGCGATTGTGCATGAAGAAGGCCTGCCCGCCACGCTCGTGCTCGCGCATGATTGCCTGCTTGACCAAGTCCTCCTCGTACTCGCCCACGTAGGTCCGCACTGGCCGGCGACCCTCCGGCGGCGTCTCGATCACCGAGATGTCGCGCAGGCCCGCCAGCGACATCTGCAGCGTGCGCGGAATCGGGGTCGCCGACATCGCGATCACATCGACCTTGAGCTTGAGCTGGCGCAGCAGCTCCTTTTGCTTGACCCCAAAGCGCTGCTCCTCGTCGACAACGAGCAGGCCAAGATCCTTCGCGCGTACATCGCGCGAAAGCACCCGGTGCGTGCCGATCAGGATGTCCACCGCTCCCTTGCCGAAGCCCGCGATCGCCGCTTTCTGCTCGGCTGCACTACGGAAGCGCGAGACGTGATCGACAGTGACCGGGTAGTCCGCCAGACGCTCGGAGAAGGTGCCGAAGTGCTGCTGCGCGAGGATCGTCGTCGGGGCAAGCATCAGCACTTGCTTGCCCTGCGTCGCGGCCTTGAAAGCCGCCCGCAGCGCAACCTCGGTCTTGCCGTAGCCGACGTCGCCACAGATCAAGCGGTCCATCGGGCGCGGGGACTCCATGTCGGCCTTGACCAGTTCAATCGCTTCGCGCTGGTCCGGCGTCTCGGTGTATGGGAAGCGCTCCTCGAATTCGCGCTCCCACTCCGAGTCGGGCTCGAAGGAGTGTCCCGCGCGGCGGCGGCGCTCAGCGTAAAGGCTCAGCAGCTCGCCCGCCAGCTCCTGCGCCGCACGCCGCGCGCGCGTCTTCATCGCGTCCCAGCGCGAGCCGCCGAGCTTTGAGAGCGGCGGGTGCTCGCCGCCCGCCCCCACGTAGCGCGAGATCTTCGCGAGCTGCTCGGTGGGCACGAAGACGCGATCGTCGCCCTGGTATTCGAGATACAGATAGTCGCGCGTCACATCCGCCACCGTGCGCGTCTCAAAGCCCGCAAAGCGCGCCACGCCGTGGTCCTCGTGCACCACGATGTCGCCCGTACGCAACTCCGTGAACGATCTCAGCGCTCCCCGCCGTACAGGACCGCCCGCACCGAGAGCCGAATCGGATCCCCGCTCGGCGCGACGGCGACGCAGCAGGCGGTGCTCCGGAAAGACCGCGAGCTTCAGCGACGGCGCTACGAAGCCTTCGCGCAGCGATGCCGCCGCGAAACGCAGCGAGGCCTCGAGCGGCGCGCCGCCAGCATCGCCCGCTCCCTCCAGCCACGTGGCTTTCAGACGCGCCAGGTTGTAAGCCGCGCGCTCGCCCTCGCCGCGGCGCGGGAACGCCACAACCGTGCGGTAGCCCGAGCGCACCAGCTTTTCGAGCTCCGGCTCGGCCTCGGTCAGCGACCGCGCCGCCGTATCCGCGGACTGCGCGCGGAACTCGAACTGCTGGCCGCCGCCCAGCGCCGAGAGCCAGATACGAGCCCGCTCGCGCAGAACGGGATCCAGCTCGCGCGGGCTGACGTACAGGTGGTGGGCGTCCTCGTCGTGAAAAGCCGCGCAGACATCGCTCCAATGGTCCTCCAGCGCCGGCGCCAGCTCCTCCTCGGCGGCGATCACGAGCTCCGTATCGGCGCTCAACAGGTCCAGCAGCGCGCCGAAGCGCTCGACCGGCAGCAGCTCCGCGACATCCGGCGCCGAGGCTCCCGGCTCCTGGCCGGAGCGGTACTCCAGGGCCGCGATCTCGGCCAACTCGCGGTGCTCGGCCGCGAGCTCCGCCGCCGGCGCGATCTCGACTGCCTCGACGTCTCCCAGCGAACGCTGCGTGAACGTCGAGAACCAGCGCAGCGACTCGATCTCGACGTCGAAGAGCTCGACGCGCACCGCGCGCTCCTCGGTCGCCGGGAAGACATCGAGGATTCCGCCGCGCACCGCGAACTGCCCGCGCTCCTGTACCTGGTCCACGTGTTCGTAGCCAGCCGCCACCAGCTCGCCCGCGCACTCCTCCAGGTCGAGCAGCTCACCACGGCGCAGCGTGAACGAGCGCGGCCGCAGCGCCGGGTCCGGCACCTTCTCCGAGAGCGCCACCGCCGAGACCACCACCACCGGGGGCTCCTCCGGCCCCTCGCCGGCCAGCAGCGCATCGAGTGCCGCGACCCGCAGGCCCACCAGGTGCGCCGGCGGGACCAGGTGCGACTCGTAGGCGACCCCACGCGAGGGGTAGTAGCGCACCCGCCGCGGGTACAACCACGCACGCAAGTCGCCCGCCAGCTCGCGCGCCGCGCGGTCGTCGCCGACGACCACCAGCGTCGGCCGCGTGGCCCCACCGACGCCAATCTCTGCAAGGCCCGCAATCAAGTACGGCCGCAGCGCGCTCGAGACGAACGCACTGCCGCCCTCGCGCGCGAGCCGGCTCGCCGCCGCGTCGTCCTGGACGAACCCCAGGAGGGCGCGCAAGCTCATGCCCGCTCCAGCACCAGCCGCTCGACCTCCGCGCAAGCGCCCTCCACCAACCCCCGAACCTCCTCCGGCCGCTGCCGGAAGCGGCCAAGCACGTGCGCCGAGACGACCTCCGGGTCGGTCGAGTCCGGGCGTCCAACGCCAACGCGCACCCGCCAAAAGTCAGCGCCCCCAAGCTCGCGCTTGAGCGACTTCAGGCCGTTGTGCCCCGCCAAGCCGCCCCCCAGTCGCGTACGCACCTCGCCAAAAGGCAAGTCGATCTCATCGTGGACCACCACTAGGCGCTCGAGCGCCAGCTTGTAAAAGCCGCGTGCCGGACCCACCGAGCGGCCCGCCTCGTTCATGTATGTCTGCGGCAGCAGCAGCGCCACTCGGGGCCCGGGTGGGTGGGTACCCGATCTAACGCGCCCCTCCGCAAGCAAGCCGCCGAAGCGCGTCTTGGGCCGCGGCAGCTCCCAGCGCCCCGCAAGGGCCTCGGCAACCATGAAGCCCGCGTTGTGCGGGGTCCGCGCATACTCGCGCCCCGGGTTGCCCAAACCGACGATCAGCCAGTCGATTGGCGCGCCGCCGCCGAAGCGCAGCAGGGCCTAGCCCTCGCCGGATGCGTCCTCGGAGCCGCCGGCCGCCTTTTCGGCATCGCCCACCAGCTCCGTCTCAGCCTCGATCTCCGTGCTCTCCTCGCTTTGCAGCCGCGGCGGGGACAGCGTCGCCAGCACCGTCTCCTCCAGGTCATCCAGCAGCGACACCCCCTCCGGGGCCACCACCGCGGCCAGCGTTAACGTCTCGCCGATCTGCATCCCGCTCACGTCGTGCACGATCGCCTCCGGGATCGCCGTCGGCAGCGCCTCCACGTTCAGCTCGCGCACGATCTGCTCGAGCACCCCGCCTTCCTTGACGCCCGGAGCGTCATCGACGCCCGTCAGCTCCACCACCACGACCGCGTGGATCTTCCTGTCCAGACGCACCCGCAACAGATCGATGTGCACCGTCTCGCCACGCACCGGGTGGCGCTGGGCCTCCTTTAGCACCACCGGTGTCGCCTGCGATCCGTCGACACTCACGTCCAACACCGCCCCCGCGCGCGCCAGCGCCAGACGCAGCTCGCGCGCATCGACGTCGAAGCTCAGCGGCTCGCCGTCGCCGCCGTAAAGGATGCCCGGCACGCGGCCCGAGCGGCGCAAGCGCCGCGTCGCGCGCGAGCCCAGCTCCGCGCGGGTGCTCACAGCTAGTTGGGTTGTCGTCGAGTCGGCCATGTCGAAGGGGAGGGGACTTTAGCAATCTCCCGCGGCCACGCTCCAGCCGAGCGACCAGATCGCACGCGGGCTGGATAGCCCGCGTGCGGCGGACGAGGCCTCGTGCCTCGCCCGCCGCGACAACGGACAGCCCTCATCGGGACGCAGTACGTACGCCCCGACGCGGTCACCGCGCTAGGTTGCTTCCAGGTGACCGCCTACCCCAAGCGCTTCGATGGTCTGGACGCCTTCCAAGATCCCGGTTAGGTTGCCTTTTTCGCCCGAGCCCTGCGAGACGCAATTGAGTTTTTCACTGGTGAACGTCGCCGTTACGCCGCTCGCGCCATTTGCCGTTGAGAGGCTTGGCGAGCCCGTGCAGGTGTCCGTAGCGTGCACCTCGAATTTTTTTTCATAGCATTCCATCTTGTAGCCGGGAGCACCGCTGCCGCTATTGACCATCACATCGCGCGTCACCCCGCCCACCGTGACGAGTTCCGTGCGCCACGGCAGATGCACGGCTTCCACGAACACCGGGCTCGTGCACGCATTTCCCAAGAACGTGCCCGTGCAGTTGGAGTACGTCCATGCCGTCACTTCGCCGGTGCCCCCCAGGCCGACACGCCCTTTGGCCGTGTCTTCGCATTCCACCGCCTCGGGCCGGCTCGGATCGCTCAGCTTGATTTTTCCTTTCCATCCCGCCGCAAGCGGTTCGGCGAGCCCCGCCCCACCGATGTGCCACTCGATCGGCGCCGGCGCGATGCCCAGGGTCCCAGCGCTAACCGTCAGCGATTCGACGCCGTGGGTGACGAAAGGCGCTCCACCGTCGTCGAAGCACACGGTGTGGGGCGAGTTGCTGTCGTATATCTCTTCCACGCCGCCGCTGACATTGTGCGGCCCGACGGTCGAGGGCTTACACCAGTTCGACCTCGATTCCCCACCGATACCTTTGCACAGCACCTTGATTTCTGGACTACCGGTGAGCTTGTCCCGAAGTTCGCCGCTGACGGCAGCCAGTTCAGTGTGCCACGGCAGGTTGACCGCTTCTATTTCCAGTGCGGAGGTGCAGTCGTTGGAATGCACTGTCAGTTCGCACGGAATCGCTTTGGCGCCGCCGCTGCTCGTGACACTCGTGATTTCGCCGGCTCCGCCGGTGCTAACGGTGCCTTTGTGCGCAATCGTGCAACGGAACGCATAACCCTCTGTACTGTTTTCGAAGCTCAGGGTGGACGTCCAGTGGACTTCGCTAGCTTTTGTGAGTCCGACACCGTTGATCTGCCATTCGTATGCCATGGCGGCCGAGGCCGACAGGGCACCAAGAGCGAGTGTCATGACCAGCGTGAGGCCAAGGGTTTTGATGGTCTTCATGCATACCTTTCTACGGGTGGTTTTCCTGGGTACATTTCGCAACATCTGGCCAGCACCGAGCGCGAGCCGTCCTGGGCCCATCGGCTTGCCGCTCACGCCAGGCCCCTAGTGCAGTCCGTGCGCGGCAGTCGTACTTCTGCTGCCCCGCGCGCGCCGCGGCGCGTACCGCTTGTGGGCCTGCCTCTCACAACTCGCGCGCTTCGCCTTCCCGCTGTCCCTGCGGCACACCCGCAGGGCAGCGGCGAGCTTTTGCGCTCGTGTCAGGGGCTTCGTCCTGGCAAGCGCCACCGCCTTGGGAAGCGCCACCGCAGGCACCGCGAGCAGCGCGCTGCTGGGTGTCGCCGGCAGCACCGCTGGCAGTCCCGCGGTCGTGAACGTCGCAGAGGCACCGAGTGCGCTGCCATAGCCCCCATGGATACCGATGCGGTAGGCGTAGGTAGCCCCCGGCTGTAGCCCGGAAAGACTCAAGGACTCGCCGACGGGGGAGGCTTCCGCGCCAGCGGAAGCCGAGAATACGATGCCATACTGCGTCTCCGCACCCGCGTACACGCCGAGTTCGAACGTGTAGATGGCAGACTGACCGTCCGCGTTGACGGTTCCCGCGACGACCGCGCTCGTCTGCGTGAGCGCGCTCGCCGCACCCGTCACCGCCTGCACGCTGGGCGCCGCGCCCGTCCTAAAAGTCCCTTCCGCACCATCCGCCCGACCCCCACGCGGGCTTCCTCCTTCTTGGAATTCATTGCTGGCCGTGAACCGGTAGCTATAAGTCGTCAGTGGCTGCAGCCCCGTGATTTCCTGGGTGCTGCCAACAACCCCGTACTGCGAGGATTCCTCGTTTGCCGTGCTCTGCACCGTGGTACATCCGACGAGCGTCGCGCACGGGCCGTATTCGAAGTGGTAGCGCGTATTGGTGTGCTCGGGGTTCAACGACGCGCTCAGCAGCGCGTTCTGGCTGGTCACAAATGACGCGCTCGGAGCGCCCGGGACCTGTGGTGGCACGACCGGCGTGTGGAATTCTGCCTCTTCGCTGCGACCCTGCAGCTCTTCGCCATTGCCGCTCGCTTCGGCCACCAGCTCGTAGCGATAGGCCTGGTTTGGCGTCAATCCCGTCACGTTCGCGCCAACCAAGACGAAGCTTTCGCCCGACCCGCTGAAGACCTCGGGGGTCCGCGCGGGGGCCTGCTGTGTTTGCAGCCCCGAGCTCGGGCCGTACTGGAAGAACCCGACCGTCGGCACTCCGTCTGGATTTATTTCCCCGCACAGTTGGGCGCTCGTCGCCGTGACCGCCGTGGCCGCGCATGTCGCCATTTCGGCAAACACGATCGGCTCATACGCATCGATCTCCAGTTCCCCCGTGGCGGCTACGTAGAGCTCATCCGAGGCGGCGAACGCCAGCCCGGAAGGGCGACCTGGCAACGTTTCAGGCGGTGACGCGGAGGGCAAGCCAAATCGACTGATCGGCCTCCCCGACGTCGTATAGAGGCGCCCGAAGACAGACACAGCACGACCTCCGTTTTCATGTACTTCTTTATATTCGATGACACCGAGTCTGCCGTTGGGGTCGATCGCAAGGCCGCTCACGGGGACTGCCCCGGGTTCTTCAGGCGGGGCGAGCGCCGTCGGATCGATTACCTGCGCCTGCAAGCGGCCGCTCGCGTCGTACTCGTGTACGCCGGCAGTCATTCCGGCGGCCACGAAAACGTCGCCCGTGGAGTCCACCGCCACAGCATTCGCCTCTTCCCCGGCCGCCAATTCCGCAAGTGAGATTTCGCCGGCCCATTCGCCCGAGACTTTGAACTCCTGGATGCGGCCCAGATCGGCGACGTACAACAGATCCTGCGGGCCGCCTACCACTAGGAGGTTGCCACCGGCGTGCCTGAAGCTGAAAGCCGCGTGTTCGCTGCTGGGGCCAGCGGCGTCCGGAATCAAAGCAGCAGCACCGCATTTCGCGCCGTGCTGCATTTCTTCCGCGGTGCAGAGATTGCCTTTGGTGCTTTCGTTGACTTCCTTGCCGAGCTCCCAAATGAACTGCCCGTCCGCGTCGAACTTCTGAACCCGCTCGGCGTAACCGAGCTCTCCGGAGCTTTCGCCGAAGACATAGTCGGTCACGTACACCTCGCCACTGGCCTGGTCGATGGCGATCGACGAATCCTGCCCGAACTGTTCCACCGCCGACCCGTACACACCCGCCTGACAGACATCGTTGGATGCGGCGCTGCAGACGTTGCGCTCAGACTGCGGTGCCCCCGCTTCGGCCTCCGTCTCGTTGACATCCCAGCCAAACGTGCTCAGAAACTGGCCCGCCGCGGAGAACTCCTCCACGCGATGGTTGCTGGTATCAGCCACATACACATCGCCATAGTGGGGACTGGTTGGATCCTGATCGACCGCCACCCCTTCGGGGTACTCAAATCCGCCCGCCTCACCACCTTCACTCCCTCGCTGACAGACATTCCCCGAAGCCACGGTGCAGATACCCGCCCCGCTCGTCTGGTTGACTTCCTGGCCGAACTGGCTGGTAAGCAGAAACCTGTTTGGAAGCGGCGCGGCCGTGGCTGTCGCGGTGACCAGCAGCAGCATCGCCGCCAGCGCCGCTATCGCCAGACCGACCTGCCGAGTGCCTTTCCTCGCAGCGTTTCTCATCGCCCCTTACCTGCCTTTCCCTGAACGTTGCCCATGTGCGCTCGCGCGCTCCTGGCCTTGGCGGTGACGCACCCAGTGACTTCGATCGGGGTGCTCTGGTGGATGACGGCGCCGTTCTGGGCGACGAATTCGGTCGGCATCGACAGCTTCGTAGGCTCATGCTTTCGGATCAGCACAGTGCGGCGCACGAGCCGCGCATGCACTCGCCGGGTGACCTTGCGCTTGACCGTTACGACATGCGTGACGGAGCAGAGATTGCCGTTTGCGGCCAACGCCGAGTATCTGCCCTCAGGCAGATACAGCTCAAAGGTGCTGACCGGCACGTCGGGAACCGTCTTGAACGTGCTGCTTGTGATACCCGCCTCGGAGATGAACGTGCTGCCCGTAAGGTCCACTCTCACACCGTCGCCCTGTAGCACCACGACCAGCGAGGGGAAGGCTTCGCCCCCGTGGGAGACGAAATACACCGGACCTTCGAGGCCTACCGGCAGCAGCGGGGTCGATGCCTTGGCGATTCCCACGACCGACGCACTGGGACAGCTTGCCGGGTTCGCAGCGAACATCGCCGCGGGACACGCCTTTTGCAACGTCTTCAGCTGCGAGGGCAGTTGCTTGGGGAGATCGACTTTGACCAGCGCAATGTTTGCCTCCTTGCCCTGAGAGCCCGCCGGATAGGAGAGCTTGACGTCCAGATCGGCGCCATCGGCGCGACTCGTCCTGCCGGACGTCGCGACCTTGAACTGCGGCTTGAATTGGAGGCTCTTGCAACTTGCCGCCGCAAACGGGCTCGTCACGCTTGCCGTCGCGTTCTGACTGCCGGAGATCGTCGCGGTGATCTTCTGAGCCGCGCAGTCGGTCGGATTGAACATGAAGCCGGGCCTATCGATGTTGACGGCGATGCGCTGCAGGCGCAACGGCACGCCAAAGATGATCTGCGGGATCGCGTACGGGCCCGTTTCGTCGGTCGTGATCGTGAGCGCACTGGTTTCCCGGTCCACTGCGATCCGCGCTCGCACCACGACCAGGCCAAGGTTGAACGGCCCCGCGACCGCGTCCGTGACGATGCTCAGCCCGAACGGCGCGCCGTCATATCCAGTCGTCAGATATACGTTCCCGCTAATTTCGAAGGGGTGCGAGCCGGCACCTGAGGCAACCCGCGTCGTGCCGATTCGCGAGGATTCCGGGCAGTGTCCGGAGTCCGCCAGTGGTTCTTCGCAGAGCTGCACGCTCGCGAGCATGCCAAGCAGGCCCGGAGGCGTATGCACCTGGATGCCCTTCACATACTGTTCGCGATCCTGCCGCGCGAGATTCAAGGTAAATGCACTGAACGCACCGGCCTGCGGACTCACCATTCCCGCGCTGAACCCAGGGTCGAGGCCCGGCGGGCTCGCACACCCGGTCACTTCGAAGGTCGACGAGGAGGAGACATCGGGGGCGCCAGACACCGCAAGCCCTGCGGGGGTGATGCCCGGCGCACCCCATGGCGTGAAGTCGGTCGTGGTCACCGCCGGCCCACAGACCGCCGGGCTGTCCAGTGGCGCCCGTGGGCCGCCGTTGAGATGGATCTTCAGTTCGCTGAATGGCGCCTGCGGGTTCTCCAAGAACTTTGTCGTGATCTGGCCGGTCGCAGGATTGGCCTCGACGTAGCCGTGGGCCTTGATGTTGATGCCTGTGCTCGCGAGCGGCCCAACGCCGCCAAGTTCCAGATAGAGCTGATAGAGGTTGCCATCGAGCGCGTCCTGATCGGTGCAGGCACTTTGGCCGGCGCCGCCGCACTGCGGCCTGGCGAGGTAGATGTGGCCCTTGACCGGTTCGGGCAACAGCGGCGTGACCGCTTCGGCGGTGCCGACCGTCGAAGCGTTGGGACAGTGGCCCGCCGCGAGCTGCAATTCGCCGTTGGGTCCTTCTTCTTCTGATTCGGGCCCTGTGAAGTTGATCCCTTCTGGACCCGATTCGTTGCAGGCCTGGATACCGTCGACGATCCCGGGGCTGATCGACAGTCCCTCCGGGAGCGTCACGACTGCATCGCGCAGGTGCGAGGTCGCGTTCACCTGCGGGGTCTCGGTCTGAGGCACCTGCAGGTTGACCCCCAAACCGACCGGCTCGTCCGCCATCTGGGTATCGGGCTGCACTTCGATCGAAGGACTGAACGGCAGCAGATTGCAGCCGGTGACACCGGGCATGGTCGCCGTTGCGTTCGTGTATCCGGTGTAGCGCCCTTCACGCACCCCACCGGGTTCCTCCCAGGAATCTGCGCGCAGGGTCGTAGTCTCGGGTCCCGCCGAGCAGTCCGTCGGCAGCGACAGGAATGGCACCAGTTCGTGACCAGACGCCATTCCGCCGCCTTCGCAGAACAGCATCGCCTGTGCATCGGTGCGTCGGCAGAAGCGTCCCCGCATGCCATTGTGGCTCGCGTCAGCGGGCACGCCCCAGAAGGTCAGTTCGAAGCTTTCGATACCCAGCAGCGGGATCTCGTTGCTGACCACCGTAAAGCCATATTCGCCCTGCCCAGTGCGCACCAGGTGCGCCGTCAGCAGCGGCGTCTCGACCGGTGTCGTGTTCTCCAGCGCAAACTCCGCAGACTGGCCGATCGCTGGCGTGACGTTGACGATCGCCCCGAGCAGCTCATGCCCACCCTGCAGGTGGATGTTGTAGTCGCCGACCTGGGTGTCGGCCGGGCAGCTCTGAGCTCCGAGGCTCGTGACCAGCGTCAGCGAACACCGCGGCGTGGCCATCGGATCGCCCAACAGTCCCGGGGGGAGATTCACAACCACATCGCGCGGGTCGCGCGTGGGCCCCTGACTGTCTTTCGTGAGCTCCGCCGATGTCGTGAGCGCCCACGGGTGGCCACCCGCCTGGGTGAATGGCGTCGTGTATGGCACGTTGACGAATTCGTAGGCTTCTCCACCTAGTTCGATTTCTTCGGTTCGTTCGGTCGCTTCTATCGTGAACTTGGTGATGCCAAGCGGCGTTGCCTGGCCAGCCCCGGCCGATGCCGGCAGCGGGATCGCGCACATGCCGAGGAGGACCCCCACCAGCGCCAGGAACCCGGCTGGCCACAGTGACCTCTCATAGATCGCGCTCATCGCCGCCCCCTCCGTTTCGTGGTGTTGACACTCCTCGCGTGCCCGAGCTTGTGCTTGCCCCCGGTGTGCTTGGATCGCTTGCGGGCCCGTACCCGCTTCTGCTTGGTGACCTTCCTCTTCTGCTTGGGCGTCGTCGTCGCGGCCTCACCTGGAGCCGGAAGGTTTTCGCCCGGCTCCTGGGAGACGCTCCCCGGCACAAGCAGCGGTGCAGGGTTCGTCAATGGCCCCTGGCACGCGTCGCCCGCGCACGGCTGCGGAGCGGACGGTGCCGGTCGGAATCCACCGCCCAGGCGCGCGTCATAGACATCTGGCGCCCCATCGGTGTCCTGCGGCACGAGGCCCTGCGTGGTGACGAAGAAGACGTCACGCCCGCTGGGCGAGATCACCGCATCTTCAACCGGTTCGGCCGCGCTCCCGGTCGAGATCAGCGAGACCTCGCCTTCACCTTCGCCCGGTCGCAGATACCATTCGTAGGCATTCTCGAGATGGTTGGTCGCGCTCGGCGACAGCGGCTCCTGGCTCTCGAAGATGACCCGCGAGCCATCTTCGCTGATCTCGCGGCTGTTCAGCCGGTCCTGGTACTCCACGGTGCCGCCCGCGTGGCTCCTGCGGATCGTGGCGTCGAATTCACTGTTATTACCGTTGGCGTCGTAGCCCGCTTCACCCAGCGAGACGCGATTCAGCACACCAGCCTGGGCGTCATATCGATAGATATCCCGAGCCGCATCGGTGTCGTTTGGTGACAGCTGCGCATATGTGGAGAACAGCAAGTAGCGGCCATCTGTGCCGGCCGTCTGCGCTTCGATTTGTTCTTCCTTCCAAAGCGACCCGTCTTCGCCGCTCGCGCTCGGGCATTGAACGTCACCGACGGTGCCCGACAGTTCGGCACCAGAGCAAAGCTCCCCAATAAACGCCACTTCGCCGGAGCCGCCATCGTAGACATAGAGGTTCTCGGCGCCGACGTGCGGGACCGC
This sequence comes from Solirubrobacteraceae bacterium, assembly GCA_036501715.1. Taxonomy (GTDB): domain Bacteria; phylum Actinomycetota; class Thermoleophilia; order Solirubrobacterales; family Solirubrobacteraceae; genus Palsa-744. The sequence goes on along the minus strand of DASXZV010000011.1, from coordinate 118,350 downwards.
ATGCTGCTCGCTTTCGAGGGCTTCTTGCGCGGCTACCGTCAGCAAATCCCCGTGCGCCACGAAGTAGGCCCGCGACCCGTCGGGCGCGATCCGCACGACGCCCTGCACGGCAGCTTCACCCCCGCTCGGATCGTGCGATACCTGGGTTAGGGAGGTCACCTGCCGCCCAGCCACATCGCAGCCGGGCGCCGCGAGTGGACAGCCGATCGTGGCCATATAAAGGTCGCTGCCGGTATCCCGGTCTCCGGCGAGCAGCGATGCAGTCGTCGTAAAGAAGACCTCCGAGCCGTCTTCGGAGGCACCCGCGAAGTAGCTCGGTTCGCGTTGCGCAGACCCTTTGCACGGAATTTCTTCTGCGCCGCACGCTTCTGAGGGCGATCCGGGCGAGAGCGGTTTCGACACTTCGAGTGTCTTGGCGGCATTCAGCCGCACGAATATCTGGCGAGTTTTGCCTTCAGCGCACGCCCGAAAGAAGACCGCCTTGCCATCGTCGGCGATCGCATTGAACTCGCTTTGTGCAGCAATCGGGTTGAAGGTTTCTCCGAGTTCGATTTCACATGACTTGCTGAATGGGTGTCCAGCATTGTCAAGAGCAACGAGATGCAGTCCACTGGGTTCGCCATCGCAACCGCGGTTGACTTCATAGACTGGTGCGACGGTGCCCACCGCCTGTTCGAGCAGCGGCCCCCCGCCGTTTCCCACGGAGGCAGCGTTGTTCACAAATATGTGGCAGAAGTCTCCGCTCGCGCCTTCATACCGGAGATCAAGACGGAGATCAAACGCCTGTTCGGGCAATGTCCTCAAGCTCAGGCCACCGGCCACTTCCCAGTTGGCGCTGACGTCGGGTGTATTGGTGTCGTGCAGATCGACCTGATCCACGGCACCTTCGACGTCTGCGGATGCAAAATTCGAGGATGGCTTGACCACGGCCAGCACCGTGCCCAAAGTCGGCGAGATATCGTCGGTATTCGCCCACGGTGCAAGCGCGTCGGGCTGCATCAAGGGCACCGTGGACCAGCCCGACGGCCCGCGCCGCGCCAGATAGGGCACCTGATCCAGATTTCCCGACAGACCTCCCGGCGCTCCCGCGAACACACCCGGCGAGTAGTAGGCCACCGCTTCTCCTTCCGGCGCAACGCCTTCGATGAGCGACGCCCCAAAGCCCCCCTTGTAAGGCGGGCTGACCATCTCATATACGCGCCCTTCGGACAGCGCGAGCGCGGGCGCCGTGAAACATGCCAGGACCACTACCACTGCAACCGCCACGAGCCCCGCGAGACGCCCAAACCTGCCGTGAGCATGTGCCGACTTTGCTGATCTCATGCTGAACGCCTCCGATGCCAAGTTCACTGTGACCGTTCCTCTTTCTCTATTTCGCTCGAAGTCACGCCGCCTACTCCTCCCGAGGGAAGGTGCGCGCGGATGCCCTGCGCGACAAATTCACCCTTCCTCGTAAGCGCCCACGCATTGGGCTCGCCCTTCATGTGCCCCGACCCCTGCCTCGAGAGCAGTTCCAGGCGCTCCAGGCGCCCGAGGAGCTTTGAAACCTGCCCCTGGTCCACGATCCCGGCATACTCGGCCACTTCGCGGTTGCTGAGTCCCGGGTTCTCCCCGACGCCTTGCAAGACCCTCGCGGTGCGATAGGTCAAGCGCATCGAGATGCCATCCAACGGATCGCCCGACGAGCGCGCGACCTTCACAAACTTGCGGGCTGCGCCCGGAAGTGGGTTGGGAGTCGAACGCGCCTGCTCCCGGCGCGCCGCGGCCACGCCTTGGTAGGGCAGCACGATCAGCGCCATCAACTCACCCAGCAAGCCCCGCAACGACGCAGACCGCTCCTTCAGCAGTCGCGAGTGCAAAATTGCGAAACCGGCGCCGACCAGGCCCTCGGCGGTCAGCGAGGTAAAATCCGCAACCCGGCTGCTCTCCAGCCGGCCCTCATCCACAACGCGCGCCAGGCACGCGAGGATTTCCTCGCGACGCTCCAGCACCGCCGGACCGCCGCGCAGCGAGTACACGATGCAGAGCCGAGCAAGCATCGGCTCGCGATCGAAAAACGAGAGGATCGCCCATAGCCCTGTGCGGACCCGCTCCCGCCACGCCAGATCCTCCAGATCCAGCGTGGCCAGTTCGCTTTGAACCTGCGCGAGGACGTCCTCGATGACCGCGACAAGGCACTCCTCGCAGTTTGCGAACAGCTCATAGAAAGTGCGCCGCGAGACATGCGCTCGACTTGTGATCTGTGCAACCGTCGTCTCCGTATAGCCGAGCTCCTCGACCGCACGGATCGCCGCCGCCAGCAACCGTGAACGCTGAATCTCGGCGACCTGCGCCCGCGGCAAACCCTTCCCCGCCACCCCAGACTCGGCCCGCGTCCGCCTCGAGGCGCCGCGCCGAGTCCGCTCGGAGGCCCCGCGCTCGCGTGCGCCCCCTGAGCGCATCAGGCTGCCGCGGACAGCCACCTACATCGCCCCCCGCGAGGGTGCGACCTGCAGGCGCCGCGGCGCCGAATGCCTAGAGCTGGCTGCTGGGCCTAGATAGCAAGAGAGAGAGAGAGAGAGAGAGATGCATCAGCAGACCGCTGATGCATCTAGTTAGGCCCCGCCACTTTGCGGCAGGCACCCTCGTCATGTATCTCCCCGCAGAAACCACGCTAAAAAATCTCCCTTTTGCGACCCTGGTCCCTCTCCAAAATCCCTACGGTCCTGCCAGCGCTCGAAGTCAACCACAGCAAGGGATGACCCCACCCAAACTCTATGTTGACCGGCGCTCCAGTCCTTCAGACGCCGGCGTCCGCGCAGCCTAACACAGCGTGATCTAAGTGTCAAGCCTCAAACGGCGGTCGCACGCCGCACAGCCCGCCGAGCTCAATAATCGGACACTGGCGCTGCTTCTATCGGCAATCCGCGGTACTCGAGATCCGCGCACTCACCTGCACTAGCGCCACCGAGATCCCCGTCAGGAAATTACCGCTGCGCCGCACCCGCACACATTGAACTACCGGCAAATACCCGCTCACCTTCCACGCGATGCGCGTCTCGCCGGTCGAGCCCGTCAGCGAGTGATTCGTGGTCGACTGCGTCGAGAGGATCTGCACCGTCCCCGCACGACGCAGGCGTGTCGCGTTACTCCTTACGATCGCCACACACGATGCCTGCTGCGCACAGCCCGGAAGCTGTGCGAGCATCCCCGGCACATCGCCTTTCGCCTGCGTCTGCAGCAAGATCAGCTCGTGGTCGCGTTCCACGTTTTCCGCCGAGAAGAAGCGCGCGAGCATGCTGCTGATCGCCAGGAACAGCACCACCCCCACCACGATCAGCACGACCCGTTTCAGAACAGCTGGTTCTCGCCGCCGAAGACTTCGCTGACCGAATCGTCGGTGAAGATCCGCCGGATCGAGTCCGTCAGCAGCTCCGCGCACGGCAGCACACGGATGTTCTCCGGGCGCTCGGAGGCGATCGGAATCGTGTCCGTCACGACGATCTCCTTGAAACCCGAGGCCGCGAGGTTCTCGAAGGCCGCACCCGAGAACACTCCATGCGTGGCCGCCGCGTAGACGCTCTTCGCCCCCGCTTCCAGCACGGTCTGCGCCGCCGCGGCCAGCGTGCCAGCTGTGTCGATCATGTCGTCCACGATCACCGCCGTGCGGCCCTTCACATCGCCGATCACATAGCCGATCTCCGCGACCTGATGGGCCGGACGCTCCTTGTCGAGGATCGCCAGCTCCGCGCCGATCTTCGAGGCGAATTTCTTGTTGAGCTTCACACGACCCGCGTCCGGCGCCACGACCACCAGATCCGAGAGGCCGAGGTCGCCGAAGTACTGCGTCAGCATGAACAGCGCCGTCATGTGGTCCACCGGTTTCTGGAAGAAGCCCTGGATCTGGCCGGCGTGCAGGTCCATCGTCAGCACCCGATCCGCTCCCGCCGCCTCCAGCATCCGCGCCACCAGACGCGCCGAGATCGGCTCGCGCGGCGAGGACTTCTTGTCCTGTCTGGAGTACCCGAACCACGGCGTCACAGCGATCACGCGGTGCGCCGAGGCGCCCACCGCCGCGTCGATCATGAACAGCAGCTCCATCAGCGAATCGTTCGCCGTGACACCCGTGTGCGGGTTGCCGCAGGTCGACTGCACGATGAACACGTCCGCCCCGCGGATCGACTCCTCGTAGCGGCAGTACACCTCGCCGTTGGAGAACGTCTTCAACGTCACCGGGCCCAGGTCCATTTCGAGCTTGCCCGCGATGTCCACCGCCAGCTGCGGGTTCGCGCGACCCGCAAACAGCATCAGGCGCTTGTTGTAGTCGATCGGCAGGCTCGTCGCCATCGACTGCGTGCGCGTGTCGATCACGCTACTCATCGCCCCTCAGAGTGTACGGGGCCCGCGCGACGCTCCGCGTAGCCCTCGATATTCGTCTGGCGCTCGCGCGCCACGCCAAGCGCACCCGGGGGCACATCCTCGGTGATCACCGACCCCGCCGCCGTAACCGCGTCATCGCCGATGCTCACCGGCGCCACGAACGCCGTATCCACCCCACCGCGCACCCGCTCGCCGATCGTCGTGCGGTGCTTGGAGCGACCATCGTAGTTCGCCGTGATCGTGCCCGCACCAAGGTTCGAGCTCGCGCCAACGTCGGCGTCCCCGATGTAGGAGAGGTGCGGCACCTTCGCCCCGGCCCCGATATCGGAGTTCTTGATCTCCACGAACGTCCCCACCTTGGACCCCTCGCGCAGCACCGCCCCCGGGCGCAGGTACGCAAACGGGCCGACTTTCGCGCGCTCCTGCACCTCCGCATCCTGCAGCCAGGACACCCGCACCTCCGCGCGCGCACCGATCCGCGAGTCGATCGCTGTCGTGTGCGGGCCCACCAGCGCCCCATCCCCCACCGTCGTCTGCCCGCGCAGCGAGCTACCCGGCTCGATGCGCGCATCGCGGCCGATCCGCACATCCACGTCGATCCAGGTGCTGCCCGCATCCACGACGGTCACTCCCGCACGCATATGCCCCTCCAGGATCCGCCGCTGCGCCAGCGCTCGCACCTGCTCGAGCCCGACCCGGTCGTTGACACCCAGCACCAGGCCCGCGTCCTGCACGGCGTGCGCCGCCACCACCGCACCGTCGTCGCGCAGCAGATCCAGCACCTGCGGCAGATACAACTCACCCTGCGCGTTATCCGCACTCAGACGCGGCAACGCCGCGAGCAGCGCCTCGCCGGCGAAGGCATAGATACCCGTATTGACCTCGCGGATCTCGAGCTCCTCCGCGGTGGCATCGCCGGCCGTCTTCGTCTCCACGACCTTTGCCACCGCACCCCGCTCGTCACGCACCACGCGGCCGTAGCCGCTCGGGTCGGCGAGCACCGTCGTGGCCATCGTCGCCCGCGCCGCGCCCTGCTCGTGAGCCTCCACCAATCCCGCGATCGCCTCCGCGCTCACCAGCGGTACGTCGCCGCTCAGCACGACCACCGTCGCCGCGGGGTCGATCGCCTCCGCCGCAGCCGCCACCGCGCCACCCGTCCCGTTCGGCTGGGGCTGCACCACCAGCTCCACACCCTCCGGCAACACCTCCGCCAGCGGCCGCGCCGGCGAGTCCACGACGACCACCTTGCCCGCCCCCGCCTCGAGCGCCGCATGCACCGGCCACAGGCCCATCGGCCTTCCGCACAGCTCGTGCAGCACCTTGGGCACATCCGAGCGCATGCGCGTGCCCTGGCCGGCCGCCAAGACCACGACTGTCGGCGCGCTCATCGAACCACGGTCGTCGGAGCGCTCATGGAACCACTATCGGCGCGGTCATCACGCAAACTGTAGTAGTTGGGGGGCAGGGACTCGAACCCCGATTCTCAGGACCAAAACCTGATGTCCTGCCATTGGACGACCCCCCAGGGGGATCCGATCGTCGCACACACGCTGCGCAGGCGCAACGCAAACTCGCAGGAATCGCTATCGGCAACATTGCGATAACGCTCTCATCCTGAGCTTTTGCAAGGATCCCTGCACTCCGGTAGCAAGTCGACGTAGGGGAGAGCGTTCACATGCACGGGTCAAGACGGTTTGAATGCCTATGCAGGCCCAACCGCGGACGCTCCGGCGGGGCCGTTCTGAGCATCCTTTTGCTCGCGGCGCTCATGCTCACCGTTGTGCTCGTGGACACCGCCGGTGCCTACGAGCCAGCGCCGTGTCGCAATGCAAACCTGCGCCCCACGCGCTCGAATCTCGCCGCCGTCGACGCCGCCGTCGTATGTCTGATCGACCGCACACGCAACGCCGCGCACCTGCGCGCGCTGCGCCCGAACCGCAGCCTCCAGCACGTCGCTCGCGGTCAATCACTCGAAATGGTGCTCGGCGACTACTTCGGCGACGACAGCCGCTCCGGCCAGACACCGCTGCAGCGGATCACCGCGACCCGCTACTTAACGCACGCCGCCACCGCGAGCACCGCGCAAAACATCGGCTGGGGGACGGGCCCAGAAGCAACCCCCAGGGAAATGCTTGCCGCCTGGATGCAATCCCCCCCACATCGCCAGATCATCCTCACCGGGGAATATCGCGACATCGGCGTGGGGATCGCGCCAGCCGCGCCCGCCGCGTTCGCCCACGGGGAGTCCGGGGCGACCTACACCGTCGAGTTCGGCGCCCGCCGACCGTAGCGCTACGCGCGCCGCGCCGACCCGCGCGGTACACGCCCACCGCCGGCACCGGCCTCCGAGGCCGGGCCGCGCGCGGAAGGGATCCCCAGCACGCGCATCGCCTTCAGTCCCAGGCTCAGCTTCTCGCGGCCGTCGCTAGAGCCAACGTCCAAGCCCGAAAGCTCACGCACACGCTCCAGGCGGTAGTAGATCGTGTGGCGATGCGTAAAGAGGCGCTGCGCCGTGCCCGCCACGTTGCCGTCGGCATCCAGGAACGTCTCGAGCGTGGTCACCAAGTCCGTCTCATACTGCTCGTCGTAGGCGACCAGCGGCTCGACCGTCTCCGCATAGAAGCGCTGCAGCTCGCGCGGGTTCTCGCTCATCGTCGAGAGCAGCAACCGGTACGCACCCGTCTGCTCAAACGCCAGCGTGCCCTCCTGCGAGCCCCCCTCCGCGACATTCGCCGCCAGCAGCGCTTCACTTGCCGCGCGCGGCAGATCCGCCGGGTCCTCCGCGATCCGGCTGCGGCCGACCGCGAAGGTGTACCCCGCGAGTCCCACCTGCAGCTCACGCAGGACCGCCTCCGCCGCGCGCGCCGCCACCGCCTCCTCGCCACCCGGCACCAGCAGCAGGACTTCCGCGCCCGCCGCGCCCTCGCGCTCGGAGAGCGCCGCGATCGAGCGGCTCGCGGTTGCGCGCGCGCCCCGCTCCGCGACCGCGCGCACCCGCGCACGCCACCCCTCCTCAGTCGGCGTCTGCGGCCGCGCGCGGGCCACGATCATGCTCGCGCCCTCGCCCACCTCCAGCGAGAGCTCACGCGCGCGCGCCAGCAGCTCCTCACGCTCGGTCAACTCGCGTGCCAGCAGAGCACGCAGGAAATCGGCTGCCGCCGTCTCCGCCGCGCGATCGGGCGCCCGCACCCGCTCGACCTCCGAGGCGATCATCGTCACCAGCAAGCGCCGCATCGACGCGCTCGGCTCCGAGCGCGCGCGCATGTGCAGCGATCCCACCACGGCGTCCGCAACGCGCAGCGGCAGGATGCTCACCCCGTCCGCCCGCGCCAGCAGCGAGCGCTCCTCCGCCGGCGAGCGCGCCGCGACCGCGAGCGTCGCGCCCCACGCATCCGTCACCGCAAGGCTCGCCTCCAGCGCCTTCGCCGCCGCGCGCACGACCTCAGGTAGTCCGGCGCCCGACTCCACCGCCTCGGTGACCGCATCAAGGGCGGCGAGCTCGGCCACGACTCAGCCCCAGAAGTAGACGGCGGCCAGCCCTGCGGACACACCGATACCAACGAGCACCGCGAGCACATACAGCGACAGGATGCTCGCCGCCACGCGCTCCCAGACCCGCGTATACGACGCCCACGCCGGCGCCAGGATCAAGCCAACGAACAGCGCCACGCTGAACACTCCCGCGCAGACCGCGATCAGATCGGTGATTGCCGTCGTGCTCATGCGCGCCAATTGTGACGTATGGGCAGGTCCCCCGCGTGCGCCGCGACCGGCAAGGGCGCTCGGATCGGCTCCGCCGCCAGCGCCGCCGGAGCGCCCGCCGCGCGCCGCTCGGCCGCAAGCGCGCGCGCCGCGGCCCGCGCACGGTCCGGGCCAGCCGCTCCCGCAAACAATCCCAACACCGTCGGGCCCGAGCCACTCACCAGCGCTACCTCCGCGCCCGCACCGAGCGCCTGCGCCAGCGCCCCATCGATCTCCGGACAGAGCACGCGCGCCGCTTCCTGGAGATCGTTCTCCAGCAGCTTCGCCGCCGGCAGCGCCGTTCCGTCGCCGAGCGCCTCTGCCAGTGCGCGGTGCAGCGCCTCCAGCTCCACCCACCCGCGCGCACTGCGCATGCGGTCGGCCTGTGCGTACACCGCTGCCGTCGAGAGCCCACGCGCGGCCGGCAGCACCAGGATGCCGAAGGACTCGCGCGCTGCCGGCAGCGCCTGCAGCAACTCGCCCGCGCCGCCCGCCAGCCAGCGTCCCGGACGCACCTGTGCCGACACGTCCGCCCCCAGCCCCCGCGCGAGCTCTCCCAGCAGCGCCTCATCACCGCATCCCGACGCCGCCGCCGCGAGGCGCAGCGCCGCCGCCGCATCTCCCGAGCCACCACCCAGACCGGCCGCGACCGGAACGCGCTTGTCGATACGCAGCTGCAGCGGTGGCGCCTCCCAGCCCGTCGCCTCCCGGAACGCCTGCAGCGCCGCCGCCGCGAGGTTCTGCTGCGGCGGGCCCGACACGCCCGGACAGACGACCACATCGCCGCCGCCAGCCGCCAGTTCCAACGTGAGCTCGTCGGACAACGAGATCGACTGCATCACGCTCGCCAGCTGATGCCGGCCATCCTCGCGCAGCGCGCCCACGAACAGGCCGAGGTTGATCTTTGCCGGCGCGCGGGTGGCGAGGGGGAGAGGCTGAGCGGAGTCCGTGCTCATGCGCGCAGCGCCGCGCCAAGCGCACGGAAGTCCTGCGGCGCCAGACGCTCCGCTCGGACATCCGCCGGATAGCCGAGTTTGACGAGCGCCCCGCGTACCGCCTCGCCATCGTAGGCCGGCACGCCACGAGCGGTGCCCGCCAACTGCAAAGAGCGCGCCAGCGTCTTACGCCGGTGCGCGAACGCGCCACCGACCAGCGCCCGCAGCGCCGCCACCGGAGCCGGCGCGCTGCGCGTCATCACCACCAACACCGAGTCCACGTTCGGGATCGGGCGAAAGACCGTGCGCGGCACCGCTCGCGCCACGCGCACCTCGCAGGCGAGCTGCGCAAGCACCGACGGCGCGCCGTAGACCCGACTACCCGGCGCCGCCGCCAACCGCTCGCCGACCTCGCGCTGCACCATCGCCACCCAACGGCTCACCTGCGGCAGCTCCTCGATCGTGCGCAGCAGCGCGCCGGCGGCGACGCCGTAGGGCAGGTTCGCCACGACCTTGTCAGGGCGCGGGCGCAACCCCGCGAGGTCGATCTTCATCGCATCGCCCCAGTGCACGGTCACGTTTGCCGCGCCCCCCACCGCGTCCAGCAGCGCCTCCCGCAGGCGCTCGTCCAACTCGACCACATGCACGTACCCCACGCGCTCCGCCAAATACTCCGAGAGCACCCCCAGACCGCCACCGATCTCGAGCGCCACATCCGCAGGCGCGAGCTCCGCCAGCGCGCCGATCACGCCAAGGATGTTGGAGTCCACCAGGAAGTTCTGCCCGAGCTCCCGATCTGGACGAATCCCGAACTCGCGCAACCGCCGCACCGTCGGCTGAGCCGGCGCCTCGCGAGCGCTCTCGAAAGCGCTGTGCTCGGCGGCCGATCCGCGGCGGCCGGCACCTGCGCCCGCTCCATCCGCCACCACCGCCCTCACCATCCGAAGACGCGCGCGGCCGTCCGCTCCACGATCTCCCCCAACTCCTCCACCGAGACTCCCCGCAGCTGCGCCAAGAACGCTGCCGTATGAGCCACGAAGGCCGGCTGGTTGGGGAACTTGCGTACGGCCTGCGGCGTCAGATACGGGGCATCCGTCTCGACCAGCAGGTACTCGTCCGGCACTCCTCTCGCCGCCTGCGCCAGCGCGGTCGCGTTCTTGTAGGTCACGTTGCCCGCAAACGAGATCGCATAGCCCCGCTCCAAACACTCCTGCAGCCGCTCCGGCATCGAGAAGCAGTGCATCACCACGCTCACACCGTCGGCCTCCCGCTGGAGCCAATGCAGCGTCTCCTGCACCGCCGCGCGCGTGTGGATCACGAGCGGCTTCTGCAGCTCCCGCGCGAGCGCGATCTGCGCCGCGAATGCGCGCTCCTGGTCGGCCCGCGGCGCGTAGTCGCGGTAGAAGTCAAGGCCCGTCTCCCCGATCGCCACGCAGCGCTCGTGCGCCGCCAACGCGCGCAGCTCCACCAGATCCGCGTCGTCGAAGCCCGTCGCGTTGTTCGGATGCCGGCCCACCGCCGTGTAGACCTGCGGAAACGCCTCCGCCGCCGCCAACGCACTGCGACACGACGCCCCATCCATGCCCACCGTCAGGATGCGCACGACTCCCGCGCGCTCCGCCGCGGCCACCAGCTCCGCGTTCGGCGGCTCGCACGAGTCCAGGTGCGTATGCGAGTCGATCACGACTTCGGAAAAAGCGGTTCCAGGGCGCCCACGCGGCGGACCCCACCAGCCCCAAAACGCGCCGCCGCCAGACCGCGCTCCTCAGCACCAAGCGCATCGAGCAGCTTGGTGGTGCTCACCGGTAGATACGGGCACAACAGCACGCTCACCACCCGCAACCCCTCCGCGAGCGAAGCGAGAACCCCATCCAACTCCCCCGCCCGTCCCGGATCTTTGGCCAACGTCCACGGGGCGCGCTCCTCGACGTAGCGGTTCAGGCGTCGCACCCGCCACCAGATCACCTCGAGCGCCTGCGTCAGCTCCGCGCGGTCGAGCAGCTCGCAGACCTCCTCCGCGAGACCATCGAAGTCGCCAGCCAAGCCGGGGTCGAGCTCGACCGCTCCCAGCTCGCCGTCGCGGTAGCGCTGCACCATCGCCAGCGTCCGGCTCGCCAGATTGCCGTACTCGTTCGCCAGCTCCCCCTCGTAGCGCGCCTCGAAGCCCGCCGTCGAAACCGAGCCATCGCGCCCGAAGGAGACCTCGCGGAAGCAGTAGTAGCGCAGCGCATCCGAACCGTAGCGCTCGATGATCGCGAACGGGTCCAGCACGTTGCCCAGCGACTTGCTCATCTTCTTGTCATCCATCAGCAGGAAGCCGTGCACGAACACGTGCTCCGGCAGCTCCAGCCCCGCGGCCATCAACAGCGCCGGCCAGAAGACCGTATGGAACTTCAAGATGTCCTTGCCGATTATGTGAAAGCTCGCTGGCCAGAACTTCGCTGTTAGATCTTCCCCGGAACGCGCGTAGGAGAGCGCCGTCACATAATTCAAGAGCGCGTCGAACCACACGTAGAAAACGTGGTCCGCGTCCCACGGCACCGGTACACCCCACCTCAGCTTGGCGCGCGTCAGCGAGACATCCTGCAATCCCTGCGCGATGAAGGAGCGCGCCTCGTTGAAGTGGTGGCTCGGCAGCACGAAGTCCGGGCGCTCCGAGCTCTCCGCATAGAGACCTTCCAGCGACTCCTGGAACCTCGAGAGCGCAAAGAAGTAGTTCTCCTCCTTTTCGAACACCAGGGGGATCTCGTGAATCGGGCAAGTGTTGCCCGGCCCGATCTCGCTGTCCGCCTTGAAGTCCGCACAGCGCGGGCAGTACCAGCCTTCATACAGTCCCTTGTACACGTACCCGTTGTCGCTCACGCGCGTCAGGATCTCCTGGACCTTCGCCACGTGCTGCGGATCGGAGGTGCGAATGAAGAAGTCGTTGGACACCCCCAGCGCCGGGATCATCGCCCGGAAGCGCGCCGCGTTGCGATCCGCCAGCGCCTGCGGCGTGATCCCCTCGCGCTCCGCCGCCAGCGCCACCGGCTCGCCATGCTCGTCAGTGCCCGTCAGGAAGAACACATCCTCGCCGCGCTGGCGCATGTGCCGCGCCATGATGTCCGCCCCGATCGTCGTGTACGCATGCCCCAGATGCGGAGCCGCGTTCACGTAGTAGATGGGCGTCGTCACATAGAAGGTCATGGCCCCGCTCAGGCTACTGGCTTGGCGAGGGCGATTCCGCCCGCCCGCCTGCTGCGCTCGCCCACCGATCGAGCGACCGCCGTGGCGCCCCGCCTACCCATCCTCCATCAGCCCGCGGTACAGCTCGTTTGCGCTCGCGCCCGTCAGCCGCGCCACAACCCCCGCCGCCGGCCGCGCCCGCGCGCCGGCCGCGACCAACTCGCGCAGCGCCGCCAGCGCCGCCGCGCGATCGCCGCCGCCGGACGGCGCCGCGCCAAGCACCAGGACCACCTCACCTCGCGCAGCATGCTCGGAGTAGTACGCCGCCAGCTCCCCCGCGCCGCCGCGGCGCACTTCCTCGTGCAGCTTGCTGAGCTCGCGGCACACCACCACCGCGCGCGCCGGGTCCTGCGCCGCCACCACCGCCAACGTCGCCGCCAAGCGCCGCGGGGACTCAAACGCCACTAGCGTCTCCCGCTGCTCGGACAGCGTCCGCTCGAGCTCCGCGCGCCGGCGCGGCAGAAAACCCACAAAGCACCAGCGTCCCGCCGGCAGCCCCGAGACCACCAGCGCGCTCAGCACCGCACTCGGCCCCGGCAGCACCTCCACCGCCACCCCCGCCGCGATGCTCGCCCGCACCAGCTCGTAGCCCGGGTCCGAGACCAGCGGCATCCCCGCATCGCTCACCAGCGCCACCGTCCCGCCCGCCTGCATCCGCGCCACCAGCCCCGCCGCGCGCGCGCGTTCGTTGTGCTCGTGAAAGCTCACCAGCTCCGCCGCCGCGATCCCATGACGCTCCAGCAGGATTTTCGTGTGGCGCGTATCCTCGCACGCCACCACATCGGCGCTCCGCAGCGTCTGGAGCACTCGCAGCGTCACGTCCTGCAGGTTGCCGATCGGTGTCGCGCATATCCGCAGCCGTCCCACACGGGGACCGGCGTCCGCAGCGTCGGCCGCACCACCCGCCGCCACCGGCCGGCCACCAACCTGCAGGTCCTCGTCCGGCATTCGGCCAATATAGAGAGCGCCCATGGCCTCCGACCAAGACTCAGGCGGCTCCTCCCCGCGCCATCCCCGCCGTCCGCCCGCCCCGTCACGCACCTCCCCCGCCTCCCCCCGCCTCCCCGCCGGTACGCCGGCCGGTGGCGCACGCGAGCCCGGCGGCGCACCACAGTACACCCGCTACCGCTCCGGGCGCCGCGTCCGGCCCGACCCCGACACGACCGGTCGCGGGCCGCTGCTCGGCTCCCAGCGCGCCGATCCCAAGCCCGGCCGCACAGGCATCCCCGCGCGCTGGCGGCGCATCACCCCCAAGCGCGTCGCGCTCGGCCTACTCGCGCTCATCGCCGGCTGGCTCCTACTCTCGCTCCTGCTGTTCCTAGCGAGCTCCCACTTCGAGCGCACCGCCCCGCCCGCCGACGTCGCCGGCGTCCTCGAACCGGCCGGCTTTCCACTCACCTCCGCCAACAACATCCTCGTCCTGGGCTCCGACAAACGCCAGCGCGACAGCAAGGAACCGGGTGCCGACATCAACGGCCCCAGCCGCTCCGACACGATCATGCTGATCCGCACCGGCGCCGGGCACGCCGCGCGCCTCTCGATCCCGCGCGACACCGTCATCGAAATCCCCGGCCACGGAATGCAAAAGATCAACGCCGCCTACGCCTTCGGCGGCCCCGCGCTCTCGATCTCAGTCATCAAGCACTACCTCGGCGTCCCCATCAACCATCTCATCGAGGTCAACTTCGAAAACTTCCCCCAGCTGATCGACGCGATGGGCGGGGTCGACTACACCGGTGGCTGCATCATCTCCAAGCTCGACGGCGGCTCCGCCGACGGCGGCTTCACGCTGCGCCTACCCGCCGGCACCCACCACATCGACGGCCGCGAAGCGCTCGCGCTGGCCCGTACCCGCGAGAACCTCTGCGCACCCAACGAGACCGACCTCAACCGCGAGGCCCACCAGCAAGCACTGCTCTCCGACATGCAATCACGACTGCTCTCCCCTTCCAGCTTCCTGCGCCTGCCGCTGATCTCCTGGCATGCCCCACCCGCGATCATCTCGGACATGAGCGGACCGGAACTGCTCGCGCTGTTCGGCACGCTCGCCATCGGCGGCACGCCCCCCACACGAGTGCTGGCGCCCTCCGGCAATATCACCCTCCCCGACGGCGAAGAAGGACTCGCCGTCTCAGAAGCCGAGAAGCACGCCGCGGTCGCACATTTCATGGCCGGCTGAGCCAGCCGGGCCCGCTTTCAGCTCTTGGCGCCAACCGCCTCGGACTTCTTGGAGCCCGAGGCGCCCTTCTCGCTCTTCGAGGAGGAAGAGCCCTCCGCAGACTTGCTGCTCTCAGCCGCGGAGCCCTTGGAGCTGCCGCCATCCTTCGAGCCCTTCTCGCCAGAAGCCTTCGAGTCACCATTGGACGAGGAGGACCCCGAAGCGGACGACCCCTCCGCGGAGGCCGCCGCATTCTCGCGCTGGCGTTTGCGCGTGCCGTAGTCGGTGTTGTAGAAGCCTTTGCCCTTGAAGTGCAGCGCCGGCGCGTGCAGCACGCGCTGCACCTCGACACCCGTCTCGGGATCGTGGGTCAGCGAATCGTCCGAGAACGACTGGACGATTTCAAAGGTGCTCCCGTCGGGACGACGGTACTCGTAGATCGGCATCGGCACTTCGATTATAGGAGTGCCAGACTCAGAGGCACTGAGCCAGAGAGCACTTCCTAGTCCGCCAGCAGCGCGCGTGCGCTCGCGATGCCAGCGCGCACCGTCGCGCTGAAGTCCCGCTCGGGCTCCGTCAGCATCCGCAGCGCGAACCCATCCCCCAGCGAGAAGAGAATCTCGGCGACCGCCTCCGGGTCCGCGTGCAAGCGCAGCACCCCGTCTTCCTGGGCCACCGTCAACATGCCCGCCACCTGCTCGCGCATGCTGCGCATCAGCGTCGCGTACTCCGTCGCGATGTCCTCGTTGCGACGCGAGAGCGTGAACAACTCGAACAGCAGCGTCACAAAGTCCGGATCATCGCGAATCATCTCCTGCAGGTGCCGCGCCATCAGTCCGATGAAGTCATCGGCCGTCTGCGCCCCCGCGAGCTGGCCCTCCAGGCGCTGCAGGCGCAACTGGCAGTCCCGCTTGACAGCCTCGACCAGCAATTGCTCCTTGGTGCCGAAGTAATAGTGCAGCAGGCCCCGCGAAACACCCGCCTCGCGCGAAACGCGCTCGAAGGTCGAGCCGGCCGTGCCGCGCTGCGCGACGCTGCGCCGCATCGCCTCCACGATGCGCTGCGCCTTCTCGCCCGAGAGCGATCTGGACGCCCGCGCCGGCGGGCGGGTCTCGACAACCGAGGTCATACTCGAGGGCGCAGCGCGCGATCCGCGCCGCTCAGGAGGCCGAGGCGCCTACCGAGCTGGGCGCCTCCTGCGCCGGCATCGTCGTCGAGCTGTAGTCGAACTCCTCCTCGGCCCCGAACAGCATGTCGAGCACCTTCGAGCGCAGACCCTCGCTGAGTGCCACCGCGAGCACGCCCGCTACGAGCACCAGCAACAACGCGCGGCCGGGGCCGCCACGCCGCCGGCGCGCACGCCGCGGAGGCTCCTTCAGGGCCTCGCCCGCCTCGCGCAGCGCAATCGCCGCCTCGATCAGCTCGCGCTGCAGCTTGCGGTCCTCGAACAGCGCCTTCGCCGCGGGCTTGCCGTTGCCGATCCGTCCGTATGCGCTGCGCGCCGCCGAGTAGGCAGCAATCAGGTTGCCCCGCAGCTCGTCGTCCTCCACGAGACGCTTCACGTACTGATTTCGCTGGGCCGCGCGTGCCGCCGCCGAAGCCTTGCCGATGCTGTCCTTTGCCGCCATGCCGACCACCGCCTCTGCTGGGAGCTTGCCTTGGAAAGTTCCAATATACCCCTCCCGCCTGGGCGCTACGCGCCGCCGGCCCGGCGCGATCGGGAGCGCACGTGCCAGCCAGTGCCAGCCTAGCCTCGCCGCCGCCCGTGACAATCTAGGCGCATGCCCTCATTCCAAGCAGCCGCCGCGGTGCTCGGCGGGGTACTCATCATCGGCGCCCTCGCCTCCGGGCTCGCACAGCGCTCGTTCCTATCGCTCACAGCCCTCTTCGTACTAGCCGGCTTCGCCGTCGGCGACGGCGGCCTGCATTGGATCACCTTCCGAGCCCACTCCGGCTTCGTCGAGTACCTCGCCTTCTCAGCGCTCATCGTGATCCTCTTCCGCGACGGCCTAGAGGTCGACGGCGAGCTGCTGCAGAGCGCCTGGCGGCTACCCCTACGCAAGCTCGTGCTCGCAATGCCCATCACCGCCATCCTCGTCGCGCTCGCAACGCACCTGTTGATCGGCCTGACGTGGACCGAGTCACTGCTGCTCGGCGCGCTGCTCTCCCCGACCGATCCGGTGCTGAGCTCGAACATCGTCACCGACCCGCGCGTCCCGCCCCTCGTGCGTCACTCGCTGAACCTCGAGTCCGGACTCAACGACGGCCTCGCCCTGCCCGCCGTGCTCGCCTTCCTCGCGGCGCTCGGTGCCGGCTCCGAACACTTCGTCTGGTGGCGCTTCGTAGCCCAGGACATCGGCCTCGGCTTCCTCTTTGGGATTGCCTGCGGCTGGGTCGCTTCGCTGCTGATGCCCGCCGACCCTCCCGACGGCGGGATAGGCTCGATCCCCGCTCACCAGCGCTCCCTCTATTCGCTCGGGGTCGCCTTCGCCACCTACGGCGTAACCGTGCTCTCACCGCACGGCAACGGCTTCATCGCGGTCTTCGTCGCCGCGATCGTGCTCGGCATCCGCCGACCCGATCTACGCCTGCACTTCGAGCAGCGCGCCGATGAGATCGTCGAGATCGTCAAGGTCGGGATCTTCCTCGTGTTCGGCTCGCTGCTCACCCTGCACGCCCTCCTGACCGATGGCTGGAGCGCGATCGCACTGGTGCTCGTCACCTTCCTGATCGCCCGGCCCCTAGCCGTCTGGATCGCGCTGATCGGAACCGGCACCAGCCGCTCCACGCGGCTCTTCATGGGCTGGTTCGGTCCCAAGGGCGTCGCGACCATGACCTTTGCGCTGCTCGTCCTCGACCAGCACATTCCCAACGGCGAACGGATCTTCGACCTCGCCGCGCTGGTCGTCTTCTGCTCGATCCTGGCGCACGGGTTGACCGACACACCCGGTGCCAACTGGATCGCGCGGCGCTCCGCTGCCTAAGTGTGCAGCGCCGCCTGTTCCTGTGCCGTCGGGAAGGCCCACGCCGCCCGTGTGCGGCGCTCCTGGCGGAAGACGAAATGCAACTGCGGTGGCGGCTTGAGCTGCGCCTCGTTGGGGCGAAACGTCGAGCACGGCTCCGACAGCTCAAGCGCACACAGCAGGTTGCGCTGAAAGTAGCAATCCTCGCACGTCACCTTGCGGGCACGCGCAGCACGCCCGCCGCTTTGCTTCTTCGCCAAGATAACTCCCCGTCGATCTGTCTCTCCGAAAGGCTCTCCCGCGCAACTGGTCAAGCGGGTGAGCAGCAACGCCGGGGATCAAATCACCCCCGCCCGATCGCCACAAGGAGCCTTCCCGCAAATCGCAGAGAAAACGTTTCTACCCCGGATGCTCATAGCACAACGTCACTTTCTTGTGAGCGCTCCCATCCGAGCTCGCATTTTCCGGGAACTCCTGCGCGTCCGCTGCCAGCCCCGCCAATCGCTACGGGGGCGCACACGCCGGAGGCACCCCGTCATCATTGTGTGCGCATGCACATCCTCGTGACGGGAGCCAGCGGTTTCGTCGGCGCGGCGCTCGCTCCCCAGTTGATCGCCGAAGGGCACCACGTACGTGCCCTCTCGCGCGAGCCCGCTCGCGCGACCCGCGCCCTCGCTTTGCAGGCACAGGCAAGCTCGCCTCTGCGAGCCGCAGCAGCCATCGATGCCACTCCCGATCCTCCTGGCGCGATCGAGGTAATACGCGGCGACGTCCTGACTGGCGAAGGCCTCGAGCAGGCATTGGAGGACGTCGAGGTCGCTTACTACCTGATCCACTCGATGGAACGACCACCCACCGGGGTCAGCCACGAGCGCACCTTCCCAGAGCGCGAGCGCCGCAGCGCGCTCAACTTCGCAACCGCCGCGCGCCGTGCCGGCATCGAGCGCATCGTCTACCTCGGCGGCCTGCTTCCCCATGACAGCGCCCCAGTCTCTCCTCACCTCGCCAGCCGCGAAACCGTCGAGGGCATCCTGCTCGAACACATCCCAGGCTCAGTCGCGCTGCGCTCCTCGATCGTGATCGGCGCGCGCTCGCGCTCGCTGCGCTTGCTGGTGCGCCTGGTCGAACGCCTACCCGTGCTCGCACTTCCTCCGTGGCGTAGATTTCGGACACAGCCGATCGACGCGCGCGACACAATCGAGATGCTCGCCGCCGCCGCACACGCACCTGGGGTCGCTGGTCGCTCACTGGACATCGGCGGACCAGAGGCGCTCACCTACGAGGAGCTCATCCAACGCATCACCGAACTACTGCTACTACGCCGCCCGACGCTCTCGATCGGGATCAGCGCGACACCCCTCACCGCCCGCTTGGCCGCGGCCCTCGCCGGCGAGGATCCAGAGTTGATCATGGCTTTGATGGGCGGATTGCAGAGCGACCTACTGCCAGCCGCCGACCACACCGCAGAGCTGCTCGGTGTGCAACTGCACTCCCTCGACGCCGCCATCGAGCACGCGCTGCGCGAGTGGGAGGCAATCGAACCACTGGCCGCACGATGAGCACTGTGAGCGTCAGTACTCATATCGCCGCCACCCCCGAGCAGGTCTGGAAGACCATCATGGACCCCCGGCAACTCGGAGACTGGGTCACCATTCACCGCGGCCTCCGGCACGCCGATGACGGTCCTCCACGTGTCGGATATGAGATGGATCAGCAGATCCACCTGCGTGGGGTCAATCTCGAAGTTCACTGGCGCCTCGTCAACTGCGAGCCCGGACGACTCGCAGTCTGGGAGGGACGCGGACCGGCACGCTCACATGCTCGTACCGAGTACGCCCTGCGCGCCGAGTCGGGCGGCACACGCTTTGACTATCGCAACGAATTCCGCCCGCCGCTTGGCCCACTCGGGGCACTTGCGAGTCGCGCCCTCGTAGGAGGGATACCGGAACGCGAGGCAACGCGCACGCTCGAGCGCCTGGGTGAGCTGCTAGCCGGCTAAGGCCCTTGCGATCGTGCCTACGCCCGGTTCCCGCCAAAGCGCTTGCCCTGTAGGCTCTCCGCGGGATGAAAGCGAGAAGCCGGTAACCCAGCGCGTCGTGCGGCAGAGAAATATCACCCGCACCACGTGACATCTGACTTGCACGCAGGTCTATGACCTGTAGTTGTTGTAAGGTAACCTCGATAACCGTATAAACGGCTATCTTAACCCGAGTGAACAGGATTCAATCGTGACCGACTTCCTTGACGAGAAGCGCCAAGAGATCACAGCTCGACTGAAGGAGCTGAAGCCGCTAGTAGAGGAGTACCGGCGCCTGGAGGCTGCCGCCTCTGCGCTGGACGGCGTGGGTGGAGCTTCCGCCGGAGCGGGTAGGTCCTCTGCAGCAACCACAACCGCTACCGCCGCCGCCCCCGCACGCAAAACCCCCGGCCGCCGCGGCCCTGGCCGTCCCAAAGGCTCCAAAACTCGCGCATCCAAAGCCGCACCGGCTGCGACCGCCGAGGCAACGCCCGCAACACCCGCAGCGCCCGCCAAACGCGGCGGACCGCGGCGCAAAGCCGGTCGTCGCAAAGGCAGCGGCACACGCGCCGCCCAGGCTCTGTCCTTCGTACAGTCCCAGCCCGGTATCACCATTCCCGAGCTCGCCGCTCGCATGGGCATCAAGCAGAATTACCTCTACCGTGTCCTGCCTTCGCTGGAAGAGGAAGGCAAGGTCGCAAAGCAGGGTCGCGGCTGGCACCCCAAAGGCTCCTGACGGTGTCTCGTCGTCCCTGGCTGCGTCCTCGGTCGCTCGTGTGCGTGTGCACACTTCGCTCCGTGCGTCCTTGCCAGTGACGACGATCCATCCGCCAGGATGTGGTAGCTCCCGGCGAGGTTGTTGTCAAAGACCTCGCCGGGTCTCACCGCGATGGTCGCGGTGAGGAGCGCGGCTTACAACTGCGGGCGGCTGCGCTCGATGATCGTCTCGAAGTCGGTGCCCGCGGGAAGCGTCCCGTACTCCAGGCCCGCATCGCGATCGAGGCGCGCCGCACAAAAGGCGTCGGCTACGGCCGGCGGAGCGTGACGCACGAGCAGCGAGCCCTGCAGGCCAAGCGCCATCTTCTCCACTACACGGCGCGCGCGCGACTCGATGTCCTGCAAGTCCGAGAACTCGCCGCGCAGGCCATCCAGGTGTGCATCCAGGCGGCGATCCGCGCCGCGCGCCTGCTCGAGCTCAGCGAGGAACACCTCCAACGACTGCGGACTGCGCGAGAGTGCGCGCAGCACGTCGAGGCTCATCACGTTGCCCGAGCCCTCCCAGATCGACGCCAGTGGCGCCTCGCGGTACAGGCGTGGCATACCGGATTCCTCGACATAACCGTTACCGCCCAAGCACTCCAGCGACTCGAAGGCGTGGTTGGGGGCACGCTTGCACACCCAGTACTTGCCGACCGCGGTAGCCAGGCGCTTGAATAGCTGCGCCTCGCCATCCTCACCCTGCGCCGCGACTTCGTCATAGCAGCGCGCGAGGCGCATCGCCAGCGCCGTTGCAGCCTCCGACTCGATGCACAGATCCGCAAGCACATTGCGCATCAGCGGCTGCTCGATCAAGCGCTTGCCAAACGTCGAGCGATGCGCCGCGTGGTGGGTGGCCTGCACGACACCGGCCCGCATGCCCGCCGCCGTGCCGATCACACAATCCAGGCGCGTGTGACCCACCATCTCGATGATCGTCGGCACACCACGCCCCGGCTCGCCCACCATGCGCGCCCAGGCCCCATGGAACTCGACCTCGCTGGAGGCGTTGGAGTGATTGCCCAGCTTGTCCTTCAGGCGCTGAATGTGAAAGGCGTTGCGTGAGCCATCCGGCAGGATGCGCGGCATCAAGAAGCACGACGGCGCCCGCACGTCCGGGTCGGTCTGCGCGAGCACCAGGAAAACATCACTCATCGGCGCCGAGCAGAACCACTTGTGACCTGTCAACTCGTACTCCGCGCCCGCCCCGCCGCCGTTCAGCGGACGCGCGAAAGTGGTATTGGCGCGCACATCCGAGCCGCCCTGCTTCTCGGTCATCGCCATACCCGAGATCGCCGATCCCTTCTCATGCGCGGGGATCGAGCGCGGGTCATACGTAGTGGCGGTCAGCAATGGCTCCCACTCCGCCGCCAACTCTGGCTGCGCTCGCAATGCCGGAATCGCCGCGAAGGTCATCGTGATCGGGCACGCAAAGCCGGCCTCGGCCTGCATCGCAGTCATGTACAGCGCCGCGCGGGCCGCATGCGCCGCCGGTTCCTGGGAGCGCCACGGCAGCGCGTGCAGTTCCCATTCGACGCCCAATGCCATCAGTTTGTGCCAGGCCGGGTGGAACTCGATCTCATCCAGGCGGTTGCCGTAGCGGTCGTGTGTGCGTAGCAGCGGCCTGTTCTCGTTGGCCAGCGCTCCCCAACGCAGTGGCTCTCCGCCGGTCAGCCGCCCAAGCGCAACGGCCCGCTCACGCACCCACGAGGCACCCTCACGCTCCACCGCCTCCACCAGCGGCGTGTTGGTAGAGAAGACATCCCAGTTCTCCAGCAGCGGCACCTGATTTGAGACCTCGTGTGTCTTCCAGGGCGCACCCTGCTGCGCCGCCGCGGTGCTCGCAATCGTGGCCATGACAGACAGGGTACCCGCCTCGCGATAGCATCGCTCGCCCCGGCGAGCACTCCAGACCCTAAGGACCCAAAACCATGGCCAAGATCAAGGTGCGCAACCCCATAGTCGAGCTCGACGGCGACGAGATGACACGGATCATCTGGTCGTTCATCAAGGAGCAGCTGATCCTGCCCTACTTGGACGTCGACCTGAGGTACTTCGACCTGAGCATCGAGAACCGCGACGCGACCGATGACCAGGTCACCGTCGATTCGGCGAACGCCATCAAAGAGCACGGCGTCGGCGTGAAGTGCGCGACGATCACACCCGACGAGGCGCGCGTGCAGGAGTTCGGGCTGAAGGAGATGTACCGCTCCCCCAACGGCACGATTCGCAACATCCTCGGCGGCGTCATCTTCCGCGAGCCGATCGTGATCGCCAACGTCCCCCGCCTGGTGCCCGGCTGGACCAAGCCGATCGTGATCGGCCGCCACGCCTTCGGCGACCAGTATCGAGCAACCGATCTCGTCGTCCCCGGCGAGGGCAACCTGACGCTCACCTTTACTCCCAAGGACGGCGGGGAGCCGATCGAGCTCGACGTGTACGACTTCCCGGGCGGCGGCGTGGCGCTTGCGATGTACAACCTCGACGCCTCGATCCGCGACTTCGCGCGCGCTTCGATGCGCTATGGCCTGGACCGTGGCTATCCGGTCTACCTGTCCACCAAGAACACGATCCTCAAGCGCTACGACGGGCGCTTCAAAGACCTCTTCCAGGAGGTCTACGAGAGCGAGTTCAAGAGCGCGTTCGAGACCGCCGGCATTACCTACGAACACCGCCTGATCGACGACATGGTCGCCTCGGCCTTGAAGTGGGAGGGCGGATATGTGTGGGCCTGCAAGAACTACGACGGCGACGTGCAGTCCGACACCGTCGCGCAGGGTTTCGGCTCGCTCGGCCTGATGACCAGCGTGCTGATGAGCGCCAACGGCAAGACCGTCGAGGCGGAGGCCGCGCACGGCACCGTCACGCGCCACTACCGCCTGCACCAGCAGGGCAAGCCGACGTCGACCAACCCGATCGCCTCGATCTTCGCCTGGACGCGCGGTCTGGCCGCGCGCGGGCGGATGGACGACACCCCGGAGGTGAGCGAGTTCGCACAGATCCTCGAGCGTGTCTGCATCGAGACCGTCGAAAGCGGGAAGATGACCAAGGACCTCGCCCTGATCGTGGGGCCCGAGCAGGCGTGGCAGACGACACAAGACTTCCTCGGCTCGATCGACGAGAACCTCAGAGGAGCGATGGCCTGAGCCACCTCCGCCAGCCCCACCGATCGACTCAAATCAAGAACCCCGACCAGGAGATGAACCTGTGAGCAAACCCGTACGAGTCGCCGTCACCGGCGCCGCCGGCCAGATCGGCTACGCGATCCTCTTCCGCATCGCCAGTGGCCAGCTGCTGGGACCGGACACCGAGGTACAACTGCGCCTACTGGAGATCCCGCAGGCCGTAAAGGCCGCGGAGGGAACCGCGATGGAGCTCGACGACTGCGCCTTCCCGCTGCTCGCCGGCATCGAGATCACCGATGACCCGAACGTAGCCTTCGAGGGTGTGAACGTCGCGCTGCTCGTCGGCGCCCGCCCCCGCACCAAGGGCATGGAGCGCGGCGACCTGCTCGAGGCCAACGGCGGCATCTTCAAGCCCCAGGGAGCCGCCCTGAACGCACACGCAGACGCCGACGTCAAGATCCTCGTGGTCGGCAATCCCGCCAACACCAACTGCCTGATCGCCAAGAGCCACGCTCCGGATATCCCGGCCGAGCGCTTCACCGCGATGATGCGCCTCGATCACAACCGCGCCATCGCCCAGCTCGCCGGCAAGGCCGGTGCGCGCGTCGCGGACGTGACCAATGTGAGCGTCTGGGGCAACCACTCCGCGACGCAATACCCCGACATCACCCACGCCAAGGTGAGCGGCCGCGCGGCCCCCGAGGTCGTTTCCGACCAGGCCTGGGTCGAGCAGGAGTTCATCCCGACCGTGCAAAAACGCGGCGCAGCGATCATCGAGGCCCGTGGGGCCTCCAGCGCCGCCTCGGCCGCCAACGCCGCGGTCGAGCATGTGCACGATTGGGTTAATGGCACTCCAGCGGGCGACTGGGTATCGATGGGCGTCGCCTCCGACGGCTCCTACGGGATCCCGGAGGGCATCTTCGCGGGGCATCCGTGCACCTGTGCCGACGGTCGCTGGTCGATCGTCCAGGGACTCGAGATCGATGACTTCTCGCGAGCCCGTATCGACGCGAGCGTCAAGGAGCTCCAGGAAGAGGCGCAGGCGGTGCGGGAGCTCGGGCTGATCTAGAGCTCCGCGGAGGGCATCTACGCAAACGGCCCCGCCGCGCGCGCGTATGCGCCCGCGCGGCGGGGCCTCCGCCGACACACACCCGCCGCGGGCTCCGGTGCCCTCGCACACCCCCGCCGGGCTCTGCCGCCCTGTCACCCACCACGCGCCGCGACCGTACCGGCCCCATCGGGGCCTAACATTGACGTGACCATGATTCGTCGCCGCAACTTCCAGCTCGCGCGTATCTTCGGCATCCGCGTGGGCGTCGGGATCAGCTGGTTCCTGGTCCTGTTCCTCTACATATTCCTGTTCACCCCGTATTTCCATGAAGCGCTCGGCGGCTCGCGGACGACGGCCTATCTGGTCACCGTCGCGAGCGTGCTCTCGTTCTTCGTCTCGCTGATCCTGCACGAGCTCGGCCACGCGCTCGTCGCGCGCCGCAACGGGCTGCAGGTGCTCGGCATCGAGTTGTGGGCGCTGGGTGGAATCACGCGCACCGCCGGCGCGATGCCCAGTCCGGGAGCGGAGCTGCGGATCGCCGCGGCCGGCCCGCTGGTGACCGTGGCGGTCGTCCTGGTCAGCCTCGTCGCCGGTGCGTTGCTCGCCACAGATCACCACTTCTTCGAAGTCGCCGTCGGCCAGGGCGGGATTCACACCACCCCGGCCGTCGTCCTGCTGAGCTGGGTCGCCACGCTCAACGTGCTCGTCCTGATCGTCAACCTGATCCCCGCGTTCCCACTCGACGGCGGGCAGATCGCGCACTCGTTGATCTGGTGGCGAACCGGCGACCGCAACCGCGCCACCCGGGTCACCGGCCGCCTCGGGCAGGGCTTTGCGATCCTGATCGGAGCCGCCGGCCTGGCCCTTTTGATCGCCCTGCACGACGAAGCCGGCGTCTGGCTGGCATTCGTCGCGCTGTTCGTCTACCAGGGCGCCAGCGCCGCCGTCGTCCAGGGCTCGCTCGGGCAGCGCATCTCGCATCTGAGAGTCGCCGACGTCATGGACACCGAGCCGGTCACGATCCCCGCGGCGACCGCCCTGCTGGACGCCCAGGAGCAGTTCTTCCTGCGCTACCGCTGGCCATGGTTCGCGGTCGTCGACCCCGCGCGCCACTTCCTCGGCGTCGTGCGCTCCCAGCGCGTGGAGGAGGAGATCGCGGCCGGCCGGCCCGCGCTGGAGGTCAGCGATGTGCTCGAGGAGAATCTGCCGATCCGCATCGACGAGGACCAGCCACTGGAGTCGGTGCTGCGCGCGGAGGGGCTCGGTCGCCTCGGCGCGATGGTCGCCGTAGACCGCGACGGCGTCCTGCGCGGGGTCGTGACGGTCGCGCAAATCCGCCAAGCACTAAGCCCAGCGGCCGGGATATAGACGCCCGCCGCGCCGTCGAGATATAGAGTCCTGCTCCATGCCCTCACACGACGTCCTCATCATCGGCGCCGGCCTCGCCGGCCAGCGCGCCGCCCTCGCCGCCGCCCAGACGGGCTCCAGCGTCGCGATCATGAGCAAGGTCCATCCCGTGCGCTCGCACTCGGTTGCCGCCGCCGGCGGGATCAACGCCGCGATCAGCATCGACGACGACTGGCACTCACACGCCTACGACACCGTCAAGGGCTCCGACTTCCTGGGCGACCAGGACGCGATCGAGATCATGTGCTCGGAAGCACCGCAGGAGGTGATGCACCTCGAGCACATCGGCGTGACCTTCCACCGCAACGACGAGGGCCACCTCGACCTGCGCGCCTTTGGAGGGGCCTCGATGAAGCGCACGGCCTACGTCGCCGACATCACCGGCCAGGCGATCCTGCACGTGCTTTACGAGCAGCTGATGAAGCACCACGAGACCGTCGACCGCTACGAGGAGTGGTTTACGACCTCGCTGCTACAGGACGAGGCCGGACGTTGCTGCGGGGTGGTCGCACGTGATGTGCGCTCCGGGCGCATGGAGACCTTCCACGCCAAGAACGTGATTCTCGCCTGTGGCGGGGCCGGTCAGGTCTACAGCCCGACGACCAACGCCCTGATCGTGACGGGCGATGGCATCGCGCAGGCCTACCGCATCGGCGCGCCGCTGATGGACATGGAGATGGTCCAGTACCACCCGACGACGTTGGTAGAGAACGGCCTGTTGATCACCGAGGGCGCCCGCGGCGAGGGCGCGGTGCTGCTGAACTCCGAGGGTGAGCGCTTCATGGAGAAGTACGCACCCAACAAGATGGAGCTCGCCTCGCGCGACGTGGTCTCGCGCGCCGAGCAGACCGAGATCCTCGAGGGCCGCGGCGTCGGGCCGGACGGCAGCGGCATCTACCTGGACATCACGAAGGTCCCGCGCAAGCGCACGCTCGAGGCGCTGCGCGAGATCGTCAACATCGGCAAGGACTTCGCCGGCGTGGACATCACGCGCGAGCCGATCATGATCCGCCCCGGCCAGCACTACATCATGGGCGGCGTCAAGACCGA
The DNA here is from genome assembly GCA_036501715.1 of Solirubrobacteraceae bacterium. Lineage (GTDB taxonomy): Bacteria > Actinomycetota > Thermoleophilia > Solirubrobacterales > Solirubrobacteraceae > Palsa-744. The sequence continues at coordinate 91,563 of DASXZV010000011.1, read as the reverse complement.
CGTCAACGGCGCCACCTCGATCGAGGGCCTCTATGCCGCGGGCGAGGTCGCCTGTGTCTCGGTCCACGGCGGCAACCGCCTTGGCGCGAACTCACTGCTGGACACGCTGATCTTCGGTCGCCGCGCCGGCGAACACGCCGCCAAGCGCGCAGCGACGATGGCGATGCCGAAAGCCTCCGACGCAAAGCTGCGCGAGGACGTCGCAGAGATCGACGCGATCATCGCGCGCGATAGGAATGGGGGCCCCACCCGCCCGCGGCGGATCTCGGAGATCAAGGCCGAGCTCGGTGCCACCATGAACCAGCACGTAGCTGTCTACCGCGATCAGGCCGGCCTGGAGCAGGCGTATGAGATCGTCAAGCGCCTGCAGGATGAGTCCAAGAGCGCCTATATCGATGACCGCGGCACGGTTTTCAATCAGGACGTGCTCGGCGCCTTGGAGCTCGGCTACATGCTCGACTGCGCCGAGGCGATCGTCGTGGCCGCGATCGAGCGCAAGGAGTCCCGCGGTGCGCAGTTCCGCACCGACTTCCCGGCGCGCGAAGACGAGCAGTGGCTCAAGCACATCGACATCTCGCTGAACGGCGACGGCCCCGAGGTCACCTACTCGCCCGTCACGATCACGCAGTGGCAGCCCGAGGAGCGCAAGTACTGATGGCCCCGACCCAGGAGGCAAGCAGCTGATGGCCGAGACGCACAAGCCGCCGGAGGAGTTCACGCTGCGGATGCGCCGCTACGACCCCGAGTCCGGGCAGGCGCCCTACTGGGATGAGCACAAGGTCGAGCTCGAGCCGCACCGCTCGGTGCTGGAGGGCATCCTGCAAGCCAAGGCGCGCTTTGACGGCTCGATTGGCATCCGCTGCTCCTGCCGCGCCGCGATCTGCGGCTCTTGCGGAGTGCGCGTCAACGGCGAACCGGGCCTGGCCTGTCACACCCACCTCGACCACGCTCGCGCCACCGCCGGCGAGGACGGCGTGATCGAGATCGAGCCGATGGGCAACATGCCGGTGATCAAGGACCTGATCGTCGACATGGACGCGGTGCACTGGAAAAAGATCCAGCGCGTCACCCCGTGGCTGCTAGCCAAGCAACCGGTACCCGAGCGCGAGTACGTGGTGCCGCGCGAGAGCATGGTCGACATCACGCAGTCGATGGCCTGCATCCAGTGCGGCGCGTGCGTATCGGACTGCCTGGCGATGGAGGTCGACCCGGGCTTCATCGGCCCCGCGGCGCTCGCGAAGTCCTACCGCTTCGTGGGGGACCCGCGCGACGCCGAGCAGCGCGAGCGGCTCGTGGATCTCGCGCAGGACCCGCAGGGGATCTTTGACTGCACGCACTGCTTCAAGTGCGTGGAGGCGTGTCCGAAGGACGTCAACCCGATGGGCCAGATCATGCGCCTGCGGCGGATCGCGATCTCCGACCAGCACATCGTCGACGCCAACAACGGCGAGCGCCACGAGGCGGCGCTGACGACGCTCGTGCGCGACTACGGACTGCTGCACGAGGCCGAACTGCTGCCGCGCTCCTACGGCGGGAATTCATGGTTCGGCAAATTCCATCCGGCGGCCGGCAAAGAGCTGCTCTCCTCGCTGCCCGGAGCCATCAAGGCGATCGTACGCGGGAAGATCGGAATCAAGCTGGCGATCTTCGGCCACAAGATCCCGAGTCAGGATCTGAAGGCGGTGCAGCGTATCTACCAGACCGTCGAGAGCCGCCCGCAGCGCTACGAGCTGAACCTGTACATCTCCGGCACCGATGAGGACAACGAACCGGCGTCCGTCGCCGCCGGCGAGCAGAAGGGAGCGTGAACCGATGCTAAGAGTCGCTTACTGGCCCGGCTGCGTCAGCCGCGGCTTCACCCCCGAGCTGCACGGCTCGATGGCAAAGGTCGCGCCGCTGCTCGACCTCGAGCTCGTACAGCTCGACCGCGCCAACTGCACGGGCTGTGGCGTGATCGCCGAGCACAACCAGGAGCTCGCCGACACGCTCAACGCGCGCACCTTCGCGCTCGCCCAACAAGTCGAGGGCGCGGAGCTGATGATGAACATCTGCTCGACCTGCCAGGGCGCGCAGAGCGAGTGCCAGGAACGCCTGGACGCGAGCGCGGAGTACCGCGGCTTGGTCAACCAGACGCTCGCGCCCGAGGGCCTCTCCTACGAGAAGGGTCTGACGAACAAGAACTTCCTCTGGCTGCTGGTCGAGGAGATCGGCCTGGATACGCTGCGCGCGCGCGTCAAGCGCCCGCTGACGAACCTCAAGGTGGGGCCGTTCTACGGCTGTTACATCGTGCGCCCGCGCAAACGTCTGGACATCGACGGCGAGCAGCCGCGCGACCACTACCTCGAGCAGGTCATCGAGGCGCTCGGCGGCACCGTGATCGAGTACGCCGGGATGCGCAAGTGCTGCGGCTTCCCGATCGTGACGATGAACAAGGAGGCTTCGCTTGCGCAGGCCGGCCGTCACCTCGGCGATGCGCTTGACGCTGACGCCGACTGCCTGGTAACGCCCTGCCCGCTGTGCCACTTGAACCTCGACCTGCAGCAGCCGGCTGCCGAAAGCACGGTCGGGCGCGAGCTGAACATGCCGGTCCTGCACCTCCCGCAGCTCGTCGGGCTCGCGCTCGGCCTGGAGCCCAAGGAGCTCGGCATGCAGCGCCACGTAGTGCGGCCTACCTCGGTGATCGACTGGTCGACATCGGTGGTCGGCGCAGCCGCGTAGCCACCGCTAGCGCCGACTTACGACGAGCAGTCTCAATTCGATTCCGCGGGCGAGTCGCCCGCGAGGGCTTCATCCGGCGAGCCTTCTTCGACCAGTTCGCCTTCCAAGGCTTCTTCTTCTTCGGCGGCTGCTTCGGCTTCAGAAGAGTCTTCTTCGGCGGAGGAGGCCCCACCCACGGGCGTCTTGCGTGCCGGAGCGTGGCCGGCAGCAGACCGCTTGCAGTGCGCAGCGCGCGCACAGCTACCCCGCTTGTGACGCGCGCCCCGCGCGGGCTTGCGGTGCCCACCCTCGGAGTGATGCCGCTGGGCCACGTGGGCAACCGGCCTTACAGCGGTCGCATCCGCCGCGCCTGGACCCGTCAGCGTGAGGACAACTACGAGGAGCGCAACCGCAGCGCAGGTCACAACCATCTGAAAAAAGGCATGCTTGAGCCAAACCCAACAAGCGCAATTTAGTTCGATCAGGCGCCTCATACCCCCGTACTCGTCGACCCGCACGAGCAGACGTAGCGACGCATGGGTTGCTTCGACAAATAGACGTTAGGCTGCCCGCGTGCGCATCCTCACCGTCGTCGGCAACCGCCCCCAGTTCGTCAAGGCCGCGGCTGTCTCGGATCCGCTGCGCATGGCCGGGCACGAAGAGCTGTTGGTGCACACGGGCCAGCACTACGACGATTCACTCTCGGAGGTCTTCTTCCGCGAGTTGGGACTCGCCAAGCCCGATCGCGAGTTGCAGATCGGCGGCGGATCGAACACCTCCCAGCTCGCGCGCATGCTCGCGGCCCTGGAGCCGCTGCTGGCAGCGGAGCACCCCGACGGCGTCCTGGTCTACGGCGACACCAATTCGACGCTCGCCGGCGCACTCGCCGCGGCGCAGGCCGGCGTACCGGTGGTACACATCGAGGCGGGCATGCGCTCCTTCGACCGCACGATGCCCGAGGAGCGCAATCGTGTGCTCAGCGACCATCTCTCCACGCTGCTGCTGTGCGCCTCGCAGACCGCCGCCGAGAATTTACGCGCCGAGTCGATCACGGAGCGCATCGAGATCGTGGGGGACGTGATGGTCGACATCGCACTGCGCATGCAACCGGCGGCGCGCGCGGATCAGGGAACGCTCCGCGCTCATGGCGTGCGGAGCGGGGACTACCTACTCCTGACGGCGCACCGCGCGGGCAACGTCGATGACCCCACCCACCTGCGCGCTCTGGTGGAGCTCGTGGAAGCACTGCCCGGGCCACTCGTCTTCCCGCTGCACCCACGCACCCGCACCCGTCTGCAGGACGCGGGCCTGCTGGAGCAACTGGCGCGCATCGAGGAGTTGCGGCTGGTCGAGCCGCTCGGCTACCTCGAGTTCGGCGCGCTGCTCTGCCAGGCGCGCGCGGTGCTCACGGACTCGGGAGGCGTCCAGAAGGAGGCGTACCTTGCCGGGGTGCCCTGCGTGACGCTGAGAGCAAACACCGAGTGGGTCGAGACGGTCCAGACCGGCTGGAACGCGCTTGTCGGTCTCGACCCCGCCGCGGCACTGGCGGCGCTCGCACGCAACCCGCCGTCAGAGCGCCCCCAGCTCTATGGGGACGGCCACGCAGCCGAGCGTTGCGTCCGTGCGATCGGGACGCTCGCGTCGTGAGCACGCCGGAGCAGCAGATCGACGTCGGCGTGGTGGGCCTCGGCTACTGGGGTCCCAACCTGGCGCGCAACTTCGCGGCGATCCCGGGCTGCCGCGTCAGTTGGCTGTGCGACGAGTCCGAGGCGGCGCGCACGCGCCTAGCGCAGAGCTTCCCGGAGGCTCGCGCTACGGCCGAGATCGACGACCTGCTGGGCGACACGGCACTCGACGCGGTTGTACTCGCGACGCCGGTGCCCAGTCACGCGGCGCTCGCAATGCGGGTCGCGCAGGCCGGCAAGCACTGCTTTGTGGAGAAGCCGCTGGCCACCTCGGCGGTAGACGCTGAACAAGCAGTGGCCGCAGCACAGCAGGCCGACAAGATCCTGATGGTCGGCCATCTGCTGGAGTACCACCCCGCGGTGCGCCGCCTGAAGGAGATCCTCGACAGCGGCGAGCTCGGTCCCCTGTACTACCTGTACGGCAACCGCCTGAACCTCGGCAAGCTGCGCGCCGACGAGAACGCCCTCTGGAGCCTCGGCGCGCACGACGTCTCGGTCGTGCTGCACCTGATCGACGAAGAGCCCGCGGAGTGCGTGGCGCACGGTCGCTCCTACGTACGCGAGGGGGTCGAGGACGTCGTCTTCTGCTACTTGCGCTTCCCCTCCGGGATCGTCGCGCACCTGCATCTCTCCTGGCTCGACCCGCACAAGGAGCGCCGCCTGACCGTCGTGGGCGCACGGCGGATGGCGACCTTCGACGACATGCAGCTCGAGGGCAAGTTGACCGTCTACGACAAGGGCTTCGATGAGGACGTGCGCTCCTGGGGAGAGTACATCGCGCGTTCGGGCGAGATCTTCTCCCCGCAGATCTCGAGCGTCGAGCCGCTGCGCATCGAGTGCGAGCATTTCATCGAGTGCATCCGCACCGGCACGACACCACGCTCAGACGGCCACAGCGGCCTGCGCGTGGTGCGCGTGCTGGAGGAGCTGCAACGCTCGCTCGAAACCTGAAGCTCGAGTTAACGACGGAGGGCCCGCGTCGATCACGCGGGCCCCCGTCCTTCTAGCTTCCGTGCCTTCCGTGCCGCTTACTTCTTCTTCTTTTTCTTCTTGGACTTTTTAGCCTTCTTGTGCTTCTTGCTGTTCTTGGCCGCGTGGGCGTTGCTGCCCTTGGACCCTGCGGTGTAGGCGGAGACGCCGCCAGCGGCGCCACCGCTGTTGGCATCTGATGTGCCTGATGTGGCGCCAATCGCAGCGGCGACCTGTGCCGCGATCTCCTTGGCCTGAGCCGCGGCGGCCACAGCAGCCACTTCTTCTTCGTGCTTTTTCGTTTCAGCGGCTGCTTCTTCTGAGTGCCTTAGTTTTTCAGCGGTCGCCGCTTCTTCGCGGACTTTGTTGGCCGCTGCTTCTTCTTCGGCGAACTTCTTTTCCAGTGCTTCTTTTTCTTCGGCCTTTGCTGCTTCTGCGACTTCTTTTGCGTGCCTTTCTTTTTCGGCCTTAGCCGCTTCTTCGCGGACTTTGGTGGCCGCGGCTTCTTCCGCCGCGCGCTTTTCGCCGGCGGTCTTTTCTTCTGCTTCGTGTTTGACCTTGAGTTCTTCGGCTTCTTTGGCTTTTTTGGCTTCTTCGGCTTTGCTACCGGCGTTCCCCGCGAAGGAGAACAGTTTGTCGCGCGTGATGCCCTCGTTGACGTAGTGAGTCGTCACGTCGACGTTTGCTTCGGTGCTGTTCGTCACCTCGATGGCGGCGAGGCCCTGCGAGTTGGTCGTCTCGCAGAGATGAGTGCCGCCTTCGTCAGACGGATCGATCACCGTGCTGCCACTCAGGTCCACCGTGGCTCCTGTGGAGCCGAGCAGCCCTTCGGTGTCGACTATGTGACCGTCGAAGGAGGTGACGCCGCTGTTCGCGGTGGCGTTGAAGCACACTTCCTCGCCGACGAAGGGGTTCCCATCGATGTCCTGGGCCTTCGCGACGATGATGCGGATGTTCTGATCGGCTTCGGTCGTGCCCTTGGGGAACTCGTAGGCTTCCTTGAGCCACGCGGAGTTGACCGTCTTGACCAGCGGTTCCGAGGTTTCCCCGCGGTAATCGACGGGCTCGTACGGGTACACGGCCGCGGCCGTGATCGACGAGTTGCCAATTTCCTTTCCGTAGAGCGAGGAGAGGTCGCAGCCTTCGTTCGTGTCGGACGTGACGCCCAACCGTTCGAAGTAGAACCCGTCGCCGGGCGTGTAGGTCACGTACGCCTCGCCGCGCTCGTCCGTGTAGAACGTTTCGCGCATGAAGCCGCCACCGGGTGTGAAGTAGTCATCTTCCGGTGTCGCGTCGGTCGACTTACCAGGGGCCCTTCTGAGGCAGCCCGTGGGGTGTCCCGCTTCACGCGGTTCGCTGCTGAGTACCGAGGTCCAGAACGTATACGGTTCGGGGTGCTTGTTGAGGAACCCGGGGAAATCGCCACCGGGGCTCGATCCTGTGATGCCCGAAGCCTCGTTCACAGGGCGATCGGTCGAGGGGATGTACTCGCCGTAGTACGGGTTGTACAGGTTGCCTTCTACTTCGGCGTTGCCGTCGAAGTCGTGGCTGTAGATCTGGGCCTTGCTGGCACCCGAGATCGAGCCCACACCTCCAATGTCGCTGCCGCCTGTGTTTTTGGCGAGCCTCACGTCGACGCGCAGCGCCGGCATCGGCGCGTCGTCGGCGTTGGTTTCGCCGTTGCTGAGCAGCGTCTCGTCAGCGGCCTGCGGGTCGAACGGCCCGACGGTCGCGGTTTCGCCCGACGTGAAGCTGCCGAATGCCGGACGGAAGAAGTCGGCCTTCAGCGGACCTTCGGTCGTGGCAGCGTTTGCGTTTCCGTTGCCATTGCCGGGCGAACCGTGGATGTCCCAGAGTCCGGGATTGCTGCCCGGTTCTTCAGTTTCTTCCGAGGAGCTGGCGAGAGTTTTGGCGAGTTCTTCCCAGGATTCCGGCAGCGTGTAGGAGGAGCTCTTCAGGATGTTCGACAGCGGTGATTCGTTGACGACCGGGAAGCTACCCGTGACTTTGATCTGGATCAGACCATTGTCTTCGTTGGGCGCAGTTTCGGGGTCAAACGGCGAGGGCAGGAATGAGCCGTCACCGCTCGGGTCACCGAGGTATTTGGACAGATTGCTCTGCCCGGTGCCGCTCAGCTGCGACTGGAACGTTTCGGTGCCGCTGCCCGTCGTGCTCGCCTCGGAGAGGACCGGCTTGTTGGCCGTGAGCCAGATCACGAGGAACTGGTGGGAGTAGACGATTTCGTCTGTTGCCTGATTGCGGACGTCGAGGCGGATCCGCGAGAGACCGGGGTTGAGCGACTTGTAGTCGGTCGCGACGCAACCGTCACGCTCTCCGTCGCCGAATTCGTGCGCCGGCTCGGAGGACGTGAAGAACGCCGATGGCCCCGGGTCGAAGATCTGACCGAGGTTGTTGCCGGCGTCGCCATCGGGCGTAGGCGGCTGGAACTGATAGCCCGACCAATCCTCGACGGCGAAGTTGGCGTACTGCAGAGTCGAGTTGATAGTTGGGTCGCATGCGACGAGACGCACGTGCTCGCCGACCCACGCGACGTAGGGGATGTTGGCGCTCTGCGGGCCGTCGCCTGCGGGGCCCGGGTTGGGAGCAGCCACGGCACCGGCCGTCAGCGAGCTCATCGCGAGCACCGCCGCTCCAGCCGCGGCTGACAACACCGCGGTCCATTTCCTTGTATTTGATGATCGCATTTTCACGCGTGCCTCCTCCTTGAGAGGGGAACTTGAGTGCTTCGGATTTATGTGACAGGTGGCGACGAACCCACTTGGGGCAACGTCGCGGCCGAGACACTATGTCTGAGGAACCCACTCCACAATCGTCCGGAGGGGTGGTCTTTGCCTTCTGGCAAACGGCTAGGTGGGGACCACCCTAACGGGTAGGTGAACCCTGATTCTCTAGGCTCAGAAAGGAATTGCCAGGCCTATGAATTCGACGACGACAGCCAGACCGGTGGCGGACGTCGGGCTCGTACTTCCCCTACTCAGATGCATTCGACTCTCCGGACCATTGTCCTTCTACTCCGCGTTCGTCGCGCTCGGATTCAATTGCGTGCGCGGCCTGGATGCGACTGTGGACCCCGAGGTGGGAGTAGATCGCGCGTAGGTGAAACTTGACGGTGTTCGAGGAGATCATTAGGCGCTCGGCGATCTCACGGTTGCGCATGCCCCCTACGGCGAGCTCCAGGACCTCTCGCTCACGCACGCTCAGCGCGTCGAGCGGGGAGGCGCTTGCGGGCTCGAGCGAGACCGCCTGCCAGCCACAGGGCATCACGGATCGGCCTTCGAGGACGTGGTGGAGAGCCGTGATGACCTCCTCGACCGAGTCGGACTTCAGAACCAACCCCTCGACGTCCTCATCGATCGCGCCGCGGACGATCGCCGGCGTGACGGCCTCACACAGCAGCAGGATCCTGATCCTGGGATGCCGGCGCCTGACCTCGGCGAGGACGGCGATGCCGTAGGCGGAGTCGTCGGCGTCGATGAAGAGCACCTGCGCCTCGCTGCAGCCGGAGTCGAGGTCCTCCCGCAGCTCGCGTGGGGTCGCGTAGGTCCCCATCACGCGGCTGCCGCTCTCGGTGAGCATCCAAGTCAGTGCTTCGGTCGCAAGCGTTCCGACCCCGCCGAGCAGGGCTACGAGCGGCCCATCCTGCGCCTTGGCTGCACGCCGCCCACTGGGCCCGCTGCCGGTGGGCGGATCGGCCTTAGCGCTCACCGCGAGTCATCTGCGCATAGAGCAGGGCGGCCTCAACACGATTGCGCACTCCGAGCCGGGTATATAGCGCGTGCACGTGGAACTTGATCGTGTTGGGGCTGAGCTCCAACTCACTCGCGATCTGCTCGTTGCTGTGACCCTGCGCGATTAGCGTCAGGATCTGCCGTAGGCGTGGGCTGAGGGCGAGCGGGTCGCGGCGAACCGAAGCGGCAGCTCGTTGCCAGCCGACTGGCATGATCGTCCTGCCAGAAGCCATATACAGGATTGCCTGCCTGATGTCCTCCGTGGAGTAGCTCTTGAGGATGACCCCGCCCACGCGGTACTCCATGGCATAGCGGATCGTCTCCGGGCAGATCGCTCGGCAGAGCATCACGATCTTGGCGCCGGGATGGGTGCGGCCGAGCACACTCACCGCGCAGCGCCAGCTGTCGGAATCCCCATCGCAATCGAGCAGCAGCACTTCCGGCGCCACCTCCGGGTCGGCGGCGAGAAAGCGCGCGGCTGAGGCGAAGGTCCCCTGCACCTCGAAGCCCTCCTGTGCGGCCAGGAGGCTCGCGGTGGCCCCGCGCATCAGTCGACTTCCACCGATGAGCACGAGCTTGATGACTCGCGGGGCATCCGTTACGGAGGGCGGCGGAACGAGTTTGGGGCGGCGGTTGCCGGCCACGCGGCGGATCTCGCGGCTACGGGTGGGTGCTAGCGCCGAGCTTGGCGTCCTGGCAGCGAGCCCTATGGCCGGACTCAGCTGGTATGTCCCCCTCTTCATGGTGCTCAACTCGTTTTAGACACAAACTTTCGTATTTCGAAGGAGTAATTCAACCCGAATATTTCCTTCTCGGCGCGGATGCGGGATGAAGCTGATCCTCCCAGCGCAAACGGAGCACTTCATCCCTCAGTACGCGGCGACTCCGTGATTCAGTATACGGTAACTATTCAGGAATGTTTAAGGGTCGTTTTGCCCTCGCCTGGGAGGGGAGGTCGCCGCGGCGAAGCGCTACCTTTAGGGCCTGATGCGCGCGACGTTCGACCTGCAATCCCATTCGCTGCACTCCGACGGCGAACTGACGCCGACCGACGTGGTGCGCGCTGCTGGCGCGGCCGGGGTGGAGCTGCTGGCGCTGACCGACCACGACTCGATTGCGGGCGTCGAGGAGGCGTTGCGGGCGGGGCCGGAGGCGGGCGTCGAGGTCGTGCCGGCGACGGAGTTGTCCTCGGTGGATGAGGCCTACGAGGAGCTGCACATCCTGGGCTATCTCATCGACTACCGCGATCCCGAGCTCGGCGCGACCCTCGAAGACCTGCGCGCTGACCGCGAGCGCCGGGTGCTTGCGATGGCCGAGCTGCTGCGCGACGATGGCTTCCAGTTCGATGACGGCGAGCTGCGGCGGCGCAGCGCCGCGGGTGACCCGCTGGGGCGCCCGCATCTGGCGCACGCGATCCTCGATCACCCGGCCAACGCGCAGCGCCTGGCGGATGAGGGCATCGTGGGCCTGCGAGAGCTGTTTCCCCGGTACCTGGTCCCCGGCGTACCCACCTATGTTGCGCGCACACGACCGACAGTGAGCGAGGCGATCGAGCTGATCCACCGCGCCGGAGGCGTCGCGGTCTGGGCGCACCCCTTCTGGGACGTGCAGGACCCGGCGACGGTGCGCGCCATGCTGGAGCGCTTCGCCGGTCTCGGTATCGATGGCGTGGAGGCCTTCTACGCCTCCTACACCCGCGAGCAGGTAGACCTGCTGTGCGCGATCGCGGACGAGTTGGGGCTATTGAGCACGGGGTCCTCGGACTTCCATGGCTCGAGCCACAAGACCTTCGCGGGTTTCAGGGCCTTCGAGCTTTATGGGCACGAGCCCAACTTGGGACCGCTGAGGGCAGGCACGCCGGCCAGCAGCTAAGGCGGTTCGCCCGCTCAGGCGGCGTGGTGACCGTTGCCGCTCAGCGACGCCGGGCAGAGCGCACGGACTGCTAACAGCCCCATCACGCGTTCAACGGCGTCCTGCACGGTTTCCTCGCCCGAACTCAGCACGAGGTCGGGGGCCTGAGGGCGCTCGTAGGGAGAGCCAACGCCGGTCATGTCGCACAGCTCGCCCGAGCGCGCGCGGGCATAGAGGCCCTTGGGATCGCGCTGCTGACAGAGGCCGAGGGGAGCATCGACGAAGACCTCCATGAATGCCAGATCCGCCGCGGCGTGCAGTGCGGCGGCGGCTTCACGGTCAGCGGCGTAGGGGCTGACGAGGCTGACGAGCGCGATCGACCCCGATTCGGCGAGCAGCCGCGCGACGTGTGCGGTACGGCGGACGTTCTCGCCGCGCGCGCCCTCGTCGAAGCCGAGGTCGCCGTTGAGGCCGTGACGCAGGTTGTCGCCGTCGAGCAGGAAAGCGGCGCAACCAGCCATCACGAGGCGCTCCTCGACGGCGCCGGCAATCGTTGACTTGCCGGCAGCCGGCAGCCCCGTGAACCAGAGCGTCGCCCCGGTGCGCCCCAGCGCCTCCCAGCGGCGCTCGCGGCTGAGCGAGGAGCGCTGCCAGCGCACGTTCGGACTGCGCTCGACGTCTGCACGCGGGTCGGACTGCGTGAGGGGCGACGGCAGGGCCTGCGGCTGCGGGGGGCTATCGACGGGTGTCACGGGGCGCTCACGATCTTTGCGGAAGGTTGCAGACAGGTTAGTGAGCCTTAATAATAGGCTTTGAAATGCTACTCCGTGCATAACACGCCGGCGTCTCGGTGGATGCGATCACCCCGTAATTCTTGCTGGTGGGGCGGGCGGAACCACTGTAGAGAGCCATTCGCCGCGGTGCGCGCGAGCGATAGGCCCCTCCACGCGGCGCCCGACAGCGGAAGACGGTGGGCGGCTGCGGGATCACCAACCGGCTACGCCGAGCGCCGACCAGGCTAGTCTCTCGCCACCATGGCAGCCGCTTCGATGACTTCGCACCCGGTGACCGCGCGCCCAACGGGCCGCCGAGCGGCGCGCGCGGCGCTGCCGACGATCCTGGCGGCGGCGGTCGCAGTCGCGGTTCTGGGCGGCGCGGCGGCACGGACGCAAGGGACTTCCAGCGATGCAACCCAGGGGTCCGCGGCGCGACAGATGCAGCTACCGGTGGCGGCCCGCCTAGCGGTCTCCCGCGGGCTCGGTGGCGACCTCCAGCGATTCTGGGTCTCACGGGCCCCGGGGGGCTACGTGGCGCGCAACACCGGCGGAGGTCTCTCAACGACCTTTGACCGCCGCGGCGCGAGGACGGTAACCAGTGGTGGGACCGCCAACCTGGGCATGACGCTGCGCGCGGCGGGCTACGGCAAGTCGCTGCGCACCGTCGGCGAGGTCTCGCCGAGCGCGCACCGCAACCGGGTGTCCTACGCCTGGGGAGGCCTGCGTGAGTGGTACGCCAACGGCCCGCTCGGCCTCGAGCAGGGCTTCGACGTCGCGCGCCCGCTGGCGGCTCACTCGGCGGGCCCGCTGACGCTGTCGCTCGCCCGATCGGGCGACCTACATGCGGTGCTGGCGGCGGGCGCGCGCAGCGTGCGCTTCCTCGCGCCCGGCGGGCGGACGGTGCTGCGCTACGGCGGGTTGACCGCCACCGACGCGCGCGGGCGAGCGCTGCACGCCTGGCTTTCGCTACGTGGGGCGCGTGTACTGGTGCACATCGAAGCCGACGGTGCCGCTTATCCGCTGCATATCGACCCGACCATCGAAGATGCCGAACTGACCGCGACCGGTGGCGGTGTCGACGACGACCTGGGCACTTCGGTCGCGGTATCGGGCTCGACGATCGTTCTCGGGGCGCCCTATCACGCGGTCGCCGGCAAGAACGAAGCGGGGGCGGTCTATGTGTTCTCCAAGCCCGCCGCGGGCGACTGGGAAGACGCGACGCAGACCGCCGAGCTGACCGCCAGCGACGCCGTCGAAGATGGCTTTCTCGGCGTCTCGGTGGCGGTGACGAGCTCGACGATCGTCGCCGGGGCTGCCGGTCACGGAAGCGATGCGGGAGCGGTGTACGTGTTCTCGAAACCAGCGTCGGGCGACTGGAAAGACGCAACGCAAACCGCCGAGCTGACCGTAGCGGGGGGGCGCCGCTCCCGATCAGCTGGGTCACTCGGTGGCGGTGTCGGGCGCGACAATCGTCGCCGGGGCTCCCGGCGAAACGGGCTACCAGGGCGCCGTGTACATCTTCACGGAGCCCGTCTCGGGCAACTGGGAAAACTCCTCGACGCCGACCGCCGAGCTGACGGCCAGCGATGGCGCCGCCTTGGACCAGCTAAGCGCAGTTGCGATCTCCGAAGCGGGCTCGACGATCGTGGCCGCGGCGGCGGGCCACACAGTCGGAGGTCATGTGAAACAGGGGGCGCTCTACGTGTTCTCAGAGCCGACCTCGGGCGGCTGGAAAACCACTACGCAGACCGCCGAGTTGACCGCCGGCGACGGCGCTGCCGATGACGAGCTCAGCGCGGTCGCGATCTCCGAAGCCGGTTCGACGATCGTGGCCGGGGCTGCAGGGCACAAGGTCAACGGCAAGAGCGGCGCGGGGGCGGTCTACGTGTTCACAGAACCACTTTCGGGCGGTTGGGGGAACTCCTCGACACCGGTCGCCGAGCTGACCGCGAGCGACCCGGGCGTGGAAGATTTCCTGGGAGGCTCGGTGGCGATCTCGGGCTCAACGATCGTGGCCGGGGCCACCTTCCACATGGTCAACGGCAAGATCTGGCAGGGAGCGGCGTATGCGTTCTCGGAGCCGGCGACGGGCAGCTGGGAAGACGCAACGCAGACCGCCGAGCTGACCGCCGAAAACGGCGCCGAACGCGACCAGCTGGGCCTCTCGGTGGCGATCTCGGGCTCGACGATCGTGGCGGGAGCTCCCGGTCGTATGGTCAGCGGCAACGCCGACCAGGGGGCGGCCTACGTGCTGCCTTTCTCGCTGCCAACGGTGTCGATCGTCACGCCGGCCAATGGGACGACCTACACGCAGGGGCAGGCGGTCGCGGCCGACTTCACTTGCACGGCCGCGGCGGGCGCGGCGCTGAAGCCCGGGACCGCGGGCTGCTCGGGACCCGTTGCGGATGGTGGGACGGTCGACACGTCGACCCTTGGGTCGCACAGCTTCACAGTCACGGCGACCGACACCGATGGCCATATCGGCACGGCGACGAACAGCTACACGGTGATCCCGCCGCAGACGGTCGCAGGACCCGGAACGGGCACCACGAGCTCGACGTCGAGCTCGAAGTCCTCGACATCGACCTCGAGCACCTCGACCGCGGCCCCCACCGGCGCAGCGACCACGACGCAGACGTCCGCGGCGCTGGCGTGCACGACGGCCCAGGTGGCACTGATCGACGTCGTGCGGCAGGGCTCGCACGTCCTGCTGACAGGCGCGGCGCGCCTGACCCTGGTCGGACGCAAGGTGTCGATCAAGCTGCTGGCCACGGGCAAGGTGGTCGCGAGCGTCGAGATCGCGCGCGACGGCTCCTTCAGCACGACCGTCCCGCTACCGCCGGCCAAGATCCGAAACACGAACCGCGCGCGCTACCAGGCGAGCGTGGGCTCCGCGCATTCGCTGGCGCTCAAGCTCGACCGCCGCGCGGAGCTCACGACGGTCAAGCGCGCGGGCAAGCACGTGCTGATCTCGGGCTACGTCACGGGCAGCTTCCGTGCGGGAACCCCCGTGCAGATCACGCTGCGGGTGACGTGCGCCAAATACCGGACGGTGGCGAAAGTCAAGCTGTCGAGCTCGGGCACCTTCAGCGCGACCGTCCCGGCGCCGAGCGCGAAGGCGAGCGAGATCGCGGTGTACCGCGCACAGACGACGGTACTCCAGGACGGCCACCCAGAGCCGACCGACACGCTGCCGACACCGCCGACGGCGTAGCGACGCCCTACGTCGGGCGCGGCCGCCGCGTGCGTGGGGCGCGCGCGTGGGGGGCGCGCGCGGCGGGGTCCTCAGACGGGAGTGACGTCGCTGGCGAGCTTCTTGAAGAAGCTCTCGGCGGCGAGCGCGTCGAGAGGTCGGGCGAAGAGGAAGCCCTGCCCGCTGTCGCAGTCCTCGCCGCGCAGGAGGGTGAGCTCCTGCTCCTCCTCAATGCCCTCGGCGAAGGTCTCGATCGAGAGGGCCTTGCCGAGCTGGACGAGGGTGCGGATCAGGGTCTCACCCTCGTGGTTGTGGCAGAGGCCGGTGACGAACGAGCGGTCGATCTTGAGCGCATCGACGGGGAAGCGTTGGAGGTGGGCCAGGGAGGAGTAGCCCGTCCCGAAGTCGTCGATCGCGATGCGCACGCCGAGCGACTTGACGGCGGCGAGACGGCGGGCGGTTTCCTCGACGTTGCGCATCAGCGTCGTCTCGGTGATCTCGATCGTGAGCGCCTCGGGGTGCAGACCGCTGGCGGAGAGCGCCGCCTCGATGTCGTCGATCAGCTCGTCGGTGTCGAGCTGGCGTCCGGAGACGTTGACGGCCATGCCGACGGTGTAGCCGGCGGCGCGCCAGGCGGCACCCTGGGTGCAGGCCTCCTGCAGGACCCAGCGGCCGACGTCGACGATCAGGCCGGTCTCCTCGAGCAGCGGGATGAAGTCGTTGGGCTGCACGACGCCACGCTCCGGGTGCTTCCAGCGCACGAGCGCCTCGACGCCGTTGAGGCTCATGTCGCTGAGGTCGAGGGTCGGCTGGTAGGCGAGGAAGAACTCGTCTTTGGCGAGGGCGTCGCGCAGATCCATCTCGAGTTCCATGCGGTGCTGCACGGTATCTTGCATGCCGCTCTCGAAGACGACGTAGCGGTTCTTGCCGTCCCACTTAGCGCGATACATCGCGATGTCCGCGTCGCGCAGGAGTTCCTCGGCGGTGGTGCCGTCGGCGGAGGCGATCCCAACGCTCGCGGTGACCGTCAGCGAGGTCTCGTGGTCGGCGCCGAGTTTGAAGGGGTGTTTGAGCGCGTCGAGCAGGCGCTCAGCGATCAGCTCGGCGCCGGCCGCGGCTGAGATCTCCTCGGAGATGACGACGAACTCGTCGCCGCCGAGGCGCCCGAGGGCGTCAGCCTCGCGGACGACGCCGTCGAGGCGTGCGGCGACGGCCTGCAGGAGTTCGTCGCCGACGCCGTGACCGAGGGTGTCGTTGATGCTCTTGAAGTTGTCGAGGTCGATGAACAGTGCCGCGACGGGTGTCTGGTTGCGCCGCGAGCGCGCGAGCATCTGCTTTACGCGGTCGAGGATCAGCGTACGGTTGGGAAGGCCGGTGAGCGCGTCATGGGTGGCCATAAAGCCAAGCTCCTCCTCGCGGCGCGCGAGCTCTTCGTCGGTGCGGCGGCGCTCGATCTCGAAGCATTCGCACATCCGCACGAGACTGAACTCGAGGCTGAGCTGCAGGATGTTGAGCGCCTGCGCGAGCGCCTCCTGCGAGACATCCAGGCGGGCGGTGCTCTCGCGCAGGATCTCGGCCATCGAGTCGCGCCAGCCGAGGCAACGCCGGGTGACCTCGTTGAGCGTCGCGGCGTGGTGGGCGGCGAGCTCACCAAAGATAAGCCACGTTTCCTGGCCGGCTTCACGCGCGACCTCGAGGCCCTCGCCGGTCATCCAGCGGGCGACGGCGATCGTGGAGCTGCGGCTGATCCGCTCGAAGCTGCCCAGCACGACGGCATCGACGTCGTGTCCGGAGCCGGAGGTGCGGGCGAGCGTGCGCTCAAGTACATCCTCGGCCCGCGCGACGAGTGCCTCGCCGAGGCGTGGGAGGTCATCCGCGAGCCGCTCGGGCAGAGCGGAGGGTGGGGAGGGCACGCGTATCTCGGGCTGCTCGAACATCTCCACCGCAGTGATCGGCGGCAGGCAGTGATTCCTAAAGCAGGATTCCCGCGGTGGGCGGGCGTCGATGCGAGCTCGGCAGCCTACCGGCGACCGTGGCGGGCCTCGACGACGCCGGCGAGCTTACTGGCGAGATCGGGGAGCTCGGGCAGCGCCTCGCGGAGCGCGCGTGGTGGGGTTTCGGTGAGCGTAATCGCGCTGGTCGTGTAGCGCGCGACAGCGACGGGCGCGTCGAGATCGCGCAGAGCCCACTCGGTGACAGTGCGGTTGCGGCCCGGGCAGAGCACGAGTCCGATCGTGGGCCGGTCGCCGGGCTGGCGCTCGAGTTCGTCGACGGCGTTGAGATAGAAGTTCATCTTGCCTGCGAACTCCGGCCTGAAGTCCTCGATCTTGAGATCGATTACGACGAAGCGCCGAAGGATGTAGTTGTAGAAGAGCAGGTCGAGGAAGAACTCTTGCTGCGCGCCGGTCTCGGCGTCGGCAACCGATAGCGGGAACTGGCGTCCCACGAGCGCGAAGCCGCGCCCCATCTCGACCAGGAAAGACTGGACGTCGCCCAGCAGCGCAAGCTCCAGATCGCGCTCCCTGACAGCCTCGGAGAGGCCGAGAAACTCGAAGTTGTAAGGGTCCTTGAGCGCGTCGCGCACCAGCTCGGAGTCGAGCCCCGGAAGGGAGCGCTCGAAGCTGCTTAGCGCGCTGCCCTGCCGCCCGCGCAGATCGGTCGCGATCTGTATTTCGAGGACCTTGCGCGACCAGCCGTGCTCGACCGCCTTGCGGGCGTACCAGAGACGAGCCTGGTGATCCTCGAGCTTGGTGAGCAGTGCGATGTTCTGCCCCCACGGCAATTGTTCAACGGACCGTTGGACAATTCCCTCACCACCCTCCTCGCGAGGCCACGCGGCGGCGAAGCGACGCATGTAGTGCAGGTTCGACCTCGAGAGGCCGCGCATCTCGGGAAAATCACGGCGTAGGTCAGCGGCAAGGCTGTCGATAATCTTCGCGCCCCATCCCGCGCGCCGCTCGCGCTCGAGGATCTCGTGGCCAACCTACCAATAGAGCTCGATGAGCTCGCTGTTGACTGCCAACGCAGCACGGGTGCGGGAAGCTGCAATCCGCGCCTTGATCTCAGCGAGAAACTCGGCGTAGTCGGCCGGCAACGGAGCGACTGTCGGTTGGGGTGGCTTAGGCACACTCGACCCTGATCTCCTCTCCGACCGCTGACAGACAAGCGGGACAACCGAGAGGACACGACCCCACCGCTCCACATGAGCGCGCGAAGTGTTCCCGCCCTAGCAGCCCTTCCCGATCACGACCAAGGAGCGACGATGCAAATGAGCCGCCGAACAATCTCCCTGCTGGCGACGCCCGCGGTGGTGGGCGCGATGACGGTCGCGGTCCCGGCACTCGCGGGCACCGGCGCGCAGCCAACAGGCCACGCAGCGAGCGCGCGGCGATGCAACGCGGTGACGGTGCTGAGCCACGGGCGGCGCTTGCACGCTTGCCTGCTGCGCGGTCCGCGAGGCTTTACAGGCGTAACGGGTATACGCGGCGCGACCGGGAAAACCGGAGCGACCGGCAAAATCGGGCCCACGGGCAAAACTGGGGCGACAGGCAAAACAGGAGCGACGGGGGCACCGGGCAACCCTGGAGCGACGGGCACGGCGAGGGCATATGCGGTCGTGCAACCGACATCGCCGACGTCGGCAAACCTGGTCACAGGACAGACGTCGAACTTTACGGGCGTCAGCGAGGTTCAATCCGGCGTCTACTGCCTGGCGCCGGCCGCTGGGATCAACCCGGCGGCGGATACCGCGACGGTCTCGCCCGAGGTCAGCTACAGCTCGGGCGGCGTCCCGGGCACGATCGCGTTGAATGCGAAGAGCAGCGATTGTCCGGCGAGCGACTTCGAGGTCGAGACGTACGCACCGGGGAGCACAACACCGACGCTGACGAGCGGCTACGCGTTCACGATTTTGGTGGCGTAATAGCAACGCCGAGCGCGGGAGCGCACGGTGGGATCTGGGCGCGTCCGCGCGGGGGCTTGTCACTCCCGCCGCATGGACGGGGAGTGTCGCACTCCGCGTCCATGCGGCAAGCGTAGGTGGAATCGACTCCCCACTGGCCTAGGATCTGGCCTATGTCCACCCCCTTCGTGTCAGTCTGCATGCCGGTCTCGCGGTCGGTCGCTGAGGTGACGCAAAGCCTGAACAGCGCGCTCGGGCAATCATTTCGCGATATAGAGGTTCTTGTCAGCGATGACGTCGGGCACGGTCGTCAGGCGGTCGATCGCGCGGACGATGAGCGGGTGCTGTACTGGCGGAACTCACCATCCCTCGGCTTCACCGGCAACCACGAAGCGCTGCTGGGAAGAGCACGGGGGCAGCTCATAGCCTTCTTGCACGACGACGATCGCTGGGAGCCGAGCTACCTCGACGAGGCTGTTCGTAGACTCGCAGCGAGTCCTGCCGCTGGCTTCGTGATCACCGCCCACCGCGAGACACCAGACGGGCCTGCATCGTCGCATCCCCCTTCCGGCTGTTACGCCGACGCGCTCTCCGTCCTCCTGGACCCTCAAGTCCGTCTACTGCCCTCGGCAACCGTGATGCGCCGGGCGATCTTGCCGGATGTTCGCCGCCCGTGGCCCTCGCTGTCATGCGGCGACATGGTGCTCTACCTCGACGCGGCCGTCGCAGGCTGGGGGGTTGCTGTGATCGACACCGCCCTAGTCCATTACGCCCGGCACCCAAAGCAGATCAGTGCCGATGCGACCGGCTTTCGGGAAGATCTGGCTCGCTTGTTCGAGCTTTACCGCTTCGACGATCCCGCCGTCGAGCGCCTCCGCCGCAGTCGTCTTGGGATGTCGCGGCTCTCGGCTGCCCGAGCACATCTAAGAACTGGCCGTCACAGGGATGTGCGGGCAAACGTCGCAGACGCACGAGCAGCCAGACCGGGGGCGCGTTCGTGCTTGGAGGGAGCAGCCCTGATCGCTCTCAGCCAACGCCCTACTCTGCTCCGCGCCACCCTCGGCGCGTGGTACGTGATCCGGGGCGTGCCGGCAACCGCCAGGAGCGGTCGGGCGGGATGAGCCTCGAACTCTCCGTGGTCATACCGACTCGCAACCGGTGGCCGCTGCTGAAGCGCGCAGTGGCCACTGCCCTCGCACAGCGCGACGTCGCTCTGGAGGTGCTGGTCATCGACGATGGCTCGACAGACGACAGCGCCGAGCGAGTCGAAGCAATAGCTGACCGGCGCGTGACCGTCGCACGCTGCCCCCACCTGGGTGTGGCTGCTGCACGCAACTATGGAATCGAGCACGCCAACACCTCATGGGTTGCGCTCCTCGATGACGACGATCTTTGGGCGCCAGAGAAGAGTCGTCGACAGCTCGACGCGCTGACGCGGGACGATGCGGAGATTGCATACACAAGCCAAGTCGTAGTCGACGAGTCGCTCGGTTTCAAGCGCCTTCTCGAGGCACCCGCTCCCAGCGAACTGCTCCACGCGCTGCTTGGCTCCAATGCGATCGGCACGCCTTCTTCGGTAATCGCACGTCGCGAGACGCTCATGGCCGTCGGCGGCTTCGACTCGAGCTTCTCGGTACTGGCGGATTGGGATATGTGGCTGAGA
The DNA here is from genome assembly GCA_036501715.1 of Solirubrobacteraceae bacterium. GTDB lineage: Bacteria > Actinomycetota > Thermoleophilia > Solirubrobacterales > Solirubrobacteraceae > Palsa-744. The sequence goes on along the minus strand of DASXZV010000011.1, from coordinate 71,079 downwards.
TTGTGCACCGGACGACGCGCCGCGGCATGTCCCCAGACACTGGTCGCGTACGTCGAGCACGACACCAATCTCCATATGCTCGATACAGATTCCGTGCTGCGAGAGTTCACGATGCTGCGTCGTCGTCATCAGGCGCTGGCGACTCGTATGAACATCTCCCTCGGAGATATCAACTGGTGGCGCTGGATCGCCTCCAGCCATCGGCGGGCCGATCGCAGGTGGCAGGCGGCATATGCGTACCTCCGCACCGGGGTGCGCTTTCGCTCGAGTCGCGACATCGCGCGCGCACCCGCCGTGCTCGGCGGCGAGCGCGTCATGCGCCGCCTTGCCCAACCAGTGTGCGCGCCGGACGTAAACCGCCGCCGCGATTGGCAGTGGCTTGCCGAAGGCCATAGTCAGACGCCCAACGCCGACACGAGCTCCTCGCCGACATCGATCCAGCAGCCGCCAAGCCGATGTTTCAACGGGAGTCCCTAGCCGAGGTGCAAATTGCACTGATCTCCAACTTCCTACCCGGACCAGGCAGCGGAGGCGCTGAGCGCTACGCGGCAATGCTCGCCGACACCCTCGCGCAAGGCGGACACGAGGTGACCTTCTACACCGGAAGCGACGGTGATATTCCTGGTGTGAAATGTCAGCGACTGCCCTGTATGCCAGAGCTCGATCCGATCGCTCACAGGCTGCGCAAGGCGACATGGCACGTGCAGGAGCAATGGCTGCCTACGGTCCATCGAGCGCTTGCTCGGGCACTGAAGGCCAATCCACCGGACGTTGTCCACAGCCACGAGCCGCAGATGCTGTCAGCCGCTGTCTTCTCCGCAATTGCCAGCGCACATCTGCCTCACGTTCACACCACGCACGACTTCAATCTGTTGTGCGCGCGAGTAACAATGACCAAGGCCGGTCGTCCCTGCGGGGGGAGTTGCCTGGAGTGTCGCTTGCAACGCACGATCCGCGTGGGCGCTCTTCAACGACGTCTCGACCTGTTGCTCGCCCCTTCGGATTTCGTGCGCGACCGCCACCTGGAGCACGGAGTTGTCTCTCCACAGCGAGCCATGACCATCCGACACGGCGCGGCACCGGGCAAGCGGCGACTGCGACGACCGGTGACGGGCCACCTGCGTGTCGGCTTTCTCGGTGCGCTTTCCGACCATAAGGGAGTGCCGACGCTGCTACGTGCCGCCGCAGCGATGCCGGTGGGCTGGTCGCTTGCGATCGCAGGCGCTGGACCCCTCGCCGATGAAGTGCGTGCCGCCTGCGCAAACGATCGTCGTATTGCGTTTGCCGGCGAGCTCGACGCCGCGGAACGAGATGCCTTTCTGGACCAACTGGACGTGATCGTCATCCCCAGCGAGTGGGAGGAGCCGGCAACACTGGTCGCCGTCGAGGCAGCCGTACGTGGCCTTCCGGCTGTGGTGAGTAATCGCGGCGGTCTTCCCGAGACTCCGCAGGCGAAAGTCTTTGCCGCGGGTGATAGCCAAGCGCTGCTCGCTGCACTCAGCGAACTCGACCGAGTTCCGAGTATCCTAACGAGCTGCTCGGAGGCGCTGCTGAATTCAAGCGCTGCCTACATGTGGTCGACGCACGTCAAAGCCGTCGAAGCGGCTCTGGGGCGTGCTGCCACAAGGACGTGATCATGCGAATACTTCTAGCCGCCCACCGCAACGAGGCCCCTGGCATCGCGACCGTCATGCGCAGCTTGAGCGAGTCGCTGCCAACGGCACTCAGAGCGAATGACGAACTACTCATAGTCGGCCGGCCGCCGACCACTCCAAAGCTCGGCTCAACTCGCGTTCGCTGGCGCTCCAAGCCCGCGGGTTTGGACGGTCGATATGGGCGCTTCGCCTATGAGCAGGGAATCATTCCGGCGCTCGCTCACTCTATGGATCTGGTGCACATGGGCGACTGCCGCCCACTGCTGATCAGCGAGCAGCCTTTCGTGATCACTGTCCACGACCTGTTCTTCCTCGACGTTCCGTCCTGGCTTCCGCCCTCGGTGCGGCAATTCAAGACGGCGATGCTCAAGGCCGCTATCGCAAAGCGACCCGCCGCAGTCGTCTGCGTCTCAGGTTACACGCGCGACCGCCTGCTGGCCCACGTTCCTCACGCCCGCAATTTCGATTTACGAGTGATCTATCCCGGCATCGCCGCGCCGAGCAAACCCACGCTCGAGACGACCGACTCACCCTATTTTCTGACGCTCTCGGAGGTCAACCCACGCAAGAACCTGCTCACGCTTCTGCGGGCGTTCCAGCTCGCGCGCAAACGAGGCCTGAAGCTGCGCTGGAAGCTGGCGGGGCCATCGGGTTTTCGCTCCAAGCGTCTAATCGCGGCCCTCAGGAGTGTTGAGGGTGTCGAGGTGCTTGGTCACGTACCGGACTGTCAGCGCGAAGCTCTCTACCGCGATGCTCTGTTCATGGCGTTCCCATCGCATGCCGAGGGTTTTGGACTGCCCCCACTGGAGGCGATGGCGCGGAGCGTCCCCACGATTTGCTCGCTGGGAACGGCGATGGACGAGACGCTGGGCGAGGCCTCACTGAGAGTCGAGGCGGAGGACATCCGGGGCTGGACCGCGGGGCTGTTGCGACTCGCCCACGAGGACTCGCTGCGTACATCCCTGATCGCCGCTGGCACTCGCCAGGCAGAGAAGTTCACGGTGGAGCGCATGGCCGGCGCTCACGCCGATGTGTACCGCTCGGCTTTGCACCGAGGGTAGGCCCGGCACCGGTCGCCGCGGGGTACACCCCTTGACCCTTAATCGCTCAGGATGGGTCCAGCGAGAACGAGAGATCGACCGACCCGTACCGCTCGGTCGACGGTCGCGTTCCGGTGATGATCGCGCCGACGACATGGACGCCGAGCTGGTCGAGCTCGGCCCGCAATGCAGCCAGCGAGCGCCTGGAATGGGCACCTGTGCGAGCGACGATGGCCACGCCGTCTACCCCCTTGGCTAGCGGAATGCCGTCCGGCACGGATCCCAGCGGAGGGGCATCGACGATGACCAACTCGTATTCCTCGCGAACTTGCAAGAGGAGTTCTGCCATACGCGGGCTCGCCAGCAGACTCATCGGCGACCCCGCATCAGGCCCCGGTTCAAGCACGTCGAGCCGTCCGCCGCCGGTCGCACTCCCTCGCACAATGACCTCTTGAAGCAGCGCCCCGTGCGCGAGCGCCGTGGTCAGTCCGGGCTCGGCACTCGCCGCACGCAGGTCCGCCCGAATCACAAGGACATGCAAACCCCCATCGACTGCCGCGGCGGCGAGCTGCCAGGCGACCATCGAACTGCCGTCGCCGGAACCGGGCGACGCGAACATGAGCGAGCGCAGCTCGCGGTCGCGCTCGAAGAAGCGGAGGTTCGCGTGCATCGCCCTAAAGACGTCCGCGGTGTGCTTCTCGAGGGGTCCGTCAGCCTTCAGGCGTCGGCGCAGCGGCACCGAGCCGAGCACTGGAGTACGCAGTGCCCGACGGATGTCATCAACCGTGCGCAGTCGTCGATCGAGGCGGTCGAGCAGCAGCGCGAGCCCGATAGCAAGCACGAGCCCGAGGAAGATCCCGAGGATCACGTCACGTTTGGGGTTGGGAGCAAAGGGTTCGCTGGGCGCGACGGCGGGAGAAGCCAGTTCGGCACCTCCGGTCTGCAGCGCGGCCAATGTGCCGAGCTGACTGGCGCGATCCTGGAGCGAGTGGCCCGCGACCGAGTCGCGTTCCGCCGGAGCCATGCGCGCGACCTCGGCTTCGACCACCCGCTGAGCTTCCTGTAGGTGCAGCTCCTCAGCGGCTCGACTGAGTGCTATGTACTGCCTGACGTACGTGTTGGCGAGGGCCGCCGCGAAAGACGCTTTTCCCCAGGTGGCTGTCACCGAGGCGATATCCGCTTCTCCCTGTGGAGCTACCGAGATCGCTTCGCGGACCGCGGAAGCCGAGACGCCCAGTCTTTTACCTACTCGTCGGCTTACCGCTTCGAGGTCGACAAGCTTGAGGTTCGTCGCAGCCTGCCGGACAGGGTCGGGCGCTGGAATCGAGCTCGAACCGAACAGGAGCTGTTCGTAGTGGGTTTCGCGAAATAGGACTTCGGCTTTGGCGGAATATTCCTTCGCCGCGCGATGCGCGATCGTGAACGCCACCCCCGGCGCGACGATCACACAGGCGAGCACGACCGGCCACCACCTGCGGAGCGCGCGAGCGAAAAGCGCCAGGTAGCTATCCTCGGTCGGCGGTGTCATAACGATTGGCGCCACAAGGTAGCAGTCGTGACCTCAAGCGCGAGGAACCTCACGGAGCATCCTCCAACAGATTGCCCAGTCGGAGAACCTGCTCGGGCAGCGCAAAATCGGCGAGGACAACCTCTCGAAGCTCGCGCGCAAGATCCCGACGCAACTCAACGTCGCCGAGTAGTCGCGTAAGTCGCTCGCCGAAGTCCGCTGGCGAGGCGTCGGCCGGAAGAATGCAGTGGCTGCGTAGCGCAGGCCTCCCCCCCAGCACTTCGCGCACGCCGCCCACATCCCTGGCCAGGACCGGTATGCCCCGCGCACCCGCCTCTATGCAGGCCAACGGCAGCGCCTCTCGTCGGGATGTCAACACGAGCAGGTCGATTGCCTCGAGCGCGGTCTCGCGGTCGACCCAGCCCTCGATTTTGACGTGGGCCATGCCTGCGGCCGCCGCGCGAACCGATCCGGCTAGCGGCCCGTCGCCGAACACGCGCGCATCACATCGCACGTCCCTCACAGTCTCCAGGAAGAGATCTGGGGCCTTCTCGTGCGATAGGCGGCCAAGAAAACCGACCGTCCTGCCCACACGCGGGCGCAGGACAGTAGCTACAGGCGTGTGAACACCGTTGTGGACCGTCTGCGTCGATTCGACGTCGAGATCGTCGCGGAGTGCCTGCCCGAGCACGCTCGAGACGACCACGATCCGGTCGGCACGAGAGTAGGCCCACTTGACGGCTCTCCGCCAAGCCATACGTCGTGGCGTGCCGCCCTCCCCCGGCGCCGGATAAGGCTGCCCGTGGACCATCGCCGTCCACGGCACCGACCCCCTCAAGACTTGGGCACAGGCAAGATCCGACTGGGGCAGGATCGAGAGCACGCGATCGGGATGGAAGGCCTCGACTGCCTCACCGACCGCGCGGGGCAGTGCGCGCACACGGCCGACGCGTCCCGCTGCCTCCCCCATGCGTACCTCCCAGTCGGCCTGCGGAGCATCGGCTTCGACGCGCGCGGCCCACAGGACCCCGACCGTCCAACCCGACGCCCGCAGGATCGGGGTCGCATCGCTGAGCCACGAATACACGCCGCCACGGGAGATCATTGGTGCGGCCACGATCAACAGCCTCACGCGTACGCTGCCACCGACTTCGTAGTTTCGAGCTGTTCCGGCACGGTCGCGGTCGCAGATCGCAGCCCCAGACCCACGAGGACGGCCCATACACAACTCGGGCTGACCAGCGAGACGAAATTGCCGGTCATCATGGCGACGCACAGTGCCACGACAGCGCCGAATCCTGCCGCAGCGGCAAGCTTGCCGCGCCGGGCTCCTTGCCAGAGCTCGGAGGCCAACAGCACCAGCGCCAGCAGGAACAGCAATAGCCCCGGAATCCCGAACTGGACGGCCATCAGCAAGTAGCCGTTGTCCGGCACCAGTGACCCCAGTGGGGCGTCTTCTTCGGTCTGGCTGAGTGGTCCCGCTGACCCCGCCCCAGCACCGAGCGGGTAAATGCCGATCTCGTGCACCACGTGCGGCCATACCTGTGTCTCGCGCTGTTGAAAGGAGTAGTCCTGACCCGGTTCGAAGACCGAGGCTACCCGGGTCTCCACGGTCTGCGCCTGGTTGTGGGCCAGCACCAGCCCGAGACCAAAGGTGGCCACAAGCCAGATGACGAGCGCCAGCGCGACGCCTGAGAGCAGCAGTCGTCGGCGAGCAAGGCGGTCACGCGCCATCACCACGGCCACCGCAAGCGCACCCACCACCCCCCCAACCAATCCCGAACGCACGAGCGAGCCGACCAACACCCCAAGCGTCGCGAGGGTCAGCACGCCGAAGCCGATTCGCCAGCGCAGACTCTTCGCCCTCGCAAGCGCGCAGGCGCAGACCGCGGGGAACGCGATGGCAACCATGAACGCGAAGTCCTGGTTGGTGCGGGTGGCTCCCAGAAGGCGAACTTGTTCCCCTACGAGAAATGTCGCGCGCGTGGATTCGATCCAGTGCAATTCGACGGCTGTGAAGCCGAAGATCAACTGGCGCCCGGCTAGGACGACGTTGACGACCCAGCCGATCACGCTGAGCGCGATCAACACCTGCTCGTCGCGACGCCTGAGACGCCCACTGCCCACCGCGACGAGCAGCAGGAGCGGCACTACGATCGGACGCGCACCGCTGATCCCATAGCCGATCGAGGGCAGAACCGGGTTAAAGGCCTCCAACACTATGAGCGCCGCCAGTGCGAGCACCGCGGCGCGCCACGGTCGCGCCGGCGACTGCGGCTGAAAGGCCAACAGGCCGAAAGCGACAAGCGACAGTATGTCCAGAAGCAACGAGAACGAGCTGGATACGAGCCCGTGGACGTAGAGCGGGCCCGAGACCAGATGCCCAGTCAGCGCCAGCGCAATCGCCCAGCCACGTACGCTCATGCCAGACGAAAGCACCAGCGGCGTCGCGCACGCCGCGCACGCGAATACGATCCCGTACTTGGGCTGCTCAACGAGCAGGCCGCCGAGGATTCCAGCCGCCAGCAGACCCGGTATCAGAGTCCCGGAGGAGAGCCCGCCGACCGTCCGGCCGGGCCAGCGCGCTGCGTTCATGCGGAGAGGATAAGCGCTGGACCGCGACACGCGGCGCCGCCGTGCGTACGCACGGCGCTACCCAAACACACAGCAGGTACTCTCTGGGCGATCCATATGGCTCGTGTCTTCAATGAACTGCTTCGCCATATGCCATATCGCATTGGCAATCAGACGCGTAGGCTCTATCTCGAACGCACGGCGCCGGTATATGGACGCAACAGCATCGTCGGACGCGGCTGTCGTGTGCTTCACCCACAGGGGCTGACCATCGGCGAGGGAGTCGTGGTCGCGCGCGACGTCACACTCGATGCACGCGGCGGCTTGGAGCTCGAAGACGAGGCCTTGATCGGTTTCGAGAGCGTCCTGCTCAGCCACACACACCGCAGCGAGGAGGTCGGTGTGGCCGTCCAACATCAGGGCATGTTCTCCGCACCGGTGAAGATCGGCGCACGTGCTTGGTTGGGAATGCGAGTGCTCGTACTGCCGGGAGTAGAGGTCGGCAGCGACGCGATCGTCGCCTCCGGTGCGGTCGTTACGAAATCCATTCCGCCGCGCACTATCGCTGCGGGCGTGCCGGCGCGCGTGCTCAAGTCTCGCTGATCGACTGCCCCAAGCAGAGAAAGCCGTTTCAACATCCGCGTTCTCTACCTCAACCACACCAGCCAGATGAGTGGCGGTGAGCGCTCGCTGCTATTGCTGCTGCGAGGCCTTCCCGACGACATCCTCCCCGTTCTCGCCTGCCCCGAGGGGCCACTCGATCGCGCGGCACGAGCAGTCGATGTGCCATGGGTGCGAGTCACGGGCACGGCGGGCAGCCTGAAGCTGCATCCCATCTACACACCACGAGCCGTGCGCGAGCTGTTGCGCGCCGCACTGGAAGTGCGCCGCGCATGTGACGAACTCGGCATCGACGTAGTCCACGCCAACTCGATCCGCGCGGGCCTGATCGCAGCGCTCGCTCGCCGTCTCGGAGGACCGGCGGTCGTCGCACACATCCGCGACGTCCTGCCAGCGGGCGCCATGTCGACCGTGACGGGCCGCCTGCTCGGCGCAAGCGCCGACGTGATCGTCGCCAACTCACGCTACACGCGCGAGCACCTACCGGCGGGGGCGATACGCAGCCGTACCAAGGTCGTCCACAATCCGGTCGACCTGAATCGCTTCGACCCCGACCGAGTCGACCGCTCACAGATTCGCGACGAGCTCGGGCTTGGCAAAGACGCCCACCTGCTGACGATGGTCGCACAGATCACTCCGTGGAAGGGGCAGGACACTGCAATCAAGGCCCTGGCCGGGCTGCGCGGGCGCGGGCACGATGCGCACCTCGCACTCGCCGGTTCGGCCAAGTTCGTCGACAAGGCCACCCGCTTCGACAACGAGGCCTATCTGCAGCACCTGCACGGACTGATCGGTGAGCTGGGCCTCGATCGACAGGTCAGCTTCCTCGGTGAGCGGGAGGACGTTCCGGCCATCCTGGCCGCAACGGACGTGCTGCTCATGCCTTCCTGGCAAGAGCCCTTCGGCCGGGCGATCATCGAGGCGATGGCCATGGGCACCGCAGTGGTGGCCACCGACGTCGGCGGAGCCGCCGAGATCATCACGGATGACGTGGATGGCTTGCTCCTACCGCCAACCGAGCCGCGCCGCTGGGTGACCGCACTGGATCGCCTGCTCACCGATCCCCAGCGCTTGCAGGGACTCGGCGCCGCGGGGCTCGGACGAGCCGACGCCTTTGCAGTCGAGCGCCACGTCAAGGCGATCCTGGACGTTTACGCCCCACTCAAGCCGGCAGTCGGCGCGGTTACCGCGTAGCGGCGATCCGCGCGACCTCGCCGACCAGTCGCTCGCGGAAGGAATCGACGGAAAAGCGCTCGGCGTTCGCGCGGATCCTGGTCGAATCGAAGCGGCCGAAGTCAACCTCGCGAAGCGCCTCGGCGAGCGCCTCGACTGAATCGGGGGTCACGAGAATCCCGGTTTCGCCGTCCACGACAGTCTCCAGTGCACCTCCGGCGCCGGCGGCGATCACGGGCCGACCTGCAGCCTGTGCCTCCACGGCCGCGATGCCGAACTCCTCCACATTGGGGACGATCTGCCCGCGCGCACGGGAGACCAGGTCGACCAATTCCTCATCATCCACTCTTCCTGTGAACTTCACCCGATCGCCGTGGGCGATGCGCAGCCGCTCGAGATCCGGTCCCGAGCCAACCACCACAAACGGAACTTCCGCGCGCCGCGCTGCCTCGATTGCGAGCTCGACGCGCTTGTGGCGTGTGATCTCGCCGACGAACACGAAGTAATCCTCCGGCTCACGCGACTTGAAGCGGTTTACCGCGACCGGCGGATGAACGATCGTCGCCTCGCGTCCGTAGAAGCTGTGAATTCGCTCCTGGGTGATGCGCGAATTGGCAATGTAGTGCGTCACGCGACCAGCGGCACGGAGATCCCATCGGCGGATGCCGGTCAGCACCAATGCGAGCGCCTTACGCTGCCACGGACTGGCCTCCTCCAGCGCACGCGCGCGCTCATGCCACGCGTATCGGAAAGGGGAGTGGCAGTAGCAGATATGCGTCGCGCCCTCGGGCAGGACGACACCATGCGCGAAGGCGCTGCTGCTCGATATGACCAGCTCGTGCTCGTCTCTCACCAGGCGTGAGGCCGCGAGCGGAAAGAACGGCAGCAAACTGCGGAAATTCCCCTGGCGGACACCCAAGCGCTGCAGCGGGCTTGTGCGGATCTCGCGACCCCCGAAGAGCTCGCGCATCGGCGCCGCATCGTAGAGCAGCGTGTGGATCGGCGCGGCAGGCCAGCACTCGCCCATTGTCGCGAACGTGCGCTCGGCTCCTCGCGGAGTGAGCAGATAGTCGTGGACGAGCGCCGGTTCTCGCGCTCCGATGACGGCGTCCGCGCTCCAGCTCCTCTCGGTGCTGGGACTCAGCAGATCTTCACCTCATTCCGCGGAGCGGCCCCGGAAGCCAGCACGCTCGCGATTGCCGCTTTGAGAGCGAGCGCCGATTCCGTCATGACTCCATCCGAGCTCGCGATTCCAAATCCTGCGCTGAGGGAAGCTCCCGATGCCACGCTCGTCCAGTCGAAGACGATGAAGCGCGTGATGTTGCAGTTGGAGCGCGGCAGTTCGAGAGCAAGCCGTTGCAGACGTGCGCTTCGCCAGGCTTCCGGAGTCGGCGGGACCGCCCATCCGGTCTCGGTGATTTCCATCGGAACGCTACGCCCCGGAAACAGCCGGTCAAGCGCGGTGCGCAGAATGCGAATGTTGGCGTAAGTCGTCTGCAGCCCGCCATCTGGTCCGCCACCGTAGGGGTGGAAGCCAACCGCTTCGAGTCCTCTCAGCATGCGCGGTCGCGCGCGTACCATCCGCCCTAGGAAGCCTTCCACGCCTTCGGTTACGAGCCCCCCCAAGACGACGCTGGCGGTGGGGTCTACCTTCTTAATCCGAGCCTGCGACTCGAGGTACATCTCGGCCAGGCGTTCAGGAGCATATGACTGCTCGGGCCAGAAGTGAGAGAAATTCGGCTCGTTCCAAATTTCGTAGTTTTCTATGGGCATCGCCGGCAACTGAGGGTGGGCCCGCCAGAAGCTCCCCCCCCGGCCATAGCGTCGCGCCAGGGCCCCGGCGAATGCCGCGTAGTCCGCAACGTACGCGGCCCGCGGCGGCGACTCCCAACCGTCGACTCCGGCCCAGTTCGTGGCGTAGTCGACAATCGGATACCAGCGCAGCCGACTTTTGGCGAGTGCCGCGACGAGCTCGTCGGTCGCCTGCCAGCGATACCGGTGCGCCCCCCTGATTGGCGGCTTGGGCTCAACGGCCGACCAGAAGGCATCGCGGCGCACCGTGCCCACTCCCAGAAGCGCGATCTGCGCCCCCGCAGCGTCCCAGGTGACAGGACTCGAAGAGAACGCCAGCCCAGAGTTGACACCGTAGTAGCTGGCGGTCACGGCACTCGGGGGGCTCGCCCGAGCCTGGACCGAATCGTCTGAGCCTCGGCCGAACGCACCGGTAAGCGCGAGCACGAGGCCGCCAATCAGCATGCCGATCACGGCCAAAGCTCGCGCTCTCACCCGGGGGCGCCTGCTGGGGTGGCGACTCATCCGCATGATCTTCTCAGAGGCAGCAATGCGCCGAGGACAGCTCCGTCCATCGACTCAGCTCCGCTCTGCCGCACAGCTGCCGACCGCGAGCCCACCTCGAGTCTTGCCCAGCCCCGCTCCGCGCGCCTGGCGGCGGCACAGCTACGCTAGGCGCTGATGACCGTCAGCTCCAGCATGGACATCGCCAAGGGACCAGCCGCCCTCACCCCCGTTCCTCGTCGCTCGCGCCGGCACCTCGCCGACCTGGTCCTCCACCTCGTGCGCCGCGAATTGGCCAGCGCTCACCGCAACACGCTGCTCGGCTGGGCCTGGCCGTTGACGCGACAACTCGCACAGCTAGCCGTGCTCGTCTTCCTGTTCTCGCACGTCCTGCGTCTGCATATCCAGGACTATCCGGTGTTCGTCTTCGCCGGCCTGATCGTCTTCACCTGGTTCCAAGCCGCGCTGATCGCCTCGGCGTACAGCGTGGTGTCCAACGCGCACTTCGTGACCAACCCGAAGTTCCCGACGATCGCCCTACCCCTCGTCGCCGTGGCGGTTCCCTTCTTCGACGTGCTGATGGCGCTACCCGTCCTCCTGGTGCTGCTCGCGGTGGCTGGACGCCTGGGCGATACGGCGCTGCTGCTGCCGCCGTTGATTGCGGTGCAGTTTGCCTTCACGGCCGGGGTCGCGCTGCTCACGAGCGCGGCGAACGTCTATCTGCGGGACGTACAGAACGTCGTCGTCGTGCTGCTCTTGCTGCTGTTCTACATGACCCCAATCTTCTATGGCTTGAAAAACGTGCCCCCGCAGTTCCACTGGGTGCTACGAGCAAATCCGCTGACCGCATTCGTCAACGCCGACCGCGCGGTGCTGTTCGAAGGCCATCTGCCGGCTGCCGTCGACCTGGCGATCCTCACCGGCTCGACGATCGTGGCGTTGGCGATCGGCCTGGCGGTGTTCCGCCGGCTTCAACCGGGCTTCGTCGACGAGCTGTGAGCGTCCTGCGCTTCGAGGGAGTCTGGAAGGCATATCCAGACTGGAGCAGGCAGCCGCGCACGCTGCGTGGCATCTTCACACGTCGCGTCCCTGTGCTGAGCGGCAGCAAGCGCCCCAAACGCTGGGCGCTGCGAGACATTACCCTCGACCTGGCACCCGGCGGCACCCTCGGGGTCATCGGCCACAATGGCGCTGGGAAGTCGACATTCCTGCGCTTGGCCGCAGGCCTCGGCCGACCGACGCGAGGCCACGTGGCGGTGCATCCAGACACCGCAACGGTGCTGAACCTGGGCTCTTCCTTCGACATGCAGCTCACTGGCCAGGAGAACGCGCTCACGGCCGCGCTCGTGGCTGGGATGACACGGCAGGAGGCGCTGAAGCGCCTCCCCTCCATGCTGGACTTCGCGGAGCTCGACGAGTTCGTCGAGTACCCAGTCCGTACTTATAGCGAGGGCATGAAGCTGAGGTTGGCCTTCGGCGTGGTCGCGGCGCTCCAACCGCGCCTGCTGATCCTCGACGAGGTGCTGGCTGTCGGCGACCTCGCCTTCCGGCAGAAGTGCGAGGATCGCATCGCCGAGCTGCGGGACGGTGGGACAAGCCTCGTGCTGGCCTCTCACGCCCTCGAGGAGATCACCACGACCTGTGAGCAGGTCGCCTGGTTGCACCGCGGCGATCTGCGCGCCATCGGAGATGTCGAGTCCGTCGTGGAGGAGTACGAAAACGCCTCGATCGAGGCCACCTACGAGAGGACCCCGGTGGGCAGCGCACGCGGGGAAAACGGCCTGCGCCTCCGCGAGAACCGCTTCGGGTCTCAGGAGATGACGGTCGAGGCGGTCGCTATCCACGGACGCTCGCCGGGCGGTCCGATTCGCACAGGCGACCCGCTGCGCATCAGCGCCACCATCCTCGCCAAGGACGACGCGATCAACGACCCGATCGTCGTAGTCTCGCTGCGGCGTGCCGGAGATCAGGCGGTCATCTTCGACCTCTCCACGCGTGCCGATGGCTTCACGCTCGGTCGCACCGTGCACTCGGCAGACATCATGCTGTCAATCGACCGCCTCGATCTTCCGGCCGGCGATTACGCGATGGACATCGGCGTCTTCGAGGCCGCCTGGGAACATGCCTACGACTACCATTGGCAGACCTATCCGTTGCGCGTCGAGGGTCCGGTGGGCGGGTCGGGGCTGCTTGTACCCGAACACCGCTGGAGCATCGAGGAGTCAGGCTTGGATCGGCCTGCGGAGTAGCTGCCAGCTCGGATGTGGACTGCGCGGCTGATCGCGGTCAGGCAGCCTGGGCATACGACGTCGAGCCGAGACCCAGCGCAGCCAGAGCGCCACCGAGACGACCGTCGGCCACCGCTGCCAGAAAGTCAGGCGTCCCGTGGATCAAGCCGTGCGCCGCGCAATGGCGCATCGTGCCTGCCAGCATCAAACCCTGCACGTGTCGGTCGGGTACGCCGGCGAAGGCCGTGCGCAGCAATCGCCCGAGAGCAGTGGCCTCTTCTCCGCGCACGCCGCCAAGCGCCTCCAGGCCGGCGGCGAGATCAAGTTGCTTGCTGCCGGCGCGCACCGACAGCAGATCGAGCACCGCGATCGTGGCATCGCGCCCAACGACCGTACTCGTGTCCTCGAGCGGTCGGTCGACCAGCGTCATGCGCCCGTCGCCGGCGATCACCATGTTGTTGAGGATCAGGTCTCCGTGCTCGCGATACCCGGGCGCGACCTCCGGCGCGGCGTCGAGCAGCGCCGCGCAACGCGCCATGACCGTCGCGTCGACCGCCTGCTCGGCAAGACCCAAACCCTGGCGCGCCTCGAGCATCGCGGGGCGTGTCTGAAGCGGCTGCGCGAGATCGAGCATCGCGCGATCCAGGTATTCCCCGATTCTCGCGATGAGCTGCTCTCGCCGTCCCTCTCGCTGCGCGCCGCGTAGGGGCCAGTCAACCCAACGCCGCGCGTTCCACCCCTCCACGAGCTTCTCCGAGCGCTCCACGACGCCCGTCAGGCGGTTTCTCGCGGTCACCTGCTTAGCGGTCCAATCGATCGTCTTGATGGCGCCATCGCAGTAGGGGGAGCCGGTGATCAGACCCGGCACGGGCGGGGCCACGCCGCCCTTTCTCGCGATAGCCCAGAACGAGGGCAGCAGCGACGCGACCCAATCAGCCGGTCCGTGGAGCAGTGCGCGGCCCGCGATTCGCCGCGGCGCGGAGGTCGCGTGGAAGGCGTGTCTGACGTAGAAGTCCAGGCCGGCACGCGCATCGGCCTCGTCGAAGGCGAAGCGTGCCTGCTGATAGGACGGAAGCACAGCCGCCACACGCGGGGTCAAGCCCGCTTCGCGCAGCAGGCCCTTGAGCGCCCCGCGCGAGTGCGTCGGTGTCTCGAAGGGCCTACGACGCACACCGCGGCTATAGATGTCGGCGACGCGACGAGGGACGACCGAGGAGAAGCGCAAATCCGTGTGATCCTCCCTGGCGCCGAGGAAGTAGTGGGCGGCATAGCGGTTCTCGATGCCGAGCAGCAGCACGCCACCGGGCTTGAGCACACGCTGCGCTTCGGCGAGCATGCTCCGCTGCGCCGCCTCCGCGTCGCCCGTTCCGACGCCCACCCACTCGAGCACGCCGATGATCGTGACGAGATCACAGATGCCGTCGCCAAGGGGCAAACCGATGCCGTTGGTCTCGAAGGCGGTCACATTCGTCAGCTGCTCCGCACGCGCCCGGGCGGCCGTCAGCGCCACGCGCACCGGTGAGCGATCGGTCGCGAAGACGTGGGCCGCCGAGCGGGCCACCGCCGTGGCAAACGTCCCAAAGCCACAGCCGATGTCCAGCGCGATTGCACGCTCGCCGGTGAGCAGCAGCCGCGCCAAGTCCGCACGCCCCTCCCACACGGGATTGCCGATGGGGATCCCAAGCTCGGCGGCGGTGCGCTGAATCACGCGCTCCGTACATGTCGGCGGCTGCAGGCGATCGAGTGCGGGAATCAGCCGAGGGACAATCTCGGCGTCCAGCGGTTGCTCGAAGTTGGCCCCAACCCTGGAGAAGGCCAGGGTACCCGGATAGGGCCCAGCCTCGAATTCACGACCGCAGTCCGCACAACGAAAGCCAGACGGCTCGACGGACAGTAGTTCGCCCACACATCTGGGACAGCGGCACCCAACGATTGGGGACCTCGCGGGATCGGCTATCGACAGGGGCACGTTGCTGTATGCATCACGGTGGTCGGAGCACGTATCGCGTGCACGCTGAGCTCGCACAGCCTAGCCGATGCCGACCCAGCGCAATCCCGAGCTCACCGTTAGGGGCGACCCACCCGCCCCACTGCCATATCCTTGCACTCGTGAAGCGGGGGAGCAGAGCGGATGCCGGACGCCAATCGCGGCTGCGCGTCGCGGGTCGGTCATTGATGGTCCCCGCTTTCCTGCGGCGAGCCTGGATGGCCTTCCTCAGCCAGGGCGGGCAGGCCGCGAGCAGCTTTCTGCTGACGATCGTCGTGTCGCGCGCGGTGGATCCATCGGTGCGCGGCGAGTTCGTGCTGCTGACCCTGATACCGCAGATCGGCGCCTACATCGTGACCCTGGGACTGCCCGGAGCGGTCATGCGCAGCGTCGCCGCTGAGGGAGAGCATCGCGCGCCGCTGCTGGGCATCTCGATCCTCGCGTCATGCGCCGCGGGGCTGGTGCTGACGGCGCTGACGCCGCTGGTCATGTCTTTGGCGCACTCGCCGAGTCCATCGATCCTGCTCGTATTCGGTGAGACCACCGCGCTCGTGTGGCTCATCTTCGTATCCTGGTTCGCGTTCGGCTGCGAGCAATTCATCCTCGCCGGAGCCTTGCGCACGGTGCCGATTTTCTGCACCCTGATCGCGGTCGCCGCGCTGGACGCACTCGGGCACACGGGCCTCCTGGCGATGTTCGCGCCGTGGGCGGGATTCCATATGGCGACCGCGGCGGTCAGCGCTGTCTACTTCCTGCGCAGATATGGGTTCGTGCTACCCCGGCCCGCGCAGGCGTTCCAATGGATCAGCTACGGGATCAGGTACTCGACGATCCAACTCCTCAACCTCGTGACCCTCCGCTTCGACCAGTTGATCCTTGGCTGGCTCGGAACGACGGCCGCCGTCGGTCTCTACTCGATCGCGGTCTCGCTCTCAGAGGGGATTCTGCTGGCCACCACCGCCGTCGGCTTGATCGTGTTCCTGGACTCGGCCAAAGAGGGAACCGGGACACCCTTTCGCCGCAAGCTCGTGACGACGGTCCTCGCTAGTTGCCTCGTGGCCGGCCTGCTCGCGCTCGTGGCGCACCCCCTGATCGAGCTGCTGTTCGGCGGACGCTACGCGAGCGCGGCGGCGCTGACCCGCATCCTCGCCATCGGCACCCCCGGGCTGGTGACGCTGCGTTTGGTGACAAACCGGCTGTCGGGGGCGGGCCGACCCGGCACCGCATCGGTCTACGCGCTGGTCGCGCTTGCCGTGACGACGAGCCTCGACCTGATCCTGATTCCCGGCTCCGGCGCCACAGGCGCATCGTGGGCGTCGGCCATCGGCTACAACCTGGGCGGCGCCACGGCGCTCCTAACGATGCGCCGCGTCACCCGACGCAGACGCACTGGGCCTGATCCGGCGGGAAGTGTCGATCTGGGCGGATCGCAGGCCTAGCGATCATCGGCGCCAGCGCAAAGCGCGCGGTAGCAGCGACCACAGCACAGAGCACAGCCCTGCGAGCACGCCGGCGTAAGCCTCCGCAGCCATTCGCCGCTCGCGGCGGCGGACGAAGTGCCATGCAGCGAGGATCGTGCTCAGGCGCAGCTCAGCGCAAACGGCAGCCACCGGAGCACGGCTGCGCCGAACGCGCAGCGCAGCACGGGCGCGTCCCCCCTCAAAGCTGCGCGCGCCGGCGCCGCTCAGTCCGTGGACATCGCGGTAGCCGACCACCCAACCACCTTCCAGCGCGTCTTCGGCGAGCGCTATAGCCGGAGCCAGCATGCCGTATCGCGCCAGACCGGGAACCAGCGCGGGGAGCAGCTCGCGGCGCAGTACGACGTACTGCGGTGCCAGGGCGGCGTCGTGCTGCGGCTCCTCGCCGCCGGCGTTGCGCGCGTGCAGCGTGAGCGGCGCCACAGGAGCGTCATCGGCGAGGGCTCGCCCCAGCAGGACTCCTACGCGCGCCCCGTCGAAAGCCACCAGAGCCTCCTCTAGCCAGCGTAGATCGGCATGAACGCCTGGCATGGTCAGGGCCACCAACGCCGCCGGCTCCGCGCCTCGTGCCGCCGCCACGACGCGCTCCCAATGCTCCGGGATCGCACCACCGACGATGCTCACCCCGGCGCCGGCATCGGCGAACTGCTCGCGGTGGGCGCTGTCTGCTCGAGTATGCGCCGGACCGAAGACGACATGAGTCCGCGGAATATGGCCGTGGGCCTCCTCGCGCGGCGGAAAGCACCCGGTTGATGCCGCGGCCTGCTCCACAGCCCACCAGGGCACCTCGGTGAGGATCTGGTCCGCGAGTCCCGGCGTCCACTGGCCCAGCATCGGCCTCACACGGGCAACCTCCAGGCCACCCACTCGCACGCGCAGCGTCGGGGCGGCAACCGCCGGAGTCGAGATCGCCGTGGTTGCGTCGAGGTCGAGGTCAACCAGCGGCTCCGCCACAGGCGCGCGCCGCAGGCTGTCCGCCTCGCGCACACCGTGCTCGTAGCTGAGTCGCTGCGCCGCGTTGAACACGCGCACCCACAGCAGCCGCAGCCTCCCCCATTCCAGGGCCCGGAGAACAGCATCCAGGATGGCCCTGACGAGCGGCGATCCCCAAGCCGCGCGCTTGCACGCATGGGCCGCCCCCTCGGAGGGAGGGTCCGTCATCAGCGGGATCACCGCGGAGCCCGCGTCTGGATGCTCACGCAGGAGCAACACGTCGCCGTAGCCCTCGAGCCTCGCCGCCGCCAGCCGTCCGGGCACCTCCAGGACATATTCGTGAAGACCGCACGCCGCCGGCTCGTAGCAGAGAGCCAAGCCCAGCTTCAGCACCCGCAACCCCCACTCCCAGTCCTCCCGCCGATAGCGCCCGAAGCGAGGGTCGAAACCGCCGCTGCGCTCGAACGCATCGCTGGGGATCGACATGTTGCCGGTCAGTGCGCCGGCGTAGGTGGGAATGGCCGCCTGACGCATCGCCCGGAAGAGATCGTTCCACCACAGCGCGGCGGCCATGGACATCAGCGAGCGCGAGACCGGCCGCGGAGGATAGGCGCCCACGACGACGAGATCCTCGGCGTGCTCGCGATGGTGGCGCTCCAAGTGACGCCTGAGGAGATCCGGCTGGGCCACGACGTCGTCGTCGAGGAATAGCAGCAGCGATGCGCTCGCCGCCGCCGCGCCCTCGTTGCGCGCCGTCGCCGCTCCCCGTCCGCCCGTGTGGATCACCCGCAGCCGCAGCCCCCACGTGTGCGTCCTGTCGATCGACAGATCCTCCGCGGTGGAATCGTCGACAACGATTACCTCGAAGCGGTCGAGACCGATGTCCTGCGCGGCCAGCGCACCGAGACACCGCCTCAGTGCCTCTGGACGTCGGTGCGTCGGTACGACGACCGATACCGCCGGAGGATCCGACTCCGCACCCAGATCCAACACCTGCTCGGCATCGGGAGGCGACGGTGAGGTCGTCGGCCGGCCCCGGGGAAGAGGTTCGCCCAGTCCCCTCTTCGCCCGTCGCCAGCGCAGCGCACCGTACATTCCACCACGCAGGAAGTCCCAGGCCAGACGAGTCTCCACCCGGTCGGCCCGGCCAGCCAGCCGCCGCTGCTGCGTCCTGCGGTACTGCGAGACCAGCCACATCCAGGTAAGCGGGGTGGAAAGCTCGCGATCTTCGACCAGCAGCCTCGTCAGCGCCGCGCCCAAGCCCACGCCGTAGCCGAAGAAGGCGCGGTGCAGGGCCCGGGCGTCGGCACGATGGCGGTGATATACAAATGCCGCGGGGTCGTACACGACGCGGTGGCCGCCGGCGAGCAGCTTCGCGATTACATACGTGTCCCCGCCGGATTCGGTGATCGTGCCAGCATCGAGCTCAGGCGGAAACGGCTCTGCGCCAAGTGCCAGCAGCACCTCCCGGCGGAACGCCATGTTGGCCCCGACACCGATCGCACCGGCGCCGGCCACGGGAAAAACGGTCCAGTCCAGCTCCAACCTACGCAGCCCCCGCGCGAGGCTCGCCTGCCGCTCCATGCGCCGGCGCGCGGGAGTATCCAGCACATGCGGAAATGCAGGGCCCGTCATGGCCCCCACCGCAGGGTTCTCGAACTCGACGGGCAGCCGCGCCAGCCAGGCTGTGGGGGCGACGCAATCGTCATCGATGAACACCACGATGTCGCCGCCGGCCGCCGCGATGCCAGCGTTGCGCGCGTTGTTCAGTCCCCGCCGATCTTCGCGAACGTATCGAAGACCAGCCGCCGACACCGCCGCATGGCAGTCCCGCTCGCCTGGATCGTTGTCGACCACAATGACCTCGGCGGGTGCTGGATCGAGGCGTCCAAGACTCGCCAGCAGACGCGACAGATCCTCGAGACGCCGATGCGTGCACACCACCACCGAGCAGCGCAGCTCGCTGGGAGCCTCGCCGGGCTCCGGTAGGCCCAGACGCCCGCGGAGCCGCGCAGCCAACTCAGCTCGTGCCGCCTCGCCATCGGCCCAGCGCAGAACCGCCGCCGAAAGCAGCGCTCCACCTACCGTCGCCCCAGGAGTCGCAAGGTCGACGCGCGCCGCGGGCCTACCGTCCTGCAGGACAAGGATGTGCCATCTGTCGTCCGTCGAGAGATCGAGCTGCGCCGCCGCATCCGTCCCCTCTACGGTCAGAACCCCACTCACGACAGGAGCATCGCTGCGAATTCGTCGATCGTGTCCGTGCCGCGAACCTCCAGCCGCGGCAGCGAGAGCAGCGAATCCGACCACGAAGCCGGCCACTCGTCGGTCGTCACCGCGAACTCATACCCGCACGCCGCCGCTACGCCCTCGACGGTCGCGTCATGCAGGCCAAAGGGGTAGCTCACACACGTGATGGGGTGGCCGAGGCGTTCTTCCAACAGGCGCTTGGAGCGGGCGAGATCCTCGGCGAGCTGGCCCTGATCGAGCGTGACCAAGGGTAGATGTCGAGCAGAGTGCGACCCAAAATCGATCCCTTCCCGCGAGAGCTCCTCGATGTCCGCCCACCCCATGAGTGGCAGCGACTCCGCGAGCTCCGCGTCCCACACGTTGGACCGTCCGACGAGCTCGCTGACCACGAAGACCATCGCGCTAAATCCGTAGCGTTTGAGAAGCGGCGCAACTTCCTGTGGGAAGTCGGCATAACCGTCATCGAATGTGAGGATGATCGGCTTGCCCGGCAGTACACGGCGCATGTTGGCCGCCGCTCGCCACTGCTCGAAGGTCAATGAGTAGTAACCCTGAGCCCGCAGGAACTCCAGCTGCTGCTCGAAGTCGCGCGGGTGAATCCGCCAGCGAAGCGTGCTCACCGCACCAGCAGAGGCAATCCGGTGATACATCAGAATCGGGAGCCGCGGATCGACTTGCACCGCCGACTCCTCCCGCTCGCGACGCACCTCTCCACCGTTGGGCGCGTAGCGCGAGGCCGCCTCCTGCGACATCTCACCAGCCTGCGCTACGCCGATCGCGGTGCCGCGAGCCCGTCGACGCAAGGACAGCGTCCGGCGATGTCCGCGACGGCGAAAAAGCTGAATCCGATAAGGATCCGTGCGGACCTCCTCTACGTGCTCGAACAGGCCGGTGGCGAGGACGCTCTCCCCTATCTTCTTGGCGCCAAACGGGACATCCCAATCAAAGCCCGATGTCGTCTGGTCATCGACAAGCACATGCGCGTTGGCGCTCAGCAAGAAGCCGCCTACCGGCAGAATCTGCGCGAGCCTGCGCACGGTGCGGGCGAGCCTGTCTTGCGAGGAGGCGTAATAGAGGGTCTCGCTGCAGACGATCAGGTCGTATCCACTCGGCAACTCCTCCTCAAATAAGTCGAGGTGCATAAACGTGACGTTGGAGAGGTGACTGCAACGGCGAGCCGCCCGGCTGAGCGCGACCGTCGATACATCGCACGCGAGCACGTCCGGCACGCGCCCGGCCAACTGCACGGTGAAGGCGCCTTCGGCGCAGCCGATCTCCAGCGCCCGACGCACCCCTCGCGGCACGAGCGAGAGCGTCTGATCGTACTTACGCTGCTCGTAATCCGAGGCATAGTTCCAGGGGTCCGGTCGCGCGGCGAAGAGCTGCTCGAACTCCAGGTGAGCCATGAGCGCTTCATCGTCGGCGTCGAGGTGCGCGGTCGAAGAGCGATCCCACTGCACACAGGGGGCGTAGGCAACACACGAGGCCGACTGCGTACCGGCGAGCTCGAGTGCCGGATCTCCGCTGTGCGCCGCACCGGCGAGCATCTCCGCCCTCGAACTCGCCGGCAGAACGGCGTAGCGGGAGATTCCGGTTCCGTCGGCTCCCTTGGCACGCCGACCGATCAGGGTCCCGCCACTCCCGGGTGCGAACAGCTCGGGCACCGCACGCTGCCAACCATCGATCAGCGCTCGCGGCTCGCAGCCGGCGACCCATGACACGGGTGGAGCAGTGATCGCAGAGCGCTCCGCGGCAGCAGCTCGGAGAGCCTGACGCAAAGACATCCCGAGAGCCGCCGGCGGCGCGAGGATCAGCTCGCGAACCACTCCGCGGCAGAACTCGAAGCCCATGCGCATAAGCATGGTGCGCCGGATCTCCTGCGGCTGGATCCGGCCTCGGCGAGCCGGCAATCGGAGCGTCACAAGGGGGATGCCGGCAAGCGTAATGCCGATCACTGCCGTCTCCTCTCGACACTCGACGACAGGCAGCGTCTCGGTCAGCTCGACTACCACGGGGAGCTCGGCGGTACTTACGCCAAGCCCGGGGTCGGGGTCCTGCTCGTCGGAGTAGAAACGGTCGCTGATCCATGTCGGCTGCTCCCAGAACTCCTGCAACAGCAGGGTCCAGCCGATCCGATCGTGCAGCCACTGGTCGAACTCATAGCCAGAGGGCACTTCTTGCTCCAGGAGGGTCACGCCAGCTCGCATCACACGAGCTGAGCTCCCACTCCGACTTACCTCCAGCGTCGGGTATACGCGCTGCGCCAACCAGGCTCGCAGTACCTCCCACGCAAACTCGTCGGCGACGCGATCCGCAAGGATCCGTGGCGAGACCCAACCGTCGCACGCAGGCAGCTCGACGGCGCCAATCTCATATGACCCCAGCCGCACCGCACAAAGCACGTGCTCGACGATCCCTCCGGGGAAAAGATGCCGGGGTGGATCGCCAGCGCAGTCCACCTCCATCAGATGCCAGGCGCCGACGGTCCGCGGCTTTGATCCCTCGATCGCTCCGAGCATCAGCCTTTCGAGTCCACGACGCGCCTGAAAGCTCAGCCAGCTATCGCCCATCCACCGACCCATCGCATCGATGAACTCGCGGCAGCGTTCGAGCACCTCGGCTGGGAAGGTGGACCAACCATTGGGAGCTGAGGCCCTCCCGTTGGGAACCGCGAAGAACAACGTCTCGGCGATACCGTCGGCACTCAGGTCCGTGGGTCGGATCTCTCCGAGAGCGTCCAGCATCCAGCGGGCGTCCGCGCCACTGGCCATGACCAAGCCGGCCGCATAGCACGCGAAATAGGTCCGGGCAAGCGGCTCGGCGGATGGGGGCGCTCCGTGACGGTGTACTGGATTCACTGCGGCGAGCCTGGTGTCCTCGGTATGTCCTCGTTCAATGACTCGTAGACCGTCACCGAGCATGCGTGCGCCGTCCGCGGAGGCGGATCCCGAGCGCATCCGGTAATACGCGATGTAATCGGGAATCGCGACGAACCTTGCTCCGGTGCGGGCGATCCTCTGCCATAGATCCCAATCCTCACAAGTGACGAGCGTCTCATCGAAACCTCCCGTCGAGCGCACCAAGTCGGTCCCGATCAGGCACGTGTGGATGGCGAAGGCACACATTCTCGTGAAGACCGGAAATAGATCCTCGTCGTGGTGAGGGCGCCGCTCCCGAATCTCGTTGCCTTCCTCATCGATTCGTATGTAGCCCGCGTACACAGCGTCGACCTGCGCTCGCCCTGCGGTCGCCGCAGCGAGCAGCACGGCGAGTGCCGAGTCCGTGATCCAGTCGTCGGCGTCGAGGAAGAAGAGCCAGGGATGGCGAGCGAGAGCGATGCCCGCGTTACGCGCGGCGCTGACCCCTCCGTTTGTCTGACGGTGAACGCGAAAGCGCCTATCGCGCCGCGCGTACGCTTCTGCCACATCAGCGGTCCCGTCGTGCGATCCATCATCGACGATGATCGCCTCCCAACCCCCGTGCGTCTGCTGGAGGAGTGAGTCGAGGCTCCGGGTGATGGTTGACTCGCGGTTGTACGCGGGCACCACCACCGAGATCATCGTCGTCTTGCTCTGCAACGTCGCGGCATCCTAACGACTTCAGGTCTGACCGGCAGATCTCGATCTCGCTGCCCGCGGACCAGCAGACCCAGAGCACGGGCCCGAGGGCGACGGACCCGGCCTCGATCAATGCAGCTTGTATGTAAGCGTCCTTGGTGGCGCACCGGAGAACCGCACCACGACGCGCACCCTCACCTTCCCTCGCCTCGGTGCGTGCAGAGTCACGCGATAGCGCCGCACGAAGCGGTGGCCGGCACTCGACCCCATGGGTCTGCTCCCTGACTGCTCCAGGCTGACGGTCGGGCGACATCCCACCGAACACACGACTTGGACCGTGATCGCACGTCCACGCTCTCGAGCGTGAACCGCGATGTGTGCCGGCGCAGTTGGGCGCGCCGCCGCGAGACCCGATCGCGTTGCCGCGCCGCCCGACGTCGGTTGTGCGCCGGTGGTCGGCGTACCTGCCGCCTGAACCGGTGCGTAGTCAGGGCTCAGTGCCGACGAGCCGGGCGATGTTTCGGGGGCCGCGGAAGCGGAGCCCTGTTCGAGCGGATCCGGACCTTGTTCGATAGCTCCAGGGCCCTGTTCGGTAGCTCCAGAACCCTGTTCGAGAACGCCGGAGCCCGAGCCAGGCTGTGAGGCACCCAGGCCTCCCGACGAGCTACCTCCCAGACCGGCACATGGGTCGCTCGTAGCCATTGCGGTGCCGGCCCTCACCGCCTTGATGGCCTCTTCCAAGGCAACGCCCGTGGGTTTGAGAGTCGCGTTGAGGTTCGCGATCCCAAACCATTCTTCGGGATTAGCGGGTTCGGCTTCGAAGGTCATCCAGGTGTAGGGAATGATCCGCGAGATGCCGCAGGAGGAGAGCGGGAGTCCCTGGACAAGCTTGTTCATCCGCATCGCGCGTTCACTTTCGGACAGCGGGGGTGTCGCCCAACCGGTCTCCGTGATTTCAATCGGAAGGGAACCCGCTCCATGCTGGTCGAGCCATTCGCGCAGTATCCGAATTCGCGCCCCCGTGTTGGCAAACGTCGTGCCGTAGGGATGAAAGGCAACGCCGTCCATCTGGGCAATCAACTTCGGGTAGCGGGCTTCGATCACGTTCAGGAATTCCACCAGCCCGCTCGGCGAGAGACCGCCGACCACCACGTGTCCCGCCGGGTCGGCTGCTCGGATCGCCGGAGTTGCCAGCGCGAGCAGTTCCCCGTAGCGATCGGCGGCTCCCGTCACAGTCGGCCAGAAGTCGGAGCGATTGGGCTCGTTCCAGATCTCATAGGTTTGCACCGGGAGCGCCGGCAGCGAGGGGTTCGTCGCCCAGAAGGACCCGCCAACCCCGTAACGTCGCGCGAAGGCGGCGGTGTAGGCGGCGAAATCAGCGGGGTCCTTGGGCGCCGACTTCCATCCCGACACCCCAGCCAAAGTGCCATCCCACGGCGTGGCGTAGTCGAGGATCGGATACCAGCGCAGACCTTGACGCGCAAGCGCGGTGATAATCGCATCCGGCCTCGACCAGTCGTAGTCGTGGCGGCCATCTACGGGTGGTTGATGCTCCACCTCCGACCAAAAGGCGTCCTCACGGACCACGCCGACACCCATCCTTGCGATTGCCGCGAGCTGGGCGGCCCATCGATCTTCGGGCAGCTTGAAGACGTACTGGGCATTCATTCCGAAGAAGTCCGGTTCCCCCGCGAGCGAAGCTGCGGATGCCGGTGTCGGACTAGCAATCGCAAGCAGCGCCACGGCTGCACACAGGGCTAGGCCCAGCGCAAGCCGGATAGGCGACGAGCATCGACTGGCTGGCCTCACGTCCTGCGCATCGACCGTCAGCGCCCGACGCCGCTAAAGAAACGCGGTAGGCGGACGAATAACCGGGCTTACGGGCGCAGCGAGACGCGGATCTCAAGGACTTCTTGGTGAGCGGTTCTCGCGCAGCCCTGCGGATACCAGATAATCACAATCTTCGGTACTGCGACGCCGACAATCGGTGGCGATGACCGATCGAGCCCGCAGCGAGTCATCCCGGGTAGACATCTGTACGAAGAAACGGCATTTTGGGACTGGCATCCGCAGATCGTCCGATTGGGTAGTCAAGATGCTCATACAACCTTCGTTGCATCTGCCTCAATGCTTCTGATCGTTATCGGCTCCATCTGGCTCACCTTGGCCTCCTTCTTCGTGGCTCTATGCCGCGCCACCGCATTTGCGGACGGTGGGCGCACAGCCCTCACCAAGGGCCAACCTGTCGGCGCTGCCAATCGGTCTCGCACCGACATCAGCGTCGCACTGATATGGGATGGACGCTCCTCGCCGATTGGCCCCGCCTCAGCGCCGCAGAATCGACAAGCTAGAGCCCGCGGCGCCCGACGACGTGCGGGACAGTACGCAGCAGAATCTTGATGTCGGCCCACAGCGACCAGTTGGCCACGTAGAGATAGTCCATCGCCACCATCTCCCGCAGCGGCACGCGGGTGGGCCCGAGGATCTGCCACGGGCCCGTCATCCCCGGCATCAACTCCAGGCGGCGCCGGTGCCAGCCCTCGATCCGCTCGTCCTCCTCGATCACGAGCGGGCGAGGCCCCACGAGGCTCATCTCGCCTTTGACGATGTTCAGTAGCTGTGGAAGCTCATCCAGCGCGCTCTTGCGCAGGAAGCCGCCCACGCGCGTCACGCGCGGATCGTCGGTGATCTTGAAGAGTCCGTCCTGCGCCTCATTGCGATGGCGCAGCGCATCCTTGAGCTCGTCGGCCTGCGGCACCATCGTGCGAAACTTGAGCATCTCGAAGCGCTCGCCGTGGCGACCCACGCGCGGCTGGTGGAAGAAGATCGATCCGCGACTGTCGAGCCTGATCGCCACCGCGATCGCGATCATCAGTGGGGACATCACGAACAGCCCCAGCGAGGCGCCCGCGATGTCGAATGCTCGCTTGAGCGCAGCCGAAGACCGCGTCAAGTCGAAACGCCGTACGCCCATCACGGTGACCCCGTGCAAGTCATCGAACTCGACCGAGGAGCCAACGACCTCGAGCAGGCGCGGCACGAGGCTGACCCTCACACCGACCGCCTTGAGAGTGCGCACGAGGTCGAGCGTCTCACCGGCGTCGGCGCTGCGCGGTGCGACGATCGCGCGATGAACGTCGAGCGTCCGAGCCAAGTCGCGTACCTCGGCCAGCCTCGACGCGGAGCGAGCATCCGTCGACCAGGGCGCGATCTTGTCGAGATCGAGGTGCGCGACCATGTCGGCCTTGATGCCCCCACGATGGGTCAGCTTGGCGCGAATCGCCGCGGCGGACTCCTCGTCCCCAATGAACAGACAGCGTTCGGCGGGAGCAAGACTCAGCGCCAGAGCCCGGCCGCAGGTGCGAGTGAGGATCAGCAGTCCCGCGAGCGAGAGCCAGAGAAACAGCACCTCGCCGCGCATCAGCGAACCGGTCACGATCAAGCCACCGGCCAGCCAGGTAACTAGCGCACAGAGCGTGGCAACGTTGAAGAGTTGGGGAACCTCCTCGAGCGTGGTCTTGCGCAGAAGCGTCTCGTCGCGGTCATAGAGGCCAAAGATCTTTGCTCCGATGAGCAGCGCGCAGACCCCCGCGACACCGGCCCAGGTGATCTGTAGGGGACGCGAGGAGAGCTGCAGGGTCAGCGTGAACGCCGCGACTATCGCAACCACATCCGCTGCCAACAACATGCGCCGGAAGATCGCGTCGCGTCGCAGACTAGCTGCCGACCCGTGGGTCTCGGTGATCGGCAGCGATCCACCGCCACGTCGCGTCACCCGCCGCGCAAGCCCACGACCACCTACCGCCGCTCCGGTCCGAGGCCCCCCGACCTCCGTCCGCTCTTCCCTAATGCTGCTCATCGTACCTCTGTCCGCCTCCTTGGCGATTGCCGCTGCCAGCCTCCTGCCGGCCGACAGCGAGAACCTTAGCTTACGCGCCCAAACCTTGTCGAGAATGAGCATTTGTATGCACTAGTATCTAAATCCCATTTACTGGAATAAACGCGAGAAGTTCCCTCATACGGGATATGACTCCACACCAAGCCATCACCCGCCTCGCTTTCACCTTTTCTATTTATTTGAACCCAAATGCAGGGGCTGGCGTGCCAGCCCCGCCCCCATACAGCACTTCGGATGATCAACGTCAGAACGCACGCAAAACTGACGACCGTCTTCCTCGCCCTATCCATTGATCAGCCACCGGAGGCATCAGCAGGACGAGGTGACCCTTGCGCATCTGGCCAAACTTTCCCCCGTAATCTTGTGCAGATGGTGAAAACCGAGCGTTAAGTGGAGCAAATGAGATTTTGCTGCCGATGAGCTATCTACGCGCGTCATCTCTCAAATGATCGCTCACGTCGCCTTCCCATAGGACTTCGAGCCCTTCGGAGGTCTTGGCCTACCGTGCTCCGCGCGCCCGGAACGGCTCCTCGGCGAGGACCGTGCCGGGACCGGCGAGCTCAAATGCGCTGTGCAGCGCCTGCACCGCGCGCTCGACCTGATCGCGCGCGATCACGCACGAGATCTTGATCGGCGAGGTCGAGATCATGTCGATGTTGATGCGCTCCTGCGCCAGCACCGCAAAGACGCGCGCGGCGACCCCCGGGTGCGAGCGCATGCCGGCGCCAACGATCGAGACCTTGCCAACCTCCTCCTGCGCCGCAAGCGCGCCGTAGGCCTCATCCGCCAAGGGCGCCAGCGCCGTGCGCGCCGCGCGCAAGTCTTCACGGGGGACCGTGAAGGAGATCTCGGCGCGCCCCCCCGCCGAGGTTGGCTCGTTCTGGACGATCATGTCCACGTTCACGTCGGCCTCCGCCAAGCCCTGGAAGATACGCGCCGCCGCACCCGGCTCATCGGGCACGTCGGTCAGCGTGATCCGCGCCTCGGCGGTCGAGTGCGTGACGGCTGTGATCAGTGGCTGCTCCATCGTCTCGGTCTCTCCAAGCACAACCGTACCGGGCGCGTCCTCGAAAGACGAGCGACAGTGGATCCGCACGCCGTGATTGCGCGCGTACTCGACCGAGCGCAGCTGCAGGACACCCGCGCCGGAGGCGGCCATCTCGAGCATCTCCTCGAAGGAGACCACCGGCAGCTTGCGCGCATCCGGCACGATCCGCGGGTCCGCGCTGAAGATGCCGGCCACATCGGTGTAGATCTCGCACACGTCGGCCCCCAGCGCCGCCGCCACCGCGACCGCCGTGGTGTCCGACCCGCCGCGGCCGAGCGTCGTGACGTCCTGCGTGGTCGTCGAGACGCCCTGGAAGCCGGCCACGAGCACGATGTGATCCTCCTCCAGAGCCGCCTGGATGCGCTCCGCGCGGACATCCAGGATGCGCGCCTTGGTGTGCGAGGTGTCCGTCACGATCCCCGCCTGCGAGCCGGTGAAGGAGAGCGCGCGGTGACCCAAGTCGTGGATCGCCATCGCGCACAGCGCACACGAGATGCGCTCGCCCGTGGAGAGCAGCATGTCCAGCTCGCGTGCATCCGGTACCGCGGAGACCTCCGCGGCCATCGCCAGCAACTCGTCGGTCGTCTTGCCGCGTGCGGAGAGCACCGCGACCACACGCGCACCCGCTTCACGGCGCTGCACGATGCGCCGCGCCGCGCGCTTGATGCGCTGCGCGTCGGCGACCGAGGTGCCGCCGAACTTCATCACGACCAGTTCAGACACGCTCGCCAGGATATCCGCGGTTGCGGGCTCCGAGCGGGCCTGTCTCTACGCGCGTAGACGTCCGGTCCCTTCGGCCTTACCGACCGCCCGATATCGCGCGGCACCCCCGCGAGCGCCTTGCCGCTCGCCCTAGACCGCGCGGCGCCCCGCGAGCGCCTTGCCGAGCGTGACCTCGTCTGCGTACTCGAGATCCGCGCCGACCGGCAGCCCACTCGCCAGGCGCGTGACCGTGAGCTGCGGGGCGCGCTCGCGCAGGCCCTCCGCGACATGCAGCGCCGTCGCCTCGCCGGTTGTCGTCGGGTTCGTCGCCAGCACCACCTCGCGCACCGCCGGCGCGCCGTCCCCAACCTGCGCCCCGCCACCGGCCAGCGCGCCGCCGGACTCGGCACCGGCCTGCACACCGGCACGCGGAGCGACGCGCGCATAGAGCTCGGCGATCTTCAGGTCCTCCGGTTCGATTCCGTCGATCGGCGAGAGCGCCCCCCCGAGCACGTGGTAGAGCCCGTGGTACTCGTGCGTGCGCTCCATCGGGATCACGTCGCTGGGCTCCTCCACGACACAGATCACAGCCGCGTCGCGGCGGCCGTCGCGGCAGATGCGACAGCGCGGTTCGTCGGCGAGGTTGAAGCAGACCTCGCACAGTCCGATCCGTTCCTTGACCTCGATGATCGCCTGCGCCAGCGCATTGGCCTCCTCGCCCGAGGCGCGCAGGATGTGAAACGCCAGGCGCTGCGCCGTGCGGTTGCCGATACCCGGTAGCTTCGAGAGCTCGGTGACCAACTTCTGGACCGGCGGCGCGAACGTACTCAAGGGCTGCCCGCTTACATACCCGGCAGCCCGAGGCCGCCGAGCGCACCAAGATCGAGGCCACCCGTCGCCCCGCCCATGCGCTCCGCCGCTAGCTCCTGCGCCGCGCGCAGCGCCTCGTTGACGGCGGCGAGCACCAGGTCGCCGAGCATCTCCACATCCTCCGGGTCGGCCGCCTCCGGAGCGATCCGCACCGACTTGACCTGCAGGTCTCCGGTGACCTGGACGCTCACTACGCCCCCGCCAACCGAGGCCTCGACGGTCTCGTGCTTGAGCGCCTCCTGTGCCGC
Source organism: Solirubrobacteraceae bacterium (assembly GCA_036501715.1). GTDB lineage: Bacteria > Actinomycetota > Thermoleophilia > Solirubrobacterales > Solirubrobacteraceae > Palsa-744. The sequence continues at coordinate 41,018 of DASXZV010000011.1, read as the reverse complement.
CTCCATGTCGCGCTGCATCTTCTGAACCTGCTGGAACATCTGCTGCATGTTGGGCTTTCGCTGCTGTGCCATCGCGCTCTACTCCCCGTTCGCCGTTTCACTCGCCGGCTCGCTCGCACCGTTGGCGAGAACCCGCTCCTGCGCGGGCAGCTCCTCGGCGTCGAACTCCTCCATGAAGCGTGCCACCCATTCCTCCTCGCTGCGCGGCGCCTGCGTCTCCGCGCCGGCCGCCGCCGGCGGGAGCTCCTCGCGCAGCTCGTACGCGACGCGCAGGCGCCGGTCGCCGGTCAGCTCGCGCAGTGCCTCGGTCACCGTCGCCCGGTGCGCATGGTCATCGGCTTTGCGCTTCAAGAAGGACGCCGTCGAGGCGAACGCCACGCGCAGCTCGCCCTCCCCGACCGCCACCGGACGCGCCTGCGCGAGCATCGTGCTCAGCATCTTGTTCTCCGCCCCCACTAGCTCCACGACCGCCGGCCACAACGCGCTCAGCGCCTCGATGTCATCTGCGGACACCGGTGCCGCGGCGGGCTCGACCGGCGCGGCAGACTCCGCCTCCGCCGCGCGCGCGCGCGGCGGGGTAAGCGCGGGAGCGGGCGCGGGCGGCGGGGCAAGCGCGGGAGCGCGCGCGGGCGGCGGGGTAAGCGCGGGAGCGGTAGGCACGGCAGGCGCGGGAGCGGGCGCAGGCTGCGGAGCGGCGGCGGACCCCTCCTGCGGCATATCGGCGCGGACATCGGGCGCGCCGCTCGGCGCGGGCGCGCTCGGCGCCGCCGGATCTGGCACAGCGGGGCCCGGCGCGGCCGGAGCGGGCGGCGCGGCGGCGCGAGCGAGGGGCTCGCGACTCTCGACCGCGCGCGCAACCGGGGCCGCCTCGAGCGGCCCAATCCCAACCCCCACACCCCCCGCGGAGCCGGAGTGCGCAAGCGTGCGCTCCAGACGCTCGAGGCGATCCAGCAGCGCGCGCAACGAGCCATCGACCTCGGGGCGCGCGGCCTTCACGAGCGCGAGCTCCAGCTGGGTGCGCGGGTCGGCCCCCGCCTTCACGGCCTCCAGCGCGGCGCCGAGCTGCTCCAGCAGACGCACCGCGGTCCCGGCGCCCACGCGCGCCGCCTGCTGCGCCAGCGAGGCGTCGGTCTCGGCGCTCAGCGCGAGCTCCGCGGGGACCTCGCCGAGGGTCGCGACGAGCAGCAGCTCGCGCGCGCGCACCTCGAGGTCGGCAGCGAACGCCCCCGCATCGCGACCGCGCTGCGCGCAGCGCGCGACCGCGAGCAGCGCCGCGCGCGCGTCGCCGGCGTACACCGCCTCCACGGCCTCCTCCAGGAGCTCGCTCTCGGTGACACCCAGCACCGCCAGCACGTCGGCCAGCGCGATCTCGCTGCCGCTGTAGGTCACGAGCTGCTCGAGGATCCCGAGCGCGTCGCGGAAGCTGCCGGTCGCCGCGCGCGCCAGCGCCGCCACGGCCTGCGGGGGGATCGCGATCGACTCGGCCGCGGCCGCGCGGCGCAGGACGTCGGCAATCTGCTCGACCGTGGGGCGCTGGAAGTCAAAGCGGTGGCAGCGGTCCACGACCGTCGCCGGGACCTTCTGCGCCTCGGTCGTCGCGAGCACGAAGACGGTGTTCGGCGGTGGCTCCTCGAGTGTCTTCAGGAACGCATTCCAAGCCGCCGTGGAGAGCATGTGGGCCTCGTCGAGGATGTACACCTTGCTGCGCCCGCTGACCGGCGCGAACGCGACGCCCTCGCGCAGCTCGCGGATGTCATCGACCGAGTTATTCGACGCCGCGTCCATCTCGATCACGTCCAGCGAGCGCGCCTGCGCGATTGCCAGGCACGATTCGCATTTGCCGCAGGGCTCGACCGTCGGGCCGCTCTCGCAGTTCAGGCACGACGCGAGGATCTTCGCCATCGAGGTCTTGCCGGTCCCGCGCGAGCCCACAAACAAGTAGGCGTGATGCACCCGCCCGCGCTCCACCGCGTTGCGCAGCGTCCGCACCACCGCCTCCTGGCCGACGACGTCCGCGAAGGCGCGCGGGCGGTGCCGGCGGTACAGCGAGCGCTGCTCCGGCTGAGACTGCGAAGGCTCCGGCCGCGGCTCTGTCGGGAAATTCGCCACCGTGCCTGAGTCTACCCGGGGCCGTCGCGACGCCCGAGGGGGTAGCGTCCGCGCCGTGGCCCTGCCGCCCGAGCACATTTCCGCCCTCCCCCGCGGGGCCTCGGCCGGGCGCGACGTGATGTCCGCGGCGGACCCCGCCGCGCGTGCGCGCGCACGCGCGCGTCGGGGTCCTCTCGGAGCCCTCAGCACCACACTCGCGATCGTGCTCGGCGCGATCGCGCTGCGCGTCGTGAGTGGCGTGGGGTTCGCGAACTACGACACCCTCTACGCGCTCGTCTGGGGCGGCGAGCTCGCGCGCGGGCACACGCCGCAGTACGGCATCCCGATCGCACCCACGCCGCACCCGCTCGTCGAGGCGCTCGGCTTCGTGCTCTCGCCGCTGGCGCCCCACACGATCGAGAACATCACCGTCGCGCTCGCCTTCCTCGCGCTCTCCGCGTGCGCGTGGGCGGTGTACCGGCTGGGGGCGCTCTGGTTCAACCGCCCCGCCGGCGCCGTCGCCGCGCTGCTGCTGCTGACGCGCGTCCCGATCCTCTCCTACGGCGTGCGCGCCTACGTCGACGTGCCCTACCTGCTGCTCGTCCTCGGCGCCCTGATCCTCGAGACACGGCGCCCGCGCAGCGGCGCCCCGGTGCTCGCGCTGCTCGCCCTCGCCGGACTACTGCGACCCGAGGCCTGGATCTTCTCCGGGCTCTACTGGCTCTACCTCGCGCTCCCCCGCCACCTTTTTTTTGGAGAGGAGAGGGAGGGGTTCGCGGCCCGCACGCCGCGGCAGCTCGCCTGGCTGGCGCTGCTCGTCCTCTGCGCGCCGCTGCTATGGGTGGCGAGCGACTGGCTGATCACCGGCGACGCGCTGTGGTCCCTGACCAACACCCGCCACACCGCGCTGACGCTCGGCCGCGAGACGGGGATCGCGAAGGTCCCCGAGTACATCCCGCGGCGCCTCGGCGAAATCCTGGGGCCCGCGGGGCTGCTCGGCGCCGCGCTCGGTGGAGTCCTGACGCTGCTGTGGCTGCGCCGCCGCGCGCTGCTCGGCGCCTGCGCGGGCTGCGGCGCGGTGCTCGTCTTCGCCGCCTTCGCGAGCGCCGGCCTGCCGATCGACACGCGCTACGCCTTCCTCCCCGCGGCGCTCCTCTGTGTCTTCTACGGCGCCGGCCTCTGCGGCTGGCTGCTGCTGGAGCGCGGCGACCGGCGGCGGCGCTGGTGGATGGCCGGCGCAGCGCTCGCGCTGCTCGTGCTGCTGGCCTACATCCCCTCGCAGTACCACACCGACCACCACGAACTCCACGCGCTCGCGCGCCAGCAGCAGATCCAGGACGACCTCCTCGCGCTCGTCCACAGCGGCGCGATCAGCGCGCGCTGCGAGCCGATCGGGGTTCCCAACCACGCTCCGATCCCGCTGCTCGCGCTGGCGCTGGAAGGCGACCCCAGTGAGATCCTCAGCGCCCAGGCGCAGACGATCTCCCACGGCACCTACGTGCAGCCCGCCAACGACGCGGTCGGGCGCGACTACATCCTCGACCGCAGCGAACGCTCCCATCCCGTGAACGTGCCCCCGGGCTTCACCGCCACGCGCGCCAACCGCTCCTGGCTGGTCTTCCAGCGGTGCCGGTGAATAGGTATATGGACCGTGCACCCCTCGTCGAGACACCGCAGCTGATCGCCTGATCGCCACCCGCGACTCCGGATCGGGAACTCCCGCTGCGCCTGCCGGGGATCGCTTAAGGCTGCTTCCTTCCGGACCTGACCTGATTCACAAGCCGACACCGCGCGGGACCCGAACCATCGACGCCCCGCGTGACGGAGCGACCAGAGCGAAACCCCTCGGAGAGGAATTCAGCCCCGCTAGAGCGGATTGCGGGTGCAGGGCACCGCTACCTCCCCGCCTAGCACGGTCCGCCATCGATCCTATCGTGCCCGCGCCCGAGCACGAGCACGGTACCCGCACCACAAATGTGTCGCGTTCCGTTAGGCTGCGCCCCGTGATGACCAACCAAAAGCTTTCCAACCACCCCCCGTCCCGGCTCAGCCGCGGCCGCTCCACCCTCTCGACCAGGCTGGGGGCCGGCCTGGCGCTGCTCGGTACCGCCGCGCTCGTCGCCGGCTGCGGCTCCAGCGGCGGCTCCAGCACGATCACCGTCGGTAATGAGTCGGCCTCCGCGAACAAGCTCGTCGAACAGACCAAGGCCGTGACGACGCCCACCAGTGGGCCGCTCGCCACCGAACCCAAGATCACACCCCCCAAGGGCGCCCCGCCGACGACGCTGCAGACCAAGGATCTCGTTGTCGGCACCGGCCCCGAAGCCAAGGCCGGGGAGTCCGTGACCGTCAACTACGTCGGCGCGCTCTACAGCAACGGCACCGTCTTCGACGCCTCCTGGCTGCGCAAAGAACCCTTCACCTTCACGCTCGGCGAGGGTCAGGTCATCCCCGGTTGGGACAAAGGCGTCGTCGGCATGAAGGTCGGCGGCCGCCGCGAACTGATCATCCCCGCCGAACTGGCCTACAAACAGGCCGGCCGCCCACCGAAGATCCCGCCGAACTCGGCGCTGATCTTCGTCGTCGACCTGCTCGGCACATAGGGATCGGCTCCTCAGCAAGCCGCCTCGCGGCCGCCCCGCTCGCGCGGGGCGTCGCGAGGGCAGTGGCGCCTGCGCTGCTCGCCACGCTGGCTCTCCTCGCGCTGGCCGGCTGCTCTTCCCACCACCAGCCACCCGCCGCCGCCCTGCGTCTGGAGCGCAGCGATTTCGTGCTCCTCGCAAACACCCTGCAGCGCCTGCGGGGCCCCATTCGCGGGGAGGTCACCGCCGCGCGCGCCGTCTGGCCGACCCTCGCACACGGCCTGCCCACAGACCAGGTGATCGCCCCCGCAACGCGCCGCGCCAGAGCGCGCGCCGGCGCCCGCGCGCGCTCTCTCACGCTGCCCGCGACCCTCACCACCGAAGGTGCGCTCACCGGGCCCGCCGCCGGGATCGCGGGCCTCCTGAAGGGCTACACGACGCTCACCCAGCGCGGCTGGCCCATCATCACCGCCGCCAGCGCCCGCACCGGCACCGGCACGGGCACCACATTCCTGCGTGCAAATTCGGGCCTCTACATCTACTGCATCTACGACGGCCACTTCGACCTCTCGCTGATCGGCAAGAAGCTCCAGAGCGCCTACCTCAAGCTCGGCGGAGCCGCCGCCTTTGGTGCCACGCTCACCACCACCCAGGTGCAGGCCCTCGCCAGCGCCTACTCGACCCCCGCCGTCCGCCTGGAACCACACCCCGCACCCGCAGTGCACATCTAGCGCCGCGCGCGGGGCCCGCCTCGCAGGCAAGGTGCGACCTGACATGCTTGGATCGATGACTCACCGCGGCCGACATGAGCAAGTGAGGTTGGGTTGAGAGCGCCAGCGGGCGACCCGCGCCCAAGCGCGGCGCGTGCGCGGCGGGGCCTCGGCCGTTTTCACCTGCCAGCTGGGAATCCGCGAACTATCGTTCACCGTCGAATGAAGGCGAAGTTCGGCGGCCGGCGGCGCCCACAACCTCGCCAGCCGCCGAACTAAGACCTGCCTGTTCCTATTTTACGGCCAGAACTTTCCCGCTTGCCGCCTTCAGCACTTCGTGGTACCCGAGGTGGAGTTTCCCCCCAAAGCCCGCGCAAGAGCTCGTGGGGGAGTTTGAGTCCGTCGCCAGTTCGACGCCTTGGGATACATTCGTCACACTGGTGTTGGTTTCAGCGAAGCAATCGATGACGGGCGCGCCTTCGCACTGGATGTGGAATTCAGCTGGAAGTTTATTCTCGCCGCTGATGACGTCGCGGAGTTTTTCACCGATCGTCTCTAGTTCTGTATGCCACGGCAGATTGACGGCTTCAACGTAATTGTCCTTGTTTTCCGGGCAAAAACGGGCCCAACGACCGCTCCCTTCGCGAATGACTTTGCAGCGGATTTGTTTGCTGCCGGCATGTTCTTGCAGGATGCTGGTAATTTCGCCGGTCACGCCGGGGTTGACAAGGCCTTCCCGGTACACTCTTTCGCACTGCAAAGCAATTCCCGTCCCGGATTCTTCGAATGTGATTGTCGTTTCCGAGGATACTTTTTCGGCTTTTGTCAGAGGGCTCCCCTGTAGATACCAGCTAGCCGCCGTAGCCGCGCTAGCGGACATCGCGCTGATGGCGAATATCGCGGCGAGCGCGATACCCAGTGCTCTCATGTTCTTCATATAAAACCCTCCAGCGGGTTGAGGTGCTCGTCCTGTTCGAGCTTGTATCAAAAGCGTATGGGTATCGCTTGTAGCGGTCAAGACTTTACCCCAAATCCACAGTGGCCGAAAACCGGTAAAGCCGGTTTCCGATATGTGATATCGCCAGGAGCGGCCTTTATGCAGACCGTGCCTCTTCTGCGACAAGCGCCCGTGCGACGCGCGCTCCGCGCGGCGTGAGCGTCGATGCATTTGCACCGCCGGCGGGGCCTCGTCGCTTGACGATCAGGCCTTGCGTCTGGAGACGAGTCAGCAGCGAGGAGGCCTGGTCATCGCGCGTGATACCCACCGCGCGCGCGATTTCACGATTGCTCGCTGCGGGACGCTCGGCGAGGTAGAGGATGCACGCTCGCGCACGGTGCGAGCGAGCACGACGCAGCCCTTCCAGAAGCACGCGGTCTCCCGCCTGCAGTGCGGGCTTCAGCTGGTCGTCCTCACTCAGCGCGCGCCCCACCGCCGCGCTGGACGGAGAGGAGCGCGTCTTGCTGGCTTGACACGCACTGAGGAGCGTTTGGGTCAGCACGAGGATGCGGCGCTCGTGGCGCTCGGATATCCACACACCGGCGGCTACCGTCTCCAAGAGCCACGCTCGGGCGCACAAGGGGTCGCGGTCGAAGAGATCCAGGAGCGCGCCGAGCGCGCCACGTACTTTCTCCTGCCAGCACCCCTCGCGCGCAAATGCCTGCGAGATCAAGACCTCAGCGTGCGCGTATCCTTCGTCGATCACAGTGAGAGAGCAGCCCTGCGGGCCGGTGCCGGGGGTCCAGATCGTGCGTCGTGAGGCTCCCGCGCGCGTACCCCATTCAGGATCGCCGGCGCCCGGCACGGATAGGCTTGCTTTTGCGCTGCTTGGCTTTGCGTGCTTTGCGCTGCTTCGACTCGCCCTTCTTCTTGGATTTCGCGCCGGGTTTGCCCTGCGAGTCGCTCGCTGTTGTCGGGAATGTGATGCTGGGGACGGCCAGCTGCGCGAGTGGCGCCGGTGGCACCAGGATCGCGGGTAGTCCTTCCGTCGTGAACGTTCCCGTGGTAAGGGAGGATTGGCCCGCAATTTTAAAGCGGTAGGCGTAGGTGCTGCCGGGTTGCAGCCCACTCAATACCTGGGAGACTTCGAGGGGCGCGAAACCGATCGCAGTCGAGCCGGAGAACACCACCCCGTACTGCGTTGCCGCTCCCGCGTAGACGCCGAGTTCCACTGTGTAAGCGCTGGCTCGCCCTTCGGGGTACACCGTGCCAGCGACCGTTGCGGTGGTCACGCCGATTGCGCTTACCGCGCCGGTGAGCGCATGCGGAAGGACCGCTGGAGCGGTCATGAACGTACTCTGGGGCCCCGTTGCAATGCCACCTTCTTGGCGTCCGGCGACTTCCTGCTGGTTATCGGCGAGCAGCCGGAAGTGGTAGAGCGTGCCCGGTTGCAGCCCGGTCGCTGCCTCGGTGGCGCCGATACCGCCGTACACGCCGGATTCCAGGGAAGGTAGCGTTACTGCGGAGGGGCAACTTTCGAGGTTTTCGCAGGCGCCGTACTGGAACTCATAGCGCGTGTTCGAGTGCTCGGGGTTCACTTCACTGAAAAGGACCGCCGTGGAAGAGGAGAGGAATGAAGCGCTTGGCTGGCCGACGAGCACGGGGGCCACCAGCGGTGTTTTGAAGGACAGCGTTTCGCTTGTGAAGGGGTCGCTGGGCGCCTGCACTTCGTGATCGTAGCCGGCGAGGCGGTAGGAAAAGGTTTCGTTGGGCTCAACCGACACTACGGCCGCTATCGGCCCAGCCACGGCCACCAACTGCTTGGCGGTCGCCGTCCCCAGCACGCCGTAGGGCCCCCACTCATACCACGCCTGCGTTTCACTGACTCCTGCCGGATCGACCTGTCCATTCAGCGCACAGTCAAACACCGCGTCCGAGCCCGCGGCGGCACCGGCCGCGCAGACCACGGGCAGTGCCGCCAGTTCGCCGATCAGAACCGGCTTGTAGAGCAGAAGTTCCATCCCGTTGCCGACGCTGAGTTGCGCAACGGCAGCTAGCACGTTTCCTTCGCCGAACGCGATGCCTTCGGTGCTCGCCGCAGCGAATTCACTGATGAAACGGCCCGTAGTCCCGTCGAGGACCTTGCCGAATCGTCTACGTTCTTCTCCGGGTCCACCCCTCGCGCTAAAGATTTGCACGCCGCCGATAGCCAGCTGTTCGTTCTGGTTAAGCGCGAGCGCTTCGATTCTGACTTCGCCCGATCCGGCACCGATGGCGAGTTCGTTTGGTGGTTCGATGTTTTTCAGGAGCGTGCCGTCGGACGCCAGCTCGTGGATTGTGTTCGTGCCGCTGCCGTTGAGGCGGTAGACGAGGTAGGCATCGCCGGTTTCGTTGACGGCGAGTGCGGTGATGACTCCTGGTTCGGGAGAGATCGCGGTGAGCGGGATTTCGCCCGCCGGCGCGCCGTTGGCTTTGAACTTCTGGATGCGCTGTTCGTCACCGATGTAGAGCAGGTGTTCGGCGCCGGCAACCGTGAGGAGGTTCCCGGTTCCTTCGAAGTTGAATGCCGAGGGTTCGCTGCTGTCTTGCCCGGCGGCTTCCCCCGCCCTGCATTTGACGCCTTCGACCTGGACTTCGTGCTCAGTACAAAGGTTCAGGCCCGTCGTTTTGTTGACGTCCTTGCCTAGCATCAACACGAATTCTCCGGTGGGCGTGAACTCTTGCACGCGCCAGTTGTTGTAATCCTGCACAAATACGTTACCCGTGCTCGGGTCAATCGCAATGCTCTCCGGCCGAGAGAACTGACCGGGCGCGGGGCCTTCCACGCCGGCTTGGCATTCATCGTGGGATTCCGCACTGCAGACGTTCTTTTCGGCCTGCGACGCGTTCGCGCCTTCGTTCACCTTGGTCTTGTTGACTTCCCAGCCGAACATCGCGACAAACTGGCCCGTCGCGGAGAACTCCTGCACACGCTGGTTGCCCGTGTCCGTGATGTAGAAGTCCCCGTGCAGGGGGCTCCCTGCATCCTCATCGACCGCAACACCCGTTGCGTAGGCAAACCCCCCGGCCTGGCTGTTTTCGGCACCCGGACTGCATTCGGTGCCGGCTTCGACCTGGCAGATGTCGCCTTTGCTGGCGGGGTTCACTTCCCAGCCCACACGTGTGCTGAGAACCTCTTTGATCGGTGTCGCGGCCCCCGCAAGGCCCGCCGTGGTAGCTGCAAGGATGAGTGTGAGTGCCACGATAGAGACGAGTGACAGGGCGGTTCTGTAGGTGATGATGTTCATGGGTGTGTCCTCCCGCGGCCCGTGCCGGTATCGCTGCTCTTGCTCGCTCTGGCGCTCCTATGCTTCTGTCGTGTCTTTGCTGCTGTGGTACCGCAACCGATGACTTCGATCTTGGTGCTCTGTTTGATGACGGCGCCGCTCTGCGCAGTCATTTCGGTCGGCATCAGCAAGCTCGCTGGCACGGCCGTGCGTGTCGTGACTGTCCGATGGACCGTGCGCCCGCGGACGCGCTTGGTAATCCTGCGCCTGCCGGTCACGATCTTCGTCCTGGCGCAAAGGTTGGCGTTCGCCGCGAGTGCCGAGTAGGGCCCCTCGGGGAGGTAGAGCTCGAATGTGCTGACGGGCACGTCGGGCACCGTCTTGAACGTGCTGCTCGTGATCCCCGCCTTGCTGATGAAGGTCGAGCCTGTCAGATCGACCCTCACGCCCTCGCCCTGGAGAACCACGACAAGCGAAGGGAACGCTTCACCGCCATGCGAGACGAAATACACCGGACCCGCAAGCCCAACCGGCAGCAGCGGTGTCCTCGCCCTAGCCGCACCCACGATCGACGCTGCCGGACAACCGGCCGGGTTCGACGCGAATGTCGCCGCGCTGCACGCCTTTTGCAAGGTGGAGAGCCGCGAGGGTAGCTGCTTGGGTAGTTCGACCTTCACCCGTGCGATGTTCGCCTCGCTACCCACCGATCCCGCCGGATAGGAGAGCTTCGCATCCAGGCTGGCACCGCCCAGCCTGCTCGTGTGTGCGCTCGTGCTGACCGTGAAGGCGGGTTTGAATGCCAGGCTCTTACAGCTAGCCGCGGCGAAGGGGGTCGCGACGTTCGCGAGGGCCTCCTCGGAGCCCGAGATCGTCGCGGTGACCTGCTGAGCGGCGCAGTTGGTCGGATTGAACATGAAGCCGGGCCGGTCGATATCCACCGTGATGCGCTGCAAGCGCAGCGGCACACCGAAGATGATTTGCGGCACCGCATAGGGCCCCGATTCGTCTGTCGTGATCGTCAACGCCGACGTTTCCGGGTCCACATCGATCCGCGCACGTACCACGACCAGACCGAGGTTGAACGGGCCAGCGACCGCATCGGTCACGATGCTCAACCCGAACGGCGCGCCACGGTAGCTCTTGGTCAGGTAGACGCTGCCGCTGATTTCAAACGGGTGCGATCCCGCCCCGGAGGCGACCGTCGTGGTCCCGATCTTCGATGCTTCCGGACAATGCCCCGCGTTTGCCAGAGTTTCTTCACAGAGCGGGACACTCGAGAGCATCCCCAACAGCCCCGGTGGGGTATGCACCTGGACGCCCTTGAAGAACTGTTCGCGGTCCTCCCGCGTCAGGTTCAGCGTAAACGCAGTGAACCGGCCGGCCTGTGGGCTGACTGTCCCCGCGACAAACCCCGGACGCAGGTCCGGCGGATTCGCACAACCTTCGACATCGAAGAACGAGGACGGTGTCGCATCCGCGGTACCAAGCATGGATAGGCCTTCTGGGGTTACGCCCGGCGCGCTCCACGGCGTGAAGTCGGCGGTGGTAGCCGCCGGCCCACACGCCGCAGGGTTGTCGATCGAGGCTCGTGGGCCGCCGTTCAAATGGATCTTCAGTTCGCTGAACGGCGTCTGCGGATTTTCGAGGAACTTCGTCGTCAGCTGACCCGTCGCCGGGTTTGCCTCCACATAACCCGGAACCTTGATCTGGATACCGGCATCCGCAAATTCGCCCGTACCGCCTAGTTCCAAGTAGAGCTGGTAGAGGTTTCCGTCAAGCGCATCCTGATCGGTACACGCCGCCTGTCCCACGCCACCACACCCTGGCCGCGCGAGATATACATGGCCCTTGACCGGGCTGCCCAGCAGTGGCGTGATCGCTTCGGCCGTCCCGATCGTCGAGGCTCCGGGACAGTGGCCCGGCGCGAGCTGCAATTCGCCGCTCAACCCGACTTCTTCAGATTCAGGGCCAGTGAAGTTGATCCCTTCCGGACCTGACGCTTCACACGCCCGCACACCATCCACCACCCCCGGGCTGATCGACATCCCCTCCGGCAGCGTTACTACCGCATCGCGCAAATGCGGCGTCACATTGGTTTGCTGTGTCTCCGGCTGTGGCACCTTGATACTGACACCCAACCCCGTCGGTTCATCGGCCAACAACGTATCGGGCTGCACTTCCAGCGATGGCGCAAACGCCAGCGCATTGCAGCCAGTTACCCCCGGCAGCACCGCTGTCGCTTCCCGGTACCCTTCATAAACCTGGTTATCGCCCAGGTGGCCCGGTTCCTCCCAGGAATCCCCGCGCAATCTCGCTGTCTGGGCGCCCGCCGAGCAATCTGTTGGCCAATCGAGGAATGGCACAGGTGCTTCACCGCTCGCCAGGCCACCCAGACCTACTTCGCAGTTCATTTTGCTAGAGCCCGCAACGATGGTTTGGCACTCGCGCCCGCGCATCGCGGTATGACTTGGGTCTGCCGGCACCCCCCAGAACGTCTCTTCGATACGCGAGACGTGCACCGAAGGGATGTTGTTGCTGACGACTGTAAGGCCATAGCCCTGGCCGGTGCGGACAAGGTGCGCCGTCTCCAGGAATGTGTCCCCCGACTGGTTTTCCAGGGCAAACTCCGCCGACTGGCCCACTTCAGGCGTCACATTCACAATCGGTCCCAGTGCTTCGGTACCCCCAAACCACCGCAGCCTGAACACGCCGACCTGGGTCGAAGGGGGGCACCGCACGTGCGCCAGTAGCTGGGTCAGCGAACAGTGCGCTACCGCAAGCGGGTCACCCAGCAACCCGGGCGGCAGGCTCACAACAATGTCCTTGGGATCACGCGTTGGGTAAATGGCTTCTCCCACGCTGGTTGGCACTTCTTCACTCGCGATTTCGATGGTTGTCGTAAGCGCATACGGGTGACCGCCCGCTTGCGTGAAAGCGCTCGGTTCGTTGACGAATTCCCAGGGCGTAGACGGAGTGGCTTCATCAAACGTTTCCCTAGTTGGCCCGGTGGTCTGCATCGTGAATTTTGTGATTTCAAATGGCTTGACTTCTGAGGCATCTGCTGCCAGCGGGGCGATGAACGACATGGCGCAGGCAAGAATCAATGCGATGAGGAGCTTTACATCGATCATCTACTTAACCCTCCGCCTCTGGCTGGCTCTCTTGGTAGTGGTTCTTTTCTTCCCGGTGATTGTTCTCATGCATTTGCCGTGACTTCGGTGCTCTGCTCGTGGACACCTGGACCGGGGCTTCGTCTTACCTGCCATCGGTTTGCCTTTCGAGGGCGCCGCTGGCGGCAGGAGATTTTCTCCCGGTAGCTGGGAACTGCTCCCCGGCACGAGCAGCGGCGCGGGATCCGTCAGCGCGCCCTGGCACGCGTCGCCCAAGCATTCCTCCACGGGAACGGTCGCCGCGGGGAAACCCCCGCCCAGCCGCGCGTCGTACACATCAAGCTGTCCATCGGCATCCTGAGGAACCAGGCCCGCCGAGGTCTCAAAGAAGATATCGCTGCCCGTGGGTGAGATCACGGCCTCTCGGTCTGGCGTCGGCGCGCTGCCGCTGGAGATGAGCGAGACCCGGCCTTCGCTCCATCCGGGCTCCATGTGCCATTCATAAATATCGGGCAGACCGTTTGTCGCCTGCGAGGAAAGCGGTGCCGTCGCGCTGAATACGATCCGTGAGCCATCTTCGCTGATGGCGCGCGTTCCCATCTCGCGCTGTTGGTAAGACGCGTCGATGCCACCCAACTCGCCATCGGCGATCGTCGCATCGGCAAAGGCCGGGTTGCTCGATTCGGGAGTTTCAGAGACCTCGTCATTGCGATTGCCGTTCGCTTCCGCACCTTCTTCGCCGAGCGAGACGCGCGCGAGCATGCCGGTCGCCGCGTCATAACGGTAGACGTCCTTCGCATTGTCGGTATCGCTGGGAAGCAGCTGTCCCCAAGTCGAGAAGACGAGGTATTCACCATTGGCCGTCGACTGCGCTTCCGGAGTCCCACCCAACCACAGTCCCATATCGTTGTGAAAGCTGTTGTGGCTGCCGCTGAGCTCCGACGGACAGTTCGGGTCCTGGGCCATTCCCGAGAGACCTGGCCCAGAGCAAAGATCCGCAACGAACACCGGCACCGCGCCGGGCACACCTTCGGATAGGTAGAGGTTATCCGCGCCGCTGACTGGCGAGCGCCCTTCCACATTGGGTGCGGTGCTCAGCACGCCGCGCGCGACGAAATAGACACGCGCGCCATTCGGTGCGACACGTACGACTCCCTGTACTTCGGCCGGTTCGCTCGCTCGCGGGTCATGGGAGACTTGCACCAGCGAGGTGACCCGCTTCGCGGCTGCTTCGCAATCTGCTGCTCCCACCGGACAGCCGATGGTTGCCATATACAGATTAGTGCTGTTATCGGTGTCGCTGCTCGTGAGAGGCGCGGTAGTCTCGAGGAAGACCCTCGAGCCGCTTTCCGAGGCGCCTTCGAAATAGACCGGAGGACGTGTTGCGAATCCCGGACAGGGTACTTCTGCACATGACCCTTCTTCGGCGATTGGTTTGGACACTTCCAGCGTCCTCGCCCCATCCACGCGCACGAACACCTGCGGATCCGAAATCGATCCCTCACATTCTCCTCTGAGCGCGGCTTGGTCGGAGAAGAACACCTCCTGCCCGCTGGCAGAAACCGTGTTGAAGGTGTTACTCCTGCTGCTCGCATATTGGCCGCCGCCGCGCGCTTGGCACCGCGCATTGATGACGTTGCCGCGATTATCGACCGCCATCAGTTTCAGCGATGGTTTGCCTTCGCAGTCCTCCAATTCATATATAGATTCGTCTGTACCCTGCGCCTCTTCTAGCACCGGGGAGCTGCCTTCGACCAAGATGCGGCAGAGATTGGCACTAGCGTCCTGCTCAGTCAGCGTGAGCGCCTGGCCGTCGAGACTTTTGAAAGCTAGGCCGCCAGCGACTTCCCAGTTAGTCTCGGTGTCCGGCAGTTCGGTCGAGTGCAAGAGGAACTCGGCTTCGTTTCCTTGGGCCGCTTCGGAGGCACCAGCGTTTGGCCCAAGGTTAGCGCTTGAGAGAACGCTGCTCAGACTCGCTGTGTAGTCCAGCGGTGAGCTGGTGGGCGCGAGTACCGAGGGCGCGTCGACCGGCGTGGTTGACCAGCCCGAGGGGCCGCGGTGCGCGAGATAAGACATGTAGGCGCTGTAGGAGGGCTGTCCGGCAAACAGGCCCTGTGCGCTGAATACCACGGCTTCACCGCCGGGCGCGACAGCGCTGATTGCAAGGACACCGTACCCGGCCTTGTAGGGTGGGCTGACTATCTCATACTTGCGGCCTTCGGGAAGCGCGAAAGCGCTCGCCGAGCTCAAACCTACGAAAATGGCGAGGGTTAGTAGCGCGAGCGCAGCCAACCGCGGGCGCGCGGTTGTGGCGATTGACGGTTGTGCTGCGTTCATGCGGTGTGCCTCCCTGGATCCTCGGTTCACTATCGATGCCTTGGTTTCCGTCTGGTGATGTTTTGTGACGTGCTCCATCACGCGGCTTCGCTTTGGTAAGCGGGGCCTAGGCGGAGTCGTTGCGCGACTCGCTGGCCGAGCGGGGTAAGTCGCCAGGCGTTGGGCTCACCCTTGGTGTGTGCGCCCGCTCCCGTGTTCTGGGTAAGGCCGAGGCGCTCGAGGCGGCCCAAGAGCTTCGATACCTGTCCCTGATCTTTGATGCCAGCATCGTCGGCGACCTCGCGGTTGCTGACACCCGGACCCTGCTCGATGCACGCAAGCACCCTCGCCGTGCGATAGGTGATCCGCATCGGCAGCGCACTGAGCGGGTCGTGGGCGGCGAGACCCAGCACCGTGAGCGCCGGCGGACTGCCCACCGCGGGCGCGGGAGGCTGGGTGCGGGTACGCTGCGCGCGCGCCGCTGCCGGACCCTGGTAGGGCAGCACGATCATCCCCACCAGCTCACCCAGCAAGTCACACAGTGGCTGCTGCGACTCGAAATTCTCGCGGGCTAGGCGCGCGTAGAGGATCCCGAACGCCGCACCGACCAGGCCCTCTGCTGTCAGGGGCGAGCAATCCCCAGCGCGCGACCCACTCTCACGACCCTCGTCGACGATCCGCGCCAGCCGGTCGAGCGTCTGCTCGCGGCGAACCTGCAGCTGAGGGCCACCACGCAACGCCTCCACGATCAGCATCCGCGCGAGCGTCGGCTCGCGATCGAGGAATGAGAGGATCACCCACAAACCGTCGCGCACCCGCTCACGCCATGGCCGACCCGCAAGGTTTGCCTGTGCTAGCTGCGCTTCGATCAGCGCGAGAATCTCATCCGCCAGCGCCGCCAAGCACGCCTCACGATTCTCAAACAGGTCATAGAACGTACGACGCGAGATCTGCGCACGCGCGGTGATATGCGAAACCATCACCCCCGCATATCCCTGCTGCTGTACCGCAGCCAACGCACCCGCCAACAGCCGCGAGCGCTGAATCTCACTTACCTCATCCCGCGGCAAGCCAGCCCGCGATGGGATCCGCTGCGCCAGCACCGCGGGGCGCCCCAGTCCACCACCACGTGCTGATGAGGCGCCCCCGTGGGCGGACGGGCCCTCCATGCCGGGGCGCATCCGACGTGCCACTACGCCCACCCCCCACACACAGACATGGTGCGCGCATGAAGCCAACGTCGATGCAAGGGCGTCGCGAGCACGACCGGCTCAAGCCGGCTTAGCGAGAACCAATGCCTCCACGGCGGGGAGCCCATCCGGCGCGCATGCGCCGGATGGTGAGAACTAGCAGCTAGCCGCTGACTCGAAGAGAGAGAGAGAGAGAGAGAGATGCAACAGCAAACTGCTGGTGCATCTAGCAACAGCACCCAAACAGGCCGCGCACATCCCCGACACGTATCTCACTCCCGAAACCACGCTAAATCAAACTCCTCATAAGAAACGACCCAGTCCCTCTCCCAAAACCACACCTTGCAGGCGCCAAGATCATTCAAGGCGTACATGACCCCAACCAGACTCTATGTCTCCCGTACTCCACACAAGTGGAACACCGGACTACTACGCAGGCTAACGCACAACCGCAGTAAATGTCAAGCCCTCACGCAACCCGCGCTCGCAGACGGCTTACCGGAAGCAGCCGCGATGGTGCCATCCGCGCACAAAACCCCGATGGATATTGGGGATGCGCCAGCCTCGCCGACCCTCATTAGCCGTCAAAGCCCGGCCTTCCAGAACGCCCAGCTGGCGGTCGCTCCCTGTCTTAGGTACGATTGCGTTGCCTACTATCAGGCTGTCCGTGCGCTACATGCGACCCTTCGACAGGCCGCGAAGCGGGGTCGTGAACACGACTCGCTAAGCGACAACGGCCGCATCGCCATGCTGACAATCCGACCCGCGCCAGAGTGGATGCGAACACCTGGAGTCACACCTGCCGAGCCGGCCAGCAAGAAGCGTCCGCCGGTGCCATCCTCGTCCACGGCTCGGCGAACGCGGTCCCAAACGCTGGGCTCAAGCTGCCACTCGTCGACGAGTACCGGTGGCGGAAACCTGCGTGACGAGGTCGAGGTTGCCCGCGAGGGCTACGTGCGTGTTCGGGTTGTTGAGCGACAGGACCGTAACATCTGAACACAGAGCTGTTCGACTTCTCGTCGCTTATCGCGTAGCAATGAGGGTTGCGAGTTCGGCGGGGTTGGGGACTAGTGCGTCGGCGCCGGCGGTGAGCAACTCCTTTTCTGAGCCGATGCCCCATAGAACCCCAATGGCGCGAAGGTCGTGCTCGTGGGCGGCCGTGATGTCGTGCTTGCGATCTCCGATCATGACTGGGTGGGCCTCGGGTGGAAGCTCGCACATCGCGCGTCCGACGGTCACGGCCTTTTGCTCGTTCTCGCTATCAAGCTCGGGGCCGACCACGGCGGCGAAGAAGGAGCGCAGTTTCAGGGCGTCAAGTAGCGGCTCGGCTAGCGCGCGCGGCTTGGATGTCGCGACGACCAGCGGTAGTCTGTCTGAGAGGCTCTCGAGGATCTCGCGGATACCTGGGAATACCGTCGTCTCGCTCGCAGCCAGCTCGCGGTAGCGCGCGCGATAGGAATCGACGCACCGTTGAACGAGCGGCCCCTCGCCTACCAGCGCCTGGAATGTTCGGTGCAGTGGAGGCCCGAGATACTGGTGGAGCTCGGGCTCCGGCCTCGGGGGGCAACCATGTGCGACAAGCGCGGCATTGACGCTGCACGCGAAGGGTACGCGCGAGTCGACGAGAACGCCGTCGAGGTCGAACAGCACAGCGTCGTGATCAGTCATCCTCGTAAGCGCGGCGCCGGCATAGCTCAAGGCAATCTACTCCGCTCGCGGCTCCCAGGATCACGCACACGACGCTGCGCCGGTCACAATCAGATGTACTTCAAGTGCAGTCAGGGCGTGCGTGCTCGGCCGCGATGCCCAGCCGCGAGGACTCCGATGAGCGCTTATCGGCATCACCATCCTGTACGTGCTCGTGGGGCTCGCGCTTGGGCTCAGAGCGCGTCGCCTGCAGCCGAGCAGATCGGGGGGCAAGACTGTGACATCGGACTCGGCTCCCCGCGAGTGGCGATCCCGAGGCAAGGCCAATCTCGCTGTTAGTCTCGCTCTCTGTGTTGATGGATGAGCTCGATATCGTGGTCGCTGATCCAAGGATCGATGACGTGCGCCAGCTCGTCGAGCATCATCTGAGGTTCGGGCGTTTGCACAGCCCGCCACAGGATGCGCACGCGCTCGAGGTCGATGCCCTGCTTAATCCCGCGGTCACCCTGTTCAGTATCCGCTGCCGTGGGGAGCTGGTCGCGATCGGCGCACTCAAGCGGCTTGACGATCAGCACGCGGAGCTGAAGACGATGCATACGGCTGAGCATGTCCGCGGCCTGGGCATTGGCCGCGCGATGCTTGACTATCTCCTCGCTGTCGCTCGCGAGCGCGGCTTCGAACGCGTGAGCCTTGAGACTGGGTCCATGGAAGCATTCGCGCCAGCTCGCTCGCTCTACATGAGCGCGGGATTTGCACCGTGCGAGCCATTCGGCGACTATCACCGGAGTCCAAACAGCACCTACATGACGATGAGGGTCAGCGGCCAAGCCAGTTGAGTTCAAACATCACTTTGATCGTGCAGGGACGGGCAGCGCGTTCCTGCTCCGCGGCTACTTTCGCGAGCAGAGCTTCGCTCTGAAGGTTGCTCTGCTGGCGCGGCGTGACGGGCACGGCTTCGCCAGAAGTTGCGGATGCCGGCCTGGACGTGTCCGTCGTCGATGAGGCGACCACGGCGGCACGGGCGACTGAGTGACGCCAAGGACGGAGGCTTTACGCCCACCCGGGGCTCGGGTCCAGCCGGCCTGCAAACGCCAGCTGGACCCCTACCTGAGCTTCTACAACAACAACCGCGCCCACCACGGATGCCTCACAAAAGGACGCATCCCGCAGACATAGTCCACTTCGCCCGAAAGATGGAGGCCAGATGTCGGCACATCTCGAAGACCGCCCACCTTTAGACGATCGTAAAGGACATATCCACACCGTGGCTCGTACCTGAGACGTTCGACGCTACCAGACGGAAGTGATAGACCCCGGCTTTCAAAGCAATAGCCTTACTAACTTTTACATTCACCGTACCGGAGCCTGCATCGGCTTCCGGGACGGGCACGCTCGTCCCATAAGCCGTCGATGTGCCGTATTCAAAGCGGTAGT
This sequence comes from Solirubrobacteraceae bacterium, assembly GCA_036501715.1. Taxonomy (GTDB): domain Bacteria; phylum Actinomycetota; class Thermoleophilia; order Solirubrobacterales; family Solirubrobacteraceae; genus Palsa-744. The sequence continues at coordinate 21,738 of DASXZV010000011.1, read as the reverse complement.
GAGTATCGCTTTCCTCCGGGTTGACGTAACCCTTGAGCGTAGCTTCCGTACTCGTTACGGATGCCGCTTCAGTCACCGCTTCCGGCAGCGCCTCGCGCTCTACCAACGCGCCACCACCGGCGCGTCCCACCGCGAAACACTCCTGCGGCGTCGCACAAGAAATACTGTGTAGTTCGTCTCTCGACCCATCTGGCACAGCCATTGGTTGCAGCATCCACACGGATCCGTTCCAGCGCTCGGCAAAGATAGGTTCGCTCTCGGCGCCTTCGGACAAGGACTCGCCCCCTGCCGTGCAAGAGGTCGAGGATGAACAGGAGACATCGGCCAGTCCGGCCTGCGCTGCACCAATCGGATCGGGTGTGGATTCCACTTTCCATTCGCTGCCGTTCCACCGCTCCGCAAACGGATATTCGCCATCAAACCCGCTTTCTTTGGCAATCGTACCATTTTGGTAGGTACCAACAGCGACGCACACAGTCGCCGACGAGCATGATACGCCAGCAAATTCATCTCGTGTCGCCCCGCTTGGATTCGGAGCCGACTGGACCGACCACGTGGTCCCATTCCAGCGCTCAACCTCAACTTCATATTTTTCTTCAGAGCTGTTATAGCCATAGCCAACAGCCACACAGTAAGTCGCCGAGGAGCACGAAACTGATTCCAGATTAAGTCCCGCGCCGTGTAGCGGCGCCGCGAGCGTGTGAGTCGACCAAGTACTACCATTCCAAGTAATCGAGCTATTAGATTCTGTGGAGTAGAGGGTCGGTACCGACATACAGAACGTTGAGGACACGCATGAGACCAGTCCCAAACCCGTGGCCGGACCCGCTTCAGCCTGCCATTTAGTGCCATTCCAAAGCTCAGTCAGGGGCTTCCACGTTTTAGAGCTTTCTTGGAGGTAATAACCAGTCACGATACAGAAGGTCGATGACGAGCATGAAACGTAGCTCACATTGATTTCACCTCCACCAGTCGGTATCGGCAGAGTCTGGAGCTGCCATTCGGTCCCATTCCAGCGCTCGGCAAGCGGCGCTGGTTTTTCCGAGCCGCGTCCAGCTTCAGTGTTCTCTGAAAGGTGTCCCACCGCCATGCAGAAGCCAGCCGACGGACATGACACCTCATTTAGGTTGGTACAGGTTGGAGATGCCGAGCAAAGCATGCCTTCTGTTGTCGGAACCGACTGCACTCCCCACGCACTCGTGGCGAACGTATGGTCTTGCCCGTCGCTCGTTTTGGAGCCGCTCGTCGCCACCAACCTGTAATGGTAGGTAGTTTCGCGTTCGAGACCGCTGATGCTCTGAGTGGCCGCTTTCGCGGTCGTACCCGCACCCAGTGCGTGAGCTGGCGTTTTCGTCCCATAGGCCGTTGTCTTGCCGTATTCAAATTCATAGCTTGGTTCAGCGCCCGACGGATTTACATAGCCGTTGAGCGTCGCACCATTTGCCGAGATGTGTGTTGCCTGCCCGCTGGTGGCGTGAAGAGACCAGGTAGCATTAAGTGGGCCAAATGGGGCGCCCCATCCAGTTGGCCCATCGTAGCCTTCCTCAGCGTTGCACAGATATCCCGAGCACAGATATGCGTTTGTCCCCTTGGTCACATCAAATAAGGCATACCGGTAGAAAGCTTCAGCGCCCTCTTCCCTAACTTCTTTATTAGCATGCGCCTCGATGCCGGCGATGAGCGGCGCCGCTACGCTTGTACCGCCGAATATCCCCCAGCCTTCCTGTTTATAAGTGTCATATGCAGAAACAGGTGTGCTCGGACTGGCGACCGCCGCGACGTCGGCAACTGTGCGTTTGGTGCAATCCGGGTCGGACTGCCATGTCGGCTTGGACTCATAAGCACTGCAGCCACTGCCGGCTCCTTCCCAGGCGGTCTCCTGCCAGCCACGGAAGCCTTCGGCTTTACTGAGAGCTGTGCCTCCGACTGCGATAACGTATTTCGACGCAGATGGGTAGCCCACCCAATAGCCGTCATCGCCACTGGCGAAGGTGATCGGAATGCCGGGATGTACGAATGCCGTGTCTTCGGTCGTCTCCGTCGATCGCTCTTCGCCATCCCAGCTGTTGCTTATCTCGGTCGCACCGAGATTAGCCGCCTCGTTCTCCGCTGCCTGCAGGTTGGATGCTTCGTTGTTGGTTGCCTCCACCAACATAATATGGCATTCCTGACAGACCGCTGAGACCATGTCGAGATCAAGCGAGATCTCCTCCGCCCAGGTTACGTCTGGTTTGGGATACCAGCCTTCTTCCTGGTCGGACTGGTTGATCTTTGTGAAGCAATGGTTCGCCTTCGTGCATTCCGAGAGTCCATAGTGCGAGCGGTATGTTTTTAGATCGGCTTCGGCGTTCGGGTCGTCGTACGCATCGACGATCGCCACGACCTGGCTGGCGCCCCCCGACGCGGGTATCTGGTATGCCGAACGCAAGTCGCTCGGCGAGAAACCGCCCCGTTCCCCGCTGCCTTCCAGGCTTGGAGTGAGGGATCCCAGCGCCGATGTTGTGGGTGCTCCCAATAGTGACCCCTGACGCGTCGCGCCCGGAGGAACGGTGATCGCCATGCAGGAATCACGACCGGGCGTCGGCGCGCCACAGGTAAGGTACGGTTCCGTCGTGCTCGGCGTTAGCGAGTAGCCAAGTTCATGGGCACGCGACGCTGTAATCCTTCCCTGTGGGGCACCTGCGCTAGCGGAAGCCCACATGCCCTTGTCGCTCGCGGGCGCACACAACAGCAAAGCCACCAGCAGCGCCCCCGCTAAGGCCGTCCGACGCGCCGCACCGCCCATTCCCCTGTGAGGCCCTCTTGACCTTTCGGCCCATGGCTCGCCGACTCCAGCCCGTTGACTTGCGCCTCTCCGCCCCATATGCCCCCACTTTCTCATCGGTGCCTATTTTTCCGCCACGTCCTTGGTCCCGCGGAGCTGTGGCTCCCGGACCGCACTGCTCTCGAGGCCCTGGTCTACTTCCGCTTACGCTTCGTACCGCCCTTCCTGTTCCTTTTATGCCTCGTCTTCTTCTTATGCTTGGTCTTCTTCGCCTTCCCGCACCCGCTGGTCGTGACTTTGGTGGTGGTATGAATTTCCGCGCCATTCTGTCCGACGAATTCGGTGGGCATCGCCAGGTTTTTGGCCTTGCAGAGGTTGGCGTTTGCTGCGAGCGCGGAGTACGGTCCTTGCGGTAGCGTCAGTTCGAACGTGCCGACAGGCACGTCGGGAACCGTCTTGAAGGTGCTGCTCGTGACCCCCTCCTTGCTGATGAACGTCGAGCCGACGAGGTCGACGGTCGCGCCATAGCCCTGCAGCACGATGATCAGGCTTGGGAACGCTTCCCCCCCGTGTGAGACGAAGTACGCGGGCCCCGTCAGAGCTACCGGAAGGACCGGGGTGGTCGCAGTTGCGTGTCCGACGATCGACGCGCTCGGGCAGGTCGCCGGGTTGGCTTCAAACGTAGCGGCAGGGCAGGCCTTCTGCAGCGTCGTCAAACGCGAGGGGAGCTTCTTTGGTAGTTCGACTTTAACCCGCTCGATATTCGCGTCGTATGGGCCTGCGGGATAGCTCAACTTCACCGATAGGCTCGCTCCGTTGCCCCTTGACGTCCTACCTGATGTCGAGGCCGTCAGCTTCGGCCTGAACGCGAGCACCGCACAGTTGGTGACCTGGAAGGGCACCGAGAGCGCCACCGTGGCACCTTCGCTGCTACCGAGGCTTCCCGTGATCGCGAGCGGGTCGCAGTTCGTCGGGTTGAACGTGAACCCCGGTCGGTCGATCGTGACGTTGACATGCTTGATCTCCAGCGGGATGCCGTCCAGGATGTGCGGAATCGCGTACGGGCCTGAGGTGTCCGTCGTGATCGTCAGTGCCGCCGTCGAGCGATTTACTTCGATCTTCGCGCGAACCACTACGTTCCCGAGGTGGAACGGCCCAGCGTTTGCCGGATTGACGATCGAGAGCCCATAGGGCGCCCCCTCGTAGGGGCCAGTGATGAACACCTGCCCGCCGGTCACGCTGTAGGGACTTCCGCCGAGGCCGACGCTGACAGTCGTGTGCCCGAGCAAGCTTTCCGGTCCACATGTCCCAGCATTGGCCTGTGCTTCTTCACACAGCTTGACGCTCGAGAGGGTCCCCAGCAGCCCCGGAGGCATCTTCAACTGGACGGATTGCAGATTCTGCTCGCCATCTTCACGCGACATCGTCATCGTGAATGGGCTGAAGCCGCCCGCCTGGATACTCGTCGTGCCAGCGCTCAGCGTCGGGGCGAATGGCAGCGGACTCGTGCACGGACTTCCGTTCGGTCCGCTCGTGATCTTGAATTCCGAGGAGGACACCGCCGGCGCGTTGCCCGACCACGGTTCAATCGAAGCGCTCGTCGTGTATCCGCCGCACAGCGCCGGCGTGCCGAGCGGCGCCCTGGAGCCCCCGAAGAAATGCAGGCTCAAGTCTTCGAAGGGCAATTGCGGCGTTTCCTTGAACGTCGAGACCAGTTGACCTGTAACGGGATCGGGTTTGACTTCCCCGGCGAGCTTGACCAGCACTCCCGCCGTTGCGTCTTCGGCCACCACGTACAGCGCGAGCAGGCTCCCAAACGGGTTCGCTTCCTGCTCGGCCAGATACGCAGCACCGATGAGCGGGTTGGGCAGCAGCGGCGATTTGATTTCCACCGTCCCGACCTTCGATGCTTCCGGACAGCCAACCGGCCCGGCACTCTGCAGTCCCACCTGCTCAATCGAACACGAGAGCAGGCCGTCGGCGGCCGCGGGATTCAGCGTGACGCCTACGGGCAGCGCAACCGTCGTGTTCTTCACAGTCGCCTGCGCGTCTCCCGTCGGATTCAGAGTCGCGTCCTGCGGCACATGGATCCCGACCGTCAAGCCCGTCGGGCTGCTACCAGCTTGGCCGTCCGGCGTCGCCGTGATCGAGGGTTCAAATGTCAAGCGATTGCAGCCCGATAACCCGAGCGGGCTCCCGTAGGAGTCGTGCAGGCGATATTCGGCTGCCTCCTGAGCTTCAGGCTGCGCCCAGGAGTCCGCGGCTACCGTGGGCCTCCACGCCCCCACGCACGAGGTAGGCAGCGTCAAAAACGGTTGGTATCCGAGTTCGTTGAGGGGTTCGCACGGGCCGTTGCCCTGGAAGCCTTCAGCGAGACAGTCGCGCCCACGAGAAATGTTGTGGCGTGGATCGCCAGGAACGCCCCAGAGCGTCACCTGGCTCGAGAACAAGACAGCCGCCTGCGAAATGTTGGAGACACTCACCTCGACGCCATAGTCGCCGCCCGTGCGCACCGCCGTATCGAGGATGATCGGCACCTCCAGCGGCTGGAAGCCGAAACGCGCCGGCTCGCCTGGATTCGGCACCAGGTTGTACACCGACGCCGGAACCGTCACGGGCCGACCAAAGAAGCGTGACAGCAGAGTCGTATTGGCTACCCCAATGACAGTGTCCGAAGGGCAGGCGGGCACTCCTTCGACGATCTTTGCAAACTCCGTGCTGGTGCACTGCGCGACTGCGTTAGGGTTGCCGATCATGCCTGCCGGAAGATCGAACCGCAAGTCCTTTACCAGCGCCGGCGCAGTCTCTTTCCCTGCTTCCAGGATTCCGTTGAGATCAAGCGTGCTCGTAAGCTGAAATGGGTGAGAGCCCGCCTGCGTGTCCGGCACACCGCCAACGCCTTCGGGAACCATTTCGAAAGTTTCGGGGCCGAAAGACGTCGCTGCGTCTCCGATCGTGAACGGCTGCTTTGAGGTGACAGGCGCCGCGCCGCCACCTTCCACGAATGCTTCGTTGACAGCACCAGACTGTGCGCCGGGCTGTATTCGCACCGTCAATTCCATCTGTACCCCTTCATACGGTTCGACGCGCCTGTTAAACGTGCAGGTGAGCGCGTCAAGCGAGCATTCTCCTTGACTTCTGCCAAACACTCCCGCCTGACTGGCGATGCCGATCGCGACGATTCCAGGCGGCAGCTTATCCGCCACCGTAATCGGAGTGCCCGCGCCATCAGCCGCCGCGTCGCCGAGATTGACCGCAGAGACGATGACCGTTCCCGTGCCTCCGGACGGAAGATCGGCCGGCACGCGATTCGCTCCGACATGCCACCACGGCACTTCGCCTTCGGCAAGTGCTGGCGCGGCGCTCACCACCACAACCGCCAGGGACACCAAGGTGAGCCCAAGCAGCGTCTTTAGAGCGGCGAGCCTATCCAGCGTCATAAACCGTGTCATCGCTAGCGCCTCCCCTTGCTGGAGCTCGACATGTCCTTCTTGGCCTTTGCTTTCACTCGGTACTTCTTTCTCGCTCGCGACTCGCACACAGCTCGCTTTCTCCCAGACTTCTTTCTACATGCCTTCAACGCGGTTGCGAGCTTTTGTGTCTGCGTCAATCGCTTAGAGGCGATACTCGGTGTTGACAGGGTTGGCGCGACGTTGCCGGCTCCAGAGAAAGTTGAGCTCCCCGGCGCACCGAAGATTGCTGGTTGCGGTGAAGGCGCCGCCTTGCATGAATCGCCCGTCGTACACGGCGGCGGCGAGACCGGCGCGCTCGGGCATGGCGCCGCCGCGGAGCATACGTGCGCGTCATACACATCAAACGAGCTATCCACGTCCTGCGAGACGAGCCGCGAAGTGGTGAGGAAGAACACATCTTCTGCTTCTTCGCCACCTGGACCCTTGCCGCTCGCATCCAGGAACGCCGATTCTTCACCTGCAGTCCCCGCGGAGATCAGCGCCACACAGCCGCCCACTCGTGTGCAGTCACCGACACCCTGGGGCTCAAACTCATAAACGTCGTCTTTGCCGTTGGTGTCCTGCGGTACGAGCGCATCGGCGCTGTCGAAGAATAGGCGGCCTTCGCTGGAAAGCAACCGCGATTCGACCTCAACATGCTGGCTGAAAGTTTCGATGTCTGGAGTCCAACCAGGGATACTCGCGGCCAGCCAGCGCTGAGGCCACAGGTCCCGCTCATCGACGAGCAGCGTCGACGGCGAGCCAGCGGGCGGCTCTTGGACTCCGTCGGGACGCGCTCCCGTCGGATTGCATGAGACACATGCCAGATGGCCGGTGGCCTCGTCGTACAAGAACACCTCCTCATCCCGTTCCCCACTATGCGCGTCGCGATTGTCGTAGCCCGTCAAGCTCTGCTCGGACATGAATGCGAGGTATCGTCCGCTAGACGAGACCCTAGAAGACAATCCTTCCAGCGATCGGTTGTTTATTCCTCCCCAATCGTTTTTGTCTTCAGGGGAAAGAACAGCGACGAGACGCGGCGGAGACCACGTGGCGCCCACCTCAGTCGCCACATACAGATTGTCCTTGCCGGGTTCGGCGCCACCTGCCAGCACACCCGTGGCTACGAAGTACACGACCGACCCATCTTCGCTCGCACCAACCACATCTTGCTGCACGTTCGCCGTTTCACCAGGGGTTTTATCCGCGGAGAGGTCCGTAAGCGATTCCGTAACAGTGTCATACACATACAATTCGCCATCCGCCGTGTTGCCTTCGGTCCCGGGCGCCGTTCCAGACAAGACGAACACCTTTGAACCATCGGCGCTCGCGGTCTGGAATTCCCCGGGCAGTTCGACTGTCTGTTTTGTTACCATATTCCGCTCGTAGAGGACCTCGCCTTCGTTTGCTTCGAAAAAAACGCGCGAGCCATCATTCGAGATCGCGTTCCTCTTGTTGTAGCTGCCATTCCCTCCGAGTGTGGCTGCTTCTACAGGCGCCGTCCTACCGGCCGGAGGTAAGTTCACCTGTTGAAGCTGCCCTTCCGCCCACTCGTAGAGATTCGGTCCTCTACGTTCAGGGAGCAGGGTCGCTGTCGTCGTCAGTGCATAGGGAGACCTAAAAATTACGTGAGACAGGTTCGGTGTCGCCGCGAGAACCTTGGGCTCGACTTCTGGTTCTGTGCTGAGCAGGGGACCGAATGTGGTGCCCGGCGGCACCACATTCCCAGCCGTCAGCAATGGTAGATAGCTGCTGCTGCCGTCATCGCGCAGGTAGGGCGTGTTTTCCGTCGCTTCGGGGGAGAGCGGGCTTTCGCTGAGCGATTCGACGAGTGCGTGTGAGAGATCAGACGAAAAGAGGTCGTACTCGTTACCGAAATGGGACGACAAGGCCGCGCTATTCGGCAGGTCGATATCTTCCGAAGACCAGCCGCCTGCTCCCCGTTCGGACAGGACCTGTACGGGCCCCTGTGGACTTGGGTTACCGGCGACATTGCTTCCTATCGGTCCATTTGCGTAGTACGTAAACGCATTGCCATCCAGGGAGGATCGGATAGAACCCGACGTGCCTATGCCGCCTCCGATCGCCGCGATAAGCGCACCACCCTTATTCGGCGGGGAGACCATTTCCCACTCCCGACCATCTGGCAAGGCAAAAGCACCGCCAGCCGCCTCCGTCGTGAATGTCTCATCTGGCCCATACACCGTTCCGAGCACGTTGCTCGCCACGAGACGGAAATGGTATGTCGTGTCTGTCAATAGATTCTGGGCATCGATAGCCACAGGCTCACTGCTTGTGCTCGGCCCGAGTTCTCCCGCCGGCACGGGGACGTTTTCGCCGTAGGACGCACTAGTCCCATATTCAAAGTGGTAGCTGGTGTTCGCGCCGCCCGGGTTGAGTTGAACGTTGAACTGGGCGCTGACTGAGGAAATGTCAGATACGCTCTCTTCCGAGATCGTGACGGGCTCCGGGGTAGTGAAGGTTTGATCACCTCCTTGGCTTGATCCACTATTGTTGGAGACGTTCAGCCGGAAGTGGTACCTGGTAAGCGGTTCGAGACCGGTTAGCTCAAGGCTTACAGTGACCGGCGAGCTGCCCGCACCGATTTGTGTCGGTGTCTGGCTGCATGGCGCGCTATGCCCATAGGAGGCTTCAGCTTCGGTGCGGTATTCGAACACGCATGACGCGATCGGCACGCCGTCGGGATTGACGACCCCATTGACCATCGCGGAAGTTTCGGCGAGGCTCGACGCGGAGCCAGTGCTCACTTCGGGGACGATGAATGCCGTAAACACGTTGATGTCCTGATTGCTTGCGTCCGAGGCGTACACTGTTCCGGTCGCGGAGTCGACAGCGATGCCTTCGCTTGCGGCCAACTGGGGAGATCCGAAGCGCTCAACAAGCGCATTCGAGGAGTTGTAGGCCGCGATACTCGTCTCTTGATCTAGATATACGTCGTCGCTTGAGAGATCGACCGCCAGACCGGTAGTTGCTTCTTCATTCCCGGCCAGTGTTTCTGCAAGGATTTCTCCTTTATTAGAGAGCTTCGTTGGAAACATTGGCTGTCCACTGCTTTCCGGGTCCAACCCGATATAGAAATCACCTGTGGAATCAATCGCCAATCCTATGTCTCCGAAACCTCCACTTGAGCCGCCTCGGCCTCTGGTCTTCGCCGTGAGAGTCGCGATGTATTCGTTGACGGGCGCCGCGTTGTTGAACCTATAAATTGCGGTCGTACTATTCGTCCCATCCTGCACCCACAGTTCGCCGTTGGGGTCAACCGCGAGATCGTCTACCCCACCCGGATTACCCAGTGGGAAGCTCGACGAAGTAGGAGAAGTGCCTGTGACGCTTCCAATGTAAGCTCCGGTCGAGGAGAACTTGTCAACCACGTCGGCTTGCCCAAACGGCTGATTGTTCATGATGTACACGTCACCTTTGGACGAATCGAGGGGATTCGTGGAATTGTCGATGGCGATCGACGCTTCGACCCCCCCATTCAGACCACTAACGTTTTTCCATGAGAACGAGCCGGTTGGTGTGCTGCCCCCGTTGAATTGGAAGAGGTATTTGCCTTTTGCGTCGAACACCTCGACTCGCGCATTGCCCTGGTCTGCAACATAAACGTCCCCGGTAGATTCGTTCACCGCCGACGCTCCGGGCCGGGTGAACTGCCCGTCGCCCGAGCCTTCGGTCCCGAATGACGTGCTGAACTCGTGCTCGCGCTGGGCCAACGCAGGGGCGCTCCAGGCCAGCAGCAGCCCGCCGGTGACGCACAGCAAAACCAGCACTCTCAACAGCGGCCGATAAGCGATCATCGAATCATCCCCTTCCAGGAAGAATCCATACGAGAGTCGAATGTGTCGGCGCAAGACGCTGGACACGCGAATGAGTTGAACAGCCAAGCCTGTAAGGCCAGGAGGCCCAAGCGCTCCAGCCGTACAAGGAACTTTGAGATCCGATCCGGGATACCCTCGCTCAAAGGAAGTTCCCGGTCTAGCAACTCGATGCTTGCGCCTTTCGGCGTGACAGTGGGGAGGCCTACTTCTGGGCCAAATACCGGTCGATCGTCTATACGCGGCATGGCTTGCTTCCTCCTGTTGTCGTTGCTGAAAAGGTGATGGTGCACCCGGTTGAGCGCTTGGTGTGACCTGTGGTGCATCACGCGACTCGCTGGTGGCTTGCGGTCGGCACGCGGATGCTGCGAGCGACGAACTCGCCTCTGCTCGTCAGCTGCCAAGCGTTCGGCTCGCCTTTGATGTAACCCGGGGCCCCCTTTGCGAGCAGTCCGAGGCGCTCAAGACGCGAGAGCAACTTTGAGACCTGCCCCTGGTCGGAAATTCCGGCGCGCTCGGCGATCTCCCGGTTACACGCCCCCGGGTGCTCTCCGACGCCTTCAAGGACCCGCGCGGTGCGATAGGTGAGACGCATCGGGACGCCATCCAGGGGGTCCGCGACCGCGCGCGGCGCCTTTACGAACTTCCGCGCCGCGCCAGGGACCCGCTCAGGCGCAGGACGTGTCTGCTCCTTGCGCGCCGCTGCGGCCCCGAGGTAGGGCAGCACGATCATCCCCATCAGCTCCCCCAGCAGGCCGCGCAACTGCATGCGCTGCCCCGTGAGCAGCCTCGCGTGCAGGATCGCGCACGCCGCGCCGACCAAGCCCTCAGCGGTCAGCGCGCCGAGCGCCTGCCCGCGCGCGCTCTCCCCGCGGCCTTCATCCACAATCCCAGCTAGACGCGCGAGGACCTCCCCGCGCCGCTTCAGTATGACCGGCCCGCCCTGCACGCTGTGCACGACGCAGACCCGGGCGAGCACGGGCTCACGATCGAAGAAGGAAAGGATTGCCCACAACCCCATCCGGACCCGCTCGCGCCACACAGCGCCCTCCAAGTCCGCCACGGCGAGCTCGACCTCAATCAGCGCGAGAACATGCTCAAGAACCGCCGCCAGGCACTCATCCCGGTCAGCGAACAACTCGTAGAACGTGCGCCGCGATACCCGCGCACGCCGCGTGACCTGCGCAACCGTCACACCGCCATAGCCAAGCTCCTCGACCGCCCGCACTGCCCCCGCCAACAACCGCGAGCGCTGAATCTCAGCGACCATCCCACGCGCAAGAACCTCCCCAGCCGCCTCATCCGGCCGCTCCAAAGCGCCCGCCGAGCGATCGCCAGCGGACCCACGCCCCCGCGCAAACAGCGGCTCACTCCCACAAGCAGCCACCTAGACCACGCCCCGTAGAACCACGGCTCCCCCTACCGGGGTGCCACACCGAACACAACCAGCGGCCGCCGAACGGCTCCCCTCGCGCGGGAGAGACCCATCCCGGCGAGAATGCGCCGAGGATCGCCGACTAGCGCAGAGCCCTAGAAGGCAAGAGAGAGAGAGAGAGAGAGAGATGCATCAGCAAGCTGCTGAGGCATCTAGACACAGCCAGCCGACCAGCGGCAGGCATCCCCATCACGTATCTCCCTACAGAAACCACGCTAAAGAAACTCCCTCATTATTTCGCGACCCGATCCCTCTCCCAAAACCAACACCTTGCGAGCGCTCGAGGCCAACCACAAGACGAGACGACCCCAACCCGACCCTATGTTCGCCAGTACCAAACACCGCAGGCACCAGCACCACAGCGAACCTAACACGACGCCCGCTAACTGTCAAGCCTAAATCAGGCCGACAGCACACGGCCAAGCACTCACGAGCCAGCAGCCCCGACCCACCGGCTGCCACAAAACCTTGATCAGCACTGATGATTCAGTGCCCCCACCCTCACCCAGGCGACACCGCGATGCCCAAGACGCCCCCGATCAAACTCAACCTCATGCCCTCTAGCGAGACAGGTCGTCCCCTCATATCACCCAGCAGAAGTACGAGGCGGCTGCCTGCTCACCTGCCGCGGCCGCTGCGCTCACTGCGGCGAGCACTAACCTCGCGCCACCGCTGACGACCCGGATGCCGAGCTCGCGCGCCCACTCCTCGAGCCGTTCGACGTGGACGTTCTTCAGGCGCCTCGCCACACGCGCAATAGCGCCGTGTCGCTCCGTTTTACTCGTGCCTGAGGAGCATCTCTGCCTCGCGCTCGAGATCCATGTAGGGATCGCCACTAACGTCAACCACAACACGATTGATCGTCCCGCCGGTAAATCGGTAGGGAGGCGCGCCGGGATAGTCATCCGTCAGCGGATCGCCTGCATGGCAGCCGACATACAGGCCGGCGCCCGCCACCGCGAATGCCCCCAACTGCGTTTTGATCTTGCCCTCGCCGACCTGCTTGTCGCCGTGGTGCAGCGAGAGCGTGCCCGTGGCGCAACCCGGCTCCTGGCCTTCCTTCTCAAAGGACGCCGAGAGGATTAGATTCTCGCCAGTCGGCAGGTCCTCCAAGCCGACAATCAACTGCTCCGTGATACCCACGAAGCTGTTGACGTAGTGCAGGCGGCCGTCCTTGACGTACAGCGCGTGACCGCCAAAGCGCGAGCCGATCGCAAACAGCACGCCTTGCGCCCCGGGTGCGGGCACGTCCACGAGGGCGCCGATCACAAACGACCGGTTGCGCGTGTTGACGGCCTGCCACTCGCTGACGGGCGCCGCGTTGGGGTAGTAGACGTAGCGTTTGCGGGGCGCCGCGAGCTGCGGTCGCGGCGTGGTCAGGATCTCGACCGGCGAGCGATCATCTAGCGGGAACGCGCCATTGGCCCCAGCCTCTGCGAACCAGATGTTCACGAGTTCCCTGACCTTCTCGGGCTCGGCGGCAGCGAGGTCGTTCAGCTCTGAGCGATCCACATCGGTGTTGTACAGCTCCCACTCGTCCGCGTTGAAGTTGCTCCACCCCGCCATCGTGGGGTGCGTCGTCACCGCCTTCCAGCCTTCGTGCCAGATCGACCGCGAGCCGAGCATCGAGTAGAACTGCGTCCGCCTTTTCGACTGGGCGGAGGCGTCGTCGATGCTGTCAAGCATGCTGACCCCGTCGAATGGGCTCTGCACGTGGCCCTTGACGGTCTCAGGGGCGCTCACACCAAGCGCGTCGAGGATCGTCGGAACGAGATCGATCGCGTGGTAGTACTGGTGGCGAATATCGCCGCGCGCTTTCGTCCTCGCAGGCCAGGAGATGATGCATGGGTCACACGTACCACCGTTGAACTCGTAGCGCTTCCACATCTTGAACGGTGTGTTGAACGCCATCGCCCAACCGGTCGGATAGTGGTTGTAGGTCTTGGGGCTGCCGAGTTCATCGATCTGTGCGAGGTTCGTGGCGAGGTCGTCGGGGACCCCGTTGGCAAACTTCATCTCGTTGACCGAGCCATTTGGCCCACCCTCGCCGCTGGCCCCGTTGTCTGAAACGACGAGCACCAGTGTGTTCTCGAGCAGCTCGTTCTGTTCGAGGTAGTCGAGCACGCGCCCGATCTGCTCGTCGGCGTGGCCCAGAAAACCCGCGTAGACCTCGGCCATCCTCGCAAACAGACGCTTCTCGTCATCGTTCAGTGAATCCCAAGGCCGAGTAGTGTCGATTTCGGGGAACGGCTTGCCGTCAGAGCTGGTGCGAGTATCGGGCGTACCGATCGGATTGACCGGCGGCAACTCGGTCTCAGGCGGCACGATGCCGAGCTGCTTCTGCCTGGCCAGCGTCTGCTCGCGCAGCGCCTCGTAGCCCATGTCAAAACGACCTTTGAACTTCTCGATCCACTCCTTGGGCGAGTGGTGCGGTGCGTGGCAGGCGCCCGGCGCGTAGTAGAGGAAGAAGGGCTTCTCCGGCGCGACGGCCTTGGCGTCCTTGATGAACTCCAGCGCCTTGTCCGTGATGTCCTCGGTGAGGTGATAGCCCTCCTCGGGAGTACTGGGCTGATCGACGGGGTGGTTGTCGTGAACCAAATCCGGATACCACTGGTTCGTCTCGGCGCCCAGGAACCCATACCAGCGCTCAAAACCGCGGCCGCTCGGCCAATTGCGGCGGATAGACGCGAGGTTCATCTCATCCGTTGGGCACAGATGCCACTTGCCGACCATGTACGTGTTCCACCCCTGCTCGCCCAGGATCTCCGGGAGCATCCCGTTCTCGGGCGGCACCGTACCGCTCGCGTTGGGAAAGCCGATCGCCGCCTCTGTGATGCAAGCCATGCTGTTGCGCGTGTGGTTGCGCCCCGTCATCAGGCATGAGCGCGTTGGCGAGCACAGCGCGGTCGTGTGCCACTGCGTGTAGCGCACCCCCGCCGCGGCGATTCTGTCGATGTTGGGCGTCTCGATCGCCCCGCCGTAGCAGCTCATCGCCGAGTAGCCCACGTCGTCGAGCACGATGTACAGGACGTTTGGAGCGCCCTCAGGAGCCTTGGGAGGCTCAAACGGCGACCAGTCGGGCTCCGAGTCGCGGATATCGACGTTGATGGTGCCCTCGAACGGCTTAGCCATGAGCTCATCCTTCCTTTGGCAAGGCTTGAGAGAATGGACCAACTTGAGCTTGGCTCCTCGACTCTCGATCGCTCGCAGAGACGCAAAAGCCGGGCATGGAGCCTGCGCCAACACGGGGTGAACAGGCATCACCCGATCAGGGTGAGCCCCCGTGTACCGCCAAGATGGGGGAGTAACGACCTGCAGGTAACGGTAACCAAGGAACAGGTCCAGGCCGCACCCAACATCGAGCAGCACGGAGAGGAGCTATCCCAGGCCGACGAGTCCGCCCTCTACCACCACTACGAGCTCAACTACATCCCACCCACCACAGAGAGCGGCCGGCGACTTGCCCGCCGTTGAGGGCAGTATGAAGAACCGCTCAGGTGTGATCGATGCTGCTGGACGCGAGCCGGTCAAAGAGTGCGTCTGCGCAGGAGCCACCTAGCCAGCTTGACGCTGCGAGCCACCCTCCTCAAGCGCGACGCGCGACGCCTGCGCGAACGTCGCGCGCCCCGGCGGCTGACGGTATCTCCTATTAGCCAGAGCATCGGCGGCCACAGCCCGACGAACAGCGCGCGTCGCTCGGCGTTCCCTCGTTCGTCCTCCCCGATCGTCTTCGCGCGAATCCACAGAGCGACGCAGAGGACAACCGAACCCAGCGATGTGCCGTACAGCAAAAGGCAAACCGTGCCCGGATTGCCCTTAGCCAGTCGAACGACCCGTTCATCATGGGAAGTCAAGCACCAAAAATTTGATTGCCGGCGTCCGGCGGCGGTAAACGCGGACATACAGGCGCGCGAGACGCCCCACTGAGGCCGAGTTGGAGACCACCAAGGCAAGCTCTCGAGGCTGCACTAGACGCGAGCTCCGTTCACCGCGGCGGAGAGACCGTTCAGCGAGCCCGGACCGTAAGCCCCGAGGGGCATGGGCACGGGTGGTTTCGAACCACCGACCTCTCGCGTGTGAATAAGAACCGCACTACGCTCGTTTTGCCCCGTTTCCTTTGTATTCAAGCGGGGAACGGCGATCGGCCCAATACCCGCATTTCGGCTGGTTTAGGCTCATTTCGGCTGAGTTTAGGCCCATGGCTCCTCTCATGGGCCTAAACTTTTTTGGGCCTGTCAGGGCCCCCTGCTAGGGGTGTCGGCGGAGCCGATCGTCGGGATCGCTCTGCGCGCCGAACTCTCAGCGGCTCTCGCTCAACAAGCCGCAGTTCGAGGTCGATGACCGCGTCGAGTGCCGTCGCGATCGAGGCGAGCTGGCCGACCGTCAGGTTGGCGCGGCCAGCCTCTACGTTCGTCACATAGGGGGCGGTCGCCTCTAGACGCGCCGCGAGCTGCGCCTGGGTCAGTCCCGCTTCTCGGCGAGCTCGGCGGATCGTCTCGCCGATCAGCTTGGCTGTCGGGTCTGAGCGTGCCGTGCGCGGCATCAGAGCGGGAGGCTGCTCAGCCTCGCACCCGCTGGCGCACGACAAGCCGCTTGCCAGTGGGCTCAGGGGCCGGGTGATCGTCGTGGACGATCTCGGCTAGAAGGTAGGGAGAGCGGTAGGAGCCGACGAGGCTACGTGCCCACTCTTCCGGGTCGTCGTCCCAGCAGATCGTTCGGCCGGTGTTCATGCTGAGCACCATTCGGTCGAGGTCGACAATGTCCGGCTCGCGTCCCTCGATCTTGGGTGCCTCTCGACCACGCTGAGTAAGCGTGGCCACGCACTCAGATCGGTCTATCTCGCGGCCGGGCCGCCAGAACTCAACGTGCACCATTTGGGTCTCTTAGTCGGTCTCGCAGGGGTTAGCTCTTGAGTAAGCTTATCACCCCCCGGCCGGCTTGGCCCAAATGCGAGCAGGCGCACGCTAGTGGAAGGCTCCTTCTCGCAGGATGACGCGAGGTGGGGCAAGCATCGCTTGCGCGCGGGCGCGGAATGAGCGGCTGCGCGAACTCGTCAGTATGCGTCTCAGAACCAGCGGCTCGACCTCCTCGAGCGTCCGGTTGAGGAGGTCGATCTCCGCGTCACCCAAGGCGAGGCCTCCGCGCTCGCGTCGGACTCGAAGGATCTCTGAGTTCGCGCAATGGTCGCTCCGGCATGCGAACGAATACCCGTGATCGATCAGGTGCAGCGCCAAATCCTCCTCGTCCCATAGCCAGTTGCCGCAGTGGCGGTCCTGCTGTCCGCTCAGCGCGTCGAACAGCGCGGCCGCCGCCCACTGCGCGGGCACCCGCTCCGCGGGCGCGTAGCTCTCGTCGACGCCGGGGCGCGCGAGTGACATCGCTCCGGGGGCGTCCATATCGACCGTCTCCACGAATCGCAGAACGCAAGGCGCTACGAGGTCGGTATATGGCGCCCCAAGTGCGACCGCGAGTCGCCAGGCCAGGGCCTCGGCAAGCACGCATGAGGCCCTCGTTTGGCCGAACAGCTCAAGTGAGCGTTGGCGCATACCGTTCGCCGGCTTGAAGAACGCCCTCGCCTGGACTCCGTCGGAAGAGCGTAGGCGCATCTCGTACTGCTCGTGACCGCTGCCGTGGCCTCGGCCGGAGCCGAGCGCTGCGGTCTCAACGACGGGGCTGTCGAGCAGAAGTCGATCAGCCTCGTGTCGAGATGCGTCTTGTAGATCAAAAAGCGCATCGAAGCGCTCCTGCTCGCTCACAATGACCGGCGAGGCTAGCGAGCGACCTGGACGCCAGGACAGCTGCCAATCGCTCCGACCGGAATCCGTGGTACACCGATGACATGACTTCAATGCTTGTCGTACCACTTGCCTCTACGGGCCCGCTGGCAGGCGTGATCTGCGTGCTGGGCCTCCTCGGCGCCGGCGCGTGGATCGCCTGGCGCTTCGGGCCCACGCTCGCACGCGTCGGAGGATGGTGTTCGCTCTGCGTGGCGTGGGCATGCGGCAGTCAAGGCGGCTACGGCTATTGCGTTGGCTTCGCCCTTCTTGGTGTGCTCGCTTGGGCCGCCGGGACCGTGTGGTACGCGCGTCGCCGTGGTCGGTGGCCATCGCCGCTATCCGCGAGGCTATTCACGCGGCTGCTGCGGTGATCTCGCCTCGCGCTTGCCCAAGCCGCCGGACAGAGCGCTTTCACGCTGACGGCTCGACCTCGTCGAGGATCTGTTGTTCGATCCTGGTCCCCGGGCGGCGGGTCGTTGAGTGGCTGACCCCGATCTCGTCGTATGCACGATCAGCCTAGGAGTCGGGGTGCATGTCGTGATCCTGCGGGACGCTGCTTCGATGACGTCATCTTGCAGCCGCTTCTCTCAGGGAGGTTCGTTGGCAGAGGAAGTGGGTGTGTTGGCCGAGGGAGGCGAATGGCTCTTGACCACGTAGGGCCTGCTCGACATTCAGTAGGGCGTCTACGCGCTTCGGTGAGCGTGCGTTCTCAGGGAGGTGGTCGTGGAAGATCCGGATGCCCGCCTTCTGTATCACCTTCAGGCCGAGCTCGGCGATCCAAGCGCGGATCTGCTCCTCCTGCAGCGGGTTCGCGCCGTCGCCCCATCCGCGCCGCGCCGACGTGCTCTGGTAGTCGCTGAGGACTTGCTCGAACTCGCCGTTGAGTGCGAGTTTCAACAGCACCGCGTCGCGGTTGTAGAACATGAGCGAAAGCAGACCAGAGGGCTTCAGGAGCTGCGCCAAGTCGCCCAGCGCCGCCTTCGGGTTCTGTAGCCACTCAAGGACGGCGTGGCAGGTAAGCACGTCGAAGGTTCTGTCGAGCATCGTCGTGAGCTGCTGGATCGGCGCGTGCACGATCCTGATGTGACCCGTGAGGCCCGCCTCCTCGATCGCGTGCTGCGCGCGGTGGAGCATCTCGCGCGAGGGATCACACAGCACCACGTCGTTCCCGAGGCCCGCGAGCCGCATAGCGATATGGCCCGCGCCACCTCCCGCATCCAACACCGAAAGGCCACCATTGGCGAGCTGCGGGATGCCGCTCAGCATGTCCTCCCACAGAACGCTCAGCCGTATATAGCCCTTGGATGAGCCGTAGATGGTCTGCTCGAACGTGCCGGCGATACCGTCGAAGTTCACATCGTGCGTCACGGAGCGGGCCAGTATCGCAGCCGGTGCTTGGCGCTCTGCTGCCTTGAGGATATTGTTCGCCGATGCCAGGGGAGTGGTCTGACCCGGAGCACGTCACTGAGTACCTGGCTCGTGAGATCCCGCACCGCGAGATCGCCGAGGGCCTGCTGCTGGAGGCCCTGCCGCCACGGGTTGGGCGTGTCCTTGACCTCGGAACCGGAGACGGGCGGCTGCTCGCGCTGGTATGCAGCCGACACCCCGCCGCGCAGGGTGTCGGCATCGACTCATCGCGACCGATGCTCGAACACGCGGCTGAGCGCTTCGCGTCCAACTCGGCGGTGCAGCTCGAGGTCTACGACCTCAGCCGACCGCTCACGGAGCTACCCGCCGCGGCGGGCCGGTTCGACGTGGTGGTCTCGGGCCTTGCGATCCATCACCTGCAGCACGAGCGCAAGCGCGCGCTGTTCGGCGAGATCCATGCGCTACTCGCGCCCGGAGGCGTCTTTGCCAACCTCGACCTCGTGACATCAGCAAGCCCGCGGCTGCACGAGCGGTTCCGCTGCGCGATCGGACGCGTGCAAGAGGACCCTGAAGATCGCCTCGCAGGGCTCTGCGAGCAGCTCGGCTGGCTGCGCGACGCGGGCTTCGAGGAGGTTGACTGCCACTTCAAGTGGCTGGAGCTAGCGCTGCTCGTCGCCGCGCGAGGAACACGAGGATAGGTGTTCCTGTGCCCTCGACGCTGAGATCGCCCACGGTCGCGAGCACGCTCGATCGGCTGCACGCGCTGGCGGACGTTGAGGATGTGCGTGCCAAGCAGCGTGTTCGTGATCGTGAGGCGCAACTCGGCGGCGTGCGTCTCTCTCAGCCAGAGCGCTACGACCTCTACGGTGAGGCGCCCCAGGCGATCACGCGCGAGGTGGGTCAGCTGCTGTACGTGCTCACAGTAAGCCGCAGGACACGTCGGGTCGTTGAGTTCGGTGCATCGCTGGGGCTCTCCACCATATATCTCGCCGCCGCGCTCAGAGACTGCGAAGGCGACTCATTGACCACTACCGAGTGCCATACCCGCAAGGCGATCCTGGCCCAGGAGAACCTAGCCGCAGCGAGTCTGAGGGATCTCATCGACTTGCGTGTCGGCGATGCCTTGAAGACGCTTGAGCGTCTCGACGGGCCGGTCGATCTGTTGTTCCTGGACGGCCGCAACGACCTTTACCTGCCGGTGCTCGCGCTGGTGGAGCCCCACCTCTCGCCAGGTGCGCTAGTGGTAGCCGATCTGAGCGCCGAGGACCCCGACCTACTTCCCTACCTCGGGCACGTTAGCGACCCAGACAGCCGGTACTTCTCGATCTGTGTCCCGCTTGATGACGGAGTAGAGCTATCCATGCCTCTAGCCTGACAGGCCCGCAGGAGATCCGCCCTGCGCAGGACGGCGACATGGCGGCGGTGCGACGATCTTCGCGTACTACGTCACCGAGATGCCACCGACCTGGCAGTTGCGATGGGTACTCAGCCCGAAAGAGCGAGGAGGCTCTCAAGCTCGACCGGCGTCCGAGCGATAGCGTCGGCGCGGGCCGCGCGCAGCTCCACCTCCGAGCCGATGCCCCATAGGACGCCGATCGCGAGGATGTCGTGCTCATGGGCGGCTGCAATGTCGTACTTTCGATCGCCAACCATGACCGGCCGGGCTGTGGGCGAGAACTCCCGCATCGCGCGTCCGACGGTCACGGCCTTTTGCTCATTCTCGCTGTCGAGCTCGGGGCCGATCACCGCGGCGAAGAACCCGCGCAGGTTCAGAGCGTCAAGCAACGGTTCGGCCAGCGCGCGCGGCTTGGATGTCGCGACGACCAACGGCAGTCGGTTTGAGAGTCCGTCAAGGATCTCGCTGATACCGGGGAATACGGTCGTCTCGCTCGCCGCCAACTCGCGATAGCGTGCGCGATACGAATCGACGCACCGCTGAACGAGCGACTCACTGCTTACCAGCGCGCGGAATGTTTGGTGCAGGGGAGGGCCGAGATACTGGTGGAGTTCTTGCTCCGGCTGCGGAGGTAGGCCGTGTGCGGCGAGCGCGGCGTTGACGCTGCGCGCGAATGGCACGCGCGAGTCCACGAGAACGCCGTCGAGGTCGAACAGCACAGCGTCGTGATCGGTCATCCTCGTAGGCAAAGTGGAAGGCAAGGTTCTGTGCCCGCACAGTAGGTCTACGCTCGGCGGCCGCTGAAGGCAGCGAACCCGGATTGAGGGCCGATCTGGACATCGGTGATGCCTGCGTCGGTCAGCCAGCGAAGGAGATCCTCGCGGGCCGGTGGTAGTGGGTGCCCTCGGCGCGCGCCGAGGGCGAGCAGCGCCCTGGCGCGTCGCGTTCCGCCGGCGAGGAATGTCGTGCCGACTAGGCGCCCGCCGGGCTTCAGGCAGCGCGCGAGCTCTCCGACGGCCGGCTCGGGGTCGCTGACCATGTGCAAGCCGCTGTAGGAGAGCACAAGGTCGGCTTGGGCGTCATCGAAGGGGAGGGCCAGCATGTCGCCCGCGAGGAACTCCACGCGCGATAGTCCCCTACGCCGTGCGCGGCGGCGCGCACGCGCGAGCATCGCCTCGTCAATATCGACCGCGACGTAGCGCACCTCACGTCCGGGCAAGAGGCCGCGGAACGCGACCCCGCCACCGCACGGCACGTCCAGCACCGTGCTGCCCTTGCCTACCTCGCTGAGCTGGCCCATGCTGTCGTAGAGCACCGAGGCATCGATTCCCCACAGCGCGCGGCCGATCACTTGCATCAGCCAGGGCCGCTCGACGTACACGCTGTAGAGCGCTCCGAATGGGCCAGCGCATATGTTCGGCGTGCGGCCCACGGCCGCCGAGTTCTACCAGATCCCTCATCCTCGTCTTTGGGTCTAGTGGACTTGCGGGCGGCTGCGGCTAGTGCAGCGTTCCCGATGTGGCTTGTCGATTCGTGGCGCTCGTGATGATCTGCTCGCACGCTTGCTTTTCGTCGTGGGTGTCGCGCAAAGTTGCTGCGGGCGATGGGTGAGAGCCAGCGGCGGTGACGGTGGTGCTCGTGGGGGTCGGGCTCTGCGGGCCTGGTGGGGTGTTGGTGAGGCCCTGGTGCTGTTTCAGGCGGCCTGGGCGG
>DASXZV010000010.1:0-165037 GCA_036501715.1 Solirubrobacteraceae bacterium | reverse complement strand
ATGATCGACTTCGACGGGCGCCAGATGCGCCGCGACATCGCGGCCCGCGCCGAGGAGACCGCGTGAGCCAGGATCCTTCGCTGGGCGCCCCTGCGCCCGACCCCACCGTGGACCCGCTGCTCGAGCACGCGCTCGACAGCGCGCTCGACACCGCGGTCGAACCGGCCCTCGAGGCGGTCGCCCCGGACGGCCCGCTGGTGGCCGTCGTGATGGGCTCGCGCAGCGACGACGAGGAGATGGAGAAGGCGTGTGCCGAGCTGCGCACGCGCGGGATCCCGCACGAGAAGCGGGTCATGTCCGCGCACCGGGAGCCCGAAGTCGTCGCCGTGTACGCCAAGAACGCACGCATCCGCGGGCTGCGCGTGATCATCGCCGGCGCCGGCATCTCCGCCGCACTGCCCGGCGCGGTCGCCGCGCACACCGACCTGCCGGTGATCGGGGTGCCGCTCTCCGGACGCCTGACCGCCGCGGGCGGCCTCGACGCGATCCTCTCAATCGTGCAGATGCCCCCCGGCGTGCCGGTCGCGTGCGTAGGTCTCGACAACGCGCGCAACGCCGCGATCCTCGCGGCACAGATCCTGTCGGCGTAAGTAAGCCTGCGCCGGCGGGTCCTGGGAGGCATAGATCCTGTCGGTGTAAGCCTGCACCGACAGGTCCTGGGATAATCCCGGACGTGATCGAGCGCTACACACGGCCCGAGCTGGGCGCGATCTGGACCGATGAGGCGCGCATGGAGGCCTGGCGGCGTGTCGAGGTCGCGGCCTGCGAGGAGCTCCCGCGACTTCTGGGCGCCGGCAAGGGCCCCACGCCGGCGGAGCTCGAGGCGATCCGCGCAGCCAGCTTCACCGTCGAGGCGGTCAACGAGCGCGAGCGCAGCACCGACCACGACGTGGCGGCCTTCGTGGACGTGCTCGCGGCCTCCGCCGGCGAGGCGGGGCGCTGGGTCCACTACGGGCTGACCTCCTCCGACGTGCTCGACACAGCGCTCGCGCTGCAGCTGCGCAAAGCCAGTGCCGTGATCCTCCCGGGCGCGCAGGCGCTCGTCGCGAACCTCGCCAAGCGCGCGCGCGAGCACGCCCAGACGCTGTGCATCGGGCGCACGCACGGCGTGCACGCCGAGCCGACGACGTTCGGGGTCAAGCTCGCCGGCTTCGCCTTCGAGGCCCACCGCAACGCACAGCGCCTCCAGCGCGCCTTCGCACAAGTGACGGTGGGAGCAATCTCGGGCGCGGTCGGGACCTACGCAGCCGCCAGCCCCGAGTTCGAGCGGCGCGTCCTCGGGCGCCTCGACCTGGAGCGCGAGCCGGTCTCCACGCAGGTCGTCGCGCGCGACCGCCACGCCGAGCTACTGGAGGCGATCGCGCTCGCCGGCGCGGGCCTCGAGCGCCTGGCCACCGAGATCCGTCACCTGCAGCGCACCGAGGTACGCGAGGTGCAGGAGCCCTTCCGCTCCGGCCAGAAGGGCTCGAGCGCGATGCCGCACAAGCGCAACCCGATCAAGAGCGAGCAGCTCACCGGGCTCGCGCGCGTGCTGCGCGGCAACGCGCAGGCCGCCATCGAGAACGTGGCGCTGTGGCACGAGCGCGACATCTCCCACTCCTCCGTAGAGCGCGTGATCCTGCCGGACTCCACGATCCTGATCGACTACCTCCAGCAGCGCGCGATCGCGCTCGTGGAGGGCATGACGATCGACGTCGAGCGCATGCGCTCCAACCTCGAGCTGACCCACGGCGCGCTCTTCTCCCAGCGCGTGCTGCTGGCGCTCGTCGACGGGGGCATGAGCCGCGACGACGCCTACTTCGGAGTCCAGCGCGCCGCCCAGCAAGCCTGGGACACCGGCACGCCGCTGCGCGAGCTGCTCGAAGCCGACGAGATCACCGCGGCGCTCGACCTGGAGGCGATCTTCGACTACGGGCACTACGTACGCTACGCGCAGGAGATCGTGGCGCGGCTCGACGAGATCGCTTGAGCTGCATACCGCGAGCCGTGCCACCCGAGCTCAAATATCCATTTTAACTTTCGAGGCACCCCTCGGCCACTCCTCGAGGTCATCTCCGTAGAAGTCGGACCAGAAGACTTGGAAATCCCTCGCCGGATCCAACTTGGCGCCCTTATACGATTTACGGTTCCCCTGCAAGTCGTATACCCAAATCCGTCTATCGACGTCCCTGCACATCACTAGGGCCCTGATCTTCTCTTGAGGCCGCATTTTTGTTTCAACGCGAGCCACGCCTTGGGACGATAAGAAGCCGCTGCCGAGCCCATTGGAGCAATATTCCTTGTCGCCAACCGCGAGCACAAACGCCGCGCTGTTGGCAACGCCTGCTCCAGCGTTCAAAACCACAAGGTTGACCCTCCCTGGATCACTTGGCTTTGTTCCAAAAATCGGGAGCGCCGAAGCCTGCAGATAGGGCAGCCGTCGTTCTCGAGCCTCTCGCTGACTACTGGTGACTGATAGCCATGACGTTCCAGCGGCTGCCGCCGCGAAGAGGGTACCGCCTGCCTGTGCCAGAGTGGAAAAATCAGCCATCCATTCTCAGCTCCTTCGCCTAATCGGGATCTCACCACATTTCGCACTAGGAACGTCTGTGCACGTTGCATCTTTTACACACTGCGGCTCCCGTCGAGTCTGAATCGTCGGAGCTAGTTCAACGAGTGCCTCGGTCGCGTGAGTCTTGCAACATGGGGTCGCGTCGAGCGACCGCCGCCGTTGCTAGCATCGCGCCGCGTGAGCACTCTCTCCGATCTGCCCCTCCTCGCCAGCGGCAAGGTCCGCGAGCTCTACCGCTTGGAGAGCGCCGGGAACACGAATGGCAACACGGGGGAAGCGCGCCTGTTGATGGTCGCCAGCGACCGCATCTCCACCTACGACGCGGTCCACCCGACCCCGATCCCGGACAAGGGCAAGGTCCTGGCCGGTCTCTCGGTCTTCTGGTTTGGGCAGACCGAAGGCATCGTCGCCAACCACCTGCTCTCCGCGACCGAGGAGGTCCCCACGGAGGTGCGCGGGCGGGCACTGGCAATACGCGAGCTGCAGATGCTGCCGGTCGAGTGCGTAGTGCGTGGCTACATCACGGGCTCGGGCTGGAAGGACTACCAGGCAACGGGCTCGGTCTCGGGCATCGCGCTGCCGGTGGGCCTGCTCGAGTCCGAGCAGCTGCCGCAGCCGATCTTCACGCCGAGCACCAAGGCCGAGGTCGGCCACGACGAGGCGATCGACTTCGACGGGGCCGCCGAGCTGGTCGGCGACCGCGCGCTGATGGAGCGCGTGCGGGACGTCTCGATCGAGCTCTACTCCTTCGCCGCCGCCCATGCGCGCGAGCGCGGCGTGATCCTCGCCGACACAAAGTTCGAGTTTGGGCTCGACGACGACGGCGAGCTGGTCGTCGGCGATGAGGTGCTGACCCCCGACTCCTCCCGCTACTGGCCGGTGGAGGGCTTCCAGACCGGTCGCGGCCAACCGAGCTTCGACAAGCAGTACGTGCGCGACTGGGCCGCCGGCAGCGGCTGGGACAAGCGCCCACCGGCGCCCGCGATCCCCGAGGAGGTGGTGGCGGGCACACGTGCACGCTACGTGGAGGCCTACGAGCTGATCACCGGTGAGCCCTTCCAGGCCTGGCTGGATCGGACCGCGCCGGCCTGATGCGTGCCCGCGTGCTGATTCGCCCGAAGGCCGGAATCCTCGACCCGCAGGGCGCCGCCGTCGAGCGCGCGCTGCCGGCGCTCGGGTTCAGCGGCGTCGCGAACGTGCACGTCGGCCGGCTGGTGGAGCTCGACGTGGCGGACGCGAGCCAGCTCGGCGACATGTGCGAGAAGCTGCTGGCGAACCCGCTGGTCGAGGACTACGAGATCCTGACCGGCGAGTGAATAGGTCCCTGTCGAGTCATCATGAGCGCCAGCGAACAAGGGCTCCTTGCCGCGGCGGCGGTCGCTTCGCTGACGGCTCGATGAAGTTCGGAGTCCTCCAGTTCCCCGGCTCCTGTGACGAGGTCGACGCGCTCCACGCGGCCCGGCGGGTCGGCGAGGCGGAGCTGCTGTGGCACGCCGAGCGCGACCTGCGGGGCGTGGACGCGGTGATCGTCCCGGGCGGCTTCTCCTACGGCGACTACCTGCGCGCCGGGGCGATCGCGCGCTTCGCACCCGCAATGGAGTCCGTGATCGAGTTCGCGCAGGCCGGCGGCCTCGTGCTGGGGATCTGCAACGGCTTCCAGGTCTTGTGCGAGGCGCGGCTGTTGCCCGGCGCGCTGCTGGGCAACGCAAGCCGGCGCTTCACCTTCCGACAGGTCGAGCTGGAGGTCGTGCAGCCGGACACCGCATTCACGCGCGTATGCGAGCCGCGCTCGGGCAGCGACGAGCTGCGCGCCCACCTGAGCATCCCGGCGAAGCACTCCTGGGGGCGCTACTACGCCGACGATCGTACCCTCGACGAGCTCGAAGACAATGGCCAGGTGCTCCTGCGCTATGCGTCGGGGCACAACATCAACGGCTCGCTACGCGACATCGCGGGAGTGCGCAACGCGGCCGGCAACGTCTTTGGGCTGATGCCCCACCCCGAGCACGCCGTCGATCCGCTGACGGGCTCCACGGACGGGCTGTGCATCTTCGAGTCGATGCGCCTCGCCGTCGAGGGCGCGCATGTCTGAGGGCACCGTGACGCTCCCGACCGTCGCGGATGCGGTAGCGCTCGGCCTCACGCCGGCCGAGTACAAGCTGATCTGCGTCAAGCAGGACGGTCCGCCCAACCAGGTCGAGCTCGCGATGTACTCGCTGCTGTGGAGCGAGCACTGCGCCTACAAGCACTCCAAGCGGCTGCTACGCACCCTGCCGACCGAGGGACCGCACGTCGTGATGGGACCCGGGGAGAACGCCGGCGCGGTGGACGTCGGCGACGGCCTGGTGTGCGCCTTCAAGGTCGAGTCGCACAACCACCCCAGCGCCGTGGAGCCCTTCCAGGGCGCCGCCACTGGGGTCGGGGGCATCCTGCGCGACATCTTCGCGATCGGGGCGCGCCCGATCGCGGTACTTGACTCGCTGCGCTTCGGCGAGCCCACCGCGGCGCCGGAGGAGCTCGCCTCGGCAGGCTCCTCCACGACCGCCGGGACCCGCGCACGCTACCTGCTCGACGGCGCGGTCTCCGGGATCGGCCACTACGGCAACTCGATCGGGGTGCCGACCGTCGGCGGCGAGGTCTACTTCGAGGGCCCCTACGAGCAGAACTGCCTCGTGAACGCCATGGCGCTCGGGCTCTGCGCGCGCGAGCGGCTCGTGCGCAGCGCCGCGGCCGGCGTCGGCAACGTGCTCGTGCTGTTCGGCGCCTCCACCGGCCGCGACGGGATCGGCGGCGCCTCGGTGCTCGCCTCCGCCGAGCTCGACGACGGCGCGCAGGACAAGCGCCCCACGGTGCAAGTCGGCGACCCCTTCGAGGAGAAGAAGCTGCTGGAGTGCTCGCTGGAGCTCCTGGAGCGCGAGCTGGTGGTCGCGTTACAGGACCTCGGCGCCGCCGGCCTGACCTCCTCGGCCGCCGAGATGGCCTCCAAGGGCGAGCTCGGGATCGACATCGACGTCGCCAAGGTCCCGCTCCGCGAGCCCGGCCTGGAGCCCTTCGAGATCATGGTCAGCGAGTCCCAGGAGCGGATGCTCTGCGTCGTGACCCCCCAGGACCTCGCGGCGGTGCTCGCGCTGTGCGAGAAGTGGGAGGTCCGCGGGACCGCGATCGGGACCGTGACCGACACGCGGCGCATGCGCGTCTTCAACGGGCAGCGCCTGGTTGGGGACATGCCGGTGCGCGCGCTGGTCGATGACTGCCCGCTGTATGAGCTCGCGCCGGCCAAGCCCACGCAGCCGATCTACCCCCCGCCCGCCGGCACGCTGCCCGCGGAGGTCCCGCCGCACGAGGCGCTACTGGCGCTGCTGGCCAGCCCGAACATCGCCTCGCGCCGGCCCCTCTTCGAGCAGTACGACGCGATCGTGCAATCGCGCACCGTGCGCCGCCCCGAGCAGACCGACGCCGCCGTGCTCGCGCTGCCGGATGGCAGCGCGCTCGCGGTGAGCATCGACTGCAACGGCCGCCGCGTCGCCGCCGACCCCTACACGGGAACGATCGAGGCGGTGCTCGAGTGCGCGGCGAACCTCGCCTGCGTCGGGGCGCAGCCACTCGGGACGACCAACAACCTCAACTTCGGCAACCCCGAGAAGCCGCACATCGCGTGGCAGCTGACCGAATCCGTGCGCGGCTTGGGCGAGGCCTGCTGCGCCCTGCAAGCGCCGATCGTCGGCGGCAACGTGAGCCTCTACAACGAGGGCGCGACCGGGCCGATCTACCCGACGCCCGTGATCGGGATGGTCGGGCGCCTGCCGGCCGCGACCCAGGCCGGGCACCTCGGCTTCCAGCGGGAGGGCGACGCGATCGCGCTCGTGGGGTGGGTCGCCGCGCCCTCGCTGGCTGCCAGCGAGCTGGCCAAGCTGCGCGGCGAGCCGCTGCCCGACGGGCTCGCGCCCGTCGACCTGCAGGCCGCGATCGCTACGCAGGCGGCGATCCGCACGGCGGTGCGCTCAGGATCGCTCTCGAGCGCCCACGACATCGCCGAGGGCGGGATCGCGGTCGCACTGGCCGAGTGCTGTCTGGCGGGCGGGCTGGGCGCCTCGATCTCCCTGAGCGCCTCGCAGGAACTGCAGGCGCTCTTCGGCGAGGCTCCCGGGGGCTTCCTGGTCAGCGGCCCCGCGCACATCCTGCAGGCGCTCGGCGACCACGCGCGCGTACGGCTGCTCGGCACCGTCGGCGGCGAGTCTCTGCGGATCGCCCTGGACGTCCGACCCGGCGAGGCGGAGCCCGCAACATCGCTGCAATGGACGCTCGCCGAGCTCTCCGAGGCCCACGCCGCGCTGAGTGCGCTCTTCCCATGAATCCCACCGCCGACGCCCTGCTAGCGTGTGATCGTGATGCGTGATGGACCACGCGATGAGTGCGGGGTATTCGGGCTGTACGCACCTGGGCATGACGTCTCACGTCTGTCCTACTTCGCGCTGTACGCGCTCCAGCACCGCGGCCAGGAGTCGGCCGGGATCGCGGCCGCCGACCACGACGGCCAGATCGTCACACGCCGCGAGCTCGGCCTCGTCAGCCAGGTATTCAGCGAGAACGACCTGCGCACACTCGGCGGGGACCTCGCGATCGGGCACGTGCGCTACTCGACCACCGGCTCCAACGCCTGGGAGAACTCCCAGCCAGTGCAGCGCTCTGAGGGCACGCGCGGCTCCCACCGCGAGCTCGCGCTCGCACACAACGGCAACCTGATCAATGCACTCGAACTCCACAACGAGCTGCTGGAGCGCGGCGTCACATTCAGCTCGACCTCCGACTCCGAGATCGTCGCGGCGCTGATCGCGACCCATCCGGCCGAGCAGATCGAGGACGCGATCGCCGCAGTGCTCCCGCGCTTGCGCGGGGCCTTCTCGATCGTCGCGATGACCAAGGACCGCGTGGTCGCCTTCCGCGACCCCCACGGCGTGCGCCCACTCTCCCTGGGAGCGCTCCCCCCGCCCGGTCGCAGCCCCAACGAGCAGCCCCACGACGAGCAGGCGAACACCGCGGACAACCAGGTCCGCTACTGTGTGGCCAGCGAGTCCTGCGCCTTTGACATCATCGGCGCGGAGTACCTACGCGAAGTGGAGCCCGGCGAGCTCGTCACACTCAGCTCCGAGGGCCTGCAGAGCCGCAAAGTGCTGCCCGGGCAACGCCGGGCCCTGTGCGTGTTCGAGTACATCTACTTCGCGCGCCCCGACTCGCGTATGAGCGAGCAGGTGCTGCAGGTCGCGCGCGGGCGCATGGGCGAGAGCCTCTGGCACGAGGCCCCCGTGGAGGCCGACCTCGTGATCGCCGTGCCCGACTCCGGCAACGCCGCCGCGCGGGGCCTGGCGCGCGCCAGTGGCATTCCCCAAGACGACGGCTTCGTCAAGAACCGCTACGTCGCGCGCACCTTCATCCAACCCGGCCAAGAGCTGCGCAAGCACGGGCTGCGGCTGAAGTTCAACCCGCTGCCCGAGATCATCGCCGGCAAGCGCCTAGTGGTCGTCGACGACTCGATCGTGCGCGGCAACACCACCCGTCAAATCGTGCAGATGCTGCGCGACGCCGGCGCCCGCGAGGTCCACATGCGTATCTCCGCTCCGCCGATCAAGCACCCCTGCCACTACGGGATCGACATGTCCACCCGTGAGGAGATGATCGCCCACGAGCGCTCCACCGCGGAGGTCGCCGCGGAGCTCGGCTGCGACTCGCTGCACTACCTATCGCTCGAGGGCGTCTACGCGGCGATTCGCGGTGCCCGCGCCAACCACTGCGACGCCTGCTTCAGCGGACAGTACCCACTAGACGGCACCGGCGAGGCCAACGGCAAGTACGCGCTCGAGCAGCCCGCCGGGCCGACGCTGCCGCTCGTGCGCGCCTAGCGCCGCCGCGCTAGCCGGCCTTGGCCTCGAAGCTTTCCTGCCCGTTGCAGCTCTTGGCCGGCGTGAAGCTCGACTTCGCGGTTCCCTGAAAGACGCGCCCATAGAAAGACCCGCTGATCGTGACGGTCGCAAACTGTTTGCTCGTGTGGCGCACGAAGTAGGCGATTCTGGTCGTAAAGCGGCCGCTCCCCGAGATCGCGCTCGCCTGGGTCTTCTGCTCCTCAGCGCTGGAGCCACCCTGGCAGTAGGCCGGCGCGACCGGCAGGCTCACCCTGACGCTCTTCCCGTTCTTGGCGACCTCCAGGACGATTTCCTCATGGTGCAAGGTCCCGCTGTAGAAGCCGCCCTTGACCGGGCCCACCTGGACCTTCGCCCCAAGCGCGGCGGCAACCGGCACTACCAGCACAAGCGACACGAGCAATGGAACGCAACGAAGCTGCTTAGTCATCAAGGCCTCCTCTGACCCTCAGGGTGTCCAGCCGACGAGTCGAACCCTACATCCGGAGCAATCTAACCAAGCCGAATTCGATCTGCATCGACGCCGGCCACGTCGAACATCGAGCCGGCCTATCGGAAACAGGCTGGCAATCGGCCCACACCGGCCTGCCAGCGCAGAAAACACCGAACGACGTGACGCTCTGTGGGAGCGATCACGATGCGCCACGATTGGCGCGGTGAGCAGTCGAGCGAACAGGGCCGCACCCATCCACCTCAGCCGGCCTCGCGCGAAGCATCGACAGGTCGCACGCTCTCCACGCCGCTGGATGCGAATCGCGGCCTGCACCGCAGCGCCGCTGCTGCTGATCGGCGTGCTCGCCTGGCCGCTGCTGTTCACCGAAGAGGCCTTCAACGCCGACTGGGTCAACCACTTCTGGTTCATGTGGCACCAAAGCCTCGCGATCCGCTCAGGGCACACACCCAGCCTGTTCGTGAACTACTCCCATGGCGTCTTCTACCCATGGTTCGCGTTCTACGGCGGCACCCTCTACGCACTCGCCGGAGCGCTGTCGCTCGCACTCGGCAACGCCCCACTGGAAACCTACGTCCTCACCTACCTACTGGGCTTCGCCGCCGCCTACGGCGGCTGGTACTGGATGGCGCGCATGTTCGGGCTGCGCAGCTGGCCCGCCCACATTCCCGGCCTCATATTCGTGACCTCCGCAGCCTACCTGACGATCCTCTACGCACTCGGCGACTGGCCCGAGTTCACCGCAGTCTCGGCGATGCCGCTACTGATCGCCTCCGCGCTCAGCGTCCTGCGCACCTCACAAGTCACCTTTTGGCCGGCAGCGGCCCTCGCGGGCAGCGGTGTCGTGTTCTTCGGCAGCCATTTGCTGACCGAGGTCTGGGGCACCACTCTCGTGTTGCTCTTGGCCCTGGCGCTACTCGCCTGCGTCCCAGAGATCCGCCGTAGCCTGACACGCGCCAGCGTGGCCAGAACATTGGGTCTCCTGATTCCAGCGCTACTGGTCAGCGCCTGGTTTCTGCTGCCCGCCCTGGCATACGAGTCACAGACCGTCATCGCACACACCTACCCTCACTTCCGCGAACTGCTGAAGGCCAAGATGTTCACGGTCGCCGCACCGCACCTCTTCACCCTCTCGCGCGCGCGAGTGTCGGGCACCATCCTGACGCTCGCGCTGCCGGTGCTTGCGATCGCGTGGGCGCTTGGCAGCATCGCGGTCGCGCTAGCCGCTCGACGCCGGGGACTATGGATGAAGGTGCTGTTGGCGCTCACCGGCGCGACCGCCCTGCTGCTGGTGCTCATGACACACGCAACGCTCATCCTCGCGCTTCCGCGCGTCTACTCCACCCTGCAGTTCAGCTTCCGGCTGGAGAGCTATGTGTTGCTGGGCGTAAGCGGCATGCTGCTCGCCGCGCTCGTCCTCACTGGTGACGGCGGGCCCTGGCTGCTGCGCTGGCGCTGGCTGCTCGCCCCGATCGCCGCCCTGGCCATCCTCGGGGCCATCGAGCAGGTCGACGCCCACACCACAGGGAGCAATCGCGCCGCGGTCCTGCGGTCGTTCCGCTCGCCCGCCTACGCACAGGAAGCGTTGCTCGACTACGTCGACGACCAGCTGCCGATCATGCGCACACCGCTACCCAAAGTCTATTTCCCACCATCGACGGCACCCGGCGAGCACGCGGTCGTGGTCACCCATCTGGGACGCCGGCGCCTGCTCGACACGAACCTCAGATCCGCGCCGGGCTTCCTGCACATCCAGGGCGCGCGAATCGTTGCGACCGATGCGCACGCCGATGACATCGTGGAAGTCGACCGTGCTCCCAGTGCGGGGAGACCCGTGCGCATCGTCGTCGCCACCTCTGAGAGCCTGCCCATCGCCGCAGGGCGAATCCTGTCGATCGCCGCACTCCTCATCCTCGGCGTCGAGCTCGCGCTGATCGCGCTCCGCCGAGATCGCACCGCGGGCACGGAGGACCCGGGTACGATTCCGCATCGCCTCTGACGCCCGAGATCCCCTGCCGGTCGCGGTGCTGGTCTCCGGAACCGGCACGAACCTGCAGGCGCTGCTGGACAGCGTGCACGGGGACGAGGCGCAGGTCGTGGCGGTCGCGTCGAACCTCGCCGAGGCGCCCGCGCTGGAGCGCGCCGCCGCGCGGGGGGTGGCGCGCGCTGTGTTCGCGCGCTCCGCCTACCCCGACCGCGCGGCCCGCGACGCGGCGATGGCCGACTGGCTGCAGCAGCGCGGCGCGCGCCTGGTCGTGCTCGCCGGCTACATGGAGCTGATCACCGAGCCCTTCCTGCAGCGCTTCCCCAGCGCCGTCATCAACGTGCACCCCTCGCTGCTGCCGGCCTTCCCGGGGCTGCGAGCCGTGCAGCAGGCGCTGGACTACGGGGTCAAGGTCTTCGGCGTAACCGTGCACTTCGTCGACGCCGGCGTCGACAGCGGCCCCGTGATCC
Organism: Solirubrobacteraceae bacterium; assembly: GCA_036501715.1. Lineage (GTDB taxonomy): Bacteria > Actinomycetota > Thermoleophilia > Solirubrobacterales > Solirubrobacteraceae > Palsa-744. The sequence continues at coordinate 153,666 of DASXZV010000010.1, read as the reverse complement.
TGCAGCGCGCCGTGGAGCTCCCCGACGCCCGCGACGCACAGGAAGTGCTGGCGGCGCTGCGCCCACTGGAGCACACGCTGCTGCCCGAAGCCGTGCGCCGCTTCGCGCGCGGCGCCCTCGGCCGCGACCCCGCCAACCAGCGCCGGGTACTCACACAGAGCAGCCCCTCGCAGGCCGCTCCGCTCGCCGCCGGGGATCGCAGCAGCGAGTCGGACCCGGTGGATACTCTCTAGGCGTGGCACCCGAGACGACCACCCCCACCGGCCTGCAGCGCACCGCGCCGGGGCAAGTGCGGGTACGCCGCGCACTGCTCTCGGTCTCCGCGAAGGCCGGGATCGTCGACTTCGCCCGCGGCCTGTGCGAGCTCGGCATCGAGATCGTCTCCACCGGCGGCACCGCCCGCGAGCTCGCCGCCGCCGGCCTGCCGGTACGCGCAATCGAGGACTTCACCGGCTTCCCCGAGATGATGGACGGGCGCGTGAAGACGCTGCACCCCAGGCTGTACGCGGGCCTGCTCGCGCTGCGCGACGACGACGAGCACCTGCGCGCCGCCGCCGAGCACGCGATCGAGCCGGTCGACCTCGTCTGCGTGAACCTCTACCCCTTCGAGCGCACCGTCGCGCGCGGCGACGCGACCCCCGCCGAGGCGATCGAGAACATCGACATCGGCGGCCCGACCATGATCCGCGCCGCGGCCAAGAACCAGGCCTTCGCCGCGGTCCTCGTCGACCCCGAGGACTATGAGCCCGTGCTCGCCGAGCTGCGCTCCTCCGACGGGCGGCTCGCGCTCGCCACGCGCGAGCGCCTCGCCGCCACCGCCTTCGCCTGCACCGCGCGCTACGACGCCGCGATCGCCGCTTGGTTCGCCGCGCGCCAGCAGGAGGACTTCCCCGCACAGCGCACCACCGCGTACGTCAAGGAGCGCTCGCTGCGCTACGGCGAGAACCCCCACCAGCGCGCCGCCTACTACGCCGAGCTCGGCGCCCCCGCGCACCTGCTGGCCGGGGTGCGCCAGCTGCACGGCAAGGAGCTCTCCTTCAACAACCTGCTCGACCTCAGCTCCGCGCGCGAGCTCGCCGAGGAGTTCGCCGAGCCCGCCTGCGCGATCGTCAAGCACAACAACCCCTGCGGTACCGCCCTCGGCGAGAGCGGCCAGCTCGCCTACGAACGCGCCTTCGCCTGCGACCCCCAGAGCGCCTTCGGCGGCGTGATCGCCGCCAACCGGCCCATCGACCGCGCCTTCGCCGAGGCCCTTGGCGCGCAGTTCATCGAGGTCCTGCTCGCGCCCCGCTTCGACCCCGACGCACTCGAGCTCCTGCAGGCCAAGAAGAACGTGCGCTTGCTGGAGTCGCCCTCCGCCGCGCACGCTACCGAGGACGGTCCCGCGGCAGCGCGCACCTCTCCTCCCCAAAAACCGGCCCTCGAAGCCAAGCCAGTCATCGGCGGCCTGCTGGTCCAGGATCGCGACGCCGTTAGCGAGACCCGCGAGCAGATGCAGGTGCTCACAGCCACCGCCCCCAGCGAGGAGCAGTGGCAGGACATGCTGTTCGCCTGGCGCATCTGCCGCCACGTGCGCTCCAACGCGATCGTAATCGCCTCCGGCCGCGCCACTATCGGCATCGGCGCCGGGCAGATGAGCCGCGTCGACGCCGTCCGCATCGCCGTCGAGAAGGCCCGCGAGGCGCAGCCCGAGCTGCTCGCGGGAGCCGTGCTCGCATCCGACGCCTACTTCCCCTTCCCCGACGGTCCCCAGCTCGCGATCGACGCCGGCGTGCGCGCCATCATCCAGCCCGCCGGCTCCGTGCGCGACGAGCTCGTCATCGCCGCCGCCGAGGAGGCCGGCATCGCGATGGTCGCGACCGGCGTGCGGCACTTCCGTCACTGAGCGGGCCTCGGGCCTGCCCAACCTCAGGCAGCTAGTAGCGCCGGCTCGATCTGCGCAGCCACCACACGGTCGGGCGGGATAGAAACGCTCGCGGCCCGGCGCCGCAGTTACGTCTAGACGTATAACGATATATCGTGCTACTATCGCGATACAAAACGATAGGAGCTCAATATGTACGCCCATGCAATCCACACAACACCTGAAGGACGCTGCCGCCGAAGCGGCCGCGAGACATACGACCTCGCCTTCCTCTGGCGCCTCATGAGCGGGCGCGCTGGTGAGCCCGGGGAGGAGGAGCACGGCCACCACGGCGGTCACCGCCACCGCGGTGGACCCGGTTCCCGCGGCGGCTACGGCGCCGGCTTTCCCTTCGCCGCCTTCGGCCCCGGTGGCTTCGGGCCCGGAGGAGGAGGAGGCCCGCGCTGGCGCGGCGGGCGCAAGGCGCGACGCGGGGACATCCGCACCGCCGCCCTGCTGCTACTCGCCGAGGAGCCCCGCAACGGCTACCAGATCATGCAGGAGGTCCAGGAGCGCAGCGACGGCGCCTGGCGCCCCAGCCCCGGTTCGGTCTACCCCGCGCTGGCGCAGCTCGAAGACGAGGGGCTGATCCGCTCGGAGGAGATCGAGGGCCGCAAGGCCTACCGACTCACGGTCGAGGGCCTCGCCGTGGTCGAAGAGCGTGGCGCCGACCGGCCCGCCCCCTGGGAGCAGATGAGCGGCCAGACCCCACCGAAGGCAGTGGAGCTCGGCAAGATCATGCGCGAGGTCGCCTTCGCCTTCGCCCAGATCATGCACACCGGCAGCGAGGACCAGCAGGAGCAGGCCCGCAAAGTACTCGCCGAGGTACGCCGCGAGCTCTACCGCATCCTCGGGGATGGCGCTGAGCCCGAGAGCGACTAACTCTCGCGCTACGGTGTCACCCGTGAGCGTCGCCCCCGCCGTCTCGGTCAACGATCTCGCCAAGCGCTACGGCGAGATCGAGGCCGTGCGCGGCATCAACTTCGAGGTCGCCCGCTCGGAGGTATTCGGGTTCCTCGGGCCCAACGGCGCCGGCAAGTCGACCACGATCAGCATGCTCTGCACGCTCGTCAAACCGACCGGCGGCTCCGCGCTGGTCGCCGGCCACGACGTCGTCTCAGAACGCGACGCCGTGCGGCGCAACATCGGCCTGGTCTTCCAGGACACCACGCTCGACGGCTACCTCACCGCCGAGCAGAACCTGCGCCTGCACGCCGAGCTCTACGGCGTCCCGCGCGAGCTCGTCGCTCCGCGCATGCGCCAAGTCATGGAGATGGTCGGCCTCTGGGAGCGCCGCGCGAGCCTCGTCGGCACTTTCTCCGGCGGCATGAAGCGCCGCCTGGAGATCGCACGCGGCCTGCTGCACTCCCCGCGCGTCCTGTTCCTCGACGAGCCCACCGTCGGCCTCGACCCCCAGACGCGCAGCTCGATCTGGGGCTACATCGCCGAGCTCAAGCAGCGCGAGGACATCACGATTTTCCTCACCACCCACTACATGGACGAGGCCGAGTACTGCGATCGCATCGCGATCATGGACCAGGGTCAGATCATCGCGCTCGACAGCCCCGCGGCCCTAAAGGCCAGCGTCGGCACCGACCGCGTCCAGATCCAGACCCCCGACAACGACGCCGCGATCACCGCCCTGCGCGAGCGCTTCGAGCTGGAGGCCACCGTCGCCGAGGGCGCCGTTACCTTCGGCGTACCCGAGGGCGAGCAGTTCGTCCCGCGCCTCTTCGCCGAGCTCGGCCTGCCAATCCAGGCCGTTTCGGTCTCGCGCCCCTCCCTGGATGACGTCTTTATGTCATACACCGGTTCCACGATCCGCGACGCCGAGGCGACCTCCACCGATCACATGCGCAACGTCGCGCGCATGATGGCCCGCTGATGGCGACCGAGACCGCTCAACCCCCCGCGCCGCCAGCGCACCACGTCGCCCACGTGCGCGTCCCGACCCGCAGCTGGGCCGGCGAGCTGCGCGCGATCCGCGTCGTCTGGCGCCGCGAGCTGATCCGCTTCAGCCGCGACCGCCTGCGGATCGTCACCTCGCTCGTGCAGCCCTTCCTGTTCCTGTTCGTGCTCGGCACCGGGCTCTCCTCGCTCGTCTCCGCCAGCACCCACGGCGTCAACTTCAAAACCTTCATCTACCCCGGCGTGCTCTGCATGGCCGTCATGTTCACCGCCATGTTTTCTGCCGCCTCGATCGTCTGGGACCGCGAGTTCGGCTTCCTGCGCGAGATGATGGTCGCGCCCGTCCGGCGCTCCTCGATCGTGCTCGGCAAGTGCTTCGGTGGCGCCACCGTCGCTGCCTTTCAAGGCCTGATCGTGATCGCGATCGCCGGCCTGGTCGATGTCCCCTACAACGTCGGGCTCCTACTGGAGATCTTTGCACTGCAGCTGCTGCTCGCCTTCTCGATCACCGCCTTCGGCATGATGGCCGCCGCGCGCATCACCCAGATGCAGTCCTTCATGGCGCTCATGCAGATGGCGATCATGCCCATGTTCTTCATCTCCGGCGCCATGTTCTCCGTCGCCCACCTGCCCCAGTGGCTGGCGATCCTCAACCGCATCGACCCGCTCACCTACGCCGTCGACCCGATGCGCCGCGCGATCTTCTCCCACCTCGCGATCCCCGCCGCCACGCGCCGCGCGCTCGCACCCGGGGTCACCTGGTGGGGCTGGCACGTGCCGAGCCTGCTGGAGGCCGGTGTCATCGCCGCGCTCGGGCTGCTGATGCTCGCGATCGCGATCTGGGAGTTCAGCCGCGCCGAGTAGTAGCGCGCAGGCGCGGCCGGGACCGGCGCCGGCGGGGTCAGGGCCGGCGAACGGTCCGCGTCGGTTCGGCGCCACTACGGTGTAGCCGTGCGTATCCGCGTCTTCCGCGCCGACCACCCCGAGGTTTCCGAGGTCATCGCCTCCGAGCACTGCGTGCTGCGCTTCCGCAAGCGCCGCCGGATTCGCGCCGCCGGCTTAGACGCCGTCAGCGACGCGCTCCACGAGGCCTTCGAGCAGGCCGACCTGACCCGCTGGGCCCCCACCTGGGTCGACAGCGACAGGCACACCCAGATGTGGGCGCTCGTCGACGACCTCGCGTTCCCGCTGACGCCCACCGGCGAGCCCGGGAGCTGGCTCGCGACGACCTGCCTGGTGCGCGAGCACCGGTAGGCTCCAAGCCGTGTCCGACCCCGATGTGCACAGCGCCTACCGCCAAGCCGGAGTCGACTACGCCGTGCTCGACGCCGGCAAGCGCGACGCGCTCGGCGAAGCGCTCGCAACCTCACACTGGCTCGCCAGCGCCGGCGCTCGCGCGCTGGATGAGTCACGCGGCGAGCCCGCCTTCGTGCTGCGCTTCGCCGGCAGCACGCTCGCGTTCGTGCTCGAGACGCTCGGCACCAAGTCGATGCTCGCCCGCGAATACCACGAGCTCGCCGGCGCCAACCACTTCGCCGACATCGCCTACGACACGGTCGCCGCGGTCCTCAACGACCTCATCTGCGTCGGCGCCCTGCCGCTTGTCGTAAACGCCTACTTCGCGACCGGCTCCAGCGCCTGGTATGAGAACGCCGAGCGCTCCGCGGCGCTCCTGGAGGGCTGGCGGCGCGCCTGCGATGACGCGCAGTGCGCCTGGGGCGGTGGCGAGTCCCCCGCGCTCGCCGGCCTACTCGGGAGCGAGGAGATCGAGCTCGCCGGCAGCGCCCTGGGCTTCGTCCCGCCGCCCGGCCAGCCGCTACTAGGCACGGACCTCGCGCCAGGCGATGAGATCGTGCTCGTGGCCTCCAGCGGCCTGCACGCCAACGGCGCCTCGCTCGCACGGCGCGCCGCTAGCCAGCTCCCCTCAGGCCTGCAAACCCCACTTCCCGGCGCCGCCGAGGGCGAGTCCTTCGGCGCCGCGCTACTGCGCCCCAGCTTCCTCTACGTCGGGCTGATCCGGCAGTTGCTCGGCGACCCGCAGGTGCAGCTCACCTACCTCAGCCACATCACCGGGCACGGCCTGCTCAAGCTGATGCGTCCGCAGCGCGAGCTGACCTACCGGATCAGCGCCCTGCCGCCCGTGCCGCCGGTCCTGCGGTTCCTAGCCGCCGAGGCCGCCCTCGATGCCGCCGCGGCCTACAGCACGCTCAACATGGGAGCCGGCTTTGCCGTCTACTGCCGTCCCGGTCAGGGCGCTCGCGTCGCCGCAAGCGCCGCCGAGCTCGGCTTCGACGCACTCGTCGCCGGGGCCGTGGAAGAGGGACCGCGCCAGGTGATCCTCGAGCCGGTCGAGGTGACCTTCTCGAGCGATCAGCTCGCGCTCGCACCAAATCAGAGTCCCGCGCCACCCGCGCCGTAGAGCGGCTCGAGCAGCGCCTCCGAGCCGTCCTCGCACACCATCGTCACGGCGCTGCCCCCGCGCTCGCGCACCGTCCCGACGATTTGCGCGGCCACGCCCTGCGGCTGCCAGCGCACGAGCTCGAGGATCTCCGTCGCAGCGTCGCCCTCGACGATCATGCAGATATTGCCCTCGTTGGCGAGGCACAGGGGGTCGACGCCGAGCGCGGCGGCCGCCTTCGCGGTCTCGCGCTGGACCGGCAGCCGGTGCTCCTCGATCTCGATCTCGACGCGCGCGCCCGCGGCCAACTCGTTGAGAGTCCTCGCGAGACCGCCGCGCGTGATGCCACACATGCAGTGCACCTCGGCGGCGTAGTCCTCGAGCACATTCCAGACGAAGCCATCCAGCGACGCGCAGTCGCTGAGGATGCGCCGCTCCAAGCCCAACCCCTGGCGTAGGGAGAGCATGTGGATCGCATGATTGCCGAGCCAACCCGTCACGATGATCGCGTCACCGGGGCGCACATGGGTCATGCCGAGGTCCGACTCCCGCGTGAGCTCGCCGACGCCGGTCGTCTCGATCGCGAGCCCGTCAACCACGCCGCCGCCGACCACCCGCGTTTCGCCGGCCAGCACCGCGATGTCAGCCTCAACCGCCGCCTCGCGCACGGAGTCAAGGACGCGCGCCAGGTCGCTCACCGGCAGACCCCGCTCCAGCACCAGCGAGAGCGTCAGATAGCACGGTAGCGCCCCACTGACCGCCAGGTTGTTGATGGTTCCACAGACCGCCAGCCGACCGATGTCGCCGTTGCCGAAGAAGATCGGGTCGCTCGCAAACGAGCCGCTGCGCAGCACCACACCGGCGCTCTGCGGCTCGGGCACCGCGCCAGCCTCCATCCGACCGCCGTATACGTGCCCGAGACGTGGCGCGATCAGCTCGTCGACCAGCGTCTGACTCAGGCCGCCGCCCGCGCCGTGATCCAGCTCAATCGTCCCATCTGTCATCACCGGGATGATGCGCGCTCCTCGCGAGGATTCAATCCCCCAATCGTCCATTCGCTGGCCGCAGGGCGCGCGGCCCGCGCACACGGGCCGTTTGTGCCGCTCGCTGCGCTCGGTTTTGCGTCCACTTGCGGAAATTTGTTTTTCACTCGGTCCGCACGACGACAGCGCGCTGCAGCGCGGCTCGGGAAGCCCGGTGCTCGCGAGCGCCGGCACGAGCATCACGTCATTCTTCGTCAGGATACCTTCCGCAAACTTCAAAATCCTATGCGAAGGCGTTGACTCTAAAACGACCATCGGCGCCAAATGGAAATCCAAACTCACGATTGAATTCACGAAATGCACGGTTTACAACCTTGAAGGAGTAGAAGAACCTCGATGCAAAGTAGTAAAGCCAGTCGTCTTCGAACTCCTCGATCAGCTCATCTACAAAGCCGGTAAAAAGGAGAAGAAATCTACGACATCTTCTACGGGGCAACCAGCAAAACCTTCGTGGGTAAATTTGACCCCTTCGAATTCGAAGGGGTCGCGTGCGCCCTTGCGGGTGGAACCATCCCGATAACTGGCAGCGCAATCGGCTTACCGACGCCCAAAGAAAAATTTGGAGCTGAATGACCTTCGAAACCAAGTTCCAGCCGCTAGCCAACCCGCTTTCGGTGCGCTTGCGGCGGAGCGAACGACGAGTCAGGATCGCGAAAGCCAGCTGAGCGGGGACCGCCGAGGAACTCCGCGATCCCCACTCACTAACCCGCATGGGGGTCGCGAGTAGGATGCGGTTCTCCTGCCGCGGCGCTGCAGCAGGCCCTCCTATACGATCCGCCCGCGATGGATCCGCTCCCCCTGCCGCGCACCCCGATAGGCGACCTCCCATCCAAGGTGGGCGAGACGGTGCGCCTGCGCGGCTGGGTCAACGCCGTGCGCGACCAGAAGCGCATGCAGTTCGTGATCCTCCGCGACGAAACCGGCTTGGCGCAGGTGGTGCTGGAGAAGTCCGATCCCCCAAGCGCGCTCAACGAGCGCATCTCCGAGCTGACCGCCGAGTCAGCGGTCACGCTGAGCGGCGAGATCGTCGCCGATGAGCGCGTGCGCCTGGGCGGCGTCGAGGTGCGCCTGCACGACCTGCAGGTCGAGTCCCCCGCCGAACCGGAACTGCCGGTCACGCCGGAGTCCGCACTGGACAAGCGCATCGACTGGCGCTACCTGGACCTGCGCCGGCCCGACCGGCGCTTGATCTTCGAGGTCCAGAGCACCGTCGAGCACGCAATGCGCGAGCACTGGCGCGCGGAGGGCTTCTTCGAGCTGCACACACCAAAGTTCATGGGCTCCGCCAGCGAGTCCGGCGCGGAGCTCTTCAAGGTCGAGTACTTCGAGCGCACCGCCTACCTCGCGCAGTCGCCGCAGTTCTACAAGCAGATGGCGATGGCCGCCGGCTTCGGCAAGGTCTTCGAGGTCGGCCCCGTGTTCCGCGCCAACCCCTCCTTCACCTCACGCCACGACACCGAGTTCACGAGCGTCGACGTCGAGATCTCCTGGATCGACTCCCACGAGGACGTGATGGCCTTCGAGGAGGCCTGGCTCGCACACGTCTTCGCGGTCGTCCTGGCTGAGCACGGCGAGGCGATCCGCGAGACCTTCGGTGTCGAGCTCACGGTGCCCACGCTGCCGTTCCCGCGCCTGAGCATGGAGGAGGCCAAGGCGCTGCTGCGCGAGCACGGCCACGAGCACGTGCCGGGCCCCGATGACGACCTCGACCCGCCCAGCGAGCGCGCGCTGTGCGCCATCGTTAAGGAGCAGCACGGCCACGAGTTCGTGTTCGTCACCGACTATCCGACGGCCGTGCGGCCCTTCTACCACATGCGCTACCCCGACCGACCGGGCCTGACCAAGAGCTTCGACCTGCTCTGGCGCGGCATCGAGATCACCACCGGCGCCCAGCGCGAGCACCGCCTGGCGACGCTGCTCGAACAGGCGCGCGACAAGCACGTGGAGACCGAGCCGATCCAGTACTACCTCGACTTCTTCCGCTACGGCGCGCCGCCCCACGGCGGCTTCGGCTTTGGCTTGACGCGCCTGCTGATGCAGATGCTTGGCCAGGAGAACGTGCGCGAGGTCACCTTCCTGTACCGCGGGCCCAACCGCTTGGAGCCGTAGGCGTGACACCTCGCATCCCGATCAAGCGGACCGCGACCCTCATATTGGCGCCGCTGCTGGCAAGCGGCGTCGTGGCCTGCGGCAGCACGGTCTCGACCAGCAGCTTCAAGGGGCCGAGCCAAGCGGTCGCGAAGCGGATCGCCGAATTCCAAAGCGACGTTACGGCCGGCGAAAAAAATAAGCTTTGCAACCGCGACTTCGCAAGCGCCGTGCAGGCGCGACTGCGCGCCGCCGGGGGTAGCTGCGTCGAGGCGCTCAAAAACCAGCTCGGGGCGATCGACGACTACGAACTGACGGTGAAGTCGATCGCCGTCCACGGCACGAACGCCACCGCGAGCGTCAAGACCACCTGGTCGGGCAAGCAGCGCTTGAGCACGCTACTGCTCGTCAAGGAAGGCGGCTCCTGGAAGATCGCCTCCCTGCAGTAAGGGGCCTCGGAGCGGGCCTCAGCCCGGGCGATCGGAGACACCCGCGCCGATGTGCCCGCCAAGCCGGCGGCGGGCCCTAAGGCAATAGCAGTCGCGCATCCGGCCGTGCCCGCGGGCGCGCGGGCAGCCACTCAGCGCCCGCCTCCTGCCCACACCACCCCGCGCAGTGAACACTTCTGCCCGGTGGCTCACTTCAGCGATCAGAGCGCAGGCGGCAGCCGCCGGGGCGCGCGAGGCGCCTCCTCGCTGGTGCGCAAAGCGCGCGACCCCAACTCGGGCGTGGTCGGCCAGGGCGTCCGCTACGCAATGGCCGGAGGCGTCGTCGCGAGCGTCTATCTGGGCGTCACGGTGCTCCTGGCCGGCGTCGTCGGAGTGCACTTTCAGGTAGCGCTTGCGATCGGCTTCTGCTGCGGCATCACGGTCCACTTCACGCTCCAGCGCTTCTTCGTCTGGGCTCAGGAGGACGAGTTCGCGTTGCCCTTCCGTCACCAGGCGAGCCGCTATCTGCTGGTCGCCGGCACCCAGTACGGGGTGACCGCCGCCTCGACCTCGCTCCTACCCAAGGCGCTTGGCCTGCCAACAGAGCTCGTCTACGGTGTCACGGTCCTGGCGGTGGTCTCGCTGAACTTCCTGATCTTCCGCCACGGGGTCTTCCACGCCAAGACCACCGCCACCGGCGCCTAGCAGCGCGGCCGCCGGCCGCGATCGCAGTGAGTTCTAAGCGGAGACTGCGACCGCGGCCCGTGGGCACCCTCTTCCCCCGTGAGCTATGCGGCCAGCAGCGCCTCCTGGCCGCCCATGCAGTGCGCGCAGGCCTGCAGGTCATAGAGCGCGACGTCCAGCGGCGCGTGGTTCGAGGGGCGATAGCCCCTACGGTAGGTGTGGTTGACCTCGCACTCGCTCACATACGGCGCGAGGCCCTGGCTGGCGAGGATCAGGTCGATGCGCAGGCCGTAGTCGCGGGGGTAGTGGCCCTCGCGCTGGTCCCAGCATGTGTAGCCGTGCTCGTCCGGATGCATGCGGCGGTAGACGTCCACGAGCTCGCCCTCGTCGAGGATCGCCCGCAGGTCGGCGCGCTCAGCGTCGCCGGTCTGGTAGGAGCCTTCAAACCACGCCGGCTCGTAGATGTCCTGATCGGTGGGCGCGACGTTGAAGTCGCCGGCGATCAGCAGCGGATGGGAGTGCTCGTCGTAGGCCTGGCGCGCGACGGCCTCCAAGAAGGCCAGCTTGGCGTGATCGTCGGACTCGCTGCGAGTGGCACCGGCCGGCACGTAGACCGAGCCGATCGTGATCCCCTCCGTCGTCACCTCCAGCCAGCGCCCCTCGGCGATCTCGCGGTGGTGGTCGAGCTCGGAGTTGCGGTCACTGATGCGATGGTCGTCGCGCACCAGGATCGCGACGCCACCGGCCTTGCTCGGGCCGGCGCTGTGGCGCGACTGGTAGCCCATCTCGCGCAACCGTTCGTGGGGGAAGCGACCCGCCGGACAGCGAGTCTCCTGCAGACAGACCACGTCGGGCCGCTCGCACGTGAGCAGCTCGATCAGACGCGGCCAGCGCGCCCGCACCCCGTTGACGTTCCAGCTGACTACTCGCATCTCCTCGATCATCACTCTGGCTCCCCACTCCCTTTGAATACCGACCTTACGAAAAAACGTCTGCTTACAAAACAGCTGCTTACACAACCGCACGATAGACAGGACAACCAGAGACAACCAGGTCCGCGATGTAGGATCTCGCGACGCGCCTTTAGACGTTTTGGAGCGTGGCCATTTTTCATCACCAATGACTCGTGCTTGGTACTTTGCTTGACAGAAGGCCGTGCGCGGGAGGTCTCGTTGGCGTGCAGGCGCACTTCCGAGCTACGAGGCCCGCCGCGCGCGCGTACGACGCCCGCGCGCGCGGCGGGGCGGCTTCCCGGAACGGCTGTGCCGTCCGCTGCCGTCTTTACCTTCCGGCACATGTTCGTCAACGAGCTGACCGACGGCACCGAGCTCGACCAGGCGCTGCTCGTGCGCCAGCTCGAGCGCCGCGCGCGCCGCGATGGCGGGGCCTACCTACGCCTGCAGCTGGGCGACCGCACCGGCGCGGTCGTGGCGATGGTCTGGGATGACCTCGAACAGATCGAGGCACTCGCGCGCCCCGGCGAGCCCGTCCGCGTGCTCGGGCGCTACGCGCTGCACCCACGCTTCGGGCCGCAGATCAACCTGCGCGAGCTGCGCCCCGCCGAGCCCGGCAGCTTCTCCCCAGAGGACCTGTTGGACGGCCCACCCCGCGGACCGGAGCAGATGGAGAGCGACCTGCGTGAGCTCCTCGCGACGATCCAGGAGCCGCACCTGCGCACCCTGCTCGAGCGCATTCTGGGCGAGCACGCGCAGCTGTGGTCACGCTTCCGCGCCGCTCCGGCCGCCAAGTACTACCACCAGGCCTACCGCCACGGGCTGCTCGAGCACTGCCTGGGCGTGGCGCAGGCAGTCAGCGCGATCTCGGCGACCTTCCCCGGGATCGATCGCGACGTGGCCGTCACGGGCGCACTGCTGCACGACATCGGCAAGCTCGAGGCCTACACCGAGGAGGGTGAGCAGGATCGGGTAATCGACCTGACCGACGTCGGACGCCTGCATGGAGAGATCCCGCTTGGCTACTACCGCGTGCGCCGCACGATCGAGGAGATCGAGGGCTTTCCCCAGCGCCTGGAGTGGGCGGTCTCGCACATCATCCTCTCCCACCACGGCTCCCTGGAGCACGGCAGTCCCGTGCTCCCGTGCACGCGCGAGGCGACGCTCGTGCACATGATCGACAACCTCGGCGGGCGCCTGGGCAGCTTCGACCGGCTCGAGAAGGAGCTGGCCCCCGGCCGGCGCTGGTCAACACTCGACCGCGCACTCGGCGCGGCGGCCTTCTTTGACGAACAGCCCGCCCAGCAGCGCCCGGAAGCGCTCGAGGCCGCATAGGGCAAACGTGTCGTGCTGGCGCCCCTGTGCGGCGGCGCGACTCCGCGGGAGGACCAATGGATCTCCGCAAATAGCGGTTCAGGGGACCCGCTGCGATCGTCCTCTCGCCGCGTGGTTCTATCTTTGGGGACTCGATGGCCAAGGACACCGAGAAGCTGATCCGCCAGCTGTCGCTGATCTCCTATCTGATGGCCGAGCGCCGGCCGGTGACGGCCCTGGAGATCCGCCGCGACGTGGAGGGCTACAGCGCAATGAACGAGGACGCCTTCGCGCGACGCTTCTACGCGGATCGAGCAGAGTTGGAAGCGCTGGGGATCCAGCTCACCGTCGACCGTCCGGCGGACGCGGCGGCCGAGCAGGAGAGCTACTCGCTGCGCTCGGAGAGCTTCCACCTGCCGGCGATCGCCTTCAGCGACCAGGAGCTCGCGGCGCTGCAGACGGCGCTGCTGCTGCTCGACGGCAAGTTCGCCTACGCGGAGCCGCTGCGCCTGGCGCTGCAGCAGATCACGTGGGGTCGTCCGAGCCCACTGCGCGCGCCCGAGCAGCGCTCGGTGGCGCTCGCGATCACGGCCTCGGCGGGCGGCCACGAGCTCTCGGCGCGCCTCGCGAAGGTCGAGACGGCGATCTTCCGCCAGAAGACGATCACGTTCGACTACTACACGATGGAGCGCGACGAGGTCGGGGCCAGGCGCGTGGACCCCTACCACCTGCTGTTCCAAGGTGGCGAGTTCTACCTGCTTGGCAACGCGCACGAGCGCAAGGCGATCCGCGTCTTTCGCCTCTCGCGGATTCGCGGGAAAGTGGCTTACGCGACCAAGGCAGAGCACGACTTCAGGCGCCCGAGCGACTTCGACCCGCGGGCCTACGCCAACCGCGCGGAGTGGCAGCTCGGAGAGGAGCGCGGGGTTGCGGAGATCCTGCTCTCCGAGCGGATCGCGTGGCAGATCGAGCGCCACTTCGGCCGCTACGGAGAGATCCACGCGACCGGCGGCGAGCACGGCGACCGCGTCTTTCAAACCCCCTACGGCAACGTGCGCATGATCGTCTCGTGGGTGCTCGGGCTCGGCGAGCACGCGCAGCTGCTGGGGCCGCCGGAGCTCGTGGAGGAGCTCACGCGGCGCCTGGCGCTGATCGAGGAGCGCCACACCGAGAGCCCGATCGCCGACATTCCCGGCACCGAGGAGCCCTCATCGCAGCACGAGCAGGAGTCCGCCCAACTCCCCCAGGCCGGCAAGGGGAGTCGCTCCGCCGGCGGCCGCCGGCGCGAGCGCGACGCGGAGGAGGAGCCGGGCGAGGAGCCGCGGCGCGTGGAGGCAGCAATCCGCCCGGAGCGCTTCGCGCGGCTGGTGACGCTCGCGAGCATCCTGATCCAGGCGGGACGCAAGGGCGGCAGCGCACAGCCCGGCGGGTCAGCCCTCAGCGGCGGACTGGGGCGCGTCTCGATGGCGGACGTGCAGGAGCGCCTGCAGCTCAGCGAGGAGGAGCTACGCGAGGACATCGAGGTGCTCAACGTCGTGAACTTCGGCGGCGGCTCCTACGTGCTCTACGCCGAGATCCTCGAGGAGGAGGGCGAGATCGAGGTCGACCCGGAGCCCTACAGCGACAACTTCGACCGCCCGGCACGACTGCTGCCGGTCGAGGCCAAGGCGCTGATCGCGGCGATCGACCTGATCGGGGAGCACATCCCCGAGGGCTCGCTGACCTCCGCCCGCGAGAAGATCGTGGCGGCGCTCGGGAACGATCCGATGGAGCAGGGCCTGCAGGTCGCCCACGGCCGCAGCGATGACCCCGACGTCGCGCGGCGCGTCTCGCAGGCGATCACCGAGCACCGGCTGATCGAGCTCGACTATTACAAGGAGAACGAGGACGAGTTCTCGCTGCGGCGCGTGGAGCCCTACGCCCTGGTAAATGGCCGCGAAGGCTGGTACGTCGCCTCCTTTGACCCCGAGAAGTCCGAAATGCGCCACTTCCGCCTGGACCGCATCAGACGCGCGGAGGTCACCGAGGAGCACTTCCAGGCGCGCGCGGAGGTCGACCCGGCCGCCGAAGTGGATGGTTGGATGCGCACCGGCGAGGTGAGCTCCTCGCGCACCGCGCGCGTATGGATCTCCCCCGAGCGGGCGCGCTGGGCACGCGAGAGCCGCAGGGTGGTGCACGAGAGCGCCGACGGCGCGGTCGTGGTCGAGCTGAGCTTCGCCGGCGTGCAGTGGCTCGTGCGCGAGGTGCTCAAGGAAGCCGGCGACGCAGCGGTGCTCGAGCCCCCGGACGCGCGCGAAGCGGTGCTCGCCGCCACGGCGAGCCTGCACCGAGCGCCGGCAGGCGTCGGTTGAGGCACTGTTGAGCCGCCGCGAGCAAATCAAGCTGAGCGCGCTCGAGGCGGCAGCCTTTCTGGCAGAAGAGCGCACGGTGGTGTGCGCGACGATCGGCCCGCGCGGGTGGCCCCACCTGATGCCGCTGTGGTACGTGCTGCGCGAGCCCGCGGGCGCGGGCGAGCCGGGCCCGCAGCTGTGGTCGTGGACCTACGCGGCTTCCCAGAAGGTGCGCAACCTGGAGCGCGAGGCGCGCGCGACACTGCAGGTCGAGGCGGGCGAGCTCTACCCGGAGCTGCGCGGGGCGATGCTCGAATGCGAGGTGCGCATCCACCGCGACCTGGAGACCGTCAAAGCCCTCGGCCACGAGATCTTCGCGCGCTACGCGGTGGCACGCGACGAGCCACCCGCACCCGAGCTGCCAGCAGAGGTGGGCGCGATGCTCGACCAGCAGGCAAGCAAGCGGGTCGCGTTGCAGTTCCTGGAGCAGCGCCGTACGACCTGGGATCACCGCAAGCTGGCCGGGGTCTACTAAAGCGGGCATGGTCTACTGCAGCGGGCACTACCGGCTCGACGGCAGCGAGCGCGCTGCCCCGCGCTAATCGATAACACCGCTTGTGAGCGAGCGTCGGTAGGCTCATGCCTCGATGGAACCGCTGAAGGGACTGATCCTCTCGGGGGGCAAGGGCACGCGCCTGCGCCCGATCACGCACACGAGCGCCAAGCAGCTCGTGCCGGTCGCGAATAAGCCCGTCCTCTTTTACGGGATCGAAGCGATGGCGCAGGCCGGAATCGAGGAGGTCGGAATCATCATCGCCCCCGACACGGGCCCCGAGATCCAGGCCGCCGCTGGCGACGGCTCGCGCTTCGGGGTGCGGATCTCCTACCTGGTGCAGGACGAACCGCTGGGACTGGCCCACGCGGTCCTGACCGCCGAGCGGTTCCTCGGCTCCAGCGGCTTTGTGATGTACCTGGGCGACAACCTCCTGCAGGGCGGGATCACCGACCTGGTGACGGCGTTTCGCGAGCACGAGCCCGACGCGCTGATCCTGCTGACACCGGTCGCGGACCCGGAGAACTACGGGGTGGCCGAGCTCGCACCCGCCCAGGACGGGTCGAGCGCCCCGGGTAGGGTGCTGCGGCTGGTCGAGAAGCCGACACAGCCCGCTACGGACCTGGCGCTTGTGGGCGTCTACATGTTCACCGCCAAGATCCACGACGCAGCGCGCGCGATCGAGCCCTCGGCGCGCGGCGAGCTCGAGATCACCGATGCGATCCAGCACCTCGTGGACGCCGGCCTGCGGGTGGAGCCACACGTGGTGCGGGGCTGGTGGAAGGACACGGGCCGCCTAGAGGACATGCTGGAGGCCAACCGCCTGATCCTCGACAATCTCGTGGGCAGCGTCGAGGGTGAGCTGATCGACTCGCGCGTCGACGGGCGCGTGGTGGTCGAGCCCGGTGCGCGCCTGGAGCGCACGACAGTGCGCGGCCCGGCGGTGATCGGCGCGGGAGCACAACTGCGGGACTGCTATGTCGGCCCCTACACCGCGATCGGCGAGAACTGCGTGATCACCGGCGCGGAGGTGGAGCACTCGATCCTGCTGGCCGGCTCCTCGGTCTGCGACCTGGACGGACGCATGGAGTCCTCGCTGCTGGGGCGCAACGTGACGGTCCGTCGCTCCGACCGCCAACCACGGGCCTACCGCTTCATGGTCGGCGACAACTCGGACATCTCGATCCTGTGAGGCTGCTGCTCACGGGCGCCGCGGGCATGCTCGGGCACGACGTGCGCCGTGTCGCACAACAAGCCGGGCACGAGCCGCTGGCGATCGACCTGCCGGAGCTCGACATCACAGACGCCCAGGCGGTGCTCGCATTCTTCGAGCAGCAGCAGCCAGAGGCCGTCTTGAACTGCGCCGCCTGGACCGACGTCGACGGCGCCGAGAGCCACAGCGAGCAGGCGCATGCCGTCAACGCCGAGGGAGCGGGCAACCTCGCCCGCGCGGCGGCCGCGATCGGCGTTCCGCTGCTGCACATCTCGACCGACTACGTCTTTGACGGGCAGGCACCACTCGACGCCGAGGGCCGCGCGCGCCCGTATGTGGAGTCCGACCCGACCGCGCCGCGCTCGGTCTACGGCCAGAGCAAGCTCGCCGGCGAGCAGCAGGTGCTGGCGGCCTCCCCACGCCACGCGGTGGTGCGCACGGCGTGGCTCTACGGACTGGATGGGCGCAACTTCGTCGACACGATGCTGCGCCTGGCCGACCAGCGCGAGGCGGTGCAGGTCGTCGACGATCAAGTCGGCTCCCCGACCTGGTCGGGCCATCTCGCACCGGCCGTGCTGGGACTGCTCGAGCGCGAGGTAAGCGGGGTCGTGCACCTCACCGGCGCGGGCGCCGTTTCCTGGAACGGCTTCGCCCAAGAGATCTTCCGCCAGGCCGAGTGCGACTGCCGCGTGGAGGCGATCGACAGCACTCAGATGGCGCGCCCGGCGCCCCGCCCGCCGTGGTCGGTGCTCGAGTCCGAACGTGGCGATGTCCTGCCGATGCCCGACTGGCGTGACGGCCTGGCGGGCTATCTGGCTGCGCGAGCTGGAATGATGCGCTCATGAGGCTCTTGGTCTGCGGCGGCGCGGGATTCATCGGCTCGCACTTCGCGCGCGTGCGCATGCGCGAGCACGGTGACGCGGTGACGGTGCTCGACAAGCTCACCTACGCCGGGCGCGAGGAGAACCTCAAGGACCTGGCGCAAGAGCCCGGCTATCGCTTCCTGCAGGGCGGGATCGAGAGCCCCGAGGCGGTAGCGCAAGCGCTCGATGGCTCCGGGGACGGGGGCGCGGGCCCCGAGGCGATCGTCAACTTCGCGGCCGAGACACACGTCGATCGCTCGATCGCCGAGCCCGATGCCTTCGTGCGAACGCACGCCTTGGGTACCTACGTGCTGCTGGAGGCCGCGCGCGAGCGGGGTCTGCGCTACGTGCAGGTATCCACCGACGAGGTGTACGGATCGATCGAGGTCGGGACGTTCACCGAGTCCTCGCCACTGCGCCCCTCCTCGCCGTACTCCGCGACGAAGACCGGCGCCGATCTCTTGGTGCAGAGCTACTTCCACACCTACGGCCTGCAGGCGAGCATCTGCCGCGGATCGAACAACTACGGCCCCTACCAGTACCCGGAGAAGCTGATCCCGCTGATGGTGCTCAACGCGCTCCACGGCGACGCGCTGCCGGTCTACGGCGACGGCCGGCAGGTGCGCAACTGGATCCACGCAACCGACTTCGCACGCGCCATCGGCTGCGTACTGGAGCGCGGTACGCCGGGCGAGATCTACAACGCCGGCGGCCCCGATGAGCTGCCGAACATCGATGTAGTCAAACGGATCCTGCAACTCAGCGGCGCCGACGAGTCACTGATCGAGCACATCAGCGACCGGCCCGGGCACGACCGGCGCTACTCGCTCTCCTCCGCCAAGGTACGCGCACTCGGCTGGGAGCCGCGCGTGCGCTTTGCGGAGGGCTTGGAGGAGACCGTCGCCTGGTACCGCGAGAACACTTGGTGGTGGGAGCCGATCCGCTCGGGCGAGTACCGCGCTTACTACGAACGCCAGTACGGGCGCGCACTCAGCTGAGACCGGCCCCAGCGGGGTCGATCTCAGACAAAGCGCTTTAGCGTGAACGCTAAAAAAACCGTCTACTCACTACTCACGCTCGTCGTCGCGACGATAACCGAGCCGCGCAGAGATGCGGTCGGCAGTCGAGACGAGGTGCGGCCCGAGGTGATCGACGAGCTCCTCCAGGGAGATCATTGAGCTGTGAGCGGCCATGTTGACTGCCGCCACTACCTCACGTGACTCCGAGCGCACCGGGGCAGAGATCGAGTGCAGGCCCGAAGCCAACTCCTGATCATTGACCGCGAAGCTCTCCTCGCGCACATGCTCGAGCTCGTCACGCAGGCTTTTCTTGCTGGTGATCGTGTTCGGACCACGCTTTGCGAGTTTCATCTCCGAGAGCAAGTTGCGCTGCTCGTGCTCGGGCAGATAGGCCAGCAGGAGCTTGCCCATCGCGGTGCAATACGCCGGCAGCCGCGAACCCGGGGCGAGCCCGAAGTCGATCTTGCTCTGCCCGCGGCGAAAGCTGCGAGCGCGATCGACGTACAGGATCTCCGGACCGTCCAACACCGCGAGATTGACCGTGTAGGAGGTCCGCTGACGCAACTCCTCCAAATAAGGCCGCGAGTGCTCGCGCAGCCCGGTGGAGTTGAGCGCCGACATGCCGAGGTCGGTTACCCGCAACCCCAGGCGGTACTTGCGCGAAGCGCCCTGCTCGAGGTACCCGAGCGCGACTAGCGTGATGACATAACGGTGCGTGGTACTGCGGCTCATACCGAGATCGTCTGCGATGTCGGCGATACCGAGAATCGGGCGCTCAGGTGTAAAGCACCCAAGAATCGCCAGGCCGCGCTCGAGCGATTGCGAGTAGCGCGGTTCGCGCAGGCTGGGAACGGAGCGAATCCATTCCCCGTCGGCGTTTTGTCTGTCAGTGTGCGTGCTTGTTCTTGGCATTTTACCGTGGACCCCTGTCCTTAGTCCCGAGTAGTCTTACCCCCACGGGGTTACGTGTCTGAACACTGATCATACTTCGAAGTTCGGATGTTCTCAATCATAAACACCAGTTTGGTCAAAGTGCTGGTGTGGTTTTCGCCCGGCTCGCGAGCTCACATTCCCGAATTTCCAGGCATCTGAACGCCCTAAACGGCACTGTGTCGCAAAAGCGCTTATGCGTCAAAAGCCTTTGGAGGCCCGCGCAGCGCTATCCGAGCAGGGCTTTGAGCAGCCGTTTGGCGAGCTGCAACTCGCCCGTGACCTGCAGCGCCCCGTAGTTGCGCCGCGGTCCCAGGGCCTCGACCCAGTCAAAGGGGCCACCGGCCATGCGTGTGGCCGGTGCGATGCCGATCGCTACCGGCAGTAGCCGGCCGTCCTTGATCTCGAAAACGTGCCGCTCGCGTGTGGTGCGCCCCTCTACGACCAATTCCAGCGGACCGCCCGAGAAGCGCTCGTCGGCGAGCATGTCGGGCAGCAGCCGGAAGATCTCGCCGATTGCGATGTGTTCACGCGGCTGGGGCCGGGTCCAAAGGTTGCGCACGCCCCAGCGCGCCAGCTGTACGACGATCGGCAGCAGCGCGGCACCGGCGGCGGTGAGCTCATATTCGACGCGCGGCGGCAGCTCGCGGTGGCGTTGGCGCGAGACGAGCCCGAGGTCGACCATCTGCTGCAGGTGGCGATTCAGGACCCCGGCGCTGATCCCCGGCAAACGCGCGCGCAGCTCAGCCAGACGCGGCGGTCCATCGGAGAGGGCGCGCAGGATCAGCAGCGTCCACTGATCGCCGACCGCGAGCACAGCGCGTGCGAGTGGGGTCCACTGGTGGTGTTCGCGTGCCAGCAGCGGTGCACGCGCGCTTCCAAATTCACCCTCGTGGACGAAGGTGGCATGAGTGAAGCGCTCGATCCAGGGCGGATACTCCTGCGTGCCCTCGCGGCCAGCAAGCCGCCGTTGTCGGTCTTCCTCGTCGCCGGAAGTTGGAGACACAACCCCAGCTTAATAGAAAAGTCAATCTAATGGAAGCATCAGAAACAATCATTACGACTCGGACACATGCGTGCAAGCGCACATTCGGCGCATGCCGGCGAGCGCGCGTGGCAGGTACGACGGCCGTGACGCAAGAGATTGACGTGCAGCTCGAGGCCCTCGCCCGGCGGGGTGAGCGCGAGCATCTCGTCGTGCAACTCCTCGAACGGCGCGCCCGGTCGTAGCAACCGCAGGCGCGTCGCAACCCGCGAGACGTGCGTGTCGACAGGGACGTCGTGCAACCCGTAGGCGAACAGCAGCACGCAGGCGGCGGTCTTGCGCCCGACGCCGGGGAGACTTGTGAGGTAGGCGCGGGCCTGCTCGAGCGGAACATCGGGGAGCCAGTCCAGCGCGAGCGTACTCGGCGCCACTTGCGGCGGCAGGCCCTGAGTTTCCGTGGTCCGCTGCGCGCCGTCCTGTGCGATCGCGCGCAGAATGCGCTGGATGCGCTCGGACTTGACCTTGGATATACCGCCCGGGCGGATCGCCTCCTCGACGGTGGCGAGGGGGGCGTCGCGCACGGACTCCCAGGTGGGCAGGCGCTCGCGCAGGCGCAGATAGGCGACGTCGCGGTTGCGATCGTTGGTGCTCTGCGAGAGCACGGTGAGGACGAGCTCGGCCAGTGGATCGCCGTGGGGAGCCAAGCGTGGAACGCCATAGACGGCCCGCAGCCGGTCACGCACGGCTCCCACGCGCCGGCGCGTGGGAGCTCTCCAGAGGGCAGCGGGGACGGTGGCGGGCATTGCGCCAAGGTAGGGCATACGCCTGCGGTGCGGTATATGCTCGGCGCGGTGCCGGAGATCAGCGAGCACAACGCTCGGATCGGCGAACTGCCGGTCTTCTGGCGCAGCGCGCCGGCGCCTGGCGCCAGCCGCGACCCGCAGGCCGGCTCCAGCGCGGCGAGCGTCCCGGTGCTCTACCTGCACGGGGTGCCAACGAACTCCGACGACTGGCTCCCGTTCCTCGCGCGCAGCGGCGGTCTGGCCCCCGACCTACCGGGCTTCGGGCGCAGCGGCAAGCCACCGCAGTTCGAGTACACGATCGCCGGCTATGAGCGCTTCCTGGAGCAGTATCTCGACCTGGTCGAAGTCGAGCGGGTACGGCTCGTGGTGCACGACTGGGGCGCGGTCGGCCTGGCCTTCGCGCAGCGCCATCCCGAGCGGATCGCAAGGCTCGTCGTGATGAACGCGGTTCCACTGCTGCCCGGCTTTCGCTGGCACCGGATGGCACGCATCTGGCGCAGGCCGCTGCTCGGCGAGCTGGCGATGGGGCTGACGACGCGCGCGGCGCTGCGGCGCGCGTCGATTGAGGCGAATGTCGCCGAGGGCCCACTGCCACAGGCGTGGCTGGACTCGGTGCTGGCGCACTTCGATCACGGCACCCAGCGCGCGATCCTGCGGCTGTATCGCAGCGCGCCGGCGGACGCACTGGCGCGCGCGGGCCTGCAGCTCGGACAGATCCAGGCCCCGGCGCTCGTCGTGTGGGGAACCCGCGACCCCTATATCGAGGCACACTTCGCGGGCGACTACGCGCGAGCGCTCCCGCACGCGGAGCTGCTCGAGCTTCCCGACGCGGGCCACTACTGGTGGCTGGATCGCCCCGATGCGATCGAGCGCGTGATCGGCTTCCTCGAGCGCTCGTGAGCAGGCACCTGAGGGCACCGTGGGCGCTTGCGCTCGCGGTGTCGATCCCGCTTGCCGGGGCCTACCTGATCGCACGCCCGCCCAGCGGCGATCTGGCGACGGCGACATACCGCGCGAATCTCTTCGCGCGCGTGGGGTTCACGTTGTGGGACAACGGCTGGTACGGCGGGCACTACCTACCTGGGTATTCGCTGCTCTCGCCCGCGCTGGGGGAGCTGCTGGGCGAGCGGCTGCTGCTGGCGCTCAGCGTGGTGGCGGCCGCGGGCCTCTTCGGGCTACTGGTGGAGCGCGCGTTCGACGCGGGCGGGGCGCGCGTCGCGGCGGCGGTGTTCGCGCTGGGAATCTGCGTGGAGCTGCTGTCGGGACGCGTGGCCTACGACCTCGGCCTGGCGATCGGGCTGCTCGCGTTGGTGGCGCTAGCGCACGGGCGCGTGGTCGCGGCGGCGGGCCTGGCGGTTCTGACGAGCGTGGCGAGCCCGGTGGCCGGCGCGTTTCTGGCGCTTGCGGGGCTGGCGGTCGTGCTCGCCGCGAGACCCCGCCGCGCGCGAGCGCACGCACGCGGGCGCGCGCGCGGCGGGGTCTCCGCAATAACAACCCAAGCGCGCGGCGGAGCGGCGATCACAGCGGCCGCACTCGCCCCGATCGCACTCCTGACGGTGGCGTTCCCGGAAGGCGGCTACGAGCCGTTCGCGCCGTCGGTGTTCTGGCCGGGCCTCGCAGGCGTGCTGGCGATCGCACTGGCGCTGCCGCGACTGCAGGACGAGCTGCACCCGCGAACGGTGGCGGCGTTGCGATGGGGCGCGTGGCTGTACGCGGCGGCGCTCGTGGGCTCCTACGTACTGCAGACCCCGGTGGGCAGCAACGCGGCGCGCCTGGGCGAGCTGGTCGCGACACCGCTGGTGGCGGGCGCGCTGTGGCAGCGCCACCGGCTGGCGCTAGCGCTGCTGGCGCCGGTGCTGCTGTACTGGCAACTCGAGACCCCGCTGAACGATGTCGCAGCGCTGGCGGGTGACCCCTCGGTGCACGCCTCCTACTACGCGCCCCTGGTCGCGGAGCTGGGCAAGCTCGCGAACGACTCGCCGCTGCGGGTCGAGATTCCCCAGACGGGCGCGCACTGGGAGTCGGTGTACGTGCCGCAGCCCGAATCGATCATGCTGGCGCGCGGCTGGGAGCGCCAGCTCGACACGCGCTACGCGGCGCTCTTCTACTCCTCGCCGCTGACCGCAGCGAGCTACCGAGGCTGGCTCTCCGAAAACGCGGTCTCCTACGTGGCGCTGCCGGATGTGCGCCTGGACTACTCCGCCACAGCGGAGGGACGCTTGATCGCACGTGGGCTGCCCTATCTGCGCGAGGTGTGGCACGCAGCGCACTGGCGGCTGTTCGCGGTGCGCGACGCCGCACCTCTGGCCCAGCCGCCGGCGCGCCTCGTGCGGATCGCAACCGACTCCTTTACGCTGCGGGCGCCGCGGCGGGGGCGCTTTGAGGTGCGCCTGCGCTTCACGCCCTACTGGGCGCTGCAGAGCGGAAGCGGTTGCGTAAGCGAGGCGCCGGGCGGATGGACCGTGGTGCAGGCCAACGCCGCAGAGCACATCCACGTGGGCATCGACTTCGCGCCGGCGCGCATCTTCGAGCACGGTCCACGCTGCCGCGAGTAGCGGGGGCCATGGTTTAGGCTACCCATCCATGGTCGCTCGGCTCAGCCTCCTGCAGGCAAGGATCTTGCCTCGGGGGTGGCTGGACGTAGTGCGACAGGTGGCGCTCTTTGGGGCGGCCTACCTGGCTTACAGGCTGGTCCGCGGATTAGTTGCCGGGAGTGCCTCGGCGGCCTTCCAGCACGCACGCGAGCTGATCGGGATCGAGCGCACGCTGCATCTGTTCGTGGAGCCCTCGATCCAGACATGGGCCTCGGGCAGCACGCTCTTGATGGACGTGTCGAGCTGGCTGTACGTGAACGCGCAGACGACGGTGACGGTGGGCGCGCTCGTGTACCTGTATCTCTGCCACAACCGCTCGTTTTATTTCGTGCGCAACATGCTGATGATCTCGATGGCGATCGCGCTGGTCGGCTATGCGGTATTCCCGACGGCACCGCCGCGCTTCATGCCGGAGTGGGGCTTCGTGGACTCGGTCTCGGATTTCACGGGCGTACACGTCTCGCATGCGAGCGCGACGATGAACGCGCTGTTCAACCCCTATGCCGCGGTGCCCTCGATGCACGTCGCGTTCGCGCTCAGCATCGGCTGGCCGCTGGGTCGCCTCGTGCGCTGGCGAGCCCTGAAAGCGCTGTGGTTCGTGTACCCGTTTCTCGTCGCCTTCGTGATCGTGGCGACAGCCAACCACTTCATCGTGGATGCGCTACTGGGGGCGCTGACAGCGGCTATCTCGGCCTACGGGGCGCGTTGGCTCGCACGAGCGCGCCCGGCGGTTTGGCGCTTCTCGCCGGCGCGCGCGGGCGCGAGCGGCTAGCGGCATGCCTCCCAGGCACGTTCCTCCCGCGCGGCCGACCAGGCGCCCGCAGCGACGCGGCGCCCTCGGGGCGCGGCGTCGCGAGGGTCGGGTGGCGCTGCGCGCAGCACAACGACGCGAGCTGGTGCGCGAGCGGCTGATCGAGTCGCGCCTGACCCCGAACGCGATCTCGCTGACGGGCCTGGCACTGAACCTCGTGGCGGCGGTCCTGGTCTGGGAAAGGTTGTTTGTGCTCGGGGGCCTTGCGTTCATCGTTGGCTCGGTCATGGACACCCTGGATGGGCGCTACTCGCGAATGTCCGGCAAGGGGACGCCGTTCGGGGCGTTCCTGGACTCGACCCTGGACCGCATCGAGGAGGGGATCGTGCTGACGGCGGTGGCGGCGTACTTCGCGCTGACCGGTAACCGCGTCGGCGCGGCGGCGGTCGTCGTGGCGGTGCTCGCGTCGTTGATGGTGTCCTACACGCGAGCCCGCGCGGAGGCGCTGGGCGTGGAGTGCAAGGTTGGCATCGCCACGCGCCCGGTGCGCGTGGTGATCCTCTCGATCGGCCTGCTGTTTGCGACGCTGCACGGCTTCGAACTGCTCGAGCCGGCTGTCTACGTGCTGGCGGGCCTCAGCGTCATCACCGTGGGACAGCGGATCTGGCACGTGCGCGGCGAGCTCTCGAGGCCAGTGTGACCACGAGCGGCGGGCGGGGTAGTCTCCCAGCATGAAATCGACCAATAGCAACGGCAGCGGCAAGACGCCTGCCAACGGAGCAGTTTCCGCCAATGGCGCACCCGCGACCAACGGCGCGGCGCGCTATCAGCGCGACAAGGTGCGGGTGGCGATCATCGGCGTGGGCAACTGCGCCTCGGCCTTCGTACAGGGCGTGCACTACTACGCCCAGGCGGACCCGCAGGAGCGCGTACCTGGCCTGATGCATGTGGATCTCGGCGGCTATCACGTGCGCGATATCGAGTTCACGGCGGCCTTCGACATCGACCGCACGAAGGTGGGCAAAGACCTCGGGCAGGCGATCTGGGCGGGCCAGAACAACACGATGAAGTTCGCCAAGGTGCCGCGCCAGCTGGGCGTGCCGGTGCACCGCGGGATGACGCACGACGGCCTCGGCAAGTACCTGAAGGAGAAGATCGTCAAGGCGCCGGGCGAGACCGCGGACATCGTGAGAATCCTCAAGGAGACGCACACCGACGTAGTCGTCTCCTACCTGCCGGTGGGCTCCGAGCAGGCGACGAAGTGGTACGTGGAGCAGATCCTGGAGGCCGGTTGCGGCTTCGTGAACTGCATTCCGGTGTTCATCGCACGCGAGGACTACTGGGACAAGCGCTTCAAGAAGGCCGGGCTGCCAATTGTCGGCGACGACATCAAGTCGCAGGTCGGCGCGACGATCGTGCATCGCACGCTGGCGCGGCTGTTCGCGGACCGCGGCGTGAAGATGCTGCGGACCTCGCAGCTCAACGTGGGCGGCAACATGGACTTCTACAACATGCTCGAGCGCGAGCGGCTGGAGTCCAAGAAGATCTCCAAGACCAACGCGGTCACCTCGATCATGGATGAGGCGCTGCCGGCGCAAGACGTGTACATCGGCCCCTCGGACTACGTGCCGTGGTTGACCGACCGCAAGTGGGCGCACATTCGCGTGGAGGGCCAGGCCTTCGGGGACGTGCCGCTGAACGTCGAGCTGAAGCTCGAGGTGTGGGACTCCCCCAACTCGGCGGGGATCGTGATCGACGCGGTGCGCTGCTGCAAGCTGGCACTGAACAGCGGCGTCGGCGGCCAGTTGGACGGGCCTTCCTCCTATCTGATGAAGTCGCCGCACAACCAGCGCCCGGACAACGAGGCGCGGGTCGATACCGAGCGCTTCATCGCGAAGTACTCGGGCAAGCCACTGGCGCCTGCCAGGGCGGCGGCCGCTGCGCGCAAGCGCAAGCCGGCGGCGCGCGCGAGCTAACCTGGGCGGCCGATGGCCGCGAAGTACTCGATCGCCCATGTGACCCCCTATCCGTGGGAGGCGCAGGAGGACGAGGTCAACACGTATGTGCGCTGTGCCGCGCAGGAACTCTCGCGGCGCGGGCACCGCGTGCTGATCCTGGCGCCATCGCGCTCGCAGGAGCGGGTGCGCGCCTCGCGGCGGGCACTGCGCGCGGCGCGAGAGCGCCCCGCGAGCCTGCTGGAGGGCACGGACGCGGGAACCCCCGGGGTGATCGCGGTCGGCGAGGTGCTCGATGTGCAGCTCCCGCTGCGCACCGGCATCCAGGGGTCAGCGGGCGTGCGCCCGCCGCGGGCGCTCCCGATCGATGTCGCGCGCACGATCGAGGAGCTGCTGAGCAGCCTGGAGCTCGACTTCGTACACGTCCACGAGCCGTTTGCCCCAAGCACGGCCAACGCGGCACTGCGCCACTCGCGAGCGCTGAACGTGGGTTCCTTCCACGCGCCGACCGAGCGGGTGCTCTCGACGCTGCTGGGACGGCGCTTCGTGGCAACCTTCTTCGGACGCCTGGACGTACGCACCGCCAGCTTCGCAGCGACGGCGGAGCTGATGGAAAGGCACTTTCCCGCGCAGTACGAGCTCCTGGCGCCGGCCGCGGCGGGCCGTAGCTGGAGCGAGGTCGCGGACGAGCTCGAGCAGCTCTACACGGGGCTGGCGGCGCGCCGGCGCGATCCGGACGGAGACCCAAGCCTGCGGCGGCGTCTGTCGGCCAGGAAGCTGATCGACGTGGACATGCACATGCACACCGACCACTCGCACGACTGCGCGACCCCAGTGGAGGTGCTGCTGGCGACGGCGCGTGAGCAGGGCCTGGGGGCAATCGTGGTGACCGACCACAATGAGGTCTCGGGGGCCCTGGCGGCGCGCGAACAGGCCGAAGAATGGAGTCCCCACCCTCCCGTGAAGGTCGTGGTCGGCGAGGAGGTCAAGACGGCCAGCCAGGGCGAGGTGATCGGGCTCTTCTTGGAGGAACGGATCCCGCGCGGGCTGAGCCTGGCGGAGACGATCGCGGAGATCAAGCGCCAGGGGGGACTGGTGTACGTGCCGCATCCGTTCGACCGGATGCACGCGGTGCCGGACTATGAGCACTTGCTGCCGGTGCTCGACGAGGTTGACGCGATCGAGGTCTTCAACCCGCGCGTGGCGATCGGAGCGTTCAACGAGGAGGCGGCGCGCTTCGCCGCGAAGTACCGGATCGTGGCGGGCGCGGGCTCCGACGCGCACGTCGCGCAGGGCCTGGGGTCGGTGCGAGTGCGGATGCGTGACTTCGAGGGCCCGCAGGAGTTCCTGCAGGCCCTGCGCGACGCGGAGATCGTGACGCGACCGACGAGCCTGCTTTACGTGCAGGCGCTGAAGTTCCTGCAGACACGTGCGACGCCGCCTGCGGCGCGTCGTGCGCGCCGTGCGCGGCAGGTGCGCCGCGCGACAGGCGAGAGCGGCGGGAGCGTCTAATGAGCCGCGCCAGGACGCAAGGGGAGATGCAGCGCCAAGGACAAGTCGGCAAGGCGTCAAAACCCACGGCGTCAATGCCGACGACCGACGACGAGATCCGCGAGAAGTACCTGGAGCGAGCGATCCGCGAGCTGAACACGCTTACGCGCGAGCTGCAGGCGTGTCCGCACTGCCCGCGCGGGAACCTGATGCCGGTGCTCGGCTCCGGCCATCCGCAGGCAGACATCATGCTGCTCAAGCACGCCCCGATGCCCTCGGAGATCGAGGAGGGCGTGGCGTTCTACGGGCGCGCGGGAGGAGCGCTGATGAAGTCGCTCAAGCGCCTGCAGATCGACCCGCTGGCGGTCTACGGGACGCTCTGCGTGAAGTGCCCGCTGAGCGATGCGGCACTGGCCGATGAGGCCTGCATCGCGCGCGTAGCCGAAGAGATCGCGATCGTCTCGCCGCGAATCGTGGTGGCGATGGGTATCGAGGCCCTGGAAGCGCTGAACGAGCTGGAGATCCCGCTGGCGCACACGCTGCACGAGCGCGTGGGCGAGGTGCAAGAGCTGACGCCGATGATCGACGCGCTGTACGTACCGAACATCGACGAGTCGCTCGACGAGCGCGACTCCAAGCGCGAATTCTGGGAGGCATTCCGCGCGCTCGGCGAGTGGTGGGCGGCGCAGCCGCCTTACTGAGCGGCGATCAGACCGTTTCGCCTGACGCCAAAGGCGTCGGCAGACTTTCGATCCATTCGCCTACACCTGCGATAAAGGCGGGGAGCTGCTGACGCTGGCGCTGGACAGCGGCATATACGTCATCCGGTGCCAGGCTCCAGTACTCGTGCTGGCTCGTGTTGCGCAGGTCGAGAACCTCCTGGATGACCTGCTCAGCTGCCTCTGGGTAGAGGCGCTGCCCGCGCAATTGATCGGCCACCGGCGTCTTGCGATCTGCGGGGATGACGCCCGCATCTTGAGCCACTCTCACGCTCAGGCCGATCAAGCCCTGGCAGAGGTTGTGCAGGTCGTCCATGTTCGACCGCACCAACATGGCCCGGTTACGTTCCTCGGGAGCATTGGAGTACCACGCAGCCCTGAAGGCGGCGGGGTCGAAGTCCGGCGGAAAGGCGGAGACTGCGACTTCGAGCTGCTCCATTGTGCGCGCCAGCTGCCCCAATGCCCTCTGCAAAGCCCTGCGGCGTACCTCAGCCGCAACTGGCGGACGGTTCGAACTACTCATCCACGGATTGCGAGAGGCAGTCGCCCACGAGCGTTGGCTAGCTCTTGGAAGTAGCGGAGCGCAGCCTGCGCTTCTCCCTGCAACTCGCTTCGTGCTTGGTCGGCCTGGGACTGTGCCTGCCCTGCTTGAGCCTTGAGCGCCATCCACAGATGCGCCCGATCCACCAACGGCCGACCATCGCGCAAGATCTCCAGGAGCAGCTCCGGGTTACGCTGCGCCGCGTGCAGAGGCGTCAACTGCACCTGAGCAGGCAGGCGCTCCTGCAGCCGCAGACGCAGCCCTTCCAGCGCACCGGGGGTGGGCTGACGAAGCTCGACCAGCAGGTCGATGTCGGAGGCGCCGGTCACCTCCTCTCCGCGGGCAACGGAGCCGAAAAGCACACCCAGCTTCAGATTGGGCTCCGTTCTGAGGGCAGTGAGCAGTTTGCCGACCAGCGCCCAGTGGGAGCGGACCCATAGCTCCTCTCGATCGGATAGCAGGAGCCGGCGAGAGTCGGGCCGCCGGGCGTGGATGAGACCACTGCTGGCCGCGCGGCGCAGTGTGCGCTCATGCACTCCCACCTCACTCGCCAGCCGCTGCAGCGCCAAACCCATGTGTCCAGTCTAGCGCTGGTGTGTCCGGTCGGTCGGTTCGGCCAGGACGATCAGACCGTCAGCACGATCTTGCCGAGCTTTCCGCCCGCCACGAAACGCTCGTAGGCCTCGGCTGCGTCGTCGAGCGCGAACGTCTCGGCGATCGGCACGCGCAGCTTGCCGTCCTCGAACAGCGGCAGCACCTCGCGCTCGAGCCGGCGGGCTACGAGCGCTTTCTCCTCGAGCGGCCGGGCACGCAGGGTGGAGCCATGAATGCGAGCGCGCTTGCCCATCAGCGCGAGCAGGTTCAGCTCGGACTTGACGCCGGCGGCGACCCCGATCACGACGATGCGCCCGCCGGTTGCCAGCGCGCCCAGGTTCTCGGGCATGTTGGGGGCGCCAACGAGCTCGAGGACCACATCGAAGGGGCCGTGCTCGGCAAAGCCCTCGCAGGCGATGACCTCGGCTCCGAGCGCCGCCACCGACTCGCGTGCCTCGCCGCGACGGACCGTCGCGGTGACGCGCGCGCCGGCCGCGTGCGCGAGCTGAATCGCCGCGGTGCCAACCCCTCCGGCGCCGCCGTGGACGAGCAGGCGCTCTCCGGGTCGCAGCTCGGCCTGGGTGAAGATCGCGTCGTGCGCAGTCGTGAAGACCTCCGGCAGTCCGCCGGCGGCGGGCCAGTCGAGCACGGCGGGGACCGGCATCAGCTGGCGCTCGTGCACCACGGCCAGCTCGGCCTGCGCGCCGCCCCCGACGATCCCCATCACACGCTCCCCGACCGCAAACCGTCCGCTTCCCGGTCCAAGCGCGGCGACCTCGCCGGCGAGCTCCATCCCGGGGATGTCCTGCGGCGAGCCGGGCGGCGCGGGGTAAAGCCCCCGCCGTTGCATCATGTCCCCCCCGTTGAGCCCGGCGGCGCGCACGCGCACGAGCACTTCCCCCGTCCCGGCGACTGGGTCGGGGTGCTCCTCGAGCACTATCTCCTGGTCGCTGATCGTGACGGCGCGCATCGCCGGCGAAGCCTACTCGGGGTCTGCCTGAGCGGACTGCGGCGAGGTCGGTGCCGGGGTGGCGCCGCTTGCGCCGTCGACTCGCTCGAGCAGCGCGACGCACTCGACGTGGTGGGTCTGGGGGAACATGTCGACGGGCCGCACGCGGCGCAGCGCCCAGCCCGCCTGCGCGAGCTGAGCGGCGTTGGGTGCGAGCGTGGTGGGGTTGCAGGAGATGTAGAGGATCCGCCGCGGGGCGGCCTCGATGATGCGGCGCACGACTTTCTGGGAGAGCCCGGCGCGTGGGGGATCCACGACGATCACGTCGGGGCGCCCGGCGCGCTGCACGAGCTCAGGTAGCGCCAGGCGCGTGTCGCCGGCAAAGAAGTTGACATTGCGGATCTCGTTGCGCCGGGCCGCGGCGATCGCGTCGGCGACGGCCTGCTCGATGAGCTCGATCCCCCACAGCTCGCCGGCGCGGGGGGCGAGCGTGAGCGCGATCGCGCCGGTCCCGCAGTAGAGGTCGTAGACGCGCTCCCAGCCCTCCAGCGCGGCGTACTCGACGGCGATGCCGTAGAGAACCTCGGCCATCTCGGTGTTGGTCTGGAAGAAGGCCGCGGGGGAGATCCGCAGCTCGAGCTCACCGAGGCGCTCGGGCAATTCGGACTCCCCCCAGACGAGCTCGGTCTCACCACCGGCGGTCGTCTCGGCGAGCGCGCCTGAGCGTGTCCAGAGTACCCCGGAGAGGCGCTCGCCAAGCGCAGCGGCGAGGGCGGCGGCGAGCTCTGGCATCTCCTCGAGGGTGCCATCGGTGGTGACCAGCCGGACCTGCAGCGCGGGCCCACTGCGGCGCCCTTCGCGGACGACGAGGTTGCGCAGCAGGGCGCGGCCGTCGGGGCCGGGGTCGGTGTTGCGGATGCCGCGCTCCCAGGCGCGCAACCCCTGCTCCTGGCACCAGCGCAGCGCGACGCGGCGAGCCTCGTTGCCGAGCTCGGAGGCGAGCAGGCAGTCCTCGATCGGCAGCACCCGGTTCCAGCCGGCGGGGGCGTGGAAGCCACACTGCAGCTCGCCGCTCTCGGCGTTGCCAAAGGAGTACTCGAGCTTGTTGCGGTAGCGCCAGGCTTCCAGAGCGGGCACGATCGGCTCGAGCTCGAAGCCGTCCAGGCCGCCGATTCGCCGCAGGGCATCCTCGACTTGGGCCTGCTTGATCTCGAGCTGGCGCTCGTAGGGGAGCACCTGCCAGGGAACGCCGGGGTGATCAGCCTGCGGCGGGATCCGCTCGGGGCTCGGCTCGAGCACCTCTAGCGTGCGCGCGTGGGCGTAGTTGCGCTTGCGCTTGTAGACGACGGCGCGCACGCGGTCACCGGGGATCGCGCCGGCGACGAACACGACGTAGCCACTCTCGCCCAGCCGCGCGACGCCCTCGCCGCCGTGGGCGAGCGAGTCGACGGTCAGCTCCAGCTCATCTCCGCGCTCGGGCCGCTCGCTCATAGGGCCGGCCCGCCGGCCGGGGTACTACCGGCCCCGACGAGCAGCTCCAGCAGTGCCTTCTGGGCGTGGCGGCGATTCTCGGCCTGCTCCCAGATGCGCTGGCGCGAGCCGTAGAGGACCTCGGCGGTGATCTCCTCGCCGGGGTGTGCGGGCAGGCAGTGCAAGGCGATCGCGCCAGGGGCGGCGAGGTCCAGCAGCGCGTCGTCGAGGCGGTAGGGAGCGAGCGCCTGACGGCGCTCGGCAGCGGTCCCCTCGTCGTCGTTCATGCTGACCCAGACGTCGGTGTAGACGGCGTGGGCGCCGGCGACGGCGGCGCGGGGGTCCTCGTGGAGGGTGATGCGCTCGCGCTCCCGCGCGGTCAGGGAGAGACCCTGCTCGTCGTGCGCCTGCCCGCGCTGCTCGCTGAGCGCAAGGGTGTAGCCGGCGGGCGAGGCGATGGCGACCTCGGCTCCAGCCCGCGCTCCGAGCGCGGCCAGCGAGCGGGCGACGTTGTTGCCGTCCCCGACATAGGCGATGCGCAGGCCGGCCAGCTCCCCGAAGGTCTCCTTCACGGTCAGCAGATCGGCCAGCGCCTGACAGGGGTGGTGCAGGACGGTCAGCATGTTGATGACGGGGATCGAGGCGTGGGCGGCGAGCTCGGCGAGCATCGCGTCGGGCCCGGTGCGGATGCCGAGCGCGGCGACATGCCGCGAGAAGATGTAGGCGGTATCGCGTAGGGACTCTCCGCGCGTGAGCTGCAGGTCTTCGGGGCGCAGCGTCAACGGGTGGCCGCCCAGCTCGTGGATGCCGGCCTCGAAGGAGAGCCGCGTGCGGGTGGAGGGGTGCTCGAAGATCAGCGCAACGCTGCGTCCAGCGAGCGCCTGGGAGGCCAGCGGGGCAGCCTTCAGCTCGACTGCGCGGTCCAGCAGCGCGTGCAGCTCAGCGGCGCTCAGCTCGGTCCCGGTGAGATAGTGGCGCGGTGTCACTGGGACACTCCAGCGCCGGTCCTGGTGGATCTGTCGATGGGGCACGTCATGAGACGGGCAGTCTAGGCTAGGCTGGCCTCTATGCAGCGCACAGAAACAAGTTCGGGCATCAAAGCGCCCAAGCAACTGCCACGTAAGGCACTATCGATAGTGGCGGCCTGTGCAGCACTTGGCCTGGCGGCGGGCTGTGGATCGAGCAGCTCCAGCAGTTCGAGCGCCTCCACCCCCACAGCCAAAACCGCTGCCAGCGGCGGCTTGAAATACGACACGACCCCGAAGTACGCGGCGCCGTCGCAGTCGACGCCGGTAAAGAGCGGCGTGGTGGCGATCGCCTACCGCAACATCGCGATCAACCCGGACACGATCAGGGTCAAGGTGGGCAGCACGCTCAAGTGGACGAACTACGACCCGGTGGAACACAACGTGACCAGTAAGAGTGGGCCGATCAAATTCGCCTCGCCCGACTTCGGTGAAGGTCACTCGGTCGAATTCAAGATGACCAAGCCGGGCGTCATCCACTATCTGTGCACGATCCACCCGGCGACGATGAACGGGACGATCGAAGTCGTCAAGTAGCCCGCCGGCGCCGGCGTGGCGCCGCAAGCCTCACTCAGTCAAAGAACTCGGCGCGTCCCTCTTGCGGAGTCGACGCGGAGGCGTAGTGGCGGCGGGGGATGCGGCCCGCGCCGTGGGCTAGGCGCCCGGCTTCGACAGCGGCGCGCATCGCGCGGGCCATGCGTACCGGGTCCTGCGCGCGCGCGATCGCGGAGGCGGCCATCACGGCGTCGCAACCGAGCTCCATCGCGAGCGCGGCGTCGGAGGCGGTGCCGATGCCGGCGTCGAGCACGACCGGCACGTGGACGGCTTCGCGGATCAGCGCAAGGTTGTAGGGGTTGCGGATGCCCATGCCGCTGCCGATCGGCGAGCCCAGCGGCATCACCGCGGCGCAACCGACGTCCTGCAGGCGCCGCGCGAGCACCGGGTCATCGGTGGTGTAGGGCAGCACGGTGAAGCCGTCCGCGACGAGCTCCTCCGCGGCGCGCAGTAGCTCGGGGGCGTCGGGCAGCAGGGTGTCCTCGTCGCCGATGACCTCGAGCTTGATCCAGTCGGTCTGGAAGGCGTCGCGCGCGAGCTTGGCGGTCAGCACGGCGTCGCGCGCGGTGTGGCAGCCAGCGGTGTTCGGCAGCAGCAGCACGCCGGCGTCGGCGAGCAGCTCGATCAGCGCCGCCGGCGACCCCTCCGCCCCGCCGCCAGAGCCGCTCCCGCCAACGGGCAGGCGTCGCAGAGCGACGGTCACGAGCTCGCTGCCGCTGGCGGCGATGGCGGCGGCCATGAGCTCCAGCGAGGAGAACCCCCCGGTGCCAAGCAGCAGACGCGAATGCAGCTCGCGCCCGGCGATGACGAGCCGGTCGGCCTGCTCGCCGGTACGCTGCGACGCCACCGGCGACTCGGCGCTGTGACTGGCTTTGGATGTGCTGGGAGCGGAGCGCATCTGCAACCGAATCATCCTCCTTGCATCGCGGTGAGTACCTCCACGCGAGCGTCGGCCGGCAACGTAAAGCTCTCCCAGTGCGCGCGGGGCACGATCTCCCCGTCAACTGCGACGGCGACACCGCGAGCGTCGCGCGCGAGGTCCAGACGCGCGAGTACCCGCGCCACGCTCTCACCAGGTGAGAGCTCGGAGGGTTGGCCGTTGAGCAGGATCATGAGGGGACCCCCACAGGGGTCCCGGCGAGTGCCTCTGCGAGTAGCGCGGCTGTGAGCGGGGCGAGCAGGATGCCGTTGCGGTGGTGTCCGGCGGCCCAGTGCAGCCCCGCGAGCGCCCCGGGGCCGATCGCGGGCGCGTTGTCGGGGGTTGCGGGCCGGAAGCCGACCGAGAGCTCCTCGATCTGGAGCTCCAGGACGCCGGGGATCAGCTCACGTGCATGACGCAGCAGCTCGTAGACCCCGCCGGCGGTGGGCAGGGGATCGAAGCCACGCTCTTCCATGGTCGCCCCAAGGACATAGCGGCCGTCGCCGCGCGGAACGAGGTAGCCGCCCTCGAAGCGCAGAACCCGCTGCAGCAGCCCGGGGCCCTCGGGATCGCGCAAACGCAGGATCTGACCCTTGACGGGACGCACGGGCAGGCGGGCGTGGGACGGGAGGCCATCGATCTGGGTCGTCCAGGCGCCGGCCGCGAGCACAACCTGCTCGGCAGCGACACGGGTACCGCCGGTAAGCGTGACGCCGACCACGCGACGGCGCTGCTCGTCGAGCTCGACGGCGACCACCGGAGCATGCTCGCGCAGCCGCACGCCGGCGGCCTCGCAGGCACCACGCAGCGCGGCAAGGACACGGCGCGGATCGACGCTGTGATCGTCGGGCGCCTCCAGCGCAAGCCGCACGGTGGGCGCAAGCGCGGGCTCGAGCGCGCGCGCGGCGCTGGGCAGCAGCCTCCTGGCACGCAGCCCAAGCTCCTCGCGGAAAGCCAGCTGGCGTTCCAGTTCGCGGGCCTCGTCGGCATCGCGGGCGACCACGAGGGTGCCGCTCGGACGCAGTCCGACTTCGATGCCGGCAGCCTGCCCGAGCTCGGCGGCAAAGCCGGGCCAGAGCGCGGCGGAGCGTACTCCGAGTTCGAGCACACGCCGCCCGACTGCGCCGAACTCGGCCTCGGAGACGGGAGCGAGCATGCCCGCGGCGACGCCGGAAGCGCAGCGCTCTCCGACGGCGTCGCGCTCGAGCACTTCGACGGAGAGACCGCGCAGCTGCGCGCGCCAGGCGACCGCAAGGCCGATGACGCCGCCGCCGACGACGAGGACGTCTACCGCTTCGGTGTTGGCTGACATCGATTCGATGCTAGCCCGCAAAGCCGCAGCGAGACGCGCGCGTGCGAGACTGCGGCCGGTGTCGGCAGGCTCGGATCTCGGCTCTGAACGTCGCGCACGCTTGGCGGCGGCACGGCTGTATTTGGTATGCGACTCGGCTCCGGGCGGGCGCGAGCTCTCGGCGCTGCTGCGGGCCGCGATTGTGGGCGGCGTCGACATCGTGCAGCTGCGCGACAAGCAACTGGGCGATGAGGAGCTCACGGCCGTGGCACGCGCCACTGCCGCCTTGTGTCGAGAGCTCGGCGCGCTGTTCATCGTGAACGATCGTCCCGAAGTCGCGGCGGCGGCGGGCGCAGACGGCGTGCACGTCGGCCAAGAGGACATGCCCATCGTGCAGGTGCGGGAGTTGCTCGGTGCACAAATGCTGGTGGGGCTGTCCACGCACACGCCAGCGGAGATCGACGCAGCGGCGGCGCCTACCGGCACACAACCAGATGGAGACAGTCTGCGCGGAGTGGATTACATCGGCGTGGGCCCCGTGCACGCGACGCCAACCAAGCCGGGACGTGCGGCGACGGGGCTCGAGCTGGTGCGTCATGCCGTCCTGCACGCGCGCCTGCCCTTCTTCGCAATCGGCGGTATCCATGCGGGAAACGCAGCGTCCGTGGTCGACGTGGGCGCGCGGCGGGTCGCGGTCCTCCGCGCGATCGCCGAAGCCGCCGACCCTGAGCACGCGGCACGAGAGCTACGCGCGCTGCTCGACGCCTGATCGAGCCTCCTTGCTTTCGCACCATCGTTGCGTAGCATCGTCTCGCGAACGGCTCCAGGTGGGGTTTGCACCACTTATTGAGCATTCGAATTTTGGGGTGCAGTATTGGGAGTCAGCGACACCTGAGAGCCATGAACAACGTCAAGGTCACGCTCGCCGTGGGCATCGCGCTCACGCTAGCCATCGGTGCGGTGACACTCTCACGCTCCCCACCGCGCGTCCTACGGGTGAATGGGCCAGCGGCGAACCAGTCGCTGGGTGTCACCAATAAGGAACCCGCAATTTGCCAGGCCAGGGAAGTGGTGCCGGCCAATGTGTCCGCTATCCGCCTCTCGATCGACGCATTCTTCGGCTCCAATATTCACCTAGTCGCCTACCACGAAAACCACATCCTGACGGAAGGCAGACGAGGTCCGACTTGGACGGGCACCTCTGTGACGGTGCCCGTCAGGCCCGTGGATCACACGACCTCCCAGGTCAACCTCTGCTTTACGCTTGCGCCCAACCACCAGCTGGTCATCATCCCGGGGTACCGCACGCCTCCAAGTAGGTCCGCGGTGGCGCTGAGTAGCACACTCACGTCTGCCTCGGCAGCTGGCACGGGACTGCACCTGAAGGGCAGGTTTTTGGCTGCGTACCTCACAGCCGGCAGCGGCTCGTGGTGGTCTCGAATTCCAGCGGTGGTCAGACACATGGGATTTGGTCACTTCATCAGCGGAATCTGGGTCGCCTTGCTTGCAGCGGCGCTGATGCTCGCCGTCGGCCTACTCACGTTGCGCCTGACCCTGCAGGAGCGACCGTGAGCGACATACCTGCTCAGAACCTGGATTCGGGCGGCTCTCGCGCCGCACTACGCACGCCCGGGCTCGAACCCGCGCGCACCGTACAAACTGAGGTCGCTGGGAGACGCCGCCGGCCGTCAACCGGCGTGCGCGCGCGGCTCGTGCGCATTCCCGCGGCGGCGTGGATGTGTGCGCTGATCGCACTTCTGAACGCTACCGCCTGGTCGATCATCACTCCACCCTTCCAGGGTCGTGACGAGGTCGACCACTTCGCCTACGTCTCGCAACTCGCAGAAGAGCATGCGTTGCCCGCGAACGGCCATCCGGAAGGCACCTACTCTCCGGAGCAAACGCTCGTGCTGGAAGGATTGCACTATTACGAAGTGCGATTTACCCCCCAGAGACACACCATCTCCTCAGCCGCGCAGCAGCGAGTCCTTACCAAAGATCTTCACACGCACGCCTCGCTCCAGGGCTCCGGGGAAGCGGGAATTGCCACATCGGAGCCGCCCCTGTACTACGCGCTGCAGACGATCCCCTACATCCTGGCACGGGGCAATATCCTCACCCAACTGCAGCTCATGAGATTTGTGGGGGCACTACTCGCCGGCCTCACCACGTTGCTGATCTTCCTCTTCCTCCGCGAGACCCTGCCGCGCCTACCGTGGGCAGCAACGGTAGGCGCACTCTGCGTCGCGGTACAGCCGATGTTCGGGTTCATGTCCGGCAGCGTCAATCCGGACACTCTGCTTTTCACTGTTTCTGCGGCCGTATTCCTGTGCTTGGCGCGCGCGTTGCGGCGTGGGTTCACTCGGCGCCTGGCGGTCACCCTCGGCCTGCTCCTAGTGGCGGGCCTAGCAACGAAGCTCAACTTCATCGGAATTGCGGCGGGCGTGTTTGTCGGATTGGCCCCGATGGCGGTGCGCGCGGCGCGGTCCAAAGACCGCGAGACGCTGCTGTCGATCTCGATCGCCGCCACAATCGGCCTCCTCCCCGTCCTGCTCTACGTACTCCACAACCTGCTGGATAACCACGCCGCGCTCGGAATTGTCTCGGCAACCATCGGGGGCGTCTCCACGAAATCGGTCCTTCACGAGCTCAGCTACATCTGGGAGCTGTATCTGCCGCGGCTGCCGGGCATGCCGCACTACTTCCCGGGGATCGCGACGTACAAGGACATCTGGTTTGACCGCTCGGTCGGTCTCTACGGCTGGATGGATGTCTACTTCCCCACCTGGGTCGACAACGTCGCGCTCGTACCGGCCGGCGCGATCGCGCTGCTCTGCGGCCGAGAGCTCCTCAGAGAACGCACCGCACTACGGGCTCGCGCATTGGAGATCGGCATCTACGCCGCGATCACCGTTGGAGTGCTGGCGATGCTGGGAGCCTCCTCGTACGCCTCGAATGTGGTCCAGCAGGCATACGCCTTCGGCGAGCCGCGCTATCTGCTGCCGATGCTCCCGTTGCTGGGAGCGGCGATCGCCCTGGCGGTGCGTGGCGCCGGGCTCCGGTGGGCGCCGGTGGCCGGGGCCGCGCTGGTGATCCTGTTCCTTGGTCATGACATCTTCAGCCAGTTGCAGCTGATAGCGCGGTACTACGGGTAGCACACCAGACCCTGCCTGCACTCACAGCAGACGGCGCAACCTCCCACAGCACCCGGGAGGGGTCTCTCTCAGGCTGTGCTAGGACTTCTAGTGATGAAGCGAGCTCGGCTTGGCACCTAGTCGCGAGGAGCGCGCGGAGCGCACCGACCGCAACGAGCTGGCCCGCGCCGCGCTGGAGCCGTTCGCGGAGGACGAGCGTCCGCTGTCGCTACTGATCGCGGTAGCGGTCGCGGCCCTGCTGGCGATCGCCATCGTGGCGGGTCTGCTCAGCGTCCACGACCTGCGCCGCCACGGCGGTTCGGTCCCTGGCGGCATCTTCCTCACGGCGATCCTCGTGGGTCTGGCGTGGGGCATGTACCGGCGGCGGTACTGGGCGGTACTCGGCTTCGAGGGGCTGTTGGCTTTTCAGATCCTCGTGACCTCGCTGGCGCTCGTCGTGGCCTCGACGCTCGCGGCGGCGGGGCTCTGCCTGCTCAGCATCGGGCTCGGTGGCTGGCTCTTTTGGAAGCTCGTGCGGGTGATGGGTCGGATTCAGGCCGGCGAACGGCTCGGGGATCGATCGGAGGCGCTCCAGAGCGCGGCGCTGGCGGGCACGGCGGGTCCCGAGGAGCCGCTGCGATAGGCTCGCGCCCGATGGCGGATTCAAGCTACGACTGCATCGTGATCGGCGCCGGCCCGGGGGGCTACGTCGCCGCGATCCGCGCAGCGCAGCTTGGCCGCAAGACGGTGGTCATCGAGCGCGACAAGCTCGGGGGTCGCTGTCTGAACTATGCGTGCATCCCGGCCAAGGCGGTGCTGCGCTCGGCGGATCTGCTGAGCGAGGTCCGCGAGGCGGCCGAGTACGGCATCACGGTCGCGGGCATCGAGGTCGACTACTCCGCGATCCAGGCACGGCGCGCAAAAGTCGTCGAGACGCTCACCAGTGGCGTCGGCGGGCTGTTCAAGAAAAACGGGATCGACGTGATCGTCGGCGACGCCTCGCTGGCGCCGACGACGGACGGTGGCACGAGCGGTAACGGCGGCGCGCGCGCCGGGGTGAAAGTGCGCGTCGGCGGCGAGGAGCTCGAGGCGGCGACCGTGATCCTCGCGACGGGCTCGGTCCCGCGGTCGATCCCGGGCGTGGAGCTCGGCGGGCGCGTGCTGGGGACCGAGCAGGCGTGGGCGCTGGCGGAGCTGCCGGCGCGGCTCGCGGTCGTCGGCGCCGGCGCGTCGGGCTCGGAGATCGCGTCGGGCTTTGCACGCCTGGGCAGCGAGGTGCTGCTGTTCGAGGCTTTGGAGCGCGTGCTCCCGACTGAGGACGCCGACATCTCGCGACTGGTCGAGCGCGGGCTCAAGCGGCAGGGCATCCAGGTCTTCACGAGCACGCCGATCGAGGGCGTGCAGGCGAGCGAGTCGAGTGTGAGCTTCACCTACAAGGGCGAGTCGGCGACGGTCGACTACCTGGTGATCGCGGCCGGTCGCGGCGCGGATGTGGAGGCGCTCGGCCTCGCCGACGCAGGAGTGCAGCTCGACGAGCGCGGCCTCGTGAAGGTCGACGGCGCGCTGCGCACGAGCGCGCCCGGCGTCTACGCGATCGGCGACCTCGTCCCTGGCCCGGCGCTCGCGCACAAGGCATCCGATGAGGGCATCATCGCGGTCGAGGACGCGGCCGGCTTGGCGACCCACCCGCTCCCCTACCTCGACATCCCGCGTGCGACGTTCTGCACTCCGAACGTCGGCTCGTTTGGCCTGACCGAGGCACAGGCGCGCGAGCAGGGCTACGAGGTGGTGACCGGCAAGGTCCCCTACGGCGCCGTCGGCGGCGGGATCGTCTATGGCGATCGCAGCGGCATGGTCAAGCTCGTCGGCGAGTCCAAGTATGGGGAGCTGCTGGGAGGCCACATCGTCGGCAGCCGCGCGACGGAGCTGATCCAGGAGCTCGTCAACGTGCGCGCCCTGGAGGGCGGCTTCGCGGAGGTGGCGCGCATCATCCACGGCCATCCGACGCTATCGGAGGCTGTGATGGAGGCCGGACGCGCTACCGAGGGCTGGCTGATCCACGGCTGAGCGCCGATCGACCCCGGTAGCCGCGGACTAGGCTCTGCCTGATGTCCTCGGCCTTCTACTTCGACCTCGCAAGCCCTTGGGCCTACCTCGCGGCGGAGCGAGTCCTGCAGCTGCTGCCCGGGCCACTGGAGTGGCAGCCGATCCTCGCCCGCGAGCTGCGCACGGCGGAGTCCTTTGAGGCCTTTCGCTGCGCAGCCGACGCTGAGGCATTCCGCGATAACGTCGAGCGCCGCGCACACGGGCTCGGCCTGCAGCCGCTGCGCTGGCCCGAGCCGTTCCCGTTCGACAGCTCGCTGGCAATGCGAGCGGCCACGTACGCAAAGAGCATCGGGCGCGCGGTCCCGTTCGCGCAGGCGGCCTTCCGGCAGGCATTCGCCGGCGGTCACGACTTGGAGCAAGCGGACTGCGTGTTGATCGCGGC
Organism: Solirubrobacteraceae bacterium; assembly: GCA_036501715.1. Taxonomy (GTDB): domain Bacteria; phylum Actinomycetota; class Thermoleophilia; order Solirubrobacterales; family Solirubrobacteraceae; genus Palsa-744. Next base: position 111,775 of record DASXZV010000010.1, on the reverse strand, counting down.
CGCGGCCTGCGAGATGCACCCGCAGGCGGTCCTGCGCGGCACCGAGCTGCGCTCGGTGCGCGAGCAGCTCGCGGACGCGACGAGCGCGGCGGTCGCGGCGGGTGTCGAGGACATCCCGGCGGTGCGGATCGGCGAGCGCGTCTTCAGCGGAGAGCGCGCGCTGGAGGATGCGGGCGGCTACTTGGCAGCTCAATCCACGCCCGCTGCGCAGCACGCTGCGGACGTCGCCGCGACCGCGGGCCCAGACGATCGCAGCGAGCAACGCCGTGGGGGTTTGCGGTGAAGGCCAACCGTGCATATCGCCTGATCCTCAGGCGCCGCGGCTGGGCGCCGGCGCTGCTCGCGGATCCCGGGCGCGTCGACCACGTCGAGGTCGTCGAGGTCGATGGCGGGGAGGTCGTGCTGTTCTGGGACTGCCCGCCGCTGCAGGCGGCGAAGCGCGCGCGGGCGCTGCGCGCGGACATGGCGCAGCTGGAGGCGGAGGAGTTCATCGCCCGCTGGGCTACCGTGGAGCACTGATGAGCGACCCGCAAGACCCTGACGTCACGCGCGCCGAGTCGCCCGCGCCAGACGTCGCGCCCGCCGACTCACCCACGCCCGACCTCACGCCCGAGTCACCCGCGCCCAGCTTCGTCCCCCACCAACTGCCGGAGCCGGCGGTCGCGCACGAGTGGCTCCAGATGATGACGCTGATCCGGCGCTTTGAGGAGCGCGCCGGCGAGATGTACGCGCGCGCGAAGGTGGGTGGCTTCCTGCACCTCTCGATCGGCGAGGAGGCCACGATCGTCGGCAGCGCGCGGGCGCTACGCGATAGCGACTATCTGATCTCGACCTACCGCTCCCACGGGCACGCGCTCGTGCGGGGCACGCCACCGGAGAACGTGATGGCCGAGCTCTTCGGGCGCGTCGATGGCTGCTCGGGAGGCCGCGGCGGCTCGATGCACATGTTCGATCTACAGCGTCGCTTCATGGGCGGCTACGGGATCGTTGGCGGCAACCTGCCGATCGCGGCGGGGATCGCGCTGGCGCGCGACTACCTCGGCGAGGACGACGTCACGCTCTGCGTGTTCGGCGACGGCGCATCCAACCAGGGCACCTTTGGGGAGACTCTCAACCTGGCTGCGCTGTGGCGGCTGCCGGTGGTGTTCATGGTGACCAACAACCAGTTCGGGATGGGCACCTCGCTCCAGCGCCACTCGGCGGTGACCGACCTGCGGCGCAAGGGCGAGAGCCTGGGCGTCCCGGGCGTACGCTGCGATGGCATGGATGTGCTCGACACGCACGCCGTCGTGGCCGAGGCGCTGCGGCAGGCGCGCACAGAGCGCCGGCCGGTGCTCGTCGAGGCGGTGACCTACCGCTTTCGCGGGCACTCGATGGCGGACCCCGAGGAGTACCGGACCAAGGAGGAGGTGGCGCGGTGGCGCGAGCGCGACCCGATCCCCGCGTTCGGCGAGCTACTGCAACGCGAGGGGGTCGTAGATGCGCAGGAGCGCACGGCGATCGACGATCGCGCCCGCGCGCAGGTCGACGCGGCGGTGGCGTTTGCGGAGGCCTCGCCTTTTCCCTCGCCGGAGTCGCTGTACGACAACGTGTACGTGCTCGGCGAGCAGGTCCGGGGCTGGTATTCGGTCAGGACTTCCGAGCCGCGGGACGGCGCGCCAGCGCCGGAGTCGACGGGGACGGACGAGATCTCCCGGCAAATCACGACCGCGTTGCAGGCCGACGGGGACGTCTGATGACCGAGTTGCGCTACCGCGAGGCGCTGAACGCGGCCCTGCGCGAGGAGCTGGCGCGCGACGATCGCGTGATCCTGATGGGCGAGGACATCGGGGTCTTCGGCGGCGCGTTCAAGGTCACGGCGGGCCTCTTGGAGGAGTTCGGCGAGCGGCGCGTGCGCGACACACCGATCTCGGAGAACACGATCGTGGGAATGGGCGTCGGGGCCGCGATGGTCGGACTGCGCCCCGTGGTGGAGCTGATGACGATCAACTTCGCGCTGCTCGCGTTCGACCAGATCGTCAACCACGCGGCACACATCCACTACATGTTCGGCGGACAGGCGCGTGTGCCGCTCGTGGTGCGGATGCCGCAGGGCGCGGGGCACCAGTTGGGGCCGACTCACTCGCACTGCCTGGAGGCGCTCTTCATGCACGTACCGGGCCTGCTCGTCGCGACCCCCTCGACGCCGGCCGACGCGAAGGGCCTGCTGAAGGCGGCGATCCGCGACGACAACCCCGTGATCTTCATCGAGCACGAGTCGCTCTACGGCCAGCGCGGTGAGGTCCCGGACACCGAGGACCACGTGCTCGGCTTTGGGCGCGCGGCGGTGCGCCGCGAGGGCAAGGACGTGACGATCGTCGGTATCTCGCGCATGGCAATCACGGCCGCGCGCGCCGCGCAGCGTTTGGAGCAGGAGCACGGGGTGCAAGCCGAGGTGATCGATCCGCGCACGCTGCGCCCGCTCGACCTCGACGCGATCCTGCGCTCGGTCGCGAAGACCAACCGCTGCGTGGTAGTCGAGGAGGGCTGGCCGCATGGCGGCGTCGGCGCCAACCTCAGCGCGCTGATCTCCGAGCAGGCCTTCGACGACCTCGACGCGCCGGTGCGGCGCGTGACCGGCGCGGACGTACCGATGCCCTACTCGAAGCCACTCGAGGACATCGCCTATCCGCACGAGCCGCAGATCGTGGACGCCGCGCTCGAAGTCCTCGGCCAGCAGGGAACGAAGGTCGGCTGATGGCGGAGATCGTGATGCCGCGCCTGTCGGACACGATGGAGGAGGGCACGATCCTGCGCTGGCTCAAGCACGATGGCGAGCTGGTGCAGCGCGGGGAGGAGCTTGTGGAGATCGAGACCGACAAGGCCGCGATGGTCTACGAGTCCGACGAGGAAGGCACGCTGCGGATCGATGCGGTCGAGGGCGAGACGCTCGCGGTGGGCGCGACGATCGCGCACGTGGGCGAGACCGCGCCACCCACCGAGGCGAGCTCCACCGAGCCCCAGATAGCCTCGCAGGCCCCACCAGCCACCACGGTCGCCAAGAGCGGTGCTCCGACAGCCCCTAACGCCACAGCAGCCCCGCCAGCCCCCGGCACCGCACCGCCTGCCGGCACCGCACCGCCGCAGAGCGACGAGCGAGTCAGAGCGTCCCCGGTCGCAAGGCGAGTCGCCCAAGAGCGCGGTATCGACCTGCATGGCGTCGAAGGCAGTGGGCCTAGAGGACGGATCGTCAAGGCCGACGTCGAGGGGACGGCGGCCGCCTCGACGATGGCCGCGGGACCCACAGCCGCCGACGGCCCGCCCTCGGTCTCGGCAACGCCGGCTTCCGCCCCAGCGCCGCTCGCCGAGCGCGTCGCGACGGCGAAGGGAGAGACGACGATCGTCGAGCTGACCCGTACTCAGCAGACGATCGCGCGCCGGATGGCGGAGTCGAAGGCGACGATCCCTGACTTTGAGTTGCAGATGGAGATCGACATGGATGCCTGTGTAGCACTGCGTACCGAGCTCAAGCGGCTCTCACCAGAGGCGGCGCCTACGTACAACGACATGATCGTCAAGGCATGCGCGCTCGCGCTGCGTGAGCACCCGCGCGCGAACGGCAGCTACCGCGACGGCAAGCTCCAGCTGCACTCGCGCGTGAATGTCGGGATCGCGGTTGCGACCGACGACGCCCTGATCGTCCCCACCGTCTTCGACGCCGAGCTCAAGTCGCTCGGCGAGATCGCTCGCGAGACGCGCGCGCTGGCTGAGCGCGTACGCGCCGGCACGATCACGCCACCCGAACTCGGCGGCGGCACGTTTACGGTCTCGAACCTCGGGATGTACGGGGTGCGGAGCTTCACGGCGATCGTCAATCCGCCGCAGGCCGCGATCCTCTCCGTCGGCTCCCTAGCGCCGCGGGCGGTCGTACTAGCCGGCGAGGTGCTCGCGCGCCATATGCTGACAGCGACACTCGCCTGCGACCACCGCATCCTCTACGGCGCAGACGCCGCCCGTTTCATCGCGCGCATCCGCGAGCTGCTAGAGGAGCCGGCGGCACTCACTCTTTGAGCAGCATCCGCCGGCGCGATGCGCGCGCGTAGGTGTCGCATAAGTCTCTCGGTGCTCCCACCGTCGCTGTCACGACTGCTACCATGACAGCATGAAGCAGCTTACCTTGCGGGTCGATGATCGCCTCGCCGACTTCTTGAAGCAGGCCGCGGCGGCGCGGAGCGAGAGCGTCAACACTTACGCCCAAGCCGTCTTGAGCGCCGCGGTCGATCCCGAACTCGCGGGGGACCACGCGGCACAACTGCGCGAGCGCCTGAGTAGAGCGGGCCTGCTCGCCGTCGTGCCGCACGCGCCCCACCCCGCACCCGACGAGGCCGCACTGACACGCGCGCGCAAGCGTGCCGGGCGCGGACGGTCGCTCGCATCGATCGTCGCAGAGGATCGCGGCTGAGCGTCTTCGCCGACTCCTCCGCGCTGGTCAAGCTCTACGCCGACGAGGACGGGCATGAGCCGATCCGGCGGCTGACCGGCCCGCTCGTCGTCTCGGCACTGGCGCGCGTCGAGGTCGTCGCGGCGGTCTGGCGAAAGCACCGCACAGGTGAGCTCGATCTGGACGATTCGCTCCTCCTCGTTCGCGCATTCGTCGCCGACTACGCCGGCACCGCTGACAGCGCGCCGCGCTTCCTCGCGCTCAAGGTCAGCGACCGCATCCTGGAGCACGCTGCCGAGCTCTCCGGCATCCACGGTCTCCGTGCCTATGACGCCGTTCAACTCGCCTCGGCGCTCGCAGCGCGCGAGGTAGACGAACGCTGCGCGCAGTTCGCGGCCTTCGATCGCGACCTCACGCTTGCCGCCATCTCCGAAGGCTTCGAGGCGCTCCCCGCCGCCACCGCCCCAAAACGCGATCAGGAGGGCTCGCGGGCTCCCTCGCCAGTCAAGCCTCGCCGGCCGGTGGAGGATCGAGGCCACCGCTAGGCTGGGAGAGCGGATGAGTCTCGCCGATCGCCACGCGCAGGAGCTCTGGGTCTGTCACCTCGGCACGATCCCCTACCGCGACGCGCTCGCGCTGCAGGAGCGCATCCGCGCGCGCCGCCAAGCTGGCGAGCTCCCCGACACGCTGCTGCTGCTGGAGCACCCTCCCGTCTACACCCGCGGCCGCCGCTCGCGGCCGGACGAGCTCGCACTCGGCGAGGACTTCTACCGCGCTCGCGGGATCGAGGTGATCCCGACCGATCGCGGTGGGCGCGTCACCTACCACGGACCCGGCCAGCTCGTGGGCTATCCGATCATGGCCGCCCCCGACGTGCTCGCGCACCTGCGCACGATCGAGACCGCAATCGTCGCGGCGCTCGCCGAGGAGGGGATCGCGGCGCGCTCGCGGCCACAGGATGGCCCGGATTACACCGGCGTCTGGGTCGAGGACCGCAAGCTCGCATCGCTGGGCGTGCACGTTTCGCGCGGCATCTCCACGCACGGCTTCGCGGTCAACGTCGAGAACGACCTGGAGCCGTTCTCGTGGGTCGTTGCCTGCGGACTGCCCGACGTGAGCATGACCTCGATCGTCCGCGAGCTCCCAGCGGGGCACACGACCGGCCTGCACTGCTTTCGCCGGCGCATGGCGCACAGCCTCTGCCAGGCATGCGGACGCCGCCAGCGCCTGGTCTCCCCCCGCCGCCTCGGGATTGAGGCTGCAGTCTCAAAACGCCTCCGACCGCGGCTGGTAGCGGCGTGAGCGATCTTGCTCCGAGCGCGACCCGCTCGCGCTCAAATCCCGGCGGCATGGACGTGCTGGAGGTCCTGGGGCCAGCCGTGCGGCCGCTGCGCGAGCGCAAGCCGCCCTGGCTGAAGGTCCCCGCCCCGGGCGGGGAGCGCTACCGCGCGCTCACGGCGCTGATCCGCGAGGAGCAGCTGCATACCGTCTGCCAAGAGGCCGCCTGTCCAAACGTCGGCGAGTGTTGGGAGCGTGGCACGGCGACGTTCATGATCCTCGGCGATACCTGTACCAGGCGCTGTGGCTTCTGCAACGTCAGGACCGGCAAGCCCACCTGGAACGACCCCTTGGAGCCGGCGCGCGTGGCGCGCTCGATCGCGCGCATGGGCCTACGCCACGCGGTCGTGACCTCTGTCGACCGCGATGACCTGCCCGATAAGGGCGCCTCCGCCTTCGTCGGCGTCATTCGCCAGGTACGCCGCCAGGCGCCGGCCTGTCAGATCGAGGTGCTCACACCCGACTTCCAGGGCCAGGAGATGCCACTCGCGAAGGTCATCGCCGAGCGCCCGGATGTCTTCAACCACAACGTCGAGGTCGTTCCCCGCCTCTACCCGCTCGCACGTCGCGGCTCCCGCTTCGAGCGCTCCTGCCGAGTGCTGGCGCTCGCAAAGGAGCTCGGCGGGGCGGAAGTCACGACCAAGTCGGGGCTGATGGTCGGTCTCGGCGAGACCCACGAGGAGCTGGTCGAGACCTTCGCCGCCCTGCGTGCGCATGGCGTCCAGGTGCTGACCGTCGGGCAGTATCTGCGCCCCTCCGAGCGCCACCTGCCGGTCGTGCGCTACTGGCACCCCGATGAGTTCGCGGCTCTGCAGGAGGCCGCCTACGAGCTCGGATTCGAGCACGTCGCCGCCGGGCCGCTCGTGCGCTCCTCTTACCACGCCGATCAGCACGTCTCGCAGCCGCAAGCCGGCGTGGGTCCACTGGCGCGCGGGTAGTCTGCACCGATCCTCCCGTCGAGCAACAACCGCACGCGGCCATGACGCGCCTGCTCATCCTCCTGGTCGCGACCCTCTTCATCGTCGGGTTCGCCTTCCTGACGATCAGCGTGATCGCCGCCCAGGGGTTTACGCTGGGCAGCGCCATCTCGGTCTTCGTCGTCGCCCTGATGGGCATCGGGATCGTTGGCGCACTGCTGAACCCTCCGCGTCGATGAACAGCTCTCCTTTCATGCCGCCCAGTCGCAGACGCTCGCGCGAGGCGGCCCGCCGTCGCCGGCGTCGCCGACGCAGGCTGCTGGGCGGCACGGCAATCCTGCCGCTGATCCTCGCGGCGGCTGTGATCCTGATGCTGACACGACCGTGGAGCACACATACGGCCGCGGCCGCCTCGCACTCGCGCCCACACCCCAAGGCCACGCAGGCCACTTCGCATCGCACGGAGCGCCTCTCCGCGACCGGCCTGCCGCTGGGCCGGGCACCGCTGCCCTTGAACCTCTCCGACCCCCGCGCGGATCCGCTGCACCTCGGCTTTCACGAACCGCCGAGCGCTGGCTTGGTGATCGACCTCAGCAGCGGGCGCGTCCTGTGGCAGCGCAATGCGCTCACACGCCTGCGCATCGCGAGCCTCACGAAGATGATGACCGCGCTGCTCACCGTCAAGTCCTCGCCCCCCGACGCGCCGGTGCTGATCACCAAGCAGGCCGAGGAGACGAGCGGCTCGAAGGTCGGTGTGCTCCCGCTCGGGCACCACGTGCGCCTGGAGACCCTGCTCTACGGCCTGCTGCTGCCCTCCGGCAACGACGCCGCCGTCGCGCTGGCCCAGCATGTCGCGGGCACCGAGCATCGCTTCGTCAAAGATATGAACGCCGAAGCGGCGCACCTCGGGCTGGGCTGCACGCGCTACTCCTCGCCTTCGGGCTACTACAACACGCATAACTACTCCTGCGCCGCCGATCTGGCCGAGCTCGCGAGCATCGACATCCGCCAGCCGCGCATCGCGCAGGTCACGCGCACCTACACCGCGATCCTGCCGTTCCCGATCAAGGGCGGCAAGCTCTACCTCTACAACAACAACCCCCTCCTGATCTACGGCTACCCGGGCGTGACGGGGATGAAGACGGGCGAGACGATCGAAGCCGGGCGCTGCCTGGTCGCAACCGCCGAGCGCCACGGGGTGCGCCTGGCGGTCGTGCTGCTGCACTCTCCTGCCCCGGGAACCCAGGCGCGCGATCTCCTCGACGACGCCTTCCGCAACGTCTACCACCAGCGGCCGGTGCCCGAACCCGCCATGCCCGCCGACGCGTAGTACCTTATGCGTAGCGATTGACTGGTCAGTCAACCAAGGAGGAGACTCGTGGATCTCGACGACACACCGGAGCAGGCGGCATACCGCGAGCAGGTGCGGGCTTGGCTCGAGCAGAACAAGGCGCAGGCGCCGGCCCTGCAAGGACCGGGAGCGCTCGAGGACGAGGGCGAGATCATCGCTGCACGGCGGGCCTGGCAGGGCCGCCTTGCGGAGGGCGGACTGGCTGGCGTGACGTGGCCCAAGGAGTACGGAGGGCAGGGTATGGGGCCGCTGGAGCAAGTCATCTGCAACCAGGAGATTGCGCGCGCCAAAGTGCCGGGGATCCTCGATGCGATCGGCGTCGGGATGCTCGGTCCGACGATCATCGCGCACGGCGCCGAGGAGCATAAGAGCCGCTACCTCGGAGCGATGCTGCACGGCGATGAGGTTTGGTGCCAGCTCTTCTCCGAGCCCGCCGCCGGCTCGGACCTCGCCGCGGTGCAAACCCGCGCGCGGCTGCAGGACGACGGCAGCTGGCGTCTCTCCGGACAGAAGGTATGGACGACCAACGCGCAGTTCGCCTCCTACGGGCTGCTGCTCGCGCGCACCGACGCCGACGTCCCGAAGCACAAGGGCATGACGATGTTCATCCTGCCGATGGACGCCGAGGGCGTCACGGTCCGCGGCCTGCGCCAGATCTCCGGCGAGGCCGAGTTCAACGAGGTCTTCCTCGACGACGTCGCGCTCGACGCCGACGCTGTCGTCGGCGGGGTTGGAAACGGCTGGGGGACGGCTTTGACAACGCTGATGTTCGAGCGCGTCACGATCGGCCTGGGCAGCGAGGGCCTCGGCTACAACTCCGCGCGCTTCGCCAAAGCGATCGCCTCCGACGAGCACGCGCGCCGCGACCCCGAGGTACGCCGCCAGCTCGGCGAGATCGCCTCCGAACTGCTGGCCGTGCGCTTCACCGGCTATCGCACGCTGAGCGCACTGCAGCGCGGGCAGATCCCCGGCCCCGAGGCGGGCCTCGCAAAGGTCACGATCGTCAACGGCGCGATCAAGTCGGGAGACCTGATCGCGGACGTACTCGGGCCCGACGCCCTCGATGAGGGCAGCGAGTGGGCTTACATGATCTCCTTCCTGCCGGGCCTGAAGTCCGCGGGCGGCACCGAAGAGATCCTGCGCAACACGATCGGCGAGCGCGTCCTCGGGCTACCCCCCGAGCCGCGCCTGGACAAGGGCATTCCGTTCTCTGAGCTACGAGCCAAGGAGGCAGCCAGCGCATGAACCTCGATCTCTCAGACGAGCAGGTCCTCCTGCGCGAGGCCGCTCGCGGAACGCTCTCCCGCTTCAAGACCCTGGAGGCCGCGCGCGAGGCGCTCGACAGCGGGGACGCTCCGCCCGACCTCTGGCCGATATCGGTCGAGGCGGGCTGGCCCGGCCTGTTGGTCGGCGAGGCGCATGGTGGTGCGGGCCTGGACGCCTTCGACGCGATGCTCGTGTTGAGCGAGTGCGGGCGCGTGCTTGCCGCGGTTCCGCTACTGGGGCACCTGCCGGCCACCGCGCTCCTCGACTCCTGCACCGCCGCCGCCGAGCTGCTGCCGGCGCTGGCCAGCGGCGAGCAGCGCGCGGCCTATCTGCCGGCGCGGCCCCCGGACGACATGCACGGCGAGTGGACCGTCGACCCGGCAGGCGGGATGGAACGTGCGCCGGTCCCAACCCTGCAGCGCGCTGGCGGCGAGGCCCGTGTCACGGGTCAGCTCGCGTTCGTGCCCGACGCTCCCGGTGCCGACTCGCTCGTTGGCGTCGCGCTACTGGAGGGCGAGCCGGTCGGTTTCGTGGTGCAGGCCAATGCGCCCGGCGTCAGTGTCGGCGCGGTGCGCCGCTACGACTCCACCCGCGCGCTCGGCCACGTGGCACTCAAGGACGCGCCGGCGATCATCCTGGATGCCTCCGCGGAGACGCTCGCGGCGGCCTGGCACCTTGCCCAGGCGTTGATCGCCGCGGAGTCGCTGGGTGCGGTTGAGAGCGCCCTGGAGACCTCTGTCGCCTACGCCAAGGAGCGCTTCACCTTCGGCCGCGCAATCGGCTCCTACCAGGCTGTCAAGCATGCGCTGACCGAGGTACTGCGTCAGCTCGAGAACGGCCGCTCGCTGCTCTACTACGCCGGCTGGTCGCGCCACGGCGCACCCGCCGAGTTCCCGCTGGCGGCCGGCGCCGCGCGCTCGGTCGCCGGGCGCGCGCTGGACACGGCGGCGCGCACCATGATCTCGGTACACGGTGGGATCGGGGCGACCTGGGAGCATGACGCGCCGCTGTACTTCCGCCGCGCCCAGCTCTCGCGACGCCTGCTCGGCGGCACCGCGCTGGCCAGCGACCAGGTCGCCTGCGAGTTGATCGCACAGGGGTAGCTGCTTCCGGCCCGCATCGGAGACCGGGACGAGCAGTGAATCACGGTGGCGCGGGACCCAATCGCGACGCGATGTCGTAGGAGTAGATGTACATCTGCACCGGCCCAAATTCATAGGCCGCGATCGGTCGCCCGAGGCCTGCCGGAAGTGAGGTCACAGAGAACAGCGTTTTATTAACCAATAGAAAGCTCTGCTCTCGCTTCGGTATGTACCACGAGGCCACCGTCTCCTGGGGGAAAACACAGAGATTTGCACCCCCTGGGTTTGAGCATGCGAAAACCGGCCGCACCGCGACTTGTTCATGCGCGGTCCAAGTCAAGCCAGACGCATCCCAGTAACCGGCATAGCCTGCCTTTACGTGGTGTTCTCGAGCCAGCCTGACGATTGTCGACTCGTATGGTGCAAGCGACGCGGTAGGCAGTACGGGATAGCTAGCCACTCCAACCGCACTCGCAACAAAGAAGATCGACGCCCCAAGGGGGATCAGCCACGACAACGGCGAGCGTGAACGCATGAACAGCGGGACAATCGCAGCGACCGAAAAGATGACCGTGGCGTAAAAGGGTTCATGATCGGAATCCAGGAATCCGCTGAGCAGAAATGCACCACACGCCATTGCCGCCGAACCGGTCCAGTAAATGGTGTGCAGCGAGAGAGCCAGCTTAGTAACGGGGGCTGAGTGGCCGGCGCGACGGCCAGACAATACGAAGCTGGTAGCACAACGCACCCCTGTGACCAGCAACGTCAGCAGCGCCGCGAACATGAGGATCTTGCAAGCCAATCCAAGCTCCCCGTGCAAGGCTCCGGGCTCTCCATTACCGAGATAGCCATTGAAAAGTCGCTCTAGTCCATCGCGCAACAGCTGAAGATGGGCCGGCAGCGTGGAGAGCGGAGCGAGGCCTGTGGACAGCGCATTGGTTCGGTAACCCTGTGCAGTCATGACGGTCGAGGTGAGCCATGCGACAGGCAGCGAAACCGCCACGGTGCTGAGCGCAGACAAAGCCACGAGCCTCGAAAGGCGATCTCGTCGTGTGCCAGCCAAGACTGCGGTAAGGAAGAGGGGTGCTATTCCCGTCGGCACGAGTAGCACGTCGGACGCGAGCGAGGTGCCGAGCGCGATCCCCGCAAGTAGCGGTACGGCAAACGCAGTGGCACGGCGACGCCCCTCACCTCGTGCGAGCCAGATCAAATAGACCCCAAGCAGAGCAGTGGATGGGTAGACCGTATTGTGATCGACTGCCGCCATGAAGGTACTCAGCGCCCACGGCGAGGCCACAAGCACTATAAGGACCGCGAAGAGCGCGATACGACGAGTTGCAACTTGTGCTACCGACCATCCAAGCGCCAACGCCGAGGCCACAAAGAGCAGGGTCGGTGACACTTCCCAGAACTCGCGGTGCAGCGGCAGCCTTGCGGTTAGCAATCCGAACCAGAGCGGCACGTAAAGGGCATATGGGGCCAACACCGTGTGGCCGCCGGTTCCAGTTCTAATCAGTGTTTCAGGTACGGTGAAAGCAGAGGAGTAATCGCTGCTCCAACCGATCAACCAAAGGTTATGGCGCAGCTGCGTAATGAAGACGACCAGATAGACAGCCGCGATACCACATGGAATCAACCAGACGAGCCGTGCGAACCAGGCACGCCATGATGAGCTCTGAGCCACAGAGCCGCGGCGCGCCAGATCGGCGGCGCTGGTAACGCGCGGACTGATACGCGAGGTCGAGAGCGGTCGCAAGGACCGGGAGGGTAATCCAACCTAATACGCATTACCAATTTTTCGGAATATTGTTTTCGACTCGCTCGCTGGGAAGCCCGCGAGCGGCCTCCGGCCACGGGCCGGTTATTTACCCCTGCGCACTGCGCCTCCGACGTGCCGAGCACGAGCGAGCGTGGCACTCCTCAGAGTTTCGAGCACAGGCGCGCCGTACGCATCGCCAACCGCTGTGACCAGCGCGGGCTCCACGCCACAGTTAATGCAGAAACCGTGCTGGGACCAGCCGATCGCGCGAGCGAGGACCTCATCGGCATAGGCGACGCCGGTCGCGTCATGGCCGTAGTAGTCGTAAGCCGCCCACCACGCCGAGTCGTCAAGCGAAGCTCCGGCGCCATCCGAGGAGAGCAACCAGGCCGCCGCCATCACCGAGTCGAAGTCGTCATAGATCGAAGGGTGGTGTGTAGTGCGATGGTCGTAGGCCAGCGGGCGCTTGCCGTAGAGGTAGGCGTTGCGCACCAACTGCCATGTGCTCACCGGCCCGTTGGTGACGTTGAATTGCATCGGCCCCCCGCAACAGCGAGCGAAGTTCAGGCCGTGATAGGTGCTGGGAGCCGTCGAGAAGGCCGACTCCTGGTCATGGATCGAAGCCAGCAGCAACCAGTTGACGCCAAACACGTGCTGGGCTTCGGCGTAGATCGGGTAGAAGCCGGCCTCCCATGCGGCCGGTATGTGGACCGCTGGGCCACTTGCCAAACTCGGGGAGCCGCCCTCCGGCGACGCGCTCGCGGACTTCGCGACGACACCCCCGGCAGCGGCCGTGAGCACTCGCCCCCGCGTGCCAACTCGGCCTGCGGCGATGCGAGCCCCTCTTGCGGTACCGGCGTAGGGTCCAGCCGCCGGTGCCCTGCGCCCTGCAAATGTGGCCCGTGCGGACGCGCTCGCCACGGTAGGAGTCTGCGCAGCCGCGAGCACGGCCGGCGGGGCAGCGGGCGCCGCCGCCGAGGAGCCAAAGGTGCCGGCGAGCGCCGCGGCGAGCACGCCCACTCCTAGCGCCAGCAGCGACAACGCAATCAGCCACGGCCCTCTTTCAGAAGGGCTATTTGGTACCTGGATATCGTCTGCCAAGGTGCGTCTGACGGTAGCGCCGCGGCCTAAAGCGCGCTTCACCAGCGGGAACCGGGTATACCTTTGGTCGATGATCGAGGGCAGCCGCGAGCCGTCGTCCACGCCGCCCCCAGAGCAGCCCTCAGACCCAAGCGCACACACGCAACCCAGACAGGACGCAGGCCTCGAGCCCGCCATCGATGCGGTTGAGCGCTGTGGGCCACTGGTCGTGGAGCGCTACCGCAAAGCCGACGGACGCCTCCTGATCCTCTACAGGAGCACCGTCGAGGATGGGTGAGCTGCGCTTCAACGAGCTGCGCGGGGAGCACGTCGATTACGCGATCCATCGCCAGGAGCGAACGTTCCTGCCGCCAGCCGATCACTGCCCGCTGTGCCCGACCCGTCCGGGCGGCGCAGAGACCGAGATCCCCTTCGAGGCGTTCGAGATTGCAGTTTTCGAGAACCGCTTCCCGGCGTTCGAGGCCCCACGCGGAGTGGCGGAGGTGGTGGTCTACACCGATCGCCACGACGGCTCATTTGCGACACTCGCGCCGAAGCGCGCGCGCGCGCTGATGTGGGTGTGGCGCGAGCGCTACGCCGAACTCGGAGCGCGCGAGGACGTCGACTACGTGCTCGTCTTCGAAAATCGCGGGGTCGAGGTGGGCGTGACGCTGCACCATCCGCATGGGCAGATCTACGGCTACCCCTTTCTGCCGCCGGTGCCGGCCGCCGAGCTGGAAGCCGACGAGCGCCTGGGTGGCTGCGCTCCGTGCGAGCTGCTGCGCCGCGAGCTCCACGACGGCCGGCGGGTCCTCTACGACAACGAGGACGTCGTGGTTTACATCCCCTACGCCGCGCGCTGGTCCTACGAAGCACACGTCGTACTGCGCACGCATCGCGCGAGCCTGCCGGAGTGCACACCCGCCGAGTTGGAATCCCTCGCGACCGCGCTGCAAGCGCTGACACGTGGCTACGACGCTCTCTTCACCCGGCCATTCCCGTATGTGATGGCGATGCACCAAGCGCCGACCACCGCCGCCCTGCGCCAAGCCGGCCACGTGCACGTTGAGTTCTACCCGCCGCTGCGCTCCGCCGAGAAGCTCAAGTACCTGGCCGGCTCCGAGCAGGGCGGCGGGACTTTCATCGCGGACGCGCTTCCCGAGCAGTCGGCACGGGAACTACGCGAGGCGATCGCCCGTGCCCTCTGAGGTGCGCGCATTCGCACCGGGGCGCGTGAACCTGATCGGCGAGCACACCGACTACAACGAGGGCCTGGCGCTGCCGTTCGCGATCGCCGAGGGGGTCACGGTATGGGGGCGGAGACGCCCTGAGTCGCGCATCGTCGTTCAGGCGCTGGACTTGGGCGAAGACGACGAGTTTGCCCTGGGCGACCACCGACACCTTGGGGGCTGGCGCGCATTTGTACGCGGTATCGCGGCCGAGCTCCAAGCCACGGGGATCCCCCTGCCAGGCGCCGAGCTGCAGGTCCACGGCGAGCTCCCGCGTGGCGCGGGGCTCTCCTCATCGGCCGCACTGGCGATCGCGTTGGGACTCGCGCTCCTTGGACTGGCGGACGCGGAGCTCGACCGCCGCACGCTCGCCCGGCTCTGCTCGCGAGTCGAGGGCGAATGGGTCGGTGCGCGCACCGGCCTGCTCGACCAATTGGCCTCGCTCTTCGGCGCGCCCGACACGGCGCTGTGCATCGACTTCGCGAGCCTCGAGATCGAGCGGGTCCCCTTCGTCCTACCCGTGGGTTGGCAACTGGCGACGGTCGACTCCGGCGAGCGCCACAACCTCGCGGCCTCGGGCTACAACGAGCGGCGTGCTCAGTGCGCACAGGCGTGCGCACTGCTCGGGGTTGGATCCCTGCGCGAGGCCCGAGAGCAGGACGCCCAGCGTCTGCCCGCGGTGCTCGCGCGTCGCCTACTGCATGTGCTCGGCGAGAACGCCCGTGTGCAAGCTATGGGCGTCGCCCTGCGGGCCGGAGACCTGGTCAAGATTGGACCCCTACTCGATGCCTCACACGCGAGTCTGCGCGATCTGTATGAGTGCTCGACACCCGCAGTCGAGGCGTCTGTGCGGCGCCTCCGGCAAGCCGGCGCCGTAGGCGCGCGAATGATCGGCGGGGGCTTCGGCGGTCATGTACTCGGCCTCTTTCCGCCGAACACAGCTCGCCCTCGAGATGCACGCGAGGTGCGCCCAGCCCGCGGAGCGCACCTGCTACTCGCCTAGCCCGCCCTGTGCCTCAAGCCGCAACCAGCGCGTTCTGCTTGTCGTGCAGAGCCGCGATCAGCTCGTCGAAGGCCGTCGCGAATTTCTCGACTCCCTCGCGCTCGAGCGTCTCCGTCAGATCCTCGTAGTCGACGCCCGCACGCTCGAGCTCGCCGAACAGCTTGCGTGCGCCGTCGAGCCCTTGCTCCAGGCGGGGCTCGGGGCGACCGTGGTCCTGATAGGCACGGATTGTCTCCTCCGGCATGGTGTTGACCGTATCCGGGCCGATCAGCTCATCCACGTAGAGGGTGTCGGGGTAATCCGGATCCTTGGTCGACGTCGAGGCCCACAGGACGCGCTGGGGCGTGGCGCCCTTGGAAGCGAGGTATTCCCAGCGGGGTCCCCGGAAGGCGAGCTTGTAGTGCTGGTAGGCCAGCTTTGCGTTGGCCACGGCAAGCTTTCCCTTGAGCTGCTCGTGACCGCCAAGCTCCTCCAGGCGCCGGTCGCCCTCGGTGTCGATCCGCGAGACGAAGAAGCTCGCGACCGAGGCCACCGCGCGCGGGTCCCCCCCGGCCGCCACCAGGCGCTCGAGGCCCCGGATGTAGGACTCGGCCACCTCGGCGTAGCGACGCAGCGAGAAGATCAGCGTGACATTGATCGAGCGGCCCTTTGCGATCACTTCCTCGATCGCGGCCAGGCCGGGCCTGGTCGCGGGGATCTTGACCATCAGGTTCGGCCGATCCACGGCGTCGTGCAGGCGCATCGCTTCGCGGAAGGTCGCAAGCGTGTCGTAGGCGAGGCCCGGATCGACCTCCAGCGAGACGTAGCCGTCGCGCCCCGAGCCCCCATCCCAAACTGGCCTGAAGAGGTCGCAGGCATCCTTGATGTCGCGCTCGGCCAGCCGCCAGAAGGCATCGCGGGCTTCTAAGCCCTGGCCGCCGAGCTCGCGCAGCTGCTCGTCGTAGGCATCGCCTTCACTCATCGCCTTCTGGAAGATGCTGGGGTTGGAGGTAGCGCCCACGACGGCGTCCTCGTCGAGCAGCTGCTGCAAGTGCCCACCGCGGATCGAGCTGCGCGAGAGATAGTCGACCCACACGCTCTGCCCGAGCGCTGAGAGCCGGTGCAGCGGGGAGTGGTTGTTAGAAGCCATTGGACCCTCCTTATAGAAGCGCGCGGGCGCGGGCGGCGATGCTCTCTGCGGTGAAGCCCAGCTCCTCCAGAACCCGCGGACCGGGGGCGGAGGCTCCGAAGCGGTCCAGGCCGAGCACGTCCCCGTGCGTCCCGACCCACTTCCACCAACTCATCGTAGCCCCCGGCTCGACCGCCAGACGGGCGCTGACCGCGGGTGGGAGCACGGTGTCGCGGTACTCCCGCGACTGCGCTTCGAAAAGCTCCATGCACGGCATCGAGACCACCCGCACGGCCGTATCTTCTGCTGCCAGCGCGCGGGCCGCCTCGAGCGTCGGGCCGACCTCGGCGCCGGTCGCGATCAGGATCAGCTGCGGACTCGCCGCAGCGCTGCCCGGCGCGTCGCTCGCAGAGTCCCACAGCACGTAGCCGCCGCGCTCCAGCTCGCTGGCCCCACCAAGCTGCCCGTCGGCGCGGTCGAGCGTCGCGATCCCCTGACGCGAGAGCAGCAGTGCCACCGGGCCATCCTCGCGCTCGAGCGCCACGCGCCAGGCCTCAGCGGTCTCGTTGGCGTCCGCCGGTCGGATTACCCACAGGTGGGGGATCGCGCGCAGGGCGGCGTAGTGCTCGATCGGCTGGTGCGTGGGGCCGTCCTCGCCGAGACCCACGGAGTCGTGCGTCCAGACCCACACGACCGGCAGCGCCATCAGCGCGGAGAGGCGTACCGAAGCGCGCATGTAGTCCGAGAAGATCAGGAACGTGGAGCCGTACGGCTTGACGATGCCGCCATGCGCGGCAGCACCGTTGATGATCGCGCCCATCGCGTGCTCGCGGATGCCGAACGGGACGTTGCGGCCGGCGTGGACCTTGGAGAACTCGCCGGCACCCTCGAAGACGGTCTTGGTCGACTCGACTAGGTCGGCGGCTCCGCCGATCATCGTGGGCGCGTAGGCGGAGAAGGCCGCCATCGTCTTCTGCCCCGCGGCCCGCGTCGCGAGCTGCTCGCCGGCAGCGAAGCTAGGCAGCGCCTCGCGCCAACCATCGGCCAGACGCCCAGCCCAGGCGCGATCCCAATCCTCGGCCAGCTCTCCGAAGCGCTCGCGCCAGGCATCGAAGCGCAGGCGCCACTCGCGCTCGGCGTTCGTGCCGGCCTCGACGAGGTTCATGTGCTCGTAGACGCGCTCGTCGACCCAGAACTTGCGCTCGGGGTCAAAGCCCATCACCTGCTTGGTCGCGCGGATCTCCTCCTCTCCCAGCGGAGCCCCGTGCGCGGCGGCGGTGTCGACTGCGTTGGGGGCCGGATAGGCGATGTGCGAGCGGATCGCGATGAACGACGGCCGCTCGGTTTCCTCGCGCGCGGCGGTCAGGGCGGCCTCGAGGGCATCCAGGTCCTCTGAGTCCTCGACGCGCTGCACGTGCCAGCCGTCAGCCGCCAACCGCGCCGGATGGTTCTCGCCGTCGAAGGAGATCGCGGTGGAACCGTCGATCGTGATGTGGTTGTCGTCGTAGCAGACGATCAACTTGCCCAGCGCGAAATGTCCCGCGATCGACGCGGCCTCTTGGCTGACGCCCTCCATCAGGTCGCCGTCGGAGCAGATCGCGTAGACGTGGTGGTCGACGATCTCCTGCCCGGGCCGGTTGTAGCGCTCGGCCAGGAAGCGCTCCGCCATCGCCATGCCGACGGCGTTTCCAAAGCCCTGCCCGAGCGGCCCGGTCGTGACCTCGATCCCGGGGGTATGACCGCGCTCGGGGTGACCGGGGGTGCGCGAACCCCACTGGCGAAACTGCTTCAGGTCCTCGAGGCCGAGCTCGTAGCCGGTCAGGTGCAGCAGCGAGTACTGCAACACGCACGCATGCCCGGCGCTCAATACGAAGCGGTCGCGGTCCGGCCACTCGGGGTCGCGCGGATTGGCTCGCAGGAAGCGCTTGAACAGCGTGTAAGCCAGCGGGGCGAGCGCCATCGCGGTACCCGGGTGTCCCGCGTTGGCCTGCTGTACGGCATCCATCGCCAGAGCACGAACCGTGTCGATCGAGAGCGCGCGCAAGCGCTCGTGCTCACCCTGCGCGGACTCGATCGGTTCGAGCTGTGCGGCCATTCGGTCCGATCCTAGCGGCAAGGGCTCGCCACCGCGAGCGACAGCGACTCTTGGGGGCACCGCGTACGTCGGTGGACCGCGTCCCACGGTCCACCGCCGACGGGCCCTGCTACCGCTCGCGCCTCAGCGCGGCGGGCGCCGGCGCGCGGCCGGCAGCGCCCGCACCGGGTGCGCACGACCGTGCGCACACCAGCACCTGGCTGGACGTACCCGCACCAGCCAGTGCAGGTCGTGCCGGCAATGCGAGCGCCGGTACGGCCACCGGGCGTGCAGAGCCCGGAGCATGCGCCGCTCCTCGCAGACGAACACTCTCATGATGATCTGACCTCCCTACCCCTGCGGTTGGCCGGATCGGCCAACGCGCAACTTCCCCATGGTCCAGTACGTCCCAGCTAATAGTACGCTTCCTACAGAACTGCCCCCGCATCAAAGCGTCCGCGGAGTCCACCATCCGCCTCCTCCTCTGCTCCTGCAGTCGCATTTGGTTTAGACCGATCCTCTGGTGTCTGATCGCTTTGCGGCCCCCATTGGTCTTTGCCGTGATTTGCGGCCAGCTACCTTTGGAGCTATCCTGCTATGCACATATAAATCATGTTTTACTCATCCTGTCAATGTTAACTGAGAAGTGGTGCCTCGCCCACAGGACGATCAGGCGCATTGGCGGGCCCAACTAGTTCAACTAAGGTAAACCTCGTGCCAGAGGGACAGCGGGAGAAAGGCAACGGTCGCAAAGCAGGTCGCGGGAGCACGAAGGGCTCTCGCGACGGCAAGCCGCCATCCACGCGCGGCGCGCCGAACGGGACTCAGACCGCTGCGGCGCGTAACGGGACGGGCACCATCGCCGGCGAGGACGGCCAGAAGGGGCTTCCCCGGGGGCCCCAGGCGCTGCCGCGCGCGCAGGTCGCGGCCCACCAGCGCGAACGGCTGGTCGAGGCGATGGTCCAAGCCGTCAACGAGCGTGGCGTCGTCGCGACCACGATCTCCGACCTCGTGGCGCGGGCGGGCATCTCGCGGCGCACCTTCTACGAGCACTTCGAGAACAAGGAGGAGTGCCTGCTGGCGACCTACGACGCGGTCGTGGAGAGCGAGGTCCAGCAGCTGCTCGAGGTGTACACCTCCACCGAGGGCTGGCTGGAGCAGCTGGAGGCGATGATCCGCGCGCTGTTCGCAGCGATCGCCGACCGCCCCGACGCGGCGCGCTTGATCTGTGTCGAGATGGGGGCCTCGGGTGCGGCTGGAGTGCAGCGCTGGGCCGACGGTGCGGCTCGCTTCGAACGCTTCATCACGCGTGGCTTCGAGCAGGCTCCGGGACCCGGCACGATTCCCGATCCGGTCGCTCGTGCGATCGTGGGCGCGCTGCGCAAGATCATCTACTCGCGTGTGCGCGCGGAACGCTCGAGCAAGTCGCTGAAGCTCGAGCTCACGCGGCTGGTGCCCGAGCTGATGAGCTGGATCGCCGCTTACTACCCGACGCCATCCGGCGTGCCACGCCGTGTCATCGCGCGCAAGCCTCGCCGTCTCGAGGGGGGCCGTGCGCCCGGCAGCTTCTCACCGCCCACGCCGTGGGCGGCGCGGGGCCTGCCACGCGGCGAGCACAACCTCCCGCGCGGCTTCGTGATCTTCAACCAGCGCGAGCGGATCTTCGACGCGATCGCGCGCCTGACCGCCAGCGGCGGCTATCAGGCACTGAGCCTGGAGGACATCGCGGCTGCGGCGGCGGTCTCGCTGCAGACCTTCTACAGCCACTTCGAGAACAAGGAGGAGGCGTTCCTCGCGACCTACGAGGTCGGGCACTCGCGCGCCAAAGCCGCGGTCAACCGCGCCCTGGCCACGCAGACCGAGTGGCTCGGCGGGGTCCGCGCTGGGATTCTGGCGCTGCTCGAGTTCCTCGCCTCCGAGCCGGCCCTCGCACACCTCGCGTGCGTGGACATCCTGACCGCCTACCCGCATGTCGCGGGTCGCGTCGAGGAGGCCAACGCCACCTACACCCAACTGCTCGACCTGGATCTCGCCGGGGGGTCGCCCGCGAGCGCCTCGCCGCCACTGGTCAGCGAGGCGATCGTGGGCGGCGTCTTCGAGTTGCTGCACGACTACATCCTGCGCGGCCACACGCGCAGGCTGCCGGAGCTCGCCGACCACATCGGCTACATCGTCCTCACTCCGTTCATCGGCAGCGAGGACGCCGCGCGCACGATCGCCAAGCGGTAGCGCTACGCCGCGACGCGCAGGTGCCGGTAGGGCGGGGCGCACAGCTCGCGCACGAGCGCATCCACAACGCCCTCCTCGTCCTCCGCACGGCCATCCGTGACAGCACCGATCACGGCGCGCTTGCGCTCCAGCAGGGTCGCAATCGTCTCATCGATCGTGCCCGCCGCGAGCAGGTAGGAGGCGTTGACGGCGTCCTGCTGGCCGATGCGGTGACAGCGGTCCTCGGCCTGGTCGTGCTTGGCGGGCGTCCAGTCGAGCTCCAGGAACACGACATTCGAGGAGCGCGTCAACGTGAGCCCCTGGCCGGCGACCTCCAGAGAGCAGATGATCAGCTGGTTCTCCTCGCCGTCGGGCTCCTGGAAGGCGCGCAGCGAGGCGTCCCTGGCGAGGTGGCTGTCTTCGCCGAGGATGTGCAGCGCAGCGGGGAAGCGCTCGAGCACCGCGCGCTGGATCTCCCGGTGGCGCGCGAATACCACCAGGCGCTCGCCGGAGCTCAGGAAGTCGTGGATCCAGGCCAGCGCCGCGTGCAGCTTGCCGCGCGCGGCCAGCAGCTTGAGCGCGTTCAAGCGCACCAGCCGCTCGGCGCGCAGCGCCGCCGCCACCTTCGCGTCGAGCTCTCCGAGGTCCAGCGGCTGGCTCTGCAACCACGCCACGACATCGCGCTCGGCGAGGCGGTACTCGGCCTCGTTGTCGAGCTCGATCGGCACCACCGCGCGCGTCTTGGCCGGTAGCTGCGGCAACACGTCGGCCTTCAGACGGCGTGCGAAGCAGCGCGAGCGCAGATGCCAGTGCAAGCGCAGATGCGCGTCGGGACCACGGAAGCGCCGCCCGAACTGCACACCGGACCCGAAGTCCCCGAGGCGCCCGATGATCCGCAACTGGGCGATCAGCTCCGGCGGGCGGTTCATCACGGGGGTACCGGTGAGCGCGAGCACAAGGCCGTCCTTGGGCACGGCGGCAGCGAGCCGCTGCGCGGCCTGCGTGCGCTTGGCGGCGGCGTTCTTGCAGTAGTGGGACTCATCCAGCACGAGCGCGCGCGGCGCGCGGGCCTGCAGCTCCCCCAGCCGCGCCGCCAGGATGTCGTAGTTGACGACGGTGATCTCGGCAGCCGGGTCGCCGTCCTGCGTGCCGGTTCCCACGAGTGCCTGGGCGCTGCGCCCGGGCAGCCAGCGCTCGATCTCGCGCAGCCAGTTGAGCTTGAGGCTCGCCGGACAGACGACTACGGCCGGATAGGCGCCGTCGGCCTCCAGCGTGGCAAGCGCCTCGATCGTCTTGCCGAGACCCTGCTCGTCGGCGAGGAACGCGCGGCGCTGGCTGAGCAGGTAGCTGACCCCGGCGCGCTGGAACGGCTTGAGCTCGCCGACCAGGCCCGCCGGGATCTCCACCTGCGCGTCCGTCGCGGCGGAGAGCTCGACAAGCCCCGCCGCGCGGGCGTGCTGCTCGCGAACCTCCTGCAACAGCACGAGCGCCTCGGGGGCGACCCAGGTTCCGTGTGTCGCGAGGAAGTCGTCGAGCTCGGGGACGCAGAACGGGTCGGCCCGGATCGCCGGCAGCCGCGCATGCTCGCCGCGGGAGCCTCGGCCCGACTTGTCCGACAGCACGCCGGGGAGCGCCGCGAACGCCTCCAGCTGCGCCGGCTGGTGGCCGGGGGCCAGCACGAACGTCGGATCGTCGTGCAGCGGCGAGAGCTCGAGCACCGCCGGCGGCGCCGGCCGACCCTCGCGCAGCGCAGCTACGCAGCGCTTGGCAGCGGGGCTCATCCAGCCGTGCAGCTGACCGTCGAGCGCCCGCCAGTGCTCGTGCGTCAGTGGGACCGTCGCGCCGCCCTGGACGCTCACGGCATGCTCACGCACCGCCGGCGGCAGCCGCGCGAAATCTCCCAGCAGCAAGAAGACCGGCTCCTCCTGGGAGCCGGCGACCTCGATCGTGCCGCGCCACTCCGTGCAGCGCTTGAGCCAGGCGGTAACTCGTGGCTCGACCGCAGTCGGCTCGAGCTGCTCGATCAGCTCCGCGATCTGCGCCGCCGCAGACTCGACCGCGGCAAGCGCAAGCGTCTCGGCCGGACCGTCCAGCGCGCGCAGCTCGGCGCGGCCGGCCAGCACGCGGGCGAGCGCGACGTGCCGCGTGGCCAGCAGGATCCAGTGCCCGCCGCGGCGGTCGCGGCGCAATTCCACGTCGTGCACCGCATTGGGCGCACGCGGCGGAAGCGCCTCGCGCTCCCCGCCGCGCCGCTCGCCCTCGGGGTGCTTCTCCAGGGAGCGCAGCGCCTGGCGGGCGCCCTCGGTGAGGCGCAGGCGGGCGCCCTGGGACTCCAGCGTCTGCACCGCACGCGCCGCGCGCTCGTCGAGCGGAATCAGCGCGCGACCGATCGTGGGCAGGCTGTAGCCGTCGGGGTGCTCCAGCAGCGCCGCGACCAGCTCGGGGGCGGTGTCGGTGGCGAAGCCCAGCCACCACTCCCCGTCGGGGCGGGCCAGGTCGAGCACGCACTCGTCCCGGCGCCGGCGCGCACGGCGGCGCGCGATCGTACGCGCGAGCGCACCGCTGACCTCCGGCTCGCCCGGCAGGCTCGCGAGCAGCCGCGCAAGTGCCTCCGAGCCCTCGGGGTCGAGCGGGACGCACCACGCCCGGCCAACCGGATCCCAGCGCCGTCCCGGGATCGCGCGCAGGAGCTGGCGCAGACCCTCGTCATAGGGGAAGCGCAGAACGGCCTCCTCGGAGGCGATCGAGGCATGAAAGGCAGACACGAGCACCCACGATAGGCGGCGCTGGGGATGAAACGCTCACGACCCCGCCGCGCGCGTGCGTACGCGCGCGCCGGGGTCGCCGACAAACACATCGACCCCCACCCCATCCCCACCCTCACGCTCAACCACCCTCATCGCGCGCGGCGTCGGGGCTAGCCGATCACCGCGAACGACAGCAGCAGCGCCGCGATCGGCGATCCGTCCGTCGCGTGGCGGAGGATGCCGGGCTCTTTGCGGACGCTCACACGGACATCCCCGCCGACCTCGACCTCCGCGCCGCCGTCCCTGCGCGCGTGGCAGCGCGACGCGCTGGCGCGACTAGCCGAGTGGCGCGACGGGCCGTTCCTGGTCTCAGCGGCGCCGGGGGCGGGCAAGACGCGCCCAGCGCTGGAGCTCGCCAAGGGCCTGCTGGCACGCGGCGAGGTCTCGCGGGTGGCGGTGCTGTGCCCGACAACGCCGCTGACACGCCAGTGGGCCGCGGCGGCGGCGGCACTCGGCGTGCAGCTCGAACCCGACGCGCTCGGAGCTCGCCCACCACGCGACTTCCATGGCGTGGCGGTCACCTACGCGCGCATCGCCAGCGATCCGCGTGCGTGGGCGGCGGAGGTCGCACGGGACACACTGGTGGTCGTCGACGAGGCGCACCACCTCGGCGAGGAGCTCGCGTGGGGTGAGTCCTTCCAGCGCGCGTTCGCAGCCGCACCGCGCTGGCTGCTGCTCTCGGGAACGCCCTTCCGCTCCGATGCGACGCCAATCCCAGGAGTCCGCTACGACGCCGACGGAATGGCCGAGCCGGATGTCTCCTACACCTACGCGGAGGCCGTAGCCGAGGGCATCTGCCGCCCGGTCGCCTTCGTGACCTTCGACGGGACACTCTCGTGGCGCAGCGGCGAGGACGTGATCGAGTCCTCCTTCGAGACGGTGCTCACCGCGCGCGAGGCGAGCCGCCGCTACCGCACGGCAATCTCGACCGAGCTGCCGGACGGCCTGCCGCGCATCCTGCGCGAGGCCGACACGAAGCTGCGCGCCCTACGCGCGGAGGGCCAGCGCGACGCCGGTGGCCTCGTCGTGGCGGCCGACGGCACACACGCGCGCCGGATCGCGAAGCTGCTCGGCGAGGCCACCGGCCGCCCGCCGCTCGTCGTGCTGCACACCGAGGCCAAGGCAGCACGCAAGCTGGCCGAGTTCCGCAGCTCGCGCGAGCCGTGGATCGTCGCAGTCAACATGGTCTCCGAGGGCGTCGACATCCCACGGCTGCGGGTCGGGGTCTATGCGACGGCGGCCAAGACCCCGCTGATCTTCCGCCAGATCGTGGGGCGCTTCGTGCGCACGATCCCCGGACGCCCACCCGAGCCGAGCTGGGTTTACCTGCCGGCGGACCCCGTGCTGCGCCGGCACGCCGCCGAGGTTGAGACCGAGCTGCGCCACGCGCTGCGCGAGCGCGAGCCCCAGGAGGAGGGTCTGGAGGAGCTGCGTGAGCGGCGCGCAAGCGAGCCCTCACCAGCGCTCGAGTTCGTCCCCCTGAGTGCCGAGTTCGCACCGCAGATGACGCTCTTCGGACCGGCCCCGAGTGCGCCGGCCGCCGTCGCCGAGCGACCGCCGCAGGCGGCTGAGCCGCCGCGAGCCGCGTTTGAGCGGCGTCAGAGCCTGCGTGCCGAGCGCAGCCGCCTGGTAGCGGACCTGCAGCGACGCGGCGGCTCGAGCCACCGCGAGATCAATGCGTGGGTCAACCGCGCAGTGGGTGTCGAGCGCGTGGAGAGCGCCACTATCGAGCAGCTCGAGCGCTCCGTCGCGGCGCTCGTCAAGGAGCTCACGCGGCGCAGCCGCTGCTAGCGCCGGGCCCGACCGCTATGCGAATAGTGCAGGGCCCCACCCGACAAGGAGCGCAGAGTCACCTCGCTGGGATCCGAAAGCACGCGCACGATCTCCTGCCGGCGTACGAGCAGCTCGGACTCGCTCAGGCCAAAGGTACGCGCGATCTGCTCCGGGGGGATGCCGTGCTCGAACATGCCGAGCAGCGGCCGATCGACGGGCCGCAGCTGGGTCGTAAGCGCGGCGAGCTCCGAGCGCGACACCGCCGGGATCGTCCGGCGTCCGTTGTGCGCAGCATGAATCGCGTCGATCAGCTCGCTGGGCAGCGCTGACTTCGAGATCACGGCGTATGCACCGGCGACCGTCGCCCCGGCGACGAGCGAAACTCCCGGGAAAGCGGAGTACACGACGACACGCGGGGCGGCGGGGAGGGAGCCCAGCCGGCAGGCGAGCTCGAGGCCGTTCTCGCCAAGCATGTGAAAGTCCACGACCACGATCTCGGGAGTGAGCCGGGTGACGACCTCGAGTGCCTGGCGAGAGTCGGCGACGCCGGCGAGCACCTCGATGCCGGGCTCCGCGGCCAGCAGGCCGGAGAGCCCGCGCAGCATCACGGGGTGATCGTCGACGACGATCACTCCGATCGGCCTCAGCGAGTGCAGCGGCACACGCGGACGGGCTGTCGGCGGGCGCACCGGGAGCGTCGGGACCTTTGGAGTGGGGGCCGGGATTCTGAGAGCAGTGGATGACATGTCGCGAGCATCACTACTCCGCAAGCCGATAGCTATGGGGTCCACGCCCCATTCAGCGACGCACGACTCACGGCTCGACGAGACCGCGTCGAATCGCGTAGCGCGTGAGCTCGACGCGGTCACGCATGCCGAGCTTCTCGAGCATGTTCGCGCGATGACGCTCGACGGTCTTGTCGCTGATCGTGAGCGCTTCGGCGATCTCGCGGTTGGTATTGCCCTCGGCGATCAACTTGATCACCTGCAGCTCGCGTGGGGTCAGCGGGTCGGGGTGATCCTCCGCCGGGCCCTCGAGATAGTGACGAATGACCTCGCTGACGGCGCCGGGGTAGAGGAACGGCTCGCCGCGCACGGCGGCGCGGCAGGCACGCACGACATCGCGGTCGGCGAGCGACTTGAGCACGTAGCCGCTGGCACCGGCCTGCAGCGCGTCGTAGAGGAATTGCTCGTTGTCGTGCATCGAGAGCATCAGGATCTTCAAGGCCGGTCGCCGCCGGTGGATCTCGCGAGCGGCTTGCAGTCCGGTCATGCGCGGCATCGAGATGTCGAGGATGGCGAGGTCGAGCTCGTCATGGGCAAGCGCCAGCTGGACTGCCTGCAGGCCATCGCTGGCCTCCGCGCGAACGACGAGGTCGGGCTCGCTCTCGAGCACGAGCCGCAGCCCCTGACGCACGACGGCGTGATCGTCGGCCAGCAGGATGTTGGTCTTGAGCGCGGTCATAGATCCTCGGCGCCGAACGGGATGTCCAGACGCACCTCGGTGCCGGCACGGGGGGCACTCGTAATGTCAAGCACACCTCCCACGAGCCCAGCACGCTCGCGCATACCGCGCATCCCACCGCCCTCACGACCCCCGCCGCGGATTCCGCGCCCGTCATCGCGCACGCTCAGCGTGAGACGGTCCGAGCAAGCCTGCAGTGCGATGGTCACGCCCGCCGCGCCCGAGTGGCGAATGGCGTTGGTCAACGCCTCCTGGGCGACACGGTAGACAACGAGCTCACGCTCGGGTGTTTGGGGCGGCAGATCCGCCGCGATGCGGGAGTTGATTCGCAGCTCCGACTGCTCGCGCATGCGCCGCGAGAGCGCGAGCAACGCCCCGCTGAGGCCGAGCTCCTCGAGCGGCTCCGGGCGCAGACGCTGAGCGATGCGACGCACGTCGTCGATGCTGGCGCGCGTAATCTCGAGCAATTGCTCCAGCGACTGCTTGAGCGCGGGCGGCGCGTCGCGCGAGAGGCGCGCCAACCCCAACAGCACCCCGGTCAGCGTCTGGCCGACCTCGTCGTGCAACTCCTGCGCAACTCGCAAACGCTCGCGCTCCTGCGCGGAGATGACCCGTCGCGTGCTCTCCAGACGCTCGCTCTCGAGCTGGTCGAGCATATCGTTGTAGGCCTGCCCGAGCTCGGCGGCCTCCGACGGGGCGCTCGGGACCTGCAGACGCTCCCCCGACTGCAGCGGATCGACGCCGCGCAGCAGCGCGGGCAGGTGGGTGAGCGGGGAGAGCGCATGGCGCAGCAGCAGCGCATTGGCGATGAGCGTGACCACGAGCGTGACGGCAAGAATGGCCGCGTCGTCGGCCGCGAGGTGGGCAAATGGAGCCGGCAGCACGATCGCCAGCGCGACCGCCATCGTGGTGACCAACGCAGCATTCAGTGTCAGAACGCGCCAGAAGAGTGGTACATACCGGCGCGACGCCGGTCGCGCCGAGCCGGCGAGTGCGGCGGCCTCTTTACTCGCATCGGCGGAGCTCGTGAGGGCCTCGGAGCTTCCAGCGTGATTCCCGCCGGAAGGCAGGAGCCTGGATTGCTCTCTTGCAGTTCTCACCATTGGTCACGCTAGCGCGACCCGGTACGGGCAACAGTGGGAAATGGGGTCCCGACCTCATAGCGGCAGCGCGCGCGACGCTGGACCATGGGAGCGTGACTGGACACGGCTCGACCGGCTGGAGGCAGAGAGATTTTCAGCACTCCAGCCGGGGAGTGACAAAGCGGTGGCCTGCTCTCCCCACCTTGTGTGTGGGCACCGTGGAAGCAACGGGGCCGGTCTGCGGCACAGGTATAGGGACGGATCCCTTGCCTGTGCCTCGTAGCAATAGCTAGGGCGCTGCGGATGGTGCGCCACAGGCGATCTGCGCATGGCGAGAGCGCAGCGCCTACACCCCACATGCGAGGGAGCTGCGATGGCGATAAGCACGAGGGACATCGACGAGGCAAAGCTGGAGGCCTTCATGGGCCAGGCGGTCGTGGACATGGGGGCGATCATCAGCGCGCCGCTGTTCCTGATCGGCGAGCGACTCGGCCTCTATCGGGCGATGGCCGGGGCGGGACCCTTGACCTCGCTCGAGGTGGCCGAGCGCGCCGGGGCATCCGAGCGCAACGTGCGCGAGTGGCTGCGCAACCAGGCGGCGGGCGGCTATGTGACCTATGACGCCGCGAGCGATCGCTACACGTTGCCCGACGAGCAGGCGCTGGCGCTGGCCGACGAAGACAGCCCCTTCTACATCCTCGGCGTATACGACCTGATCGCATCGCTGTATGCCGATGAAGAGAGGATCATCGAGTCCTTCCGCAGCGGCTCGGGAATGGGCTGGCACGAGCACGACCAGCGGCTGTTCCGAGGAACGGAGCGCTTCTTCCGGCCGGGCTACCGCGCGCACCTGGTGACGGAGTGGATCCCGGCACTCGACGGCGTCAAGGAGAAGCTGCAGCAGGGCGCGAAGGTCGTCGATGTGGGCTGCGGCCACGGCGCCTCGACGATCATCATGGCCCAGGCATTCCCCAACTCGCGCTTCTCGGGCTTTGATTACCACGTGGAGTCGATCGAGCGTGCCCGTCATACGGCCAACGAGGCCGGCGTCGCGGATCGCGTCGTGTTCGAGGCGGCGTCGGCCAAGGAGTACCCCGGCCACGACTACGACCTGGTGTGCGTCTTCGATTGCCTGCACGACATGGGTGACCCGGTGGGCGCTTCGGCACACGTGCACGAGACACTCGCCCCCGACGGCACCTGGATGATCGTCGAGCCCTTCGCGAACGACCGCGTCGAGGACAACCTCAACCCGGTGGGCCGGGTCTTCTATGGCGCTTCAACGGTGATCTGCACACCTGCCTCGCTGTCCCAGGAGGTCGGCCTGGCGCTCGGGGCACAGGCAGGTGAGGCGCGTTTGCGCGAGGTGCTCACGCAGGGTGGCTTTAGCCGTGTCCGGCGCGCGGCGGAGACGCCGTTCAACATGATCCTCGAAGCCAGGCCGTAGTTACGAGCGGGTCAGGCGACCCCCGCCGGCGAGTCCGGCGTCATGGCGTCGGTGTTGCCACGCAGCCGCAACCCCAAGACTGGAAAGACGAGCGTCGAGAGCACCGCCGCCCCCACGAGCGCTGCCGCAGTCGAAGCTCGCATGTGTCCGCCGCTGACGGCCAGGGTCGTGATTGCCAAGACGAGCGGCAACTGCGTTGAGCTCATCAGCGCCAGCGCCTTGCGCTCACTCGCGTCGAGCACGCCGCGATAGAGCAGCAGCGCCGGGGTACCTCGCACCACCAGGAACAACACGAAGAAGAGTCCCATCTTCGCAACCGCACCGATATTTGCGAAGAGCGCGGCGACATCGAGGTTCATCCCGCTGACCACGAAGAAGAAGGGCACGAACACGCCAAACGCGACCGCGGTGAGCTTGGAGTCGAAACCCGGCAGCTCGCGCGTTTTGAGCACCTGGCGGGTGATGATGCCGGCGGCGAAGCCCCCGAGCAGCAGGTCGAGTCCCAGTTCGGAGGCCAGCAGCGCGAGCGCGAAGACCAGCACCACGATCCAGCGCACCGCCAGCTGTGAGCTGCTCTCCAGCGTACGCTCAAAGGCCGGCAGCGTCCGCTCAGCGGAGCGCACGGCGAAGATCGCCACGGCGACCGCGAGGGCCACGAACGCAATCAGGATCAGCGCGTTGTGCAGCGTGCCCTGCGTGGAGAGGATCAGCGTCAGCAACAGGATCGGGCCGAACTCGCCGACGGCCCCGGCGGCCAGTAGGTAGGTCCCGAAGCGCGTGCGCAGCTCGCCGCTGTCGGAGAGGATCGGGATCAGCGTGCCGATCGCGGTCGTCGAGAGGGCCGATCCGGTGTACAGCAGCGAGAGCACGATGCCCGCGGCCGCCAGCACACCGCCGATCGCATATGCCAGCGCAAGCGATAGTGCCCAGCCGGCAAGCCCAAGCCACAGCGGGCGCCCCTGAATCCGGCGCAGATCGATCTCGTAGCCGGCGAAGAAGAACAGCAGTCCCAGGCCGAGATCCGCGAAGAAGGCGATCAGCTGCGTGACATGCAGCCCGAGCACCCGCGGCCCGAGCACCACTCCCAGCAGCAGCTCGATGACGACGACCGGCACGACGATCCCGCGGCCGGCCAGTATCGCCGCGAGAGTTCCCGCAGCGGCCGCGGCCGCCACGATCGCCAGGAACGTCCCCGGGTCCAGGGGCGCGGTGGCGAGCACGCTCAACGTCCCGCTGGATCGGTCTCGCGGCTCACTCCAGGCGCGACCATAGCGCGCCAGCGGATTGTGTGAGACTGCGCCGATGCCAGCGAGCCGGCCGAGGGTAGCGGTCGTGGGCCACGTCGAGTGGGTGCGGTTTGCGCGCGTCCCGCACGTGCCACGCAGCGGCGAGGTACTGCACGCGCGCGACCCCTTCGAGGAGCCCGCCGGCGGCGGCGCGGTAGCCGCCGTGCAGCTGGCGCGCCTGGCCGGCACATCCCTGCTCTTCACGGCACTGGGGAAGGACGAGCCGGGCCGCCGCTCGCGCGCGCGACTGCACGAGCTCGGCGTGCAGGCACACACAGCCACACGCACCACACCGACCAGGCAGGCGGTGACGCTCGTGGATGACGCAGGCGAGCGCACGATCACAACCTTCGGAGCCCGCCTGGAGCCTCTCGGGGACGACGCGGAGCTGCCCTGGCGCGCCCTCCAGGGGATCGATGCGGTCTACTTCACCGCGGGTGATCTGGCTGCGCTACAAGCCGCGCGCGCAGCGCGAACCCTCATCGCAAGCCCCCGCGCAGTGGACGCCCTGGGGCACGGAGTGCCCCTCGACCCACTGGTGCTGAGCGGCGAGGACGCGGTCGAGCGCGGGGAGGCCGCCCAAGCGCAGGCCGAAGCCGAGCTGGTCGTGACGACCGCCGGCGCGCGCGGCGGCTCCTACCGCACGCGCGAGGGCACATCGGGCACCTGGGACGCGAGCCCCTTGCCGGGCACGGCGGTTGACTCCTACGGCTGCGGGGACTCCTTTGCCGCGGGGCTGACCTATGGGCTGGGAGCCGGGCTCGCGATCCCCGACGCGCTGGCGCTCGCCGCGCGCTGCGGGGCGATGTGCCTCACCGGGCGCGGGCCCTACGAGCGGCAGCTGCGCGCTTAGCCACCCAGCCGGTAGGCAACCAGCGTCGGGCTCTGGCCTTCGGCCAGCGCGATGCCGGCCGGCGCGATCAGCGTGTCGCCATCCACCGCCACTCCCGTATTCGTGCCAGACGGGAGCTGCTTTTCCCAGACGGTCGCGCCGCTGTTCGCATTGAGCGCGTACAGCTTGCCTTCGAAGGTCGTGGCGAACACGAGATCGTTGACAGCCGTCGCAGCGCCAAAGGCCGCGGAGGAGAATTTGCGGTCCCACTTGATGGCACCATTAGCCAGGTTAAGCGCCACCAGTTCGCCGGTGAGGGGGCCGGATTCCTGAGGTTCGGTCTGGTTGGAGAACGACACCGAGTGATTCACGACCGGCACGAACACCGTCGAGCCGTTCGTGGCCATCGGCGCGATCACGCCGCCCAGCAGGCCCGGGTAGACCGTCTCGGGCAGGTGCAGCTTGGAATATTCCCGTTTCATCGCATAGGAGTCGTCGTGGTCGTGGCCGTTGTGGATTCCCACCGAGCGCTTCCACAGCGGCTTGCCTGTCGCGGCATCGAGGGCCACTACGACGCCGGACTTGCCGGCCGCGAGCACCACTTGGCGGCCGCCCACGTTTGCCAGGATCGGCGGGTCCTGGAGATCCCAGTCGTAGAGGTCGTGGGGGGTCTGCTGGTAGTACCACTGCAGCTTGCCGGTAGCCGCATCGAGCTTGACGATCGAGTCTGTGTACAGGTCGGGCCCGGGCCTGCTCGAGCCCCACGGGAACCCGCCGGTACCCGGGAATGGCGCCGGGTTGGCGACCCCGAAGTACATGAACCCATGGCTGTCGAAGGCCGGCGGGTACCACAGCCCGCCACCCGCGTTGACGCCCGCATTTGCAGTTGACCACAGGTTGTTCGGCACCGTGTTGAAGTGCCACAGCTTCCGGCCGGTGCTCGCTTCCAGCGCCCACATGATGCCGACGCCTCCACCCCCGTAGAACTTCTGGTTGTTCCCCGGCACAGTCGAGACGTACACGATGCCGTCGTGATAGCCGGGCGCCATATCGATGCCCTCGTGGGAGTTGCGCACGAGCGTCGCCGACCACACTTCTCGACCCGTCTTCTGGTCGAGCGCAAACGCCGCGGTCGCGGTCGCGCCATACACACGCCCGCCCTGGACCACGAGCCCGTTGGGACCCTGGTCAGGCGACTGGAACGACTTGCTCCACAGGACCTTGCCGGTCTTCAGGTCGATCGCCTGGACGTTCGAAGCCAGATCCTCGGAGTAGATCACGCCGCCGCTGATGATCGGCGCGGAGGAATAGCTTCCGTACTGGCTTTTTGCCGTGAGCGGCAGCGACCACGCCTGCGCGAGATTCGCGACCGATGCTTCGTCGATCGGGCCACTCACGTAGCGGGTGTTCGATGTATCGACGTTGGGATAGCCCGACCCCGTCAGCGGCGGAGCACTCGTGGACGAGGAGGAGGACGAGAGCACGATTACCACGACCAACGCGACCACCACGAGCAGGCCCCCAACCGCGAACCACCGCGCTTTTGGGGACCCTTGGAGGAAGTCCGGGGATTTACGCCTGCGGCGTGAGCTAGTCACTTTGCGCGTGTGATCACGACGTGCTTGCGCGCGGCGCGCCTGACGTGCGGGCGAGGGCATTTAGACGACCTCCGTTGTGGGGATACGGTGTGGATCTTCGAGCTCCCGCTGCTCGCCGACGATCGGCGCGAGTACACGGTTGGCGAGCAACCCCAAGCAGCCGAGGTTCGCGAAGCCCGGGCCTTGACTCAGCGCGGCGAGGCCCGGTATGTGCAACCGCGGGCGCATACCTTCGAGCTCCAGGAAACGCCCGATCGGGACTTCCGTCTCGGGCGCAGCGTCCCAGAGCCCTCCAACGCGCCCCTCGATCTCGGCGCGTACCGCAACCGGGAAGAGGCCACGCAACTGCTCCAGGAGATCGAAGCCCGTGCAGTTGACCACGTAGTCGTGCCGGCCCGCCGCCACGCCCTCGGCCGCGAGATAGTCGATCGCCACTCCACCGTCGGCTCCGGTCGAGCCGATGTGCGCGACGCGGCCGACCACGAAGCGACAGCGATCGTCGTAGGCCAGGCTCGCCAGCGTGTTGGGATCGAAGACGCCTCGATCGCAGTGCTTGACGAAATCTCGACGCAAGCCCAGATCCAGCGAGCTCCACTCGACCTCGTCGGGATTGGAGAAGACGCGATTCTCCAGGAAGCTCTCACCACGGCTCATCGGCAGCCCCGTGGTGTAGATCGTGAGCTGCGCCCTGGGCCTGAAGGCCCGCAGGAACGCGACGCAGCTGAGCGCGCTCTCCCCGCCGCCAACGATCCCGATGTCCGTGCGCTCGTCGAGCGGGATGCGCGCGAACTCCTTGCGCCTGCTGTCGCAGTGGAAGATCAGGGGCGCGGCGTCGGGATCGTGCGGCAGCAGCCTGTGCACACCCGGGCCGGTCAGCGCGAGCGCGGCACTCTTGTAACGCTGCGCCCCCGATGACCCGACGGCATCGATGACCCAGCGGTCCGGGTGCGCCTGCAGCGAGACCTGGGTGACACGCGCGTGCGCGAGCTCGACCCCCTCGGTCGCGCGTGAGAGGACCCATGTGAGATAGCGCCCGTACTCGCGGTGCTGCACCGCAGGCGAGCCCGCGTTGACCCAGCGCGCGTACTCGTGCTTCTCGATCAGGTACTGCTGCCAGGAGAACGAGCAGATCGCGCGATCGATCGCATCGCCCGCGGCACCGAACACGTCGAAGCTCTGGTAGGGAAATCCGACATCCTTGATCGGCGTGATCGCCAGCGGCTCCTCACCCGAGGTCATCCCGTTACGGCCCGACCACGACGCCGCCGGTTCGGTCGCCTCGATGATCCTCAGCCGCACCGGCCCCAGCCCGAGCGTGTTCAGCACATGTACCTTGGTCGCGATCGCGGCCGCCTTGGCGCCGGCGCCCACCACGATCAGGTCCGCTTCGGTCCTCGGGGCCTGCACTCCGTATGAGCTGGGGCTCACAGACATGCTCGCCGGCTCACTCCCACTCTCATCCCACCGAAACCGGCGCCGGCGCGCACTCATCGGGGAGCGTGGACCGCGGCGTCTCCCCGTCTGAGAGCCGGCGGACGACGACGGCCAGCGCGTGGCGGTGGGGAACGAACGCGATCGAGCTTCTCGCCACCCGCTCCGAGCGCCGCTGCACCGGGCGCAATTCCACCTCGCCGAGCACGGTCCGTACCGCCCGCTTCATCTCCAGCAGCGCAAAGCTCGCGGCCAGACAGCGGCGCACACCGCCGCCAAAGGGGATCCACGTGTAAGTGCCGGCCGGACGCCCCAGGAAGCGCTCGGGCATGAAACTGCGCGGCTGGGGATAGATCTCCTCGCGGAGGTGGACCAGGTATGCGCACGGCGCCACCGTGGCGCCCGCGGGGATCGTGTAACCGCCCAACCGCATCGGTTGCAGGAGCCGGCGCACCATGATCGGCACCGGCGGACACAGACGCAAGGTCTCCTTCAGGACCGCATCCATGTACGCCTCGCTCTCACCCGCGGCCGCCTCCTCGCGCAGACGCGCCAGCTTCTGCGGGTGACGCAGCAACCGCTCAAACACCCAGGCCAACGAGGAGGACGTCGGTCCATCCACCAGCAGCGTGACCAGTTCGTCGCGCAACTCCTGGTCGCTCAACGGCGAGCCATCCTCCTGGTGGGCCTGCTCGAGCATTGAGACTATGTCTTCCCGCGCGCGCGAGCCTCGCTCCGCGCGGCGCCGGCGCACCTCCTCCAACACGGCCGTCTCCACAGCCCCCATCAGCGCCCGGAATGCCGGGTTGCGGACCATCGAGCGCGGCCCGATCGCCGCCAGCAAGGTCAGGCGACGTGGCGCGTTCATCCACTGCGTCAGCTCACGCAGCAACTCCCGCAAGCGCCTCAGGTGGTCGGTGTCCAGCGGGCCGAAGACGGCGCACATGATCACCGTCAGCGTAATTTCCTGCATGCGCGGCCATAGCGCGAACGGCTCGCCGACCGGCCACTCTGCGACCTCCTGGCGGGCGACCACGGCCGCCATCTCGCCGTAGTGCTCCATCAGCTTGCCGTGAAATGAGGGAAGCATGCGCTTGCGGTGAGCCATGTGCTCAGGCTCTTCCAGCAGCATCACCGAGCGCGACCCCAGCACCGGTCCGAGCAGGCTGTTTGCTTCGCCGACGCCCAGTACGTCGGAGTCTGCAGTGAATACAAGCTTCACATCCTCGGGATCACACAAAAATACCCATGTGCCTGCATGGCGAATTCGCAGGGTGAAGATGTCGCCGTAGCGCTCCCTGCAGCGCTCCATGAAAGGTAGTGGGCGCTCCGCCCAGCCAACCGCCTGCAGGGCACTCGGCATGCGCGGCCCGGGCGGCAATGCCAGGTGCCGTCGGGCAATTCGTGGCGGGAGTAGTTTGCCGCTCATGTTTCCCTCTCGAGCATCCAGTTCATGTCTCTCTCTTTATCGTCCCGCACACGCTTCCACCTTCATCACCTTGCGCGCGTGTTTCCGTCTTCACTCTCTCGTGCATGTTTCCGTCTTAGGAGATTTTCGCTTGATAGAGCCATTTCAGGCGATATCCTGCCAGCCGTAGACCCTGATTCTCCGTTTCAAAAGACCCAACGAAGTTATCGTAGCTGGTATGGTCCTACCGACTGATTCGGCTGCGCAGAACCGCTCAGGACCTGTGGAGATGTGAGTCGGGCGTACGGTTTGGCAGGGCACCAGTACCTTAATCGGTGAAAGGGACGGCCTTAAACGCCGCTGATCCGGGTTCGAGCCCCGGCTGGTGCATTGCATGCCCATGACTGCCAATATCTTTGACTACTTCGAAGACGTGCCCGTGCGCGATGGCGAGCACCCGCGCTGGGCGGCACGCGCTCCGCGACGGCCGCACAAGCGCTTCGACCTGCGGCTCGTGCCACGACTACCGGAGTGGGAAACGGATACCGAGTCGCTGCAGGCACTGCAGCTCCTGGAGCACGAGCCCTGGGTAGACGCCGTCATGCGCACACGCGAAGGGGTACTGGTCAAGGTCGACGACGGCTGGATCGAAGCCACCGGCGCGGCGCTCGAGGCCGGTGGCAGCGCCGAGGCCACGCTCGCGGACCTGGCCAACGGTCAACGCTTCTCGGTGCAGTTCTGGGATGCAAACGCGACCAAGGCACTGCACGTCGGCCACCTGCGCAATCTCGCGATCGGCAACGCGCTTGCCGCCGCGCTGGCGCAGGCGGGCGCGCAGGTCGAGCGCCGCAGCCTGATCTCCGACGCGGGGCGCAGCATGGGCGAGGCGATGGCCGGCGTGATGAACAGCGGCCGTCACGCGCACGCCTGGCTCGACGGCGACGAAAAGAGCGATCACTTCGTCGGGGTCTGCTACGCCGACTATGTCGCGGCCGGCAATTCCTTTGCCGGACACGAGCAGGAGTACGCCGAGGACTCGCTGACACGCGAGTTGACCCTGCGCGGCGACGCCGCCGATGAGCTGCTCAAACGGGTCCTCAGCGGCGAACGCTCGGCACTCGAGCTCTGGTACAAGACGCGCGCCTGGGTGATCGCGGGTCAACGCAAGACGCTCGCCCGCCTCGGGGTCGCGTTCGACAGGGTCTTCTTCGAGTCCGACTTCCTCCAGGAGGCCGCGGAGCTGACCGCGGCCGGCTTGCGCGACGGCCGGCTGCGGCGGCGCGAGGACGGCGTCGTCATCTACGCGACCGGCCTCGCGGACTTCGAGGAGTTCCCACTCGTGCGCGCCGACGGGTTGCCGACCCAGCACATGCGCGCGCTGGCTTACTGGATGACGGCGCCCGACCTTGGGCAGATGACCTCGATGCAGGTCTGCGGGACGGAGTGGGTCTCACACGTGACCTGCAGGCGCAAGCTCATGGACGAGCTGCTCCCGGGGGGCAACGGCAAACCCGCTCCCCCCATGCACCCTACGCACGACATCTTCAACGGCATGGTCGCCAGGCAGAAGCGTGCAATCGCCTCCAGTGACGGGGCGCTGCTGATCGACGACCTAACCGAATGGCTCGACGCGCAGATCGACGAGGGCCCCCCGCGACGCGAGGTGCGCCGCGGGCATCCCTTTCCCGAACGGCTGGCGGCTCAAGTCGCGCTCGGCTACTTCCTGCCCTATCCGGTCGCCCCCCGCATCGACTTCGACCCCGAGAAGCTCCTTGGCGACGGCGAGAGCCTGGGCTGGGACCTGGCGCGCGCCCGCGCCCGTCAGGGTCACCACACCGCATCCAACGGCACGCGGCCCGCGGATGACCCCGAGTACCGCTTCGCGGTCGTGCAGTCCGAGCTCTACCGGCGCTACCTACGGCTGACCGTGCAGCGCTTCGACGTGCGCCCGCTGGCGCACTACCTCAAGCACCTCGCGCGCTGGCAGCTGGAGGGAGATCGCAGTGAGCACGTCGAGCGAATCGTGCAGACGCTGCTGGAACGCAGTGCGCGCGGCCTCGGCCTGGAGGCGTCGCGATGACCACGCTGCTCGTCGACAACTACGACTCCTACACCTACAACGTCTTTCACCTGCTCGCCGCCGTCTCCGGCGAGGAGCCGATCGTGGTCCACAACGACATGGTCTCCTGGCGAGCCCTCTCGCGCTGGGACTTCGACGCGGTCGTCCTCTCACCGGGCCCCGGGCGTCCCGAACGCTGGCACGACTTCGGCGTCTGCGCGGACATCCTGCGCAGCAGTGAGATCCCGGTGCTC
The DNA here is from genome assembly GCA_036501715.1 of Solirubrobacteraceae bacterium. Classification (GTDB taxonomy): domain Bacteria; phylum Actinomycetota; class Thermoleophilia; order Solirubrobacterales; family Solirubrobacteraceae; genus Palsa-744. The sequence goes on along the minus strand of DASXZV010000010.1, from coordinate 73,499 downwards.
GGCGTCTGCCTCGGACACCAGGGCCTGGGGCACGTACTGAGCGGGATGGTCGCGACGGCCCCGATGGCGATGCACGGACGCCTGAGCAACGTTCAGCACGTGGGCAGCGGCCTGTTCGCCGGTATCCCGCAGGACTTCTCCGTCGTGCGCTATCACTCACTCGCGGTCAGCGGCCCACTCGGCCCCGAAGGCCGCGTGACGGCCTGGACCGGCGATGGCGTCGTGATGGGCATCGAACACCGCCGCCGCCCGATGTGGGGCGTGCAATTTCACCCCGAGTCGATCGCGACCGAGCACGGCCTGGCGCTGGTCGAGAACTTCTACGCGCTCGCGCGCCATCACAGACCCCGACGCTCCACGCGCCCGCGACCGCCCGGAGTGCCGGCCCGCCGCCCGCGCGTGCGTACGCCGAGTTGCGCGTCAAAGGTCAAGCTACGCCGGCGCACGATCGCTGGCGAGCCCTCGACCGAGCTGCTTTTCGAGCGGCTTTTCGGGACCGCCGAGTACGCCTTCTGGCTGGACAGCGCCGACGCGCCGACGCCGCTCGCACAGTGCTCCTACCTCGGCACCAGCGCCGGCGCCGAGCGCTGCCTGATCGAGTACGACGTCGAGGCGGGCGCGGTCAGCATGCAGCGCGCCGACGCGCACACGGTGGAGGTCGGGTCGATCTTCGACGTCCTCGACCGCGAGCTCTCCAACCGGGCGCTCGAGCCGCCCACGCAAACGGCACGCGGTCTGCTGGGCGGCTTCGTCGGCTACCTCGGATACGAGTGCAAGGCCGACTGCGGGTCGCCCGCCGTGCACCGCTCGGACCTCCCCGACGCGATGCTGATGCTCGCCAACCGCGTCATCGCCGTCGACCACTCACAGCACACCACAGAGCTGCTGGCCCTCTGTGAGGAGGGGGACGACACCGACGCCGGCAGCTGGCTGGACGAAGCCGAGCTGGCGGTGCGCGAGACGCTCACCGCTACGGCGCCGCCAGCCAGCGAGGTCCCCGGTGGAGAGATTCCCGGCGACCCCGTGACGTTCCATTGCGGGCGCGGGCGTGAGCAGTACCTGGCCGATATCGCCCGCTGCCAAACCGAGCTCGCGGCTGGGGAGTCCTATGAGATCTGCCTCACCGACCAGATCTCCACGACCGCGCAACCAGAGCCACTGGCGCTCTACCGCCTGCTGCGCCACCGCAACCCAGCCCCATTCGCGGCCTATCTGAAATTCGGCGAGGTGGCGATCGTCAGCTCCTCGCCGGAGCGCTTCCTGTCGGTCGACCGCGATCGTCGTGTGGAGGCCCGGCCAATCAAGGGGACGGCGCCGCGCTCCGCAGACCCTCTCCTCGACCAGGCGCTGCGCACCGAGCTCCTGGAGGACGAGAAGACCTACGCCGAGCACCTCATGATCGTCGACCTCCTGCGCAACGACCTCGGGCGCGTCTGCGAGGTGGACAGCGTGCGGGTGCCCGAGCTGATGGTGGTCGAGCCCTACGCAACGGTGCACCAGCTCGTCTCGACGGTCACGGGCGTGCTGGAGAGCGATCGCACGCCCGTGGATTGCGTGCGCGCCTGCTTCCCCGGTGGGTCGATGACCGGTGCGCCGAAGCTGCGCACGATGGACATCATCGACGACATCGAGCGGGTCGCCCGGGGCGTCTACTCGGGGGCTCTCGGCTACTTCGGCCTCGACGGCAACGTCGACCTCAGCATCGTGATCCGCACGATCGTCCTGAGGCCCGGCTTGACCACGATCGGGGCCGGCGGAGCGATCGTGATGCAGTCCGACGCCGAGGAGGAGTTCAAGGAGATCCTGCTCAAGGCCCGCGCGCCGATGGCGGCAATCGCGCAGGCCGTGACCGGCAGCGACCACCCCGACGCTTGGACCGTGGAGCTCGAGCCGCGCGCCCGAATGGTGGAGGCCGCCTGAGCGATGAGCAGCCCCGTCTCGATCGAACCCAGGGCAAGCCGCGCACAAGCGCAGACGCCGGCTTGGCGCGTACGCGGTGCAACACCGGCCGACGCAGCAGCGCTCGCCGCGGCCGCGCGCGCGTTGCTCTCCGAGCTGGGTGCCTCACCCCCTGCGACGCCCGCGGTCGAGGCGGCCGCGCTGGCGCTCCTGCAAGAGCCCGCATCGGCAACGGTGCTCGTGGCACAAGCCGGCACCGAGATCGTCGGCCTGCTCGGCGCGAGCTGGCAGAGCGCGCTGCACATCCCCGGCCGCTACTGCCTGATCCAGGACCTCTGGGTAGATGCCCGCTGGCGCGGACAGGCGATCGGGAGTGAGCTGCTGGAGGCACTTCTCGACCTCGCGCAGGAGCGGCAGGTCGCGTGTATCGAGGTCGGCCTGCCACGAGCGCGCTTTGCGGGCCTCCACAAGACGGAGGCCTTCTACCTGGAGCACAGCTTCACCGCACTCGGCACGCGCATGCGCAGGACGCTGCCGTGAGCGCGGGTCCGCAGCTGGCGATGATCGAGCAGCCGCGCGAGCACGGCGGCGCGGTTCCGTGGATCCTCGACGAGGAGGGACACAAGACACGCGGCTACGACGACGGGCGGCGACTCGCGGAGGTACAGGCGGGGCTGGCGCGCCACAGCGGGGTCCAGCTCCACGCCGCCGACGCGAGCGCAGCCGAGATCGAGCACGCCCTCGGAAAGCTGCACGACCCCGACTACTTGGCGGCGCTCGAGCGCGTCAGCGGGGACGAGCCCATCCTGCTGCCCGAGCTCGCGCAGCCGGGCCTCGAGCCCGACACGCCGGTCTGCGCCGAAGCCGTCACGAGTGCCCGGGAGGGGGTGGGCACCGCCCTCACGGCCGCCCGGCGGATTTTGGCGGGGGAGCGCTTCAGCTACGCGCTGTGCCGGCCGCCCGGCCACCACGCCGGTCCCGGCTGGCTCGGCGGCTACTGCTACCTCAACAACGCCGCGGCGGCTGCACAGACACTGCACGAAGGCGGCGTCGGGCGGGTGGCGATCCTCGATCTCGACCTGCACTACCCCAACGGCACTTCCGCGCTGGTAGAGCGCATGACCACGACGACCCTGCACTCGCTGCACGGCTCGACGGGCGCGAACCTCCCCTGGCGGCGGGTGCGCGCGCGGACCGAGCGCGAGCATCTCGTCACCTTCAGGCATCCCCCGCGGCCCGAGACCTATCTCGCGGCACTCGCCGTATCCGTCCGCTTGCTCGCCCGCTCCACGGACGCGATCGTCCTCTCGCTCGGATACGACACCGTCGCGGGCGACCCGCACGGCTCTTGGCGCTTTGGAGCCTCCATTTTTGAGCAGATCGGTCGCCTACTCGCCGGCTCGGAATTGCCGGTGTGCGTGATCCAGGAGGGCGGCTACGCGCTCGGATCCCTTGCGCCGTGCAGTCACGCCTTCGCGACCGGCCTGCTAGGCCAAGGCGGCACCGCATGAGCGCGCGTGAACAGCAGCGCAGCGCCCCCGTAGAGGGAGCCGGAAGCGACGGGCTCGTACCCTTCCGCCGGCGCCTGGACGAGATCGACGATCAGATCGCGCGGCTGCTCGGCGAGCGCTTTGCGATCTGCCGCGAGATCGCGCTCTACAAGCGCGCGCACGAGATCCCGATGATGCAGCCCAACCGCGTGAGCGAGGTGCGTGCGCGTTACCTCGCGCGTGGCGCCGAGGTCGAGCTGCCCCCCGATTTCACCGCGGAGCTGTTCGAGCTGCTGATCGGCGCAACTTGCAGGATGGAGGACGAGCTGATCGACGCTCCCCCCACCGAACCGGCCGAGCCCGCGCGATGACCCATCCGGCGTTCATCACGCTCGGGCCGTCGGGCACCTGCCACGAGAACGCGCTGCGCCACTATCTCGACTTCCAGGGGCTCCCCGACGCGGAGATCATCCTGGTCGAAGATCTACTGGGGGCGATCGAGCAGGTGCGCATCCGGCCGGACACCTTTCTCGTCCAGTGCAGCGCACACGTGCAGGTGCATCTGGTCACAGAGCGCTACCACCGAGAGGTCTTCGTGGTGGACACCTTCCTCTACCCGACTAAGGAGCTCGCGCTACTCGTGCGCAGCGACGTCGAGCAGCCGCGCAGCCTCGGCATCGTCTCGGCGACCAAGGGATACACCGACCTGTCGCGCTGGAGCACGATCGTCGACGAGCCCTCCAAGCCAGTAGTGGCTCGACACCTGCTCGCCGGAGACTACGACGCCGGTCTTACCCATCTCCACTACGCCGAGGAACATCCCGAGATCCTGCGGGTAGAGGAGTCCTATGGAGCCGTGGACACGACCTGGGTCGTCTACGGCCCTCGCAAGCGTTTTCGCGGGGCCGTGATCGGGAATCGCGTTCCGTGGCTTTTCAGGGGCGAAGCAGAACCCGAGCGGCTGCTGCTGCGTCCCCGGCCACGGCCGCGCCGCACAGCACGGCGGTGAGACCTACAGGTCATACACACCCGCGCGGCGCACCTGTCGGTGGTCACGACTCAGGGCAGGAGCACGATCTTGCGATGCGCGCCAGCGGCCAGACGATCCCAGGCCGCGCCCACCTGCTCCAGCGGCATCGGATCGATGCCCACCTCTAGCGCACCGCGGGCGGCAGCCGCGGTCAGCTGCCCGTAGGCCTCGCGCTTGACCTCGGGGGGCGCGGCGAAGTTGGTGTGTCCCATCAGCACCAGCATCTTCCCGCGGATCGCCGCCGAAGACAGCATGGCTTCACTGCCGGCGCCCGCACCGAGTTGTACGAGCCGCGCACCGAAGCTGGCGGCGTTCATCGCCGCGGCCAGCGGCTCGCCGAAGAGCGGATCCAGGACAACGTCGATCCGGCCCTCGGCTGCCTCGGCGAGAGCGCCCGCGAGATCATCGGGATCACCCAGGCGAACGGCAGCGTCGGCGCCGAGCGCCAGGCAGCGATCCAGGCCCTCCCGCGAACGCGCCGCGGCGACGACGCGGGCCGCGCCGAGCAGCTTGGCTGACTGCACCGCGATCTGCCCAAGGACCCCGCTGGCCCCCAGCACCAGCACATGCTCCCCGGCCTGCAGCCGCGCGCGCCAGGTGAGTGCGAGCCATGCGGCAAGCCCCGAGATACCCAGCGCGACGGCGACGCCATCCTCGACCCCCTCCGGCACCGGATAGACCGAGCCGGGATCGACCAGGCTGCGCTCGGCCATCGACCCGAAGGGAGCGATAGGAGCGTCGAAGTAGACACGCGCACCGCCCAGCAGCCCGACGCCCTCGCGTCCGGCGACCGACGGCAGCGGCGGGCGCCCCGCGTAGAAGCGTCCCGCGCAGATCGCGACATCCACTGGGTTGACGCCGGCAGCCAGTACCTCGACCAATGCCTGGGAGGGTCCTTCGGCGGTGGGCTCCTGGAAGTCGCCGGCTTGCGGCACCCCGTACTCGCGCAGAACGGCTGCTCTCATGTACGGAAAGGTAGTGGAGCCATGCGAGGGTTTGGTAGTTACGCGGCCGACTGGACTTCGGGCCGTGTCTCGGCCAGGTCCGGTTCCGTCTCCTGCGCTCCCGCGCGCAGGCCCAGAAAGGCCGTGATCGCCGCCGCGGCCATGATCCCCGCCATCACGTAGAGCACCGAGCGGGTGGCGTAGGCGAAGTCGAGCCGCACGAAGTGGGGAATCGCCGCGGCGCTTCCGCTGCCGCCCTGGGACTGGGAGATGCTCGCCGCGAGCGCGTGCGCGCGCGCGGCGGGGACACCTTTCGCGAGCAGCGAGGTGGCGAGGTGGTCGCGCATCTGCGTCACGAGGATCGTGCCGAGAATCGCGAGCCCCAGGCTCGCGGCGTAGTTGCGAACCGTCTGGGTGATGCCGGTGGCCTCGCCGTAGGAGAGACGCGAGGCGCGGTTGACGGCGTCGGTGCTGGCCGGCCCCAGCATCAGTCCCATGCCTGCCCCGGCGATGATGATGTCCCACTGCTGAGAGCTGAAGTCGAGCCCCGTGACCTTGCCGGCCCACAGCCAGAACCCCACGGCGCCCAGGGTGCAGCCGAGCACCACGGGACGCTTGGCGCCACCGCGGTCGAGCATCCGCCCGCCGATCTGCGCGGCGAGCACGAATCCGATGAAGAAGTACAGGAGGTAGAGGCCAGCCTCCGAAGGCGTCTTTCCCAGCGCGATCTGGGCGTACTCGCTGGCGAAGAAGAACACCGGAATGAACACGAGCATGGCGATGCCCAGCACCAGGTTCTCGACCCGAAAGGCGCGGATGCGAAAGATGTGCATCTGGATCAGCGGCGAGGAGGTTCCGATCTCGACGAAGTAGAAGACGACCAGCAGCGCGACACCGACGACGATGCAGGCCCAGGTGCCAGGGTTGCTCCAGCCCCAGATATTCGACTGCTGGAACCCGAACACGCTCAGGCCAACACCGGAAGCGATCAGAGCCAGGCCCCGGTAGTCCATGCGCGCCGGCCGGTGCACGGTGACCGGCTTGGAGATGACGATCAGCGCCAGGGCGATCAGCGCGACGGGGATGTTCACCCAGAAGATCGCTCGCCAGGTCCACTGCGTCAGATAGCCCCCGAGGATCGGGCCGATCGCGGTCAGACCGCCCGCGATGCCAAAGAAGATCGCGAGGGCTCGCCCGCGTTCGCGCAGGGCAAACGTGTGGACGACGATCGCCAGCGCGGCCGGGAACATGATGGCCCCACCCGCTCCCTGGATGACCCTGAACGTAACGATCCACGCCTCGGCCAAGCTCCCCTTCGGGGTCAGCCCGCAGAGCGCCGAGGAGCCGGCGAACACGACCACGCCCAGCGTCACCATCTTGCGATGCCCGACCGTGTCGGCCAAGCGCCCGCCGAAGGCGAACAGCGCCGCCAACGAGAGCAGGTAGGCGTTGATCGCCCACTGCACCCCGGTGCTCGTCAGGCTGAGCTCCTTCTGTATTTCGGGCGCGGCGATCGACACGATCGTCTGATCGATGAACGTCATCGCGACCGCGAAGATCATCGCCGCGAGGATCAGGTTCCGCGACTGCCCACTCGGGGCGCTACCGACCGTCATGACTCACCCTCGCGCTTCATCGGTTTGCACACGCTACCTATCGCGCTGCGCTGGTAGCTCGCGGCGACGAGCTCCCCCGCGGCTTCGCCTGCCAGCAGCCGACCGGCTTCGCCGGTGTGCTACGCCGGCTGGGACGCGGATTGCCGAGTGGCATTCGCTTTCTCCGCGCCGCGCGTGGGCAGGGCGTCGCATACGGCGCGTACCAGCCGCGTCGCCTCTGCCACCGTGCGGTAGTCGAGGTTCTCGGGCACGTCGCTGGGAAGGTGGTAGTTCGCGGGAGCGCGCCAGTCGGTCATCGAGACCAGCGTCGCGATCGGGTAACCGGCACGGCTGGGGATCACGCTGTCGGTCGAGGCACGGGCGCGGAAGCCACGCCACAACGCAACGCCGAGGTGCTCGGCGCGCTCGGCGACCAGGTCGCGCAACCAGGGGCCAGCGTAGTACTCCATGCGCACCGGACCCTCGGCCTCTAGCAGGACCAGGTGCGGCGAGCCGACGGTGTCGAGGTTCACAAACCACGTGCGCCCCGGCGTCAGCTCATCCCGGTGGGTCCGCATGAAGGCGCGGATCCCATCCTGCAGGGTCTCCTCGGCACCGCAGGAGACGAGCAGCACGCGCAGCCCAGGCGCGGGCTCCTCGGCGAGTAGCTCGGCGAGCGCGACCAGCGCCGCGACACCGGAGAGGTTGTCGTTTGCTCCCGCGACCGTCGGGCTACGCCACATATCGGCCAGGAGCGCCGTGCCGAGCACGCCGATCAGTAGCCCCGCGCGAGCCGGACCACGCCGGCCAGTCAGCGCGCCAGCACACGTCGCAAGCGGGCCGGAGAGACCGAGCCACCATTGCGGTGGCGGCGTCTTGAAGCGCTCGATCACCTGCGGCGCGAGCTCGTAGAGGCGCCGCTGCAACGTCTGGTCGAAGAGGCGCCCGGTCTTGGGCGCGTCGTGGTGGGCGAGCACCACGAGCGTGTCGAGCGCCTCGTGATCGCCGGTACGCGCGACGACGTTCACGGTCGTGCGCCGGCGTCGCACCAGGCGGCGCAGGACACGCGGCCCGTTGTCGGCCTCGTCGAGTATGCCCGCAAGCGTCGCGGCGGCGAGCGCGGCACCACTCGCCCGCCGGCCACGCAGGACGAGCGCGGCGGCGAGCACGCCGCAGGCGCCGAGCCCCGTCAGCGTGGGCTGGAAGATGCCCCACGAGGGCTCGTCCTCCAGTGCCGTCTGGACACCGTTGACCGCACGCAAGCGCTCAGCCAGCCATTCGGCGGCACGGCGCTCCCCGGGGGAGCAAGGCGTACGCTCGATCGGGGCCAGCGCCTCGACGACCTCGCGCAGCGTGGCCTCGATGCAATCGGGGGCGTCGGGCATTACTCGCTCACCTCGCACGGCGCGATCGATCCATCATGCAAACGCTACCGCGCAGCGGCCTCCTATGCACTGGCTAGGAGAATTTGGCGGGAGATCGGGTGGATGAGACCATTTGCAGGCATGCGGGATACGCCAATCGTTGTGGTCGAGCAGCTTCACAAGCGATATCGGGTCGCCTGCAACTCGATCAGCGCCGTGTGTGACCTTTCTTTCGAGATAGCCGCCGGCGAGGCACTCGTACTGCTTGGAGCAAATGGTGCCGGTAAGTCCACGACGGTCAGCATCATCGCTACCCTTTTGAAACCCGACGCTGGCCTGGTCTTAGTCGCGGGCGCCGATGTCGTCCAACGGCCGGATGCAGCGCGGCGGTGCCTGGGGGTGGCGCTGCAGATAGCAGGCTTGCCCCGGCGCCAGACGGCACGACGCCTCCTACACCACCACGCCCGGCTGCACGGAATGTCAGCGAGCGATACCCGTAGTCGAGTAGCCGAAGTGATCGAGCGCTTTGACCTCGGAGCCATTGCGGATCGCTCCATCTCAACTTACTCCGGCGGGCAACGCCAGCGTCTGCACATCGCATTGGCACTCATCCATCATCCGCTCGTCGCGCTGCTCGATGAGCCCACGACAGGGCTCGACACACGGTCGCGCCAGATAGTTTGGACGGAGCTCAGAGCGCAGCTCGCCGCAGGCACAACGCTCCTGTTCACGACTCATGATCTGCATGAGGCTGAAGCCAATGCACATAGAGTCGCGATCATCTCTCGGGGCACACTTGTAGCTCACCGTCACACCGAGGATCTCAAGCGAGAGCTCGGCTCGCGCACCGTGACGCTTTCCTTCATGAACCGGCGCGAGGCTCAACGCGCTCTCGAACTGGTAGGTCGCGGCGAACTATCCAACGGAAGCGAGGCCAAGCTCGCGCTCGTGGGCGAGCGCGACGCTCTCGACGTGATTCGACTGCTCGCCGCGCATGAGGTTGACATCAACACCATTTCAATAGTGGAGCCGACGCTCGAAAGCATCTTCAATCAACTCACCAGCGAGCAACATCCACCCGTGACGGCCGAGCGGCAGCTATGACGTTGAAGGCGCTCCCGTGAACAGATCTCCTGGACTAGTGCAACAGGTGAGCACATTGGCCCTTCGACTGATCGATGACCTGCGCGCAAGTCCAACCTTGATGGCGATGAAGCTCATCTTCGGAACGGGCTTCGTGGTGGCTTACAGTGGTGCACTCGGGGGCTCAGCAGCGGTTTCGCGCGCCGTAGGCGGGCACTATCTAGCGTTCATTGTCCCCTCTGGAGTACTGATTGCGACTTTCGCAAGTGCTACCGGTGGGTACATGCTGGCCCGCGACATCGAGGACGGCTACCTCGATCGACTGCTGACAACTCCCGTTTCGCGTGTCGCGATCGTACTAGCGCCGATGCTCGTCGGAGCCGGCTACGCAGTGACACAAGCGGCGGCAGTGCTCACCGTTGGCGCCGTCCTTGGCGCAACCCCCAAAACCGGCGCGCTAGGCATAGCCGGAATCCTGTCGCTATCCGCTCTTTGGGGCATGGGCGTCACTGGCTACATGACGGCGACCGCGATGCTGACAGGTGACGTCGAGATCACGCGCCTGCTCGACGTCTGCTCGTTCTCCATGCTCTTCTTTTTCGCCCCAGTCTTGCTGCCACGCGAAGACCTCGAGGGCTGGCTGCAACCAATCGCACGCCTGAACCCAACGACCTACGTACTCGAGGGACTGCGTGCGCTGATGCTCGGTGGCTGGCAGACGTCGCGTCTGATCCCGGCATTCGCCGCAGCTTTGGGGTTCGCCGGTTTGGCTGTGACTGCGGCCGGCCTCGTCGCACAGCGCCGCACAACCAACAACTAAGGGGCCGACGAGATGGGAGATTTGATAAGCACAATGGCAGGGCGACGCATTCTGATTACGGGCGCCGCACGTGGCATCGGCGAAGCCACCGCGCGTAGGCTGAGCAGCGCCGGAGCGCATCTCGCACTTCTCGATCTCGAGCGCCCAGGTGTGGAGATGCTCGCGCGTGAACTCAATGGCCTGCCGCTGCATTGCGATGTCGTCGATGAGCACCAGACCCGAGTAGCAGTCGACACTGCGGCCGAGCGGCTCGGCGGATTGGACGTGGTGATCGCAAACGCTGGAATTCATGTCCACGCGAGGACCGACGTGATCGCCTCCGCGGATTTCCGGCGCGTGCTCGAAGTGGATCTACTCGGGGTCTGGCACACCCTGCGCCCATCGATTCCATACGTCGCCCAAACCGGCGGCTACATGTTGAGTGTCGCCTCGCTGGCGGCAACTCTGCACCTTCCCATGCTCGGTGCCTATTCAGCGGCCAAGGCTGGCATTCATGCGCTCGCCAATGTCATGCGCCTCGAGCTGCGTAGTCATGGAATAGCCGTCGGCTGTGCGTACTTTGGCCGAGTAGATACCGATCTCCTGCGAGAGACGAGTACGGATAGTCCACCCACGTGGAGGTCGCTTAGCCGATGGGCGCCAAAGATCACCGCCGAGCGCGCAGCACGTGGAATTACCGATGCCGTCGCTCGGCGCGCACGGTGGGTCGTACTGCCTACCTGTCTGTATCCGCTCATCGCTCTTCCAAGCACCTTTCAGCTGGCACTCGAGCCATTGCGCCGATGACGCCCACGGCATCCGCTTGGCACAAACCCTCAGCCAGCGCGTCACTGCCGCCCGGGCCAGCCGCCCCCGCGCTGCTGCAGATGCTCCATTGGACACTCAGGCCGACGCAGTTCATACGGGAATGTGCCGGTCGCTACGGCGAGGTCTTCACCTTGCGCCTGGGTGTCGGCGGTCACATACGAACCGCAGTCATCATCAGCGACCCAGAGGCAGTCGCGGCCATTTTTTGCGACCCCAGCCTCTCCCAAACGGGGGCGCCGCGTGAGTCAATCGAGCCGGTATTTGGCAGTAACTCGATTCTGCTCGCGGATGGAGCCGAGCACCTGCGTCAGCGTAGGCTGATTTCCTCGTCACTGCGCGCCAGCCAGCTCGAGCGGTGCGCCGAGATCACCAGCACAGCTACTGATCGTGAGCTCGAGGGGTGGCCGTTGGGTAAGCCGCTTGCGCTGCGCTCACGCATGCAGGCGGTCATGCTCGAGGTCATCCTCAGCGCCGTATTCGGACTCGACGATCCGGCGAACCGCGAGACCATCGGCCACCATATCCATCGTCTGCTCACGCTGGTCGCCAACCCTGCACCGGCGTTTGCCATGGGGCTGCCCCGATCCATCGGTCTCCTCGATCTGCACGCGCTACCCGCGCGTAGACGGTCCGCGGCAGATGCTGTGCTCTCGGAGGAATTCGCACGCCGCCGCGCCGATCGAACCATCGCAGAGCGAACCGACGTACTTTCGTGTCTCCTCGCAGCTAGCGATGATGAGGATTTCCCCTTGTCTGACGCAGAACTATGCGATCAACTGGTCACACTACTCCTGGCCGGCCACGAGACCACCGCCACCGCGCTCGCGTGGACCTTTGACTATCTCCTGCATACACCGGTCGCGCTCGCGCGTGTAGTGAGCGAAGCCCACAATGAGCAATCGAGCGGACAATACATCGACGCCGTCGTCAGCGAGTCACTGCGCCTCCGCCCACCCCTGCCCCTGATACAGCGCGCATTGACATCCCCGATGACCGTGCAAGGCCACGACCTGCCGGCGGGCACGCGCGTGATGCTGTGCGCGTATCTCCTGCATAGGCACCCCGAGATCTACGATCGCCCAGAGGCCTTCGAACCGGAGCGCTTCCTCGGCCAGACACCGGCACCACAGACATGGTTTCCCTTCGGCGGGGGTACCCGGCGTTGTCTCGGCGCAAGCTTCGCCCGCCTGCAGATGCGTGTCATGCTCAAACGTGTCTTTGGGCGTGTGCGCTTGCGGTCACGCTTCCGTCACACCGAAGCCGTTCGCCGCCGCGCAATCGTCTTTGCTCCGGCACGCGGCTGCCAGGTAATCGTCGAGGCACGGTGGGACCGGGCCCGTGAGCATCCCGCGGCACTCTGATCCATGCGCAGCGAGGTGACATTTGATTGTGACGGGATGCGCTGCGCGGCGTGGCTGTATGTGCCGCATGATGCATCCAGCGCAGCCTGCGTCGTACTCGCAGACGGCTTCGGCTGTGTGCGCAGATTTCGCCTCCACGCTTACGCCGAGCGATTCGCCACCGCCGGTCTATGCGTGCTCGCATTCGACTACCGTCACTTCGGCGATAGCGAGGGCAGCCCCCGCCAACTGCTCGACATCGACTTGCAACTGGCCGATTGGCGTGCAGCGGTTGCCTACGCCCGCAAACTACCATTCATCGACGCAACGCGCGTCGCGCTTTGGGGCACGTCGCTCAGCGGTGGCCACGTGCTGGCAATCGCGGCCCAGGACGAAGGGATCGCCGCGGTCGTCGCGCAGATGCCCTTTAGCGGCGGCTGGCAGGCCGCTCGTGCGAGCGGCGCACGCCTGGCGCTGCGTCTTACCGCCGCTGCGCTACGCGACCAGCTTCGCGGGTTTACTGGGCGACCGCCCTATTACGTACCTATTTATGGGCCCCCGGGATCACTCGCGGCACTGACTGTCGCGGGCGCTGAGCACCATTTCACCTCCTTGTCTGGTATGAACTTCGCACTAGACAATCGCTACACCCCCCGCGTCGGGCTCCGACTCACCCGCTACGCGCCCTCCCGCTTGCTTCGTCAGGTGCGTTGTCCCGTGCTGGTATGCATCGGCACACACGGCAATCCTAAGCTCACCGAGCGCGCGATCCTTGCAGCGCAACGCAGCCCACACGTCGAGCTCATGCAATACCCAGCCGACCGCTTCGGCATATACCTCGGCGAAGTCTTCCAGCGTGCGGCCTTGGACCAGGCGCACTTTCTCGCGCAACATCTATCGCCTCGCCGGAGCCCGTAGTCACCAACTACCCAGGACGGCGGCCCATCGCACAAAACACTCGCTGTGTCACTGCTACCGGCTCGTGTGAGAACCGGGCACTCAACAACTCGCCGAGCTCCTCGTCCAGGCGTGCTACTGCCTCGGGACCAAGGCTCCCTCCAACGCCCCCACTCGAGCGCACCCGACCGCGCCAGGTCTCGTGGGTGTAAGACACGGTTACGTCGAAGGAGAATGTCTCGAGATCGCCAAAGCCTGCCTCTCTCATATCTCCAAGCCATTGAGCGTAGATACCGACTCCCAGACCGAATCGCTGCGGCGGCGCCTGCGCCCACGCAGGGTTATGGCGCTCCACGAGCGCCTGGGTCGCCGCAACCAGGTCACCGTCCGCTCCGCGTACGCGATCAAAATGACATATCACAAGCATTCCCCGCTTCCGCAATACGCGGCGGGCCTCGGCGGCGACCTTCGGCCGATCAAACCAGTGCCAACAACGACCCGCTGTCACCAAGTCAAAGCTCTCTTGCCGCAAGCCTGTCGCCTCGGCGCTCGCACAGCGATACATCACTGTCACGCCCTCGCGTTCAGCGCGCCTGGAGGCCTGTGCAATCATGTTCTCGGACAGGTCGATGGCGGTGACGTAGCTGTGCCTGGCCGCAAGCTCGTTCGCGAGCGCTCCTGTCCCGCACCCCATATCCAGTACGTATTGCCCTGCCAGAGTCGCCCCATAGTGGCTCTCGATCCGATCGAAGAGCGCCAGTGGGAATCCCCCCCGGTACTGCGAGTAGCCATCGGCAATACGACCAAAGTTCACATCGAGCCTGTGACTGCTGGGCCTCATCTCATGAGCTTCATGGCTTGTCCATCCTGCTGCTGGAGCTCGACTGCTCCACCGGCAGGGTCCGCGAGCCAGATCTGTCTCACATCAAGGCTTCCACGCTCGACCCAAGGCACTCTACTCGCCGTAAGCCAAGCGGTCGCAGTCTCGATGTCATCCACTGCCAAGCAGAAATGATGCCCCTTTGGACCGACCTCGGCCGGCTTGTCGCGAGTGCCCACCAGATGGAGTTGGCTGTCACCGGCACGAAACCAATATCCGGGTATCTGCGGAATGGCAGGTCTTGACAACGGCCGTAGCCCCAGTATCTCCTCGTAGAAACGGCGGGTCTCCTCGAGCACACCCGTTGCGTTGACACCGACATGCATAATGCCGCCAACGCTCAGTGGATAACTTGAGTAGGCGTCTCGTTTTATACCCACGATCGCGATCCTAGCATTCACTGCCTGTCCCGAGCCACGGCACGTTCCAGCGAATGACGCAAACCACCTTGAAAAATCCTGCGTCTATAGCCAAATATCTGAGCCACCAGCAAGACCGCCGATGCGCAGCCCACTACTGCCGCGATCGGCACCGAACCCTCGGCTATCAAAGCCAGGTGACTTCCTAGGCGTGAGAGGGTGGCAGGGCGCATAGCCTTCGCTCGACCAGCACGCCCTAGAGTGCCCGAGCGCAACTGCAGTCGCGCGGCGTAGGTATGCGCTGACACGATCCCAAGGGCGGCGAGCGCGACTAGAGGCACCCTGCTGTCGGGGTGTCCTCCAGTGAGAGCAACCACCAGCACACACATGGTGGCACTGCCATACAAAATCGACCCAAGGCGCAGGGTACGCTCGGGGCCCAGTCGCACCGCCACCGTCCAATTCCCAACCTCGGCATCGGTCTCCACGTCACGCAAGGCCGCATGGATCGTGCCTCCAGCACCGATAAGCATCGCGTAGAGCAGGGCTAGGATGACCGGATATGCCCCCCGGCCACCGCCGGTGGCCAACCAGGCACAGGCGGGAATCGTGGCATAGGCGCAACCAGCAACGGCCGGCGCGACGATGCCATACGGCTTGGCAAATGAGTAAGCGACTACCAGCGCCCCGCCAAGTGCGGCTACCCCCAGAACGTAGGCCCACGCTACCCAGGACACGCTCGCGATGCGCCAGAATCCGACGATGCAGACCGCAAGTGTGGCCGCTGTGAGCAGGGCGAGCGGTAGCGTGACAACACCGCTGGGCAGCGGCAACTCCGGCGCAGTTACGGCATCCTTCTTGCGGTCCAGGATGTCATTGATCACGACCGCCAGGCCACCGGCAAGTGCCGTTGCAACGGCCGCCGCCAGCAGCTTCCAGTCACTCGCTGGGTGCCTTGCCGCCAACCAACCACCGGGAACCATGATTGGCATCCAAATATTCATTCGCATCATCCACCAAGCCCCCTCGACGCGAAGCAATCTCCGCTTCATGCCTGGCACTGTCCGTTGCAGCCTCATGGTTGTTTGCCACCGATCAATGCGGCCATTCCTTCTTCGACAAGTGCCCGATGCTCGAGCACGAACAGGAACGACAGATAACGTTCGCGAAGAGCATGCTGCAAATCCGCGTTCACATCCGGGGACACTTTTGCCAACACACCCGCCCGTAGGGCACGCTTCAGAGCGACAAGCGCCTGCAGCCGATATCTCCAGATAGCAAGCTGATAGTCTGGCTGCCCCAACTCGGCTAGGGTGGAGTGTGGCAGCACCTCCCACACGATGACGTCGCAAGGTCTCACGTTTCCTTGTATGACCACAAGATGCGGGAGTACAACCAGCGACTCGCCCGCCACGCATGGCTCACGATCGAACAAGCGCGCCGACGTCGGCATCGTAACCCCCCGGCGCAGTCGGCTCTCGCAAAGCTCCCGACCCAACCGCAGATGAAGTACCGGCGGCTGGCCCGCCATTGGTACGCACCCAGACAGGTGTTCAGCTATGATGCCACATGTCATAGTAGGTCTCCAACAGTCGCGTCTCTCTCAAGATTTTGTTGGTCACCTCGACGTCTACGCCGGCGACCAGTCCAGGTTCTTCCGATGCGAGCACGCACCCCCCGACGAGTACGCTCGCTAGCACCAGGTCTATAGCTCGATTTGCCAGGCTTTGCGCGTGGTGAAAATTAATCGGGAGACCATGCGCTAGGACCAGCACTTCGGCGCCGCTGCGGAGCGTGTAGCGGGTGCCCACGTGCCCGAGTCGCTCGATGCATGATGCCAGCCTTGCTAGCGCCGGCAACGCGAACTCGCGATCGCGCGAGGTCGTACTGATCAGATAGCAATCCCACTCCAATAGCGAGAAATGCTCCTCTGTCAAGGCACCCGCACCCGTACAACCGAACACCACCAGGGGGCGCCACCCGGACAGCAGCCTTCCGAGATCGCGGTCCGTCGCGTACCCCCGCTCATGAGCTGTAACCAGCCTGACGATGTCCTCGTCATAGACGGCGACCTGCATCCGTCGGGCGCGGAGTATGTTTGAGATCTCCTCGCCGATCCGGCCATAACCAATGACCATCGCACGCCTACCCTCGAACTTCTCTTGCGGTAGTAGCGTCAAGGCATTGCGAACAGCCGCGTCTGCAACGCCAAAGGACTCGACAGTCGCCTTGACCTGACTCTGCGCCACGGAGAACAGCGGCATCGGCAGATAGTGACCGGCGAGCTTCTGGATACCGGACATAGTCTGCTCGACCACCCCGGCGATGCAGCCGCTTTTTGCTCGCAGGCGCGTGAGGACGACCGGTAGGACATAGCCTCCGTCGTCCATGACGACAACCCTCTTACCGAGCCTTTCCGACCGAGCGAGGTGCGCACTCAGCGCCTCTTCCAAGCAAGCGTAGGTATAGACCCTTACCCCGTGGACCAGGCGCAGGTGCGCGTCTACCCGCTCTCCATCTCGGTAGGAATATTCCTTGTCAATAACCGTAACGTCCTCGCAATCGAGGCCGAGTGCAAACGCGGTCTCGATTAGCGGAAGGAAATCCGTCAGGTGATGAATTGTAAAGATTGCCGTGACGTCTTTGAGCGGGGCGCCCGGAAACAATTGCGCAACGCTTTGGGTCAAAGGCATATCCTTACGTACTTGTTCAGCCTCCGACACGGTGAAGGGCATCAAGCTGGCGAGAGACGGCCACCGCTCGTGGGATTCCACGATCCGCCAGTCACCCACAGAATATATCTGGCGATTGGCTTGGTATGTACGGCAGTGCGAGTCGCTGGTATCACCGGCCGGTCCGACAGCTAGGACGCAGCCCAACTCTGCCGCAAACTCGAGATCGACGATTCCCTGAAAGATCGACCGGCACGACCACAATCGGTCGCTCCGTGCCATACTCGTCAACCCCACGCGCACCGAGATCCTCGCAGCAATCTCCTCGAGTAGCGTCTCCGCCTCCCGCGCGGTGGCCTGGAACTCAACCACCTCTGAGAGACCAACGTGATGACCGTTGCCGCCTGCAGCGACATGGTTCGCGTGGCCTCTCATCTCGGCAAGCCTTTGCGTCCGCTGCCGCTGCCATGTATGCCGCCGGAGGGCTCGACGGCAACCTCGGCCGGGAGATCACCAGCATGTAGATGTGAGCGTCTCCGCCACGGCGGTGACGGGCACCACCAGTTCCATCGACCCAAGAGAATCATCAAGCTCGGCACCAGCAATGCCCGCACAATCGAGGCATCGATAGCAACGGCCGCTGCCACCCCCAGCCCACCTTCCTTGACGAACGTGATTCTCGAGGTGACCAGCGCCCCAACAGCAATACAGAAGAGCAATGCCGCGGCTGTGACAATTCGACCGGTGCGCTCGAGACCTAGCGCGACAGCCTCACGATTCGACAGCCCAGAATCCCAGCCCTCCTTGATGCGTGTGAGCAAGAAGATGCCGTAGTCGGTAACGATGCCAAACGTGGCGGCCGTGAGCAGGATTGGCTGAGTCAAGGCGAGCGCGCCCTGGCTGTGGTAGCTGAGCAATCCTTCAAGGCGCCCATCTTGAAAGACCAATACCAACAGCCCAAAGGCAGCCGCTAGTGAGAGAGCATCCATCACCAGGGCCTTGACCGGCAGGATGACCGAGTGCGTGGCGGCAAAGAGGAATGAGACAGTGACAAGAATGAGCAAGGCAAATGCCAGTGGCACGTGTGCCTTTAGAGTCGCCGCGGTGTCGAGATAGTTGGCGGTTGGCCCGGTCACTGACAGTCGCTGCGGGAGACGGCGAATTTTCTCGACCAGCCGCTTGCTAGCGGCCGAAAACGGTGGCTGCCGCGTAGCTATATGGAACACCCAGAGATCGTTTGCTACATGCCGCACTTCGCCGGACGCTACGTCTGGCAGTTTTGCCAGATAGCGCGATGCCAGCGTCTTGATACTCTGTTCACTCCCGCGTGCGACAACCACCACTTCGTCAAGCAATGAGCGGTCGAATTCGCCCTTGACCCTTGCCTGAAACTCGGTGGTATTTGGGCTGGCTGGCAACGTGCTGGCATCCAGGCCAGTCAGGCGCGCACCAAAGGAAGGTGTACCCAGTGCCAATAGGCCGGCTGTCGCGACGACAGTGATGGCGATTGGGTAGCGCATCACAAAGCGCGCAAGCCGATACCATGCTCCCTGCTCCTCGGGGCGCGCAGTGCGTTCGGCCGACCGCCGCCAGCGTCGCGTGGCGATCGCGTTGACCTTGTGGCCCAGCAGTGACAGGACTGCTGGAAGCACCACTACTGACACCAACCCTGCGATCGCCGCAACCAGCATCCCCCCAATGGCCATCGATTGGACGAGGTTGATCGGGAATACAAGCATGGTGGCGAAAGCGGTCGCGACCGTCGCCGAACTGAGCGCCACAGTGCGCCCCGCGGTGGCAACCGTCCGGTAGGCCGCCTTGCGCGGGTCGGCGATACGTTGCAACTCCTCTCGGTAGCGCGACACCAGGAGTAGGCTGTAGTCAATCGACAGTCCGACTGCTGCGCCTGTGACCAGGTTCAGTGACAGAATCGATAGCGGGTGAATCGCGTTGATTGGGCGCATGAGTAGAAGCGTGATCACCAGGGTGAGACACGCCGCGGCTAGCGGTAGGAGCGATGCCACGACGCTGCGAAAGATGCAGAGGCAGAGCAAGAGCAGCAACGGAAGCGCGAGACTCTCGGCCTTGATCACGTCGTGCTTGACTTGGGCTGTGAACTCGCGGGCTACAAGGGCCCGGCCCACCACGAGCACTCCTGGATAGCGCTGCAGCTGTCCGGCCAAACGAGCAGTAGCTGTGGCGGGCGAGACTTTTGAATGGAAGTAGCCCAACACGACAATGGTTTTCCCGTTGCGTGAATAGAACGGGTGCGGTACGAGTTCGGCCACCTTTTGAATCGCGGCAAACACAAGCCCACCACTAGCGCTGTGCACCGGAAGCATCACCGCCAGTTCGGGGAGCGCCTGCGGGCCTAGCCTGGCTTTGATCAGCTCGGCCGTCGCAAAGCTCTGCGTGCCACGACTATAGAGGTCGGCTTCGTTATTGGAGAGGTGATCGGGAGTGCCGGATCCGATCAATACAGCCACTACAGCAAGCACCATTGTAATGAGCAAAGTACGGCGGGGCGCTCGCAAGCCCAATGTCCCTATCACTGCCATGCGCTGTCCTCGCCTGGACTGTGAAGCGTGGCGAAGGTGTCGACGGGAGTCCCATTGGCAGCGGATCCGCTTACCTCGCCGGCTGCTGCCTCCTCCCTGCCTCGCTGGAGCTGGTCCGTACGTGCACCGACCCAGTCGGCCAGTCCTGTGAGCTCGTTGACCGTCGCACACTGAGCCGCCGCCAGCGCAGCGCGCGCAGACTCGACACGCTGGTCCACGAGTCCGCGGACATCGTCCATCGCACCCGTGAGGCGTATCCGCTGCACTATCTCCGATATCTCCGAGTAACCAACCCCTGCCGTCAAACGCTTGCGCAACCTCCGGTCGCGACCCGCTGCTATCAATACCGGCAGGCTGTAGACACCCCGTCGTAGCGAGACCAGTAGGTCAGATTGGCCTTCTACGGGAGCGGTGAGCTCGATTAGATCCTCGGAAGCTTGGTAGGCCACTCCGAGTTCGCAGCCATACCGGCGAGCGCAGCGCACCGCCGATGGCGAAGCGCCTGCCAGTTCTGCCCCCAAGCCCGCAGCAAAAGCAAAGACACTGCCGATCATCCGCTCGACAGAGTCGATGTAGCGGTCTTGCGTGCGGTGGAGGTCATAGCGGTCGGCGGCAGTCATCATGCCGGCCTCGCACACCTGACGAGCCGCCTGCGCCAACTGCAGGGCCGCGTCAGGGCCAATCCTCGAGACGGCGGCGATTGACTTGCTGATCGCGAAATCCGCGATCAGCACCACCAGCGCATCATTCAGCTTCTCCAGCTTCCCACGCCGGCAATGGCTGATGCCGCCCAGGAGCACCGGGAATGGCGCAAGGTACTCCGCCGCCTGGGCACCCAGTGCAGCCTCCTCCCCTGGCTCCCCGCCAAAAGTGTGCACGGCACAGATCAGCGTGGCCGCATATACCGGCCCCCCGTGGGAGCGAGTCTCACGGGCAATCACGGGGGTCGCGAGCGGGAAGCTCGTCGCTATTTCCTCGAGCAATTCGCGCTCGACGGACTCCATACCTGCTGCGACAGGCGCGGGCATACCGTGCAGGAGCGCGGCGACGGCGGTCCGATGGGGATCGGGTCTTGGATCGGGGTCCGACGCTATGGCGAGAACGGCATTGGGTATACCGAGCATCCAGAGTCGTGAGGTGAGCCTATGTGCTCCGTCTTCCAGTTGGGTGGCAAGACGAGCAAGACTCGAGAAGTCCTGCCCACAGCGTGGCATACGCACTGCCAACTTGCGTCCATATGTGGCTAGTGAAACGCCACGCAGATGCGAGGCTTGGATACAATCGGCAGCCAGCATCCCACTTTCGATGGCTGGGGCGATACCCTCGCCCGTAAATGGATCGGTTGTGCCAGCGGCGTCGCCGGCGAAAACCAGCATTTGAGAACTGCTGCGTTTTGCGTGGAAATTGGTGGCTAGCGGTGACCCGGTTGGGCGCCCCAGACTTTGGATATCCCCAAAGCGGCGCCGCTCACGGTGGCGGAGCTCCTCGACGAAGGCATCCAGTGCGACGTTGAGATTAGGGAAATCGTCCGCGACACGGCGACGGAAATACCCAACTCCGATGTTCGCCACACGCTCCCCGACGGGGAAGACCCAGCCGTAGCCGGGCAGCTTCGTCCCCTGAACTTCAAGCGGCACGTAGACGTCGAAGAAGTCGTCCAGTGCGCGCTCAGTCGCATAGTAGCCGCGAATTCCCCAGGCTCGGACAGCCTGTGACGGTACATCGGCCTGCACGATCCCTCGCATCGCCGATGTAGCGCCGTCACTCGCAACGACTTGCCGCGCCACCAGCCTCAGTTGCTTGCCCTCGCCACACGCAGTTAGCACTGTCGCCTTGCGGTCCTCGCCGAACTCCAATGCTCGCGCTCGCCCTCTGACAAAATGCGCACCTCGTGCGAGCGCGGCGTTAAGGATCGCCTGATCAAGAAATGCACGAGGCACGCACCGACCGCGGGCCCCGTGCGCGTAGCGAATGATCCGCTCACGCCTATGGTCGAGCACCACGCGGTAACCCTCGATGACTTGGGCCTTCGCGAGAAATATGTCGAGGCCAAGGCGCCCAAGCGCTGCCACCGCTGTTGGGCTCAGGCCATCCCCACAGGCCTTGTCGCGAGGGAAATGGTGCTGGTCGATAAGCGTTACGGCGTGCCCACGCTCGGCCAGCATCGCCGCACACGCACTCCCGGCTGGGCCGGCTCCGACGACTACTGTGTCGGTTTCCTCAAGCGGCATCGGCGTGCTTTGGCTTCATGCGGCGTGTAATCGGAGCGATCGACTGCTCTACCAGAGCGGCGAGGCTCGTGGCGACAGCTGGCTCCAACTCCTCATGCACAATGCTTTGCGCGCGTCTCGCTCGCCTGAAGCACTCGTGGCTGGCCAGCACAACTCCCCCGCTGGCCCTGATCCTGGCGACCAGCTTGGGGAGATCAGCCTGTGTGAGAGGTTGCTCAAGCGCTGCCCCAAGCTCGCGGTCGGTCTGCAGTGCGTAGATCACCGGCAGGCTGTACACGCCTTGGAGCAGGTCCTTTGCCTGGAGCTTGCCCGTCTCACTGATAGGAGCGAGCACGTCGAGAATGTCATCGGCTATTTGAAATGCCATTCCGAATTCCCGTCCAAAGCGTGCGAGGCTGTTCACGGTCGCTGTGGGTGCGCCGGCAAGCCAGCCGCCGAGCCAGGCGGCCACCTCAAACAGACTGGCCGTCTTGCCGGCGATGGCCAGGTAATACCGCTCGACCGATCGCGTCGTGTCGAAACTGTCCTCGAACTCAGCCATTTGCCCGCTGCACATCTCAGCCGCGGTGCGCGCAAAGACACGCATTGGCTCCTCGCCAAAGGTAGCCATCAGTTCAGAGGCGCGCACAACCAAAGCACCACCGACATACCCAGATGCCAGACTCCCATACGCGACACCGACCGTGTCGGTGCCACGCCGCACTGTGCCGTCATCGAGAATGTCGTCGTGCGCTAGCGTCGCCAAATGGCCGAGCTCAATTGCGATGGCCCCCGTCCGGACATCCTGGTGGTGTGGATCGGGCCCTGCGTGCGCGGAGCTCAGCACAATCGCCGACCGCAGCCGCTTGCCGGTGGTTGCAAGTACATACCCGACGGGTTCGGAGAGCTCGCTTGCGAGCTCTCCTGCGTTGGCGGCCAGCACGATCTCCTCCCTGCTGACAAGGCAAATCTCATATGGCGAGCCGTTGATTGTCGGCTGGCGGCCAACGGCCTGATTCATCTCATCGCTCCCTTTGTCACATGCTCTCAAGGTATCCGCCGCGTAGCAGATGAGCTTTCCGCGGCACTTTCGTAACCTTGGCATGGGCATCCGAAGAACTCAAAAAAAGGCCTGCGATCGAGCACCCCGTAGCCGGCACAGTACGGCTAGGCTTCGGTAGCGCAGTCGAGTAGCGGCGCGCACGGGGAAGACCAACCAGAATGCCTGCAACGCCAGGCGATCGCCACCGCTGGGTAGCGGCGCCGACCGCCCATCGCAAACCTGCTTCTGACTATAAGAAGCTCCAAGGCAGGCCACTTGACAGTGAGACTAACGCTGAGCCTTCGACTGTCGCTGCGCTACCGCTTACTTCGATACCGCCCCCGCCCTTCACGATGACTTCCTGCTTCGCCATTTCTTTTCTGCCCGTGGGTTCGGTTTCCGACATTTGACCTGTGACTGACTGTACTTCTTCTGCTATAGAGCAAGTGGCACCAGTGAATAGGAGCGTGGTGAACAAGGTTCCCGTTTTAGGAGTTACAGTCGCCCTAACTGCTAACAAGCCTTCTAAGGTGACTTCCGCCTTGACGGGCAGGCTACTGATTTTGGTGCTGCTGAGCAAACATTTACTTCCAGCTACCGTGGTGCATCCATTGAATTCAATACTGGAGGCAGATCCTTTATTGGGGCTTTCGATCTCTCCCCCTACGTGGACTACATTTTGGCCCGTGCATTCCGCAGTTATTCCACTGAATTTAAATACGAATTTTTTCATTACCGCGGCGGTCGAGCTGACCTTCGCCGTACCTTTGAGGTTGGTTCCATTCACTATCCAGCCCGACGTAACTGCCAATGCCGGGGCTGAACTCATCGTAACGATCACGAGGACCATTATGTGAGTCGTCATAATTGCCGTCGCTTTGGACATACGCTCTTGATCTCCTTTAGCTTGATTCGCATTGCGACAGGACTCGCCTGCGACATCGACCATCTTGGCGGAACGGCCGCCGGTGCGGCACCTACATGTGGTCGCTTGGCCAACCGTTTACGGCAATGCTCAGGCCTTGCTCCAGACCATCGTCGCTTCGAGTCCAAGACGCGGCCGGTGAAAGTGATACACCAACCCTAGATTTAAATCCAGCACGACAGCGCAGGCCGATTGGATGTGTTGATGCGATTCTGTGACGGGCTAACTTGGGCGCGCCGCCAAAGCAGTCATAGGAAGCGGCGCCCCGCAATTTGGACAGGTAGACATACCCATTTTGGCTTGGAAGCCGGTGAGTGCAGCTGTTGGCTGTGCAGTTGGCTTGGCCGGTCGTGAATGGCTGCGAAGCTCACAGCGCAGGTCCGCAACCGACAGCTTGTCTGCCATGGCGCGGTCCAGCCAACGGTCTTGGTCCTCGGTATTCAGCGCGGCAAGCGCAGCGTGGTGACTCCAAGACAGGTTCGCTCGCCGCCGGTGTAGCTCAAAGCGAGAGGCGACGTGAGCCATATTGGTGAGGGTTTGAACGTCGTACCCAGTGAGTATCGCAGCCCGCGTATAGCGTTCACCGAACTTGGTGTTCCCATAGCGAATCCAGTCTCCTAGCCACCACTGGCTACACCGTACGATGGAGCCGAGTCGACGACCCGTGGATGACCACTCGGACAAGGCCAACTCCTTGTTTGGTACCCAGGCAATGTGGGTCAGCTCGGAGGAGGGCTTGCCAAGCTCGCGGCCGGAGCGGTTCGGATCGGGCGCTATCGAGTGGTCCCCACTTCGCGAGGGCTGTCGCGGTGCCATGGAAACTACTGACGTCGGTAGATTGTTCCGTAAACGGACGATAGGAATATAGCTCGCGGGTGTGTGGCCTTTAATCCGTTCATCATTGGGGAACTTCTCGCTATCTCTGTTACAGCCTGCCAGGGCGCTGAACGGATGTCAATACAGCTGTTGCGAGCGCCCGACGAAGGGGCCCGCGGGAGCACTCGTAGCTGTTGCTTTGCCCTGCATATGGGGAAGTTAGCGGCTATCGGGTCCTGCTGTCGCTATTAGAGACATCTGGGATTGTCCCGATCTTTAGAAGAGCTAGGAGCAGACTAGGCGGCCTCGGTACATGATCGAGACATCTCCCGCCCTCGGCTTTATGCAATACGGAACTAGCTCCTGTGCACCCTGCTCAGCCCCTAATCGACGTAGCCGGCTGCCTGAGCACGGCGGCCATCGCCCGCCGCCCGTGGTCCAGGGCACGTGCTTTGTGGTGGAGCTGGTAGTCGCAGTTGGTGCCGACGGCGAGCGCGTTGAGCACAAACGCGACCTCGGCGGGATCGGTGTCGCTCGGGAGCTCACCAGCCGCCACCGCGGTCGCGGCCTCGGCCTCGAGCACGCGCAGCCAGCGGCTGAGCGCGAGCTTTACGGCGTCATGGACTGCGCCCCTACGCGCGTCGAACTCGACGGAGGCGGTAGTCAGAAAACATCCGCCGGGAAAGGCCGGCTCGCCGACGTAGTCGATCCAGCGGTCGCAGATCGCGAGCAGCCGCGCGCGCCCGGCGGGCTCGACGGCTGCGGGCTCGTACACGGCGGCTCGGAACATGTCGACCGCGAGGTCGAGCGCGGCCAGCTGTAGTTGCTCCTTGCTGTCGAAGCGCCCGGCAAGACCGCTCTTACTCATGCCCAGCTGCTCAGCGAGCCGGCCGATCGTGAGGCCTTCCAGGCCGACAACCGAGGCCAGGTCCACGGCGGCGCGCAGCGTAAGGGCACGATCGGTGTCTACCTGTGCGGCGGAGCGACGGGGCATCGGTAGAAGTAATTTACATAACGGACGATCGTCCTGTATATTGCCACCCTAAACAGCACGATCGTGCTGTATAGCGCCCCAACCGAGGAGGCAGGAGATGCGCGTCAGATGGCTGGGCTGGGCAGGCGTCGAAGTGGAGGCAGAGGATGAGCGCGTGGTCATCGATCCACTAGAGGACGCCGGGGCGGTGTTTGCCGCACTGGGCAAGCGCGCGCGTGAGTGCTCCCCGCCGGAGGTAGTGGCACCGCTGCCGGGGGCGCTGGCCGGCATGGTCACCCACCTTCATCGCGACCACGCCGACGCCGCTGCACTCCAAGCCGCATTGGCGCCAGGTGCGCCCATGCTCGAGCCCAGCGGCTATGGCGGAGTTGGTCTCGAGCAGCTCGGGATTGCACAAGCAGACCACGAGCTGCAGGCAGCCGACCTGCAGCGCCACGCGACAGCGCCGTGGGCGACCACGCGCGTCGGACCATTCACGCTCACAGCGCTACCCGCTGTCGATGGCACTGGCGACCCCCAGGTCTCCTGGCTCGTCGAGGCCGGCGGCAAGCGCGTGTTGCACCTCGGCGACACGATGTTCCACTGCTGGTGGTGGCGCATCGCCGAGCGCTTCGGTGCGCCCGATGCAGTGCTCGCGCCGATCAATGGCGCGCGCCTGAACTTCCCGCACCGGCAACCGGCGAGCCCCTTGCCCGGGGTAATGGAGCCCGAGCAGGCGGCGCTTGCCGCGGAGCTTCTGCGCGCCGAGCACCTCGTCCCGATTCACTACGGCGGCTACGCGCTCGACGGAGTCTATGAGCCGGTGCCCGACGCGCTCGAGCGCGTAGCTGCTGCGAGCCCGCGCGTCATTGAGGTCGGGCTTGGAGAGACGATTGCGGTGTGAGGGCCGGAGCACCTTGCGTGGGGAACACGGGCGCAGGACTCGGCGACGTGGCGACGCATTGCTCCGGGGCTCGAGGTTATCCCGATCGACATTATTATCGGACTAATTCGAGTATACTGATGAAGTGGCTTGCCTTGTCCTCTCAGACCGCCTATCTCCACGCAACGTCTCAGCGAAAACAGGAGGCATGATGAGAAAAATATTTATAGCGTCTGCGGTCGCGGCGGTTCTATGCACGCCTGCGATTTCCGTGAGCCCCGCACTTGGCCACGAATTCTATGGCGATACGCCGTTTGTGCTGACCGCCAACTCCGAAACCACGCAAACTTTCCAGCTTGGATCTTCAGATTGGATTGAATGCAGCAAACTCGAACTAACTGATTCGCCAGAATCAGGACCGTCACCAAAATTGCTCCTGAAAATGGAAAAATATACGACGTGCATATATAACCACCCCTCCGTCAGTGAACTAGTAAAAACGTCAACTAGCGGCTGCGCATTAACGCTAAAAAGCTCACCTCTGAAAGAAACGTTCCCCCTCGTCGAATTCGCCGAAGGCACTCTCGGCCTCGAATGCAGCCTCAGGTTCAAAACGACCAACTGCGAAATAAAGATCAAAGAACACACGCCTCTGTCTGAATTCGGATGGGAAAATACCGACACCGTCCTTGGCGAATATGCGAGCGTCCTCTTCTTCAGACTCAAAGGGATGAGCTACGAAGTGACCACAGGATGCGGATCTAACGGTACAAATGGGGAATACCATGGCTCGATACCGCTACAGGGCGTTATCATCAAATAGCGCTGACTAGCCTTGCGATGCAGGTCGGCGACCACGCAGGAGCGAGAGGCCAAGGCTTAGACGCCGGAGCGACGGGAGCGCTCCGGCGCCGGAGCGCGCGCCTCGTCCTCAACGTTGAGGCGCGGGAGCACTGCGTCGCGCCGTGAGTAGTACGGCGACCGTGCTCGCCCGGATTGGCCGCCCCAGGCGCTCGTGGAGAGCGTGATTCTCGTTCGCGAGGGCGTCGCGCTGGTCGGGTGAGAGTCGTGCCCAGAATGACATCGTGCCGAGCAGGGCGTTGAGCTCGCCGGCGGTGTGCTCGATCAGGGTTGGCACGGTTGCGAGCTGTAGGTCCTCGAAGAGATCGGCTGCGTAGTCACGTCCTATGTCGTAGCTCCCCAGCCAGCCCCAGACATCCGCGACGTTCCGACGGCGCTCCTGCACGCCCGCAATCGTGCAATCGAGGTCGCGGTAGGTGGGCCAGGTCGCGGCGATCTCCGGCGCGTGCCTGCGCATGGCCGATAGCAGGGCCTCCTGATCGTCGACGCTGCGCTGCTCCTGAAGGCCGAAGTACTGGATTAGCGCGAGCGTCCCGTTGGGAGCGAGCGCGTCGGCGATCTTCCGCCAGCTCAGATCGGGGTCGACCCAATGGATTGCGGACGCCGAGAACACCGCCTCGTAGCTCTCGCGGGGCAACTGCATGTCCTCGAGCCGCGCATGGACGAACTCCACAGCGCCCGCATCTTTCAGGTTCTCCTCGGCGATACGGATCAGTTGGTCTCCCGGCTCGAGCGCGGTCACGCGCAGCCCTCGCGCGAGGAGACTGCGCGTTAGCTGACCGGTCCCGCACCCGATCTCGAGCACACGGTCGCCATCCCCGATGCCTGCCACCTCGCATGCTTGGTCGACGAGCGCATCGGGGTAGGCCGGGCGACTACGGTCGTACTCGACCGCAACCTCGTTGAAGACCTTGCCGTAGCTTCGTGCGAGCGTCCCGTCACTCATACCTGCAACGTACACACTCGCCTGGATCGGCGACGCAAACTGCACAACCAAGCCAATTTGCAAGCCTCGCCGAGGCATCGTCATAGGTGTCGCCCATGGCATATAGAGCGGGTACGGCTTGACGCCTATGGCTGAGACGCCCTTGGCTAACTGCCTTCTAGGGAAGCCTCGACCGTGACATCGATCCCCTCGGTGCGCATGCCCAGCCTCTCCATGCACTGGGTCATCGCCGTTTGCGCCACGACCTCCAGATGTGTCTCCTCGACGCCCGCTACACGTCCCGACACCTGGCAGGTAACCCCGCTCAGCACCGCATCCGTGAAGTCGTCGGCGTCACCTGAGAGCGTCAGCGTTACGTAACTGACAAGCTCGCGAGCCTGGGTGCCTTCCTGGAGGAGCTGTTCGGCAACCAGCCAAGTGAAGACACTGCCGATCGCGCCGGCGAGCAGCTCGCCTGGCAACGTTGCCAGCGGATCCGTGGTATCGGGATCCACGTGAAGCGACAGTAACGGCGCAATCGAATGGCTTCCTACGGTGAGGCGCGGAGCGCTATCCGGAGGGTTACCCAACCATCTGATCGTGGCCTCTCGTTTCAGTGCTGTCATGGATCCTCCTCAGCGCTCCGGCGCGATCAGAACAGGGCGACCGGCGTGCGCGAGTACCACGTGCGAGACGCTGCCGAGCAGCGCAGAGGCGACCGCGCCGAGCCCACGCCGACCGCATACGATCAGCCGCGCGTCGAGCTCGTCGGCGATCTCGATGATCATGCGTCCCGCGCCTTCGGTGGCCTCCGCGACGCGAGAGCTGGCGTCATAGCCGTGGCCACGCGCACGCTCCACGCCCTCCTCAGCCGCGTTGCCGGCCAACTGCGCCTGTCCCGCGTCGACGCGCTCCTCATCGCTCAAGTAGCCGCCGCCGAAGCCCCCAGCCCGCGCCAACAGCACCGCCGCGGGCTGCCAGACGGTCAGTACGACCGCAGGCACCGGATGGGCGACAAGCTCCGCCGCCGCGGCCATCGCCGCCCGCGACCCCTCCGACCCGTCGTAGCAGAACAACACTGGTCCAGGCATGGAGTCTCCTCAGAATGATCGCCTACACGTGCACAGGCTCGACATCCTAGGCGCTACAGCCAGGCAGAGCGAGGCGGGCGAAGCCGCCTAGTACATCGCCTCGATCGCGTCGGCGTGCTTTTGGGCGATTCGCCTGCGGCGCAGCTTGAGCGTCTCTGTGAGCTCCTCGCCCGGAAGCCAGGGCGCCGCGAGAACCGTGTGTCGCTGGATGCGCTCGCGGGGGTCGCTGGATGCGTTCAGGTGCTGGATCGCGTCTGCCACTTGGGCGAGTGCTTGCGGATCTGACGCGAGCTCAGCTGGTTCGAGCAGGATCAGGGCCGTGAGGTAGGGCCGCCCCTCGCCCACCAGGCAGGCGTGGCCGATCAGTGAGCAGGCGCTCTTGAGTGCCGACTCGATCGGCGCGGGGGCCGTGTTGTGCCCGTGCTCGTCGATCAGGATCTCCTTCTTGCGGTCGATGATCCGCAGCCGCCCCTGCTCGTCGAGAGCGCCGATGTCGCCGCTGTGGACGAGCCCGTCGCGGCCGAACGTCTCGGCTGTCTCGGCGGGCCGGTTGCGGTACCCGCGCGCGCGACTGTCGGTGCGGACTAACACCTCGCCGTCGTGATCGAGACTCACCTCATACCCCGGGGCCGGACGGCCGACGGTGCCGAGGTCCGACACGCCGAGCGCACCCATGGTCGGCACGCCGAGCTCGCTCATTCCGTAGAACTCGCCGAACGGCACTTCGAGGGCGTGGTAGTGCTCCTGTATCGCCAGCGGGCAGGGAGCTGCGCCCACGAGCGCACGTCCGACCTGGTCCAACCCGACCCGCGCGCGTAGGTCAGCGAGTGTGTTCTGGTCCTCCTCGCTGAGCGGCGACGAAGCCGGATCGCGCTGCGGGCGGCGCAGGCGTGTGGTGGCGCGGTCGAGCACATCGCGCTCGTGCTCGGCGAGCGTGGACTCCAGCGCGATCTTCAATGCTTGCCACACGCGCGGCGAGCCCCATAGGAACGTCGGACGCGCGTCCAGTAGTGCGACGGACAGTTCGCTTGGATCGGCGCAGATGGTCCTCGTCGATCCGCGCATGAGGCTGCGCCAGTGCCCGACCGCGCGCTCGCCCATGTGTGCGAACGGACCGAAGCAGACATCGCGGCACCCGTCGGGCTCGGGGTGCACGAGGTCGAATCGGTCCAGCGATCTCATCAGCGGAGCGTGTTCCCACTCGACGCCCTTGGGCAGCCCGGTCGTGCCCGACGTGTAGCCGATGGCGAGCAGGTCAGTGGGCGCCACCGCCTGCCAGGCTCGCTGGAAGGAGAAGTCCGGCGGTGCCGGCAGATCCTCGAGCGGCGCTGCGCCGTCGAGGGTTATCACGTGCGGGACGCTCTGTTGGACATCGTCCAGGCGCGCCATGAGGTCACCCTCGACTATCAGCGCCCGTGGGTCGCTGTCCTTCAAGATGTGCTCGATCGTGGCGGCCGGCGAGGCCACATACAGCACCACCGTGGCGGCGCCCAGATGCAGCGCGGCGACCTCGCAGATCGCCAGCTGCGGGGTGTTGCGCGAGAGCAACGCAACGCGATCGCCGTGGCGCACGCCGATACCCGCCAGAGCGCCAGCGGCTCGCTCGACGGCCCGCGCGTACTGCGCCCACGTCAGGCTATAGCCGCCCGTGGTGCGCAGCGCAACGCGATCGGGTACACGTTCGGCGGAGGCCTGGAAGGCAGCCACGACTGTCTGCGGCGGTTCGGGCCGCTCGCCGGTGGCAGGCAGCCTGCTGGGTGTGTTGTGAGTTGCCGTGATCGTCATGCTCACATCCTCATCGCGGCCGACGCGGTCCGCATCTTTGAGGCTCAATGATCTTTTGCCGCTGCCAGCAGCGGCGCGAGTTCGTGGCGGGATGTGATCTCGAGCTTGCGGAAGATGCTGCGCATGTGCGCCTCGACCGTCGGTCGCGTGACGAACAGGGTCTGAGCGACCTGGGGGTTTGAGTTGCCCGCGGCGACCAGCTCCGCGACACGCCGCTCGCTCGCCGTGAGGCTCTCAGGCCCGTTCAAAGCGGGGGAGCGCGGCCTCGCGCCGCAGGCTCTCAGCTCGGCCCTTGCGTCTCGGACAAGCGGCTCCGCGCCGCAGCGGTGCGCCAGATCGAGCGCCTGCCGCAACGGCTCGCGTGCCTGTGAGCGCCGCCGGGTTCGTCTCAGATGCGAGCCGAGAGCGAGCTGGCAGCGCGCTAGCTCGAGCTGCAGATGACCTCCGTCCAAGAGGGCGACGGCTTCGGCCAGTGGCTGCTCCTCGCGGGTCGCCAGTCCCAGCACCCGCAGGTGCGGGGCGATCGTGCTCGGCGCCCCCCAGCGCCGCGTGACTTCGAGCCCGTCGCGCGCCACCTGCGCGGCGCGGACATGATCGCCGGCCGCCAGGAAGGTGGCCGCGGCTACGTCCAGCATGTGGATACCGGCGTGGCGCCGGGCCGCGAGTCGTTCGATCAGCGCCTCGGCGTCCGCCACCGCCTCCGCGTAGCGGCCCTGCGCGCAGCGCAGCTCCATGCGCGCGATGTGAAACGTGCCGACGGGCCCGATCGAACCGTCGGGCCCGCGCTCGTCGAGCGCTTGTTGGGCCTCCTCGATGCGACCCATCCAGACCAGGGGGGTGATCAGCGACGCGAGCAGCGAGGGCTGGCCCAGCTCGAACACGGTGTCATAGGCCAGGCCCTCGCGCGCCGCCTGTTCGGCCTCGCGCAGCTCTCCGAGGAACGCCAGCGTCCGCGACCGCGCGTTCAGGTACCCGACCAGCAGCGGTATGTCTCCGCGCCGGCGCTCGTGCTCTATCTGCCGATCGAGCATCGCCGTCGCCTGCCGCACACGGTCGGCGTGGAAGACCGCCAGCAGGAGCTGGATGCGCGTGAGGCTGCCGGGCGTCAGGCCGTCGAGCGCGTTATCGCGGGAGAGCAGCGGTTCGATGTCGGCCGCGAACGTGTCCGCGTCCACGCTGGCCGTCCAGTAGCGCGCGTAAGCGGCGCCGGCGAGCACCGCGCGTTCAGCGGGACTCGAGCCGGTCAGCCCTGCGGCGGCGCGCTCGATCCGCTCGATCCCCTGGGCCGCCAGCGCGTCGCCCGAGAGCGCGATCGTGGAGAAGTCCGCTTCCAGGCGCAGCCGAGCCTGAAGCACGTCGTCCGCGGAGCCCTCGAGCTCGGAGATCGCCCCCTCGAGCACCGTCGCCCCCTCCTGGGAGCGGCCTAGTTCGGCCAGCGTCCAGGCGCGCTCGCGTGCGAGCGATTCGCGCTCGCCCTTCGCACAGCAGGCCTGCGCCTCGGCGAAGTACTCGACCGCCCGCGTGCTGTGCCCGAGTCGGCGGTGCGCTCGCCCCAGCTGGGCCACGACGTGCCCGTGCGCATCGCCGGCCGGCTCCGCCAGTGCTCGCTCCAGCAGCGCCACGGCGGCGTCCGGCGCGCCCCGGTCGAGCGCGCGGGTGGCGGCCGCGCACAGCCGCTGCACCGCCCATGGATCGGCGGCCGGGTCGGCCCGCAGCAGGTGCACCATCGCCTCGTCGGCGCGCGCGGGATTGGCATCCAGCAGCACGGCCGCCCGGCGGTGAGCGCTGGCGCGCCGCGCCGGCGATAGGTCTGCCTCGACGGCGGCGCCCAGTAGTGGGTGCACGAAGCGCAGCGGCAGCTCCCCGGCCAGCAGGCCGGCGCTGTGCAGCTCGTCGGCGGCCGCCTCCGCCTCGCGATCGTCGAGCCCGGCGAGCGCGGCCGCGTGCCACAGCTCGCCGCTCCCCAACACGGCGACCGCGCCGGCTAGCTCGCGCGCGTCGCCGCTCAGGCGCGCCAGGCGCCGCACGACGCGATCGCCCAGGCGCTGCGCCGCCAGAGTTTCCAGCCGCTCGGCCGACTCGCGCGTGGGGGCCAGGGCGTCCTCGCGCGCGGCGCGCAGCAGCTCGCGAACGAGTAGCGGGTTGCCCGCCGTCGCCTGGTGACAGCGAGCCGTGAACTCGCCGTCAGCCTCGCCCAGCTCGCCGACTGCCAGCGCGCTCACCGCCCGTGCGCTCAATGTCGCCGGCAGCAGCACATGGTCGCCGGCGACCGCACGCAGCTCGGCGAGCGCCTCATCCGACGCGGACGGCTCGCCGCTGCGCTGTGCCGTCAGCAGCAGCAGCGGCACATCCTCGACGCGCCTCGCCAGATGCGCCAGCCAGCGAAGCGACGCGCCGTCCACCCACTGCAGATCGTCAACCATCAACGCCAGCGGCTCGCGCTGCGCCAATGCGCAAGCCAACGACACCAGCGCGTGACGAACCAAGAATGCGCGATCGGTATCGCGTGCTACACCGTCGCCCCGCAGCGCGATGCCGAAAACATCCGCCGCGGGCGCCGATGGACCAAAGAAGAGTCGCTCCCGGTCGGCCGCGACGAGCGAGTGGACCTCGCGTTCGAGCAGCTGACGCACTACCCCGTAACCGAAGTCCCGCTCGAGCGTGGCACCCGAGGCTCGCAGAACCCTCATGCCCGACTCACCTGCCAGACGACGCGCCTCGTGCAGCAGAGCGGTCTTCCCGATCCCCGCCTCGCCGACGATCACGATCACCCGACCAGCGCCACCGCCAACGGCGACACACCCCTCGTGCAGCGCCGACCGCTCAATCTCTCGCTCGAGCAACCCATCCATGACCATGCCGATCCTAAAGGTCGCACAGCGTGCTACGTTGTGCGACATGAGGACCGTCACGCATCGCGAGATGCGCAATCAGAGCGGTGACATCCTGCGTCATGTCGCCGCTGGGGAGACTATCCGCGTCACCAATAACGGCCAAGTCGCGGCGCTGATCGTGCCACCGGGCACCGATCCGCTCGCGGACCTTGTCTCCCGAGGCCAGGTTCGCGTAGCTCGAAACCCGACCTCCAGCCTGCGGTCGATCGTTCGACGCAAGAGCACCGCTGACAGTCAGGAGATCGTGGCCGACATCCGTGGCCGCTGGTGACGATCAGCTACCTGGACACCTCGACCGCGATGAAGCTCGTCCTCGACGAGCCGCAGTCCGAGGCGCTGACCGCGGAGCTGGCAGGGCGGGACGATCGGCGGCTGGTCTCCTCATGGTTGCTGCACACCGAGATGCACTGCGCCGCGGGGCGCCACCCCCAAGACGTCGACCTCGAGGCGGTAGGGACCGTGCTCGACTCGGTCAGCCTGATCGACCTCACACGGGGAGATCTGCTCGCGGCCGGCACCCACGGGCCACTGCGCCCCAACGATGCCATCCACCTCGCTGTCGCGCTCAGGGTCGGCGCCGATGAGATGGTCGCCTACGACGGGGAGCTCATCGAGCAGGCAATAGCGGCCGGTCTGACCGTGCTCTCACCGGGAATCAACAGGCACCATTGACAAGGGTTGGGCCAGGCAAGGCTGCGCAATCCGATCATTGATAGACATTCGACCGATAGCTACATCGCGCGAGAAGCAGCTGACCTTGCTCGCAGCCGTGCTCGGCACGAGCGTCGTCTTCCTCGACGCGACCGTAACCAGTGTCGCTTTGCCGGCGATTCGCGGCGACCTTGGTGGTGGTCTGGCGGGCCAGCAGTGGGTGACGAACGCGTACTTGCTGGCGCTCGGGTCGCTGTTGTTGATCGGCGGCTCGCTTGGAGACGTATTCGGTCAGAAGCGCGTGTTCTTGGTTGGCGTTGCCGGGTTTGGCCTCACGTCGGCTTTTTGCGCGGTCGCGTCGTCGATCCCCGAGTTGTGCGTGTTTCGGTCGCTGCAGGGGGTGTGCGCGGCGCTGGTGACGCCTAGCGCATTGGCGGTGATCGTCCACGTGTTTCCCGAAGACGAGCGGGCCAGGGCGATTGGGACATGGACCGCGCTGAGCTCGATCGTCGGGGTTATCGGGCCGTTCATCGGGGGAGTGTTGATCGCTGCCGGCTCGTGGCGCTTGATCTTCCTGCTCAACGCGCCACTCGTACTCGCGACCGTGACGCTGATTGCTCGTGGCGTGCCTGCGAGCGCGAGCGCGGGCACCGGCGGGCGTCTGGACCTCCTCGGGGCCCTCTTGGCGGCGGTCGCGCTCTCGGGTTCGGTGTTCGCCGTGACCGAGGAGCCGACGCGCGGATGGAGCACCCTGGTGGCCGGCTCGCTCGCGGCAGGGATCCTGGGAGCGATGGTGTTTATTGCGCACGAGGCGCGAACTCGCGCGCCGATGCTCCCGTTGAGCCTGTTTCGCGAGCGCAACTTCACGATCGGAAATGTGGCGACATTGACTGCCTACCTTGGGCTAGGGGGTGTGATCTTTCTACTGCCTGTGTTTCTGCAGGAGGTCAGCGGCTACAGCCCCGTTCAGGCAGGGCTTGCCCTGCTGCCGGTCACCTCGCTGATGATCGTGCTCTCCCGCCGCTTCGGCGCACTCGCCGACCGCATCGGCTCGCGGGTGCTGATAAGCCTCGGGGCGCTCGTTGCTGGATGCGGCCTTTTGCTCCTGGTGCGTGTCGATCAGCGCGCTGATTACGTCAGCGACGTCCTGCCGGCGCTGCTCGTGTTCGGGTTGGGACTCGCGATGCTTGTCGCACCGTTGACCGCCACGGTCCTAGGGGCAGTGGAGGAGGATCACGCAGGCGTCGCCGCCGCGGTGAATACGACCCTCTCACGCGTCGCGCAGCTCTTCGCGGTCGCTGTGCTGGGAGCCGTCGTCTCTATTACGTTTGCTAGTCGCGTCGACGCGACGCTACGACGGACCGCGATCGATCCCGGCAGCCGTGCGGCGATCAGCCGAGCCAAGCGACAGCCGCTCGGCTCGCCCAGCCTCATTGGAGTGCCTCCCGGCGAACGGGTCCTCCTACGGGCGGCCTTCGAGGATGCGTCTGTGCATGCCTTCCGTGTTGCGGACGTAATCGCAGCCGTGCTCGTCGCCAGCGGAGGTGTGATTGCGCTCGCCGGGATCCGTAATCCCCGCCGCAGGGTGGCCGCCGAGCTATGCCCAGCTGGCGCACTCTGCGGAGCCAGCCAAGAACTCCGCAGTACCACATAGTCGGGGATCGGTATACAAGGAAACGAGCGGCCCGCATTCGTTTGGTCACCGAGGTTTGGACTTCTTCTCGCGTCGCTCTTGTGCCTCGCGCTTGAGCTGGGCTTGCTTGCCAGCTATCTCAGCGACCTGCGCGTCCCGACGCTCCTGGGCCAAGCCGCGTGATTTGGCGGCGCCAGCAACTTGATCCCTACGTTTCTGTTGTTGATCCATGCAGCCTCCTCCTAAAGACAGTCATTCTACGCCCATCTCTGGGACCGGGACCGCCGCATGTCTGTCGGCTCGCCAGTCCCGCTCACGCTGAGCAGTCCGAGAGGAGCGCGATCAGCGCGAGGAGCCGCCCACGTTCGTTGGGATGCCTTCCGCTTTGGCGGCTCGCACGACCTTTCGGTCAAAGGAGACGGCGGCGGCGCCCGTGTGCTTGGCCGTAGCCAACAGGTAGCCGTCGGGGAGGCTGATGGGATGGCGGCTTCTCAGACGTGAAGCGTCCACACCGATCGCCTCCGTGGGAGAGTGGATTGTCACGCCGAGCGCGGCGACCGCCTCGCGGGCTGCCCGTAGGCGCTGTTTGTCTGCCGCCGGCGCTACGAGGACCTCGGACAGGTTGATCACGCTCACTAGCAAGGCGTCGTCCTGGTCACGCCAGAGGACAAACAGCCGGCGTGACTGCTGGTGATGCGCGTCAGAGCCGTCGAGCGCGCCGATCAAGATGTCGGCGTCGAGGACGTACCTCAACGTTGCTCATCTTCGGCGTCGAGCTGCTCCAGGTAGCCAGGCGGGTAGACGCCGGTGAGCGCGCCGAAGGCGTCCTCGAAGCTGCGCTCTTCCGGGCCGGAACCCGGACGACGGAGATCCTAGTGGGGGATCTTGGCTCGTTCGTCATCGCTGAGAGCGCTCGTGGGACGTGCCCGCGTCTGTGCAGGGGTCCTACTGGGCTGCGCGGCCGTGAAGCCGGGAAGCTCGAATTCCATGCGGGTGCCTCCAGCTGGTGCCGCGCTCGCCTTCGCGCTGCCGCTGTGGGCTTTGGCGATCGCGTCGACGATCGCCAGCCCGAGGCCGGTGCCCCCGGATGCGCGGTCTCGCGCTTCGTCGGTGCGGTGGAAACGGTCGAAGACGCGCTCGCGCTCGTCAGCTGGGATGCCCGGCCCATCGTCTTCTACGACGAAGCGGATGCGGTCCTCTCCGGCGCGCTGGACTCGCATCAGCACGACCCCTCGCTCAGGGGTGGTGTGCTCGATCGCGTTGGCGAGCAGGTTACGTAGGGCTTGTGCGAGCCTGTCGGGGTCGGCGAGCAGCGTGCCGGGCGGGACTGGCTCGAGCTGGAAGTGACGGGTTGCGAGCAGGATGTTCGCGTGCCAGAGCTCGTCCACGAACGCCGGCAGGTCGGTCGGCTCGATGCGCAGGAACTCGGCCTGCTCGGTCTTTGCCAGCAGCAGCAGGTCGTCTACCAGCCGGGTGATGCGCGCGATCTCGCCCTGCACGAGACGCTCGACTCGGCGTAGCTCCTCGGGCGGGGGGTTCTCTTGGGCTGAGAGCACCTCGAGCTGTCCGCGGATCACGGTCAACGGCGTGCGCAGCTCGTGCGAGGCGTCGGCGACGAACGCGCGCTGACCGGCGAACGCCTCGGTCAGCCGGTCGAGCATGTGGTTGAAGGCGTCTGCCAGCACACGTATCTCATGGCCTTGCGCGTCGGGGCGGTGAATGCGTGGATGCAGGTCCCCGGCGTCCACTCGTGCCGCCACGGCGGCCATCCGGCGCAGCGGATGCGAGATGCGAGTGCCGATCAGGTAGGCGCCGAGCAGCGCGCCGACGAGCGCGAGGATGCCCGCGAGGACGAACGCGCGCGCCACTCCCCTCTGCGCGCGGGCGACCGGGGCGAGGGGCTCACCGACCCCAAGCACGACTGAGTGGGAGGGGGTCGGCACTCCCGCGAGGCGGACCGTCCGCTTGAGCAGACGCAGACTCCCCACGTCGGGCAGGGGCAGTGTGGAGTAGCCATCGGGCACGGTGAGCAAGTGTGCGGCGAGGCGGTTCTCTTGGTCCTGTTCGGCCACCGTCTCACCCTGGTCGGGCGGCTCGTGCTGGAACAGCTCTGGGACATTGGTACTCGTTCGTGCGCCTGGAACGAACGCAAAGAACAACGTGGAGCTGGAGCTGAACGGCTGGCCGCGAACGTAGCGCTTCGCGTCTTGCGCGGCCTGTCTATAGGAGTGAGGGTTCGCGAACGCGAGGCTGTGCGCGAACCCACTTGCGTCGCCCGCGATCTCCGTGTCGATCTGGCGACGGACCTGTGTCCCGGTGCCGCGGTAGACGGCCACGAACGCGATCCCAAGACAGATGAGCACCACGACTGCAACCCAGCCCGCGAGGCGCCAGCGCAAGCCGACGTCGGCGAGCCGATCCCAAAGCGAGCGCATGGTCAGCCCGTGGTACCCAGGCGATAGCCGACCCTACGCACCGTAAAGATCGGAGCGGGATCGTCGGGTCGCCCGAGCTTGCGGCGCAGGTAGCCGATATAGACGTCCACGACGTTGGTCTGCGGGTCGTGCTGGTAGCCCCACACGGAGCTGAGGATCTGCTCGCGCGAAAGCACTCTGCCGTGATTGCGAAGCAGCAGTGCCAGCAGCTCGAACTCAGTGCTCGAGAGGATCACGGCTCTGCCGCTTCGATGAACCTTGCGGGTGAGCAAGTTCGCCTCGATCCCCTCACCGCTCAGCGTCGTCGTCGAGGCCTGTGCGAAGACACGCAGCTGCGCGCGCACGCGCGCTACGAGCTCCGCCATCGAGAACGGCTTGACCAGGTAGTCGACGGCACCGGCGTCGAGCCCGGCGACGCGATCCTCGACCTCGCCGCGAGCGGTCAACACGATCACCGGCACGTTCGGTTTCGCGCCGCGTACAGAGGCAAGGATTTCGAGGCCGCTGCGGCCCGGGAGCATCAGGTCGAGCACGATCGCATCGAAGCTCTCGCTCAACGCCAACCGCTCCCCCTCGATCCCGTCGAGGGCGACCTGCACCGTGAAGCCCTTGGCCTGCAGGCCGCGGCGCACGAAATCCACGATGCCCGCCTCGTCCTCGACCACGAGCACGCGAGCCGCGGCAAGCGCTCCTACCGGGGCACCGCCTGCGAGCACGGCATCCTCGGTCGTTCCCATCGTTCAAGGATAGGCGTCGACGGCCACTCGGTTTTCCCTATCGGGCTTATTACATGAGCTTTCTCATCAGCTGGTTATGCACTCCTTAGTGACCCTCCAGACACTGCTTACAAGGCAATTAGCCACGAGCGGACACCTGCTAGAGATGCGCACGAATACTGATTCGAGATGCCAATTCACACAACCCACACGCGCGACGCGGCGCTGCGTCAGCTTCATCGACTCAATCGCTGGCTCATCGCCGGCAGCGTCGTCCTGGCGGGCGTCTTCGCCGAGGCAGCTGCACACGCCTTCCCCGGCAAGACCGCCAAGACTACTTCGGCCAGCAAGGTGAAGCGATCACGCGCACACACCACCGCGCCCTCCACGACAACCACACACTCGCTGCAGCCGCCCGCCCAAGCTCCGCAGGCCACCACCGAATCCTCATCCTCACCGGAATCCACGACCCCTTCACAGGAATCCCCGCCACCTTCACAGGAAGAATCGGCTCCAGTCGTGTCCGGCGGCTCCTGAGATGCCCTCGACCGCGATACCCGCTGCCCTGGGCTCGTGCGCGTGGGAGGCGCTCGGCACCAGCGTCGTTATGCGCGTGATCGATCCCGGAGCGCTCGATGCCGCGCGCGGGGCAGTCGAGCGGGAGCTGGCCACGATCGACCGGGCCTGTAGCCGCTTCCGCGCCGACTCCGAGCTGTCCGGCGTCAACGCACGGGCGGGCCGCCCAACGCAGGTCAGCCCGCTGCTTGTCGAAGCCCTGGAGGTCGCGCTGCGTGCCGCGGAGCTGACCGAGGGCGACGTCGATCCAACAGTGGGCCGGGCACTCGAGCTCGCAGGCTATGACCGCGACTGGCGTCTGCTCGATCCGCCCTGTACGCAGACCCGAACGGCGCCTGCGATCACGCTGCGGGTACGCAGCGGATGGCGGACAATCGCGCTCAACCGGGCCAGCTGCTCGATGCTGATGCCAGCGGGTGTGAGGCTCGACCTCGGCGCGAGCGCCAAGGCGTGGGCCGCCGATCGTGCTGCCGCAGCAGCACAGGGGGCCGGCGGCTGCGGTGTGCTCGTCAGCCTCGGGGGAGACATCGCAACCTCTGGCCCTGCGCCCGAGGACGGCTGGCTGGTCAGAGTCACCGACGATCACCGCAGCGACTGCTCAGCACCAGGACAGACGGTCTCGATCCACTCAGGCGGCCTGGCGACGTCGAGCACGGCAGTCCGGCGTTGGAGTCACGCCGGTCAGGCCATGCACCACATCATCGATCCGAGCACCGGGGCGCCCGTTCGGTACACATGGCGCACGGTCAGCGTCGCCGCGGCCAGCTGCACCGACGCGAACATCGCCGCGACAGCGACGCTCGTAAGAGCACAGGCCGGCGCAGCGTGGCTTGCGCGACAGGGCCTGCCAGCGCGACTCGTGGACTCACAGGGCGCGGTCGTGGCCGTCGGGAACTGGCCCTGCGAGGCCACCGCGAACACGCTCGCATCGCGGGAGGCGCTCGATGGATCAGCGGCGATCGCGGGATGAGCGCGCAACTCGCCACAGTGGGGCCAAGCGCCTATTGGTATCTGACCCGCTCGACGGGAGCGGTCGCGCTGCTGCTGCTGACGCTCACGATCGTCCTCGGCGTGGTCGACGTGAAGCGCTGGAGCAGTCCTCGCTGGCCCCGCTTTGTCATCGACTCGCTGCACCGCAACGTCTCACTGCTGGCGCTGGTCTTCTTGGTGGCGCACATCCTCACGTCGGTGCTCGATAGCTTTGCGTCGATCTCGATCGTCGATGCGCTCGTCCCGTTCGTTGGCTCCTACCGGCCGTTCTGGCTTGGGCTCGGCGCGGTGGCCTTCGACCTGATCCTCGCAGTCCTCATCACCAGTCTGCTGCGCGCACGGATGGGGTTCGCAACATGGCGTGCGGTGCACTGGCTCACCTACGCGAGCTGGCCGATCGCGGTCGTGCACGGCCTCGGCACGGGCAGCGACACCAGCGCCACCTGGCTTTTGGCGCTGAGCATCATCTGCATGGCGGCAGTGCTCGCTGCCGCCATCACGCGGGTGATCACTGGCTGGAGCGAGAACGTCGCACTACGTGGCGCGGCCCTCGGCGGCGCCGGCGCGTTCTCGCTGTTCATCGTGCTGTGGCTGCCGAGCGGCCCGCTGGGCTCGGAATGGGCGCGCCGCTCGGGCACACCCACCGCGCTGCTACCG
This sequence comes from Solirubrobacteraceae bacterium, assembly GCA_036501715.1. Lineage (GTDB taxonomy): Bacteria > Actinomycetota > Thermoleophilia > Solirubrobacterales > Solirubrobacteraceae > Palsa-744. The sequence goes on along the minus strand of DASXZV010000010.1, from coordinate 31,698 downwards.
CACGCCCACGCGACCGGCAAATCCAGCGGACAGCGGAAATGAACACTCTCTACCCGATGCCCGCCGAGCCGCTGACCCCAACCGCCTATCAGCGCGCCCTGGGGTTGCCGCGGCTGCTCGCCGGTATCCGGGCGCACGGCGCTCTCTCGCTCGAGGATCACGTCGCGATCCACGGCCCCTTGCCCGCAAGCGGCGGACGCGGCCGGCGGCGCGCTCGCGAGCGGGCGTCGATGCTCGTCGAGCAGATCGAGCGTTCTGGGTTGCTCGGCCACGGCGGGGCGGCATTCCCCACAGCCACCAAGATGCGCGCGGTCGCCGGCGCGCGCGGGCGTGCGATCGTCGTGGTCAATGCTGCTGAGGGCGAGCCGGCGAGCCGCAAGGACCGCACGCTGCTGGAGACTCTGCCCCATCTCGTGCTCGACGGGGGCATCCTCGCTGCCGAGGCCGTCGGCGCGGACGAGGTGATCGTGTGCGCTTGTGAGTCGGCGGACATCGGGATCGAGAGTGTTACCCGCGCGATCGAGGAACGTGCCGCGGCCGGGTCAGAGCGCTCGCCGAGCCTACATGTGGCAACGGTGCCCGCCAACTACGTCGCGGGCCAAGAGTCCGCCCTGGTCAGCTACCTCAATGGCGGGCTCGCCAAGCCAACGTTCACGCCGCCGATGCCCTTCGAGCAGGGCGTCAGGCGCCGCCCGACGCTCATCAACAACGCCGAGACCGTTGCCCACGTCGCGCTGATCGCCCGGCACGGAGCCTCCTGGTTTCGCCAGCTCGGGCCCCCGAGCCAGCCGGGGTCCATGCTGGTGACGCTCTCCGGCCCGCTCGCACACCCCGGCGTGTATGAGATCGAGCACGGCTCCTCGCTGTCCTCCCTGATCCAGGCCGCCGGCGGAACGACCACACGAGTGCGGGGCGCGCTCGTCGGCGGCTACGCCGGCGCGTGGGTCGATGGCGATCTCCTGAGCGGTGTTGCCCTCTCGAATGAACACCTGGTCGCTCATGGCGCCTCGCTTGGAGCCGGCGTCGTGCTGCTGCTCTCCGAGCACGCCTGCCCCGCCGCCGAAACAGGCCGCCTCGCCCGCTGGCTCGCGAGCCAGAGCACCCGCCAGTGCGGACCGTGCGTACACGGCCTGGATGCCCTCGCCATGACGGTGCAGGAGATCGCCGGTGGCATCGCTCAAGCCGGGGCAGGGCAGCGCATCGAGCGCCTCGCCTCGCTCACGGCACGGCGCGGCGCCTGCGGGCACCCCGACGGAGCCGTCAAACTGATCCTCAGCGCGCTGGAGACCTTCGAGGCCGAGTTCGCCGACCACGCCCAACACGGTCCCTGCGATAGCTGCGCGCGCCCACCGGAGATGCCGATGCCCCATCGAGCAGTCAGCCAGGATGCCTCACGCGGGGCACGCCGATGAACCATCGCGCGCGAGTGAACCCGATCGCCTGCGAGGCCCACGGCATGTGCGCCGAGTTGCTACCCGAGCGGATCACGCTCGACGAGTGGGGCTACCCAATCATCGACGGCGCGCCGCTCGAGAACCGGCAGGTCGAGCACGCGATCCGTGCCGCCCGCGCCTGCCCCACCTTCGCACTGCTAGTCGAGCGCGACCGCGCGCCGGCCCCTGCGCGTGCTCGTCGCGGCGAGCGTCGCAGCTAGAACCATGACGAGGGAGTTGGACGGCGAGCGACAAACGCCAAGCACTCGGCAGCTCGAGCTGTCCGTTGCCAGACGCAGCCAAACGCGAGCATCAGCGAACGCACCGCTACCGGTTGCAGTCGGGGTGTCGGCCTTGGCTAAGGTGTGCCGGTGCCCGCCGGCGGCGCCAGCCTAGGTTCACCGGGTCCGCCGGGGCCAGCGGCGTGGGCGGCCTGGATGCGCCCCTCCCACACCGCTTTGGCGCCGAGATCGCCTGTCCTGAAGCACATGTAGCCGGCGACGATGGACAGCAGCACGAGCACGACGCGCAGCGCGGCGAGCATCAGTCTGGGTGATAGTAGGCTGTCGAGGATGCCCAGTCCGGTTGGCATCCCACCGGAAATCCGCTGCGCCGCAAAGGTGACAATCAACGTGGCGGTAAACAGCACATAGACGATCGCAAGAATGTGCGCGGCCTGCGAATGTTCGGAGATCAGTTTGGCGGCTTGGCCCTGCAGGTTCAATGCGCTGCGCAGCGCGGCACCGGCCTGCATGGCCAGGAACACGGAACTCATGGCAACGATCGACACCAGGGCCAGCGCGATCCCGTAGCGCGTGAGCCACTGCGGCTTGATCACGAAGACGATCGCGGCGACGATGGTGGTCGGGATCAGGATGACCGGCACATGCACGAACAGCGGGTGCGCGGGCAGGCCGCTATAGATAGTGGTGATGCGGATGGGCAGCGCGATGAAACCCAGGAACGCAAGCAGCGTGAGGATGAACTCGGCGCGCCGCCAGTCGACTCCAGCCCGCCGCGGCGCTGCGATGATCTCGCTATTCATGCGCAGGAGCGTAGGGGCAATTTGTTAAGCAATCTCTAAAGGTAAGTGATCTCTCATGAGCACGGCTCCGCAGAGGCAAGCGCTGCTGCCCGGAAACGCACGCGCGCCTCACCAACTTCTTACCCCAGGTCGATAGTTGGGCCGAGCAAGCCTAAGTCAAATTCAAGCCGCGCAAGCCCGGAGTTGCGGTAGCCATCGACGATAAGCGAGGGGTACTACGGACTCTCATCTCGGGCGACCCGTCGAACACACCTTGGCGCGGGCTGCCCGAGGAGCGTCCGTCGTACACGGCCCCAGAGGACTAGGATGAGGTTCTTTCTGGCCTCTACTCGCGTGCCAGCTATGAGGAGATCGAGGCGCGCTCTCGAAGACCGCTGTCTTACCTCTTGTCGATACCCCCTCCCTCTTTCCTAACCGACCCTGGAGGTCATGCAATGAAGCGACTCACCTTGCTCGCAATAACCGCGAGCGCTCTGCTGGCTGCTGGCAGCACGAGTGCCGCGGGTTCCGCGGCGGCCACCTCGACGCTTCCCGCCCTTTCGCTGACGATCACCAATTCCTCAGTCACAGTCACGGGCGCCGTGCAGTCAGGCGCAGTGAACGTCGTTTCGACCGCCACGGGCGTCAAGGAAGCAAGCGTGATCCTGTTTCTCCTAAAGCCCGGCGCCACGTTCGACGAAGTCGAAGCGGCCATTCAGAAGGCTCACGGCGACACCAACGTGACGAGCAAGTACGGCTCGATCGTGTTCGACGCCGAAGTGGCTCCCGGCCACAGCAGCGAAGCCCAGACGTACCTGCAACCCGGTCAGTACGTCGCCGTGGTCCCAGGAGGGGAAGGCAAGGGGTCGAAGGCGCACGCGCTCTTCACGGTTACCGCCGCCGCATCCCCCGCCGCGCTGCCGACGCCTGAAGCCACGATCCGCTCGATCGAGTTCGCCTTCCGCGGACCGAGCACGTTGCACGACGGCGAGCTCGTCCGTTTCGAAAACGAAGGCTTCCTCGTGCACATGGACATTGCGGCGCCCGTCAAGAACATGAAGGCCGCCAAGCAGGCCGTCAAGGACCTGCTGGCAGGCAACGAAAAGGCGGTTGGAAAGCTGATCTCAGGGCCACCCGCGGGTTTTGCCGGGCCGGTCTCACACGAAGCCTTCCAGCAGGAGACGATCACAGCCAAGCCCGGCATCTACGTCGAGGTTTGCTTCATGGACACCCAAGACGGGCGCAGCCACTCGGTGCTTGGCATGGAGCGGATCATCAAGATCGTCAAGTAGCCAGGCCAGCGAGCGTCGCGTGCAGCGAGGCCCGGGCGCCGCTAGTGGAGACGACAGAACGAGCAGCGCGCGCCGAGACAGCGCGCGCTGCTCGACTACGCAGATCATCCTGCGGCGTCTGAGTGAATGGCGAGAGGCGGACTCAAACCGCCGACACCTCGATTTTCGGTGGTGGGGCGATCATCACCTCGACCGGATTGATACGCAAGCCCGCGGCCGTAAAGCCCGAGCCTGGAGTCTCAATCCCTGCAGGACTTGAGGAGTCGCGCTTGCTGGGCGGTCACCTGGCGACCCGCCACCGGTTTCCGCGCAAAGCAAGCCAGCCGCGGCATCGGTCGGCGCGTCCGAGCACGAAGACGGGTCCAGCCGGAGGGCTGGCGCGGGTTGTCTGGCAGCGGGCGTCGCCGCGGCGCCGGCGGTCACGTTAAGCTTCGACTCGTGATGACCGTCCGAACCAGCGGAATCCGGCAGCCGAGCGTTTGGGCGAGCGTCGTCAGCGACCACGCGTTGGTGTTGCGCGAGTGGCTGCTTGGTCTCGGATTCTCCGAGGATCTGATGATCCCCGGAGAGGAGGACGGGCTAGTGCATCACTGCCAATTGGACTGGCCTGAGGGCGGTCGCGTGTTGCTGTCCAGCACCGGCGAGCGCAGCACGCCCTGTCGAGTAGGCACCGGCTCGCTGCATGTCGTCACCTCTGATCCTGACGCTGTGATGGAGCGAGCGCTCAAGCTCGGCGCCACCATCGTGCACCCACTCAGGAATCAAACCGACTATCCATCGCGCGATTTCACTGTGGCAGACCCCGACGGAAACCACTGGACCTTCGCGACGTTTGCCGGGTAGCGAAATCCGCGCATTGCGAGACTCGGCCGCGCTGACCATAAAACGCCGCGCCAAGCTCAGCCGGCGCTCGTCACAGAACTTGAGCGCCTGCCGTGATCCCAAACATGACCGAAGATTGGCTCCTCACCCCGCCCGCCGGTAGCGGATGTGCGTGGCGAGCGGAGAGTGGAGCACCTCGACCGGCTCGAACCCGAGGGACACGACTCCGTCGAACAGCCGCTCGCCGGACCCGAACAGGACGGGGACCACGTCGAGCGTGAGTTCGTCGATCACTCCGGCGACAAGCGCCTGACGGACAGTCGAAGCGCCGCCCGCGATGTCGATGCCATCCTCGCCGGCCGTCTCACGCGCCTGCGCGTAGGCGGCCTCGAAGCCCTGGGTGACGAAGTGGAAACTCGTGCCGCCCTCCATCTCGATCGGCTCGCGAGCGTGGTGGGTGAGCACGAAGACCGGCGCGTGGTAGGGCGGCTCGGAGCCCCACCATCCATCCCAGTCCTCATCCCACTCGCCGCGGATCGGCCCGAACATATTGCGGCCCATGACGTAGGCCCCACGCGGTCGCATGAGCCAGCCCTCTGCCGTCGCGTCGGCGTCGTTCGCGCGCTCATCGCCGAGGTGCCAGCTATGGACCTCCCTGCCGCGCTTCCCCAGCGGATTCTCCCGGCCCTGATCCGGCCCCGCGACGAAGCCATCGAGCGAGATCGACATGTGGCAAGTGGTGTCCGGCATCGACGTCCTCCTAGTAATTGCGATGTGCAAGCGCGGCACACAACCCGCGAATGTCAGTCTGATCCACCGTCGCTGCCCCGGGACGCCTGCCACCCGACGCTCGAGACGCTCAACACCAACCCGCGCGCAGGTCCTTGATTTTTTGCTCCATGTCAGATGATTGATTCTGCGGTTTTCTAGGCGCAGTAGTTGACTGCCTGCTCGAAGGATCTCGGTAATAGCCGCTAAAGCGTGCCGGTGGCCCTCGCGGCGCTCGAGAGGATCGTCTGGGCGACCAGTCGCGGGGCATCGAGCATCGGAATGTGCCCGACGTCATCGAGCACGATGAAGTCCGCTCCCGGAATCAGCTCGCACGCACGTGAGCGGTAGGCCTCGACCGGGAAGATGCGATCCTCGGCTGACCACGCCAGGGTGATCGGGCATGGCATGGTGTCCAGAGGGGAAAGCCGTGCGTCGCTTGCGAACAGATCGCCGCTGATCTGACAGCCGATCAGATCGTCGGTGAGCGACAGGAACTCGGTTGGGCTGACTCGCTCCCCGTGCAGGGAGCTGTTGCGCAAGGCAAAACGCCTGATGTGTCTGGAGTGAGCAACCAGCGGAAGGATCCGGCGCGAGCGCTGGGTGTCGCGCACCGCCCTTTCGAGAGTCGCGACGACCTGCCCGTCGCGTTCACTGCCCCACGCGCCCGCCGGAGAGAGCGCACAGACCGTGAGTGCCCGCCCGCGACGGGCAAGCTCGAGCGCCACCCAGCCGCCCAGAGAGTTGCCCGCCAGATGCGCCTTTGCGATCCCCAACTCTTCCAGCAGTCGCTCGAGGTCGTCCACGAGATGCTCGATGCTCGCCGGTCTACGGCTGGCGAGCTGACCGCCATTGTGTCCCAACATGGTCGGGACGACCACATCGTGCTGGCCTGAGAGCAGCCCCACAACATTGCCCCAAATACGCTCGCTGCAGAGAATGCCATGCAGCAGAACTAGTGGCTCACCTGACCCCTGCCGCAGCACCCGCGGAGCGTACTAGACCGAGGCAGCTCCCGACGGATACCAGTCATGCGGGGCACTCGGGAGCCCCGATCCGGCGATGGCGAGAGGCGGACTCGAACCGCCGACACCTCGATGTCGTCGGACGACCGGGTATGTAGCTGTCGCCCGACACGCGTTGATCACTCTCCGGGGAGCAGTCTTCCAGAGTCCTCAAGTTGAAGGCTTGATCGGGGTTTCACCCCGGTGAAGCCTCGGGCAGCCCGATCGCCTGGTCAGCTTGCGAGCGCGCGACAGCGACCGACAGGGCGCGCACGTATGCTCGCGCGGCGGCGTCGATGATGTCCGTGGAGACGCCCTGCCCGGCCCCAGTGAACCCTTCGATCCCGAGCACGACGGAGACCTCGCCGAGCGCGTCCTGGCCCTCGGTGACGGCGCCGATCGTGAACTCGCTGAGCTTCGCGGCGACGCCGGTAGCGGCGTTGATGGCCTGGAACACGGCGTCGATCGGTCCGTCCCCGATGAACGAGCCTGTGCCGACGCGACCCTCGGGCAGCGTGACCGAGACCTTGGCGTGCGCTGGACGCAGCGAGGATGCCTCGACCTCGAAGGAGTCCAGCGAGTAGCCGGCGATGTCCTCGCTGCGCAGCTCGTCGGTGACGAGCGCCTCCAGGTCCATCGCTGTGACCTGCTTCTTGCGGTCGGCGATCTCCTTGAAGCGCTTGAACGCCGTGTTTAGCGCCTGACCGTCGATCTCAAAGCCCATCTCCTTCAGTGCCTCGCTCAGCGCGTGGCGCCCGGAGTGCTTGCCGAGCACGATCGAGTTGCTAGTCAGACCGACGGTCCTCGCGTCCATGATCTCGTATGTGGTGCGCTCCTTGAGCACGCCGTCCTGGTGGATGCCCGCCTCGTGCGCGAACGCGTTGCGGCCCACGATCGCCTTGTTCGGCTGCACGGGATAGCCGGTCAGGCGCGAGACGAGGCGGCTCGTGCGGGCGATCTCGGTCGTCTCGATGCCCGTCCACAGGCCGAGGCTCGGCTCGCGCGTGTGCAACAGCATCGCGATCTCCTCGAGCGAAGCGTTGCCGGCGCGCTCGCCGATTCCGTTGATCGCGCACTCGACCTGTTGGCAGCCTGCTTCCAGCCCGGCTAGCGAGTTAGCGACCGCCATGCCCAGGTCATCGTGGCAATGCACCGAGAGGACGACATCGCGCAGCCCGGGCACCAGCCGGAACAGCTCCTCGAACATCGCGGCGAACTCGCGCGGCATCGTGTAGCCCACGGTGTCAGCCACGTTGATCGTGCTGGCGCCCTCATCGAGCGCGATCTGGATCACCTCGGCCAGGAACTGCACATCCGAGCGCGACCCGTCCTCGGTTGAGAACTCAACGTCCTCGGTGTATCCGCGGGCCTGTGCCACGGCCGCGCGCACCTGCCCCTTGACGTCCTCGCGCGTGGTTTGCAGCTTGTGCTTGATGTGGATGTCACTCGTCGCGATAACCATGTGAATACGCGGACGCTGAGAGTCACGCACGGCGTTCCACACGGCCTCGATGTCCTGACTGACAGTGCGCGCCAGCCCGCAGATCACCGGCCCTTCGACCTCCCGCGCGATCGCCTGCACCGACTCGAAATCACCGGGCGAGGTAATCGGAAAACCAGCCTCGATCACATCGACGCCGAGCCGAGCGAGCTGATGGGCGATCTCCAGCTTCTCGGTCATGTTGAGGGATATCCCCGGTGACTGCTCGCCATCGCGCAACGTCGTGTCGAAGATCAGTATGCGGTCGGACTCGCTGCGCCCGCGTGAAGTGCTGCACGCCGAAGCGTCCACCATGTCGTGCTCCTTCTCTCGCTTTGCCGTTCCTCTCTGCTGGGTATGCGGCTACGCGGCCGCCACGCGCTATTCCCCCCGAGGGGGGAGCAAGAGAAGCGAAAGAAGCAAGTTCTGCAACGACATCTACGACGGAGAGTAGCACCGGCCGCAACGACCGACAACGGCTGTGGACCGAGGCCCAACGACGCCGAAGGCCCAGCCCCCTTGGGGGGTACTGGCCAGTTCGACCTTCGTCAAGAAGGTGGCGACAGGCGGACTCGAACCACCGACACCTCGATTTTCAGTGGTGAGCCGACTTGGCCGGAAAACGGCCACTTTGCAGGTATTTCGCTATGATGGGCGGGTCAGACATACCCCTTTGATTCCTGTGGGTTTGGGCTGACGGAGGGCGGTCATCGGCCCAAACTGAAACGGACCTGACCGGGCGGATGGCGACGCCGACCAGGCTTCCCAGCTCGCGGACCAGCAGCCGCGTCGTCAGGCTCGTGTGCCCACCGCGACCAGGTACTCCTGCTCGAAGCGCGCGTGCTCGGGCGTGCCGCGGTTCCATTGGTCGCAGAACGAGTTCAGCGCTTGCACGAACTCGGCGTCCTGGCCGTTCTTGCGTGCATTGCCTGGGCGGTGATCGTCGGGCCGTACTTCGCCTTGAAGTGCTCGCCGTAGTCATGCGGATGCTCGAAGGCCGTGATCGACAGCTTGGCGCAGCAGATCGTCAGTCAGCTCCTCCTGGATGTGCCGCGATGTAGTCGACGAAGCCGCCCGCGAAGGCCGGATAGGCCGGCAGGTCGTCGCCTGCTGCGATCAGGGCAGCGCGGTTGGGCTTCTGGGCGTACTGTCTCGGGGCATGTCGTTCCCTGTTATCGCGGTCTACGACCCGGATCCTGTCGAGTGCGAGTCGCGGGAGCTGTTGTTGCGTGATCGACTCGGTGACGGCTATGAGGTCTTCGCGAAGACGCGCCGCGACGAGTTTTATCGAGAGATACTCGTCTGCGGCCGTCAGGGTTCTCGTGTGATCGCGCTCGTTGATCTCGCACGCCGAAACCTGGATATCGATCTCGATGGTTGGCTGGTCGTGGATACGCTTTCTAGGCATCCTGATCTACAGACACACGTTCTACCGGTAGTTCTTTCCGCGAAGACGAGCGTGGGTCTAGAGCACGACGCTCGTGACTGGGGCGCAGTGGGATATGTGTCACGTCGCTGGCTCTCCAATGCGGACCAGGCCAAGCTGCAGGACCTGATCGATGCTTTGAGTGAAACTTCCCCGGCGCGTGCCGCTACTGGTGGCGCGCTCATCGGGCGCAGCATGGATTTTGTCACTCGATTTCGCAACGACCCGTCGTCGGGGCAAGACAGTGCGAAGATTACTGAGCTGTTCGAGCAGCGCTTCCCGGAACTTAAGTTTGAGCACTATCACTTGGAGCTGCTGTGGCAATTGGCGCACGGTATTCCCGGAGATCAGCTTTCCTTGCAGGGTGGCATGAAGGCCAAGAAACCGGCCCAGCTGCTTCGGGAGGCAGCTACTCGTGGAGGGGCGGTCGGGGCCTCATTTCAGGTTTACTATCTTGAGTTCTTGGATGCTGCGAGTCTTACGCCGGCGCCTCGGCTGGGGCTTCACGACTTGAGTAAGCCGTGGGCGATGCGTACCCATTTCTTTAGGCCGGGCGACTTCCACGCCACGGAGCTTGACAAGACCACCACGCGTGCGATGCTCACTGATACCGAGCGGATAGCGCTCAGGGCTTTCCTCAACGCTTTGCCGAACGAGCCTGACACGAAGGACGTTGGAACAAGAGTCGAGATGGCTTGTGCGGCTATGCGGAGGGCAACGCGAGAGATTCCCGCCGAGACTGGAATCTCTGGCGACCAGGCCCGCGTCACGGATGAGGCGATACGTGCCGCTTTGAAGCTTCAGGCGGTCATTGAGGACGAGCGCACCCTCGTTGACATTGGCTGAGCGCAGGCGGCGGCTATTCCTCATCTATGAACAGGCGTCTGAGGGGAAACTCGAAGGAAAGTGCTGCGCCGCCGAGATCGCCGCTAAATACGCCGCCGAGCCTGCTTGCTGCGAGCTGTAGTGGCTCGATGCCCCGGTCTCGGCGCCTTGGTCCGGGTGACGGGGTCACGGTGAGGCGGACCCGGTCGCCGTGTCGGCGGAGTGATACTAGGACGCTGTCGAGGCCCCATCGGCCGAGAATAGTCGGAGAGTTCTCGCGTACCAGGGCGTCGCCGATTCCCCGTACCAAGTCTGTAAACGCGCGGCGATCGACATAGTCGTCTACATCGGCATCGTGGCGCCCGGAGTGGTGTAGTACCCCGGGGAGTGGATCAGCGTCGACGGTCACGCTCGCGGGTGCGACACGCTTGGCGATTGTCTGTCCGATGATCTGCACGAGTGGCTGCTCGCCCGCTGTCATGCTCCCAAGCAACCTTCGGGCTTCCTCGTAGCGTTCACGTAGCGTCTCTCGCTCTATCTCCAGCGCCGGCGGCAACCCAAGCTCCTGTAGTGGAGCGTCGAAGTCGTGATGGACGTTGACGGCGGCACGCACGCGGTCGAGTGTCTCGGCACGAGCGATCGCTGTTCCGACGCGCTCCTCGCGCTGGCCGACGAACCTCACTCCTCGCTCGCGGATCGTCCTGACTAGGCTCGGCACGCCGAGGCTCACACCAGCGTTGGTGGTAGACCACTGGATCCAGCTACGAAGCGTGCGCGGCCGAGCGCGGGTGCCGAGGAAATGCGCGACCAGTAGACCGGCCAGCGTTCGGCGTGGTCGGTGCTCAGCCCGCCAAGCGTAGTCGCAAACAGCCATCGTCGCCCAGCCACTCAAGGCTTGGTAGTCGCGGAGATCCCGGAACCCGGCTATCAGCCCTAGTGTCGCGATGGCGCTTGCCCGTGCCACGGCGGCGGAGCGGCTAGCGGAAAGCGTGGCCTCGATCGTCGCGATGCCTGCTGTCGCGAGCACCCGACTGCGGACCGATTCGGCATCGGGCGGGGTGTCGATCCATAGACTCGCAAGCGCCTGGATCGCGGTGGCCCATCGTGTGCAGGCGAGGACTGCACGTCCGTCATCGTCCATCTGGGCCCACGCGCTGGCGGTCCCGCGTTGGGGCAGCGAGCGTCCGCGGTGGCCATGTTCAGTCCAGGCGTGTACATGCGTGCCGTCGTCTTGGTAGTCCCGTTCGAAGTGGCCCGCGAGATGGTCTTCGAACCATCGTCTTGACTGTCGTGTGCCGCCTCCGTCAGGTCGAGGGATCTCGACGAGACCACCGTCGTCCTGGACCTGAACGCGCAGGACTTGGTGCTCGTCGAAGAACACCCTAACGGTCGCGTTGCGCGCATCGCGGGCGTGCTTGACGATGTTCTCTAGCGCCCGATTGACGACCTGGATCACTCCGGCCGCGGCGTCCTCACTGAGCTGTTCGGCGAGAGTGGGCTGCATCTCTAGCGAAACGTTGAGATTGCCGCGCGCGTAGTTTGACCAGAACTGGCGGGTGGTCTCTAGTACCTGCTCAATAGTCTCGGGCCTCGTTCGTCCCAAATTCGCCTCGGTCAGCAGCGCTCTGACACGCGCGGCCATGTCAGCGAGAGCGTGGTTGTCCTGCGTGTGCTGTCTGGCCTGCGCTAGCAGACTGTCGTAGCTGTGGCCAACGGCGTCTAGCTCCTCGGCTATGTCTCGAAGTTGATCGGCGCGTTTCTCCTCGCTGTTTGCCTCCTCCTCGAAGGCGCGTAGGCGTAGCGAGAGCTCACCGATCCTGCCGCCTAGATATCCAGCGTCGAGGAACGAGACCGTCGTGCCTATGTATGCCCAGCCGGCGCGTCGAGCGGCGCTGGCCTCACCGGCATCGCTTCTGAGCGCCAAGCCGGACAGAGCCGAAAGCGCGATACCTGCCCCGTAGCGCAGCCCGTTTCGCGTTCCTGTTGCGCCCGCGCCTACTGCAGTCGTCATCACCCCGAGGAAGAACGTAGGGCTTCGCCAAGCACCAAATGCGCTGTTGGAAAGGACGCCGAATCCTCCGCCGCAGATCGCTGTCCACTGCGAGTGGCCTCGCAGGACATGACCGAGACGGCGTGGATATCGCACCCCGAGCGCGGAGCCGACGATCGCTGTCGCGAGCGCTGCGATGCTGGCCTGCCGCTGCCGGATCGTTAGCCCCGGCTCGGCGAGCGCGGTGGGAAGACCGACAGCGCTCGCTGCGAACAGTGCCATGACCCCCGCAGCCCGGTAGACCTCGGGCAGATCGCGCTCCACCTCACCGACGCTGTACTGAAAGGTGATCGCTCCATCACCGCGGTGGTCGGACGGCTTGCTCATAGCCGCCCATGATCGCGCACTACGCCCTCGGGATTGAAGGTCAACGTTGACCTCGCTTTGACGTCTCGCGTGGAGGACGCTGGTCCAGCAACGTCCCACCTACGAGGAGACACTGACATGCCGCCGCACGATCACCACACGCCGCCGAACCACCGGTGGATATACAACGCCGAGGGGCTGGTCAATCCCACACAGGCAGGAGAGCTGTTCGCGCGGCTCGCGACCAGCATCTCGAACTCGGGCGAGGTCGAGCTCGCCGAGGAGCGGGTCACGCTGCCCGACCAGATGCGCGCGGTCGTTCGCCACGAGGTTCTCCCCCGCGGGGAGCTCGTGGTGAAGGTCGAGTTGATCTGGAACAGCCCGACCGACATCGCCGACCGTTCGATTGCCGAGCTGCTGGCCTGAGACAGCCGCAGGGCGCTCGGCAGTTTGCCGGGCGCCCTGCCCTTCCCCCTCTAGGAGAACTAGATGCTGATACCAACCACGACGCGGACAACATCACGAATCGCCGGCCGTCCGCGCGAGCTTCAGCGCTGCGGCTCAGCACTCCGCCGGGTAGCCACCGCGGAGGGTCTGAGCCGCGACGATCTGGTGCAACTGCTCGGTGATACGCCACAGCAGGAGCGCGAGACGATCGGCCCTCTGCTAGATGGCGAAGAGCCACCATGCCGCGTGGCAGCCACCTCAACACTAGCAAAGCTCGAGGACACCCTCGGGGTTGATCTAGGCAGTAGCGCCCTGCGTGGCCGCTGGACGCTACTCGGCCGTCTCCTCGGTGACCTCGTCGGGTTCGTCGTGGCCCCGTTTGTGGCTATCTCGTCATCGCCGGCCTGATCGAAGGCGACAGCCTGCTGCTGGGCGACTCGGCGGGCCCGCTCGGCCTGCTGCTGCTGCTCGTACTCCTCGCGCTGCTCGGCCTCTACGAGGCGTTGCACACCTCAGCCACGCAGCTGAAGAACGCTGACCTCGGCGCGGTCGCCAACCAATACCCCCGCGCTGCACGTCTGCACCGGCGCTTCAGGACCGACGCTGGCCTCTCCCGTTTTCTTGCCGGCCGCCAGATGGTGGTCATCATCACCGTGTTCTTCTGCTCACCTCTGTCGAGCTTCCCGAACCTAGACCACTGGCCCCTGACGAACGTGCCGCTTCCTGGCGTCGTCGGTGCGCTAGTCACTGTGGGGATGCCGGGCGCCCTGTTCGTCTACTGGTTCGGACAGATAATCCCCCAGTTCCTCGCGACACGGCACGCCGTTGCGCTCACGAACTCACGCATCGTCGGGCTCGCGTTCAAGGGCGCATTCGCACTGGAGTCACTTGGCCTGTCGAGGCCGGGGGTATGGATCGCCGCGCTTGACCGTCGCTCGTCGACCCCGATCCCGTCCTCGCCAGCGCTACGTTGGCAGCAGGCCACTCACGAGGTAGACGGGTACGGGGTCGTGGGCATCGTGCGCGAGTGGCGTCTCGGCAGCGACACCTCGCGCCTCAACGCCACAACGAGTATGCGCGTCTACCAGCGGGCCTCGTCATTTACGGACGGCTCTATGCTCCTCCCCGGGGCGCCTACCGAGCTTGTCCTGCAGGCTGACGCCGTCCGCGATGAGCACGCGCTCTCGTTGCAGGCGACCGAGCACCGCGAGGAGATTCTTCCGACTGGCGACAGGCGATTCCACAAGCCCATCCTGCCCGCGGTCGGTAGCTTCCTCCACGAAGACGCGATCCGGATCTCGATGGGTGCTGTCTACTCCGGGGTTGTCGGCCGCGATCTCGTCGTGGTTGACCGGCCGGCACGGTTTGTGTTGTTCCGCGTCGCAACTGACTGCCTTCCCTCCGCGGTGTCGCCCGCGCTGTTGCGCAGTTACCGGGTCGGTGACGGGCTCCGCGACGTCGTCGAGACCGGATCGCCGCTCGTGATCGAGCCCGAGGAGGGCGCCGAAGGCCGATTCGTCATCAACGCCCTGGTGCTCTTCCCCGCGCCAGGCACTCTGCACACCCTCGACTGGGAGGTACTTCTGTGAAGCCGTCCATCTCACGTCCACGACCTGTCGTCCTTTGGCGAAGGCTGTGGTCAGAACTATCGACCGGTGATCGTCGCCGTCTCGGCATCGCCGCCGTGGCGATGATCCTCGCGAGCGGCCTCACCGCGGCGCTACCGGTCTTGATCGGCGCCCTGGTGAACCACAGCCTTTCCGCTCACCACCCCTCGTTCGCCAAGGCCGTGAAAGGACTCCCGGTGATCGGGGTGCTCGTCGTCGCCGCCGAGCTCCTACAAGTCCTGCGACGGCAGCTGGTCGAGGCGGTCGCTACCGGCTTCGAGCGCGACGCACGCGACGCCGCATACCGCCATCTTCTTCGGCTCGACCCTGAAACCCTCCGCAAGAATCAGGTGGGGCGCATCTACGGCCGCGCGAATCGCTCGATCGAGGGAGCCGTCAAGCTAGTCAAGCTCGGCGCGATGGACCTACTACCAGCCGCAACGCTCGCGGTGCTCGCGCTCGCCGTCGCGGTGACACGGGCGCCACTCGCCGCCGCCGCGATGGCAATGGTCATCCCGACCGGCTTCGCGCTCGTGCTCTGGCAGGTATCCAGCCAGGCCGGCGTACGACTGACGGTGCGCGATCGCAAGGAGGACATCGACGGCCAGGTCGTCGAGTTGCTACCAGCCCTCGAGGTAGTACGCACCACCGGCGCGGAGGCACACTTCGGGTCGCGCGTGAGCGCCAGTGCTCACGCCCTGCGCTCCACCGAACTTCGTCACCACCGCGCGATGTCAATCTTCGACGCGGCTAAGGCAGTCAACGAGGGCCTATGGCTCGTGGTCATGCTCGCCGTGGCCCTCGGGCTAACAGGCGGCGGGACAGCGAGCGCGGGCGAGATCACAGCCCTGGTGCTGCTCTACGCCGGTGTCACCCAGCCACTTAGCGACCTGCACCGCATCATCGACGAGGCCGCCGAGAGCGCGCAACAGACGACTGACCTTTTCGACCTCCTCGACGAACCCGAGGACGCCTCCTACTCAACCCCGTCCGAGAGACCCATCGCTATCGGCGGCACCACGAACGCGATCGAACTGTCCGACGTACGCTTCGGCTATCTCAGCGAGGAGCAGCGAATCCCGGTCCTCAACGGCCTTGACCTTCAGATCACCGCCGGTGAACGGGTAGGGATCGTGGGAGCTTCCGGCGGCGGCAAGTCGACCACACTGCGGCTCATCTGCCGGCTCCTACACGCAGACTCCGGTCTCATCCGGATCGGCAGCAGGGACATTCGCGAGCTGAGCCGCGACGATCTCGCCCGCCTGATCGGCTACGTCCCGCAGCACGCGCACATCTTCCGGATGTCGGTCCTCGAAAACATCCTGCTAGGGACCTCGGACGCTACCCGTGCTGACGCAGAACGCGCCGCACAACGCGCCCACCTCCACGACGAGATCCTCCGTCTACCCGACGGCTATGACACGCTCGTCAGCGAGCGCGGCGAGACCCTCTCAGGCGGGCAGCGCCAGAGACTGTCCCTGGCAAGGGCCCTCGTACGGAGACCCCCCCTCCTCCTCCTTGACGAGGCAACGTCCTCCCTAGACGAGGAGTCCCAGACTGTGGTCAGCGACGCCATCGCGACCCTCAAGGACGTGACCCTGCTCGTTGTCGCCCACAGAGTCAGCACCCTGCGCACTATGGATCGAATCGTCACACTGGAGAACGGACGGTTCAGCGAGACTCTCTCCTACCGCGAGCTAGTCAGCCGCGCTAGCCATCTGACTGCCACCATTGACACTAACGCGGCAACGGCTCCACCCAGCGAAGAACAGCAAGACCCAAGCCTCGTGTTTGACGCGATGAGAAGATCTACGGGCCCACAAGCCCCAGACGTGCTGCCGCAAGTCGAGGTCCCTCAAGTGTCCTTGGCTAGGGAGTAATCAATCGCAATATGCTGGGTCGAGATTTAGCGCGGGCTCGACGGGCATCGCCCGACGAGTACGCGCCGCGGCGCGTCACATCCGCAGCTCGTATTTACAGCAGGGTACTTCTGCGGGTGTCCGACGCTCGCCAACTGCACGCGACGCAATCAGGCTCCCCGAGACCTAAGGGGTGAGTTCGCCGACGATCTGCGCGGCTGAGCGGACCCCGGCTATGGATCGTCTGCGAGCGAATCAATGCAGCTGGCCAGGCAGTCGTGCAACGTGCTCTGTTGCGCTTTGTCGAGTCCGGCGAGCATCTTGCGCTCGACTTCCGAGGCGGTCCGTGAAGCGACCCGAAGCTTTCGCTTACCCACGGCTGTCAGCTGCAGCCGGCGGGCGCGTCCGTCGTCGCGACTCGTGATCAAGCCCGCGCTCTGAAGGCCGGCGGCGAGTTGGTGCATCGCCTGCCGGGTTACGAACGCGCCGCGTGCGAGCTCGGACTGAGAGAGATCTGGCCGCTGGGCGAGCAGCTCAAGACATGCGTATTGCGACACGCTAAGCCCGTGCGTGCGCAGCCTGGTCTCAAGAGCGGTGTGCAGCGCTGACTGGGCACGCTTGAGGATGTATCCCACCGAGCGGTCGATATCCACTTGACCCGCTTGACTCATGTCAGGATCTTGACATACTATGTGTTGTCAAGGTCCTGACAATCAGAGGAGCTGTCCATGAGTACGATCGTAGGTCCCGATTTCATTGCCCTCCAGGTCCGCGACATCGAGCGTGCCGCCGAGTTCTACGAACGTGAGCTCGGGCTCACGCGCGCACCGGGACCCCCGCACGCCGTCGTGTTCGCCACCCAGCCAATCGCGTTCGCGGTCAGGGACCCGCTGCCCGGAATCGATCTCGACGGTGGACAGCCCGGCCTCGGCGTGGCGCTGTGGCTGCGGGCAGAGGACGCCCAAGCCCTTCATGACCGACTCGCCCAGCACGGCGTGACGATCCTGACTGAGCCGGTCGATGGTCCCTTCGGCCGGACGTTCACGCTCAGAGACCCGGATGGCTACGTCATCACGATCCACGATGCAGGCTGACGAGCTCAGCCCACACCGAACTGAACGCGGCGGCCTCCATACCTCGCACGGAAAGCACGAGTACCGGAGGCAGGCGGCCTCGCCCTCGCATCGGACGAAAAGTAGGTGTGCAACCAGATCATCAGCAGCGCCACGAATCAACAAGCCACTTCGGGAACGCTGCACTTAGCTGTGCGGCTGGGCGGATGTTGGAGATACGCGCGGGTGCCCGCTATGCGCCTGTGAACCGATACTCAGTCTGCCAGGCGTCTTTCGAGTCGGTGTGGGCGGTCCAGAAAAGCTCCGCGATGTTGTCCGGATCGAAGTCCGTCCCCGGCTTGACGGCACCAGCAATCGTGACCGTCGCGGCATGAATGCCGTCCTCCCCGACGCCGGCGGCGATCAGCGTTTGCGCCGAGCGCAGGGCGGCCTTGCCCATCGAGAGGCTCGCCAGTGCGGGCACAGGGTTGTCGGCGAAGCCGCCGCTGGTGACCAGCAGGGTGCCGCCGCCAGCAGCCCGCAGGACGGGTGTGGCTACCTGTGCCGCGACGACGGCGCCGAGGACATCGACGTCGTGAGCGGTCCGGAGCCGCTCGACTGTGGTGTCGAGGATCTCGCCTGGATCTGGCAGAGCAGCGTTGTACACGACGACACCAGGGGCACCCGGCGCACTGAAGATCCGCTCGAGCGTCTCGCGGTAGCCGTCCAGATCCTCGATATCCGCGGAGATCGCCTCTATCTCAAGGCCGCCGCTGCGCAGTTCAGGCGCGAGCTGGTCGAGCGATGCGCCGCGGGAGATGAGTGTGCTGCGAAAGCCCTCGCGGCCGAAGCGCCGAACCACGGCGACACCGACTCCTG
Source organism: Solirubrobacteraceae bacterium (assembly GCA_036501715.1). Lineage (GTDB taxonomy): Bacteria > Actinomycetota > Thermoleophilia > Solirubrobacterales > Solirubrobacteraceae > Palsa-744. The sequence goes on along the minus strand of DASXZV010000010.1, from coordinate 13,424 downwards.
GTCCGGCGCCGATCAGCAGAAGATGATGGGAGTCAACAGGCTCGGGCATACGCCACCTCCGGGTAGAGCTTTACACCCGGCTGTCAGCCTGGGCCACTGTCATTTTGCGCCGCACCCTGGGACGATCCCGACCTGTGCGGCGGCGAGGGTTGGCGCGAGCGTTTCTGGCCCGGTTGCTACCTGGGGTCGTGTAGCGACGCCTCGCGGAATGCGCAGCACTTTGAGTGCTCCCCCGGTGAGCGGTCCTGTCACTAGCTGGTTCTTGTATTGAGCGACAACAGTCGTCGTGCCGGGCATAAGGTGGACGCTAAAGAGCCCGTTAGGCACTGGCGACCTCTCCGGGTAGAGATATCGCCGTAGCAGCCGGCCCTTCAAGCGGACAGGCTTGCTCGCCAGGTAGAGGCCGCTCGGCGGACGACCGGCGCTTGTACCTCCGTGGCTCGGGTCAAAGAGGTTGTAATCGCCCACATAGAGCAGCCCCATCGGCGTCCACGTCGAGCTGAGAGCGTCGAAGAAGTAAGCGGGGCCTGGGCGGACGAACGGGGTCTGCCTGCCCGTTTTTAGGTTGATCATTTCCGTGCCGTAGAAGATCGTCCCGTTCGACTTCCACGACAGTTCAGCTCCGCCGGCCTCAAGCCGGGTGGGCACTCGCCGAGGCGTGCCGCCGGAGATCGGGACTGTGTAGAGACTCGGGTTGCCCTGCCCTACGTGAAAGTTGCCGTCAGATCCCTTTTCGGAGTGGTAGGCAGATCGGATGAATGCCACCGTCTGGCCATCGGGCGAGATAGACGGCCATTGGTCGAATGTCGCGCCGAACGTCAGTTGCCGCACTGTGCCGGTCATGAGATCGTAGAGGAAAAGGTGGGTCTGTTCTGAGGGGACTCCGGGTCCAGTGTCAGGCCCGTCGACCTTGACGACACGGACGATGTATTCGCCCGTCGGCGCTACTGCGAACACGCCCTCGGTGTCGTCAGAGGTGAACGTCTCGTAGCTGAAGTCATCGATGGCGGGCGGAAGTACCGCTTCCGGGTCGCTCCCGTCCGGTCGTACACGCCAGATTTCGCTCACGACGCAACGCGGGCCGCCTGGATAGGAGACGTAGTAGATCCACGCTGGAGCCGGCGCAGAGGCGCCCGCCGCCCGCGCAGCAAGCACGATCGCGCATGCGACTCCCGCCAACGCGACGGCAATGACTCGCCACCACCTCGCCAGGCTTACCGACGTGTTCGGCACGCCGGCATCGTAACCGACGACGGGCCACATCTACGGGCCGACTATTCGAGCGACAGGCACCCAGCTATGCCTGTACCGGCCAACATCCCGAAGGCGAGCTTTGCCGCGCCGTCATCGCGTATCTTGGAGGAAAGATGCCCGGCTTCATCTCGGACACCCCGCTCGCTCGCGATCTGATCCGCATCGGCGATGAGGCGATCGCTCGTGAGGACGACGCCGCGCTCCGCGCCTACTTCGCAGAGAGCTACGTCTTCCACGGGCCCGGCAGTGAGCTGGGCTTCGATGAGCTCGGCGCTTACTTCGCCTCGTTGCGCGCCGCTTTCAGCGATCTGCGACTCGTTCGGGAGCAGATCATCGTTGACGGCAACTTCCTGGCGGCACGTACCACGTTCTCTGGCGACTTCACCGGCGTGTTCACCTACTCGCCCATCGGCCCCGTCGAGCCCACCGGCGAACACCTCGAGTGGGAGCTGATCGGCACCTTCAGGTACAACGACGACAGGCGGCTGGCCGAGGAGTGGGTGCAGACCGACTACCGCAGCTTCCTGACCAAGCTCGGCGTCACCACGACCGAGTCCGCCTAGCGGGGGGCGGGGCGCTAGGGGACGACGTACCTCTCGCCGTGGCAGTCAGGGCATTCCGCAGGATCATCGAACTTGCGCGTCGCGCCGTCACACGTCATGCAGTAGATGCGGCGGTCCTGGGACGGCTTCTCGGCCTTCTCCGCTATCGCGTTGATGAAGGCGAGCGGGTCGTTGGGTCTATGTTCGGAGGTTCATCGCTCATCGCGGCGCACAAACCCGTTTAGTCCTTGCCGGTCTCGATGAATTGGGCGGCGAGGTCGTCTTCGGCGATCGCGACGAGCGCGTCGGTCACAGCTTCTCGCGGCTCAGGGCCGTCGCAGGTGCGCCACCCTTGCCCGTCGTCACCAGACGGACAGTCGAGGCGCCGCCCGCGATGTCGATGCCATCCTCGCCGGCCGTCTCACGCGCCTGCCCGCAGGCGCACCATGCAAGGGCCTCGGGAGCCCCGATCCGCGATGGCGAGAGGCGGACTCGAACCGCCGACACCTCGATTTTCAGGCGTGCGGCCATGCCGCTGAGAGGCGAGGAAATGCGGGCGATAAATGGCCCATTTCCAGGGCTTTCCCTGGCCCGCCATTCCCGCGCTTGCGTCGCTGGCGGGTCGAGATACCGCCGGTTGCCCGCGGTTGCGGGCGGGTTTTGGACAACGGGTAGGGGTAGCCGTCCAAAACCCCGGCGCGGCATGGCGAGAGGCGGTTTGCGATCCAAGACGGTGGCGACGCGGTGGCTGCGGCTAACACCTGTGACGCGAGCGCTCTGGTATATGCGGCCTTGCAGTACGAATAGGCCCACGGCAGCCCCAACGGGGCCTTCCTCACATCACTCGCCAAGCCTGCGCGGGTGGCGCTGCTATCGCCGTCTTTATCCAGGAAGCTCCGCCGCCAGGCTACGAGGCGTCGATCGCCTTCCTAGCGTCTCCTCTGGGTGGCAGGTGAATGGCATGAGCGACTTCATCGAATCTGGCCAGTTCGGCATCCCGTCAGAAGCGTACGTCGAAATCATGGCGACGCTGACGGGAGAGTCGGACTCTGAGAGCGTCGACTTCTAATTACAGCGAGCGAATCGATAACTCGGCGTGCTGCGCGCGGGCGGGTTTAGGTGATGTGTGCGGGTGAGTCAGCGAATGCGGTGTCGTCGGTTGTGGATACGTCGACGAGTACTGGTTCCCTGTATTTGAAGCGTTTGTCATCCGGTGACGAGCAGATGCTGGAGACGCATTGCGCGTATTGCGTCGGAACGTGCCAGCGGATCGTTGCGGACCCGTTTCGATTGACGAGGATGCCGGGGGTGTGTACCCGTGGGTAGGTGAGGGAAACGCAGCAGTTGGAGTGGAGCGAGCGTCGCGTGGCCAGCTGGACCCGCACGCGGCTCCCGGGCGGGTAGTCGCTGATCTGGACGTAGACGACGCTGCCGGGATGAAGTCTCGTGGGTGCACGCACATGGGCCGCAACGGCAGACTGCGCGGTGACGAGCGCCGCAGCGTTTGCGGCGACTATGGCGATGGTCGCGGCGGGGGTTCTGATTCTGATCTCCATAAGTCCTACGGGGTTAGCAGAAGAGCAGATCCAGGCGGCCCAGCTCGGTTGAAAGCGCCAGGAGATGCCACCGCTTGCGTTTATGACTGCGAAGCTGGACCCAGTCGGGGCCGGCCCTTCCAGCATGCCAGGGGACCCGCCACCCGCATCCAGCCCTCAATTGAGGTGTTCGGCCGCCCAGAAGCCTAGGGGTTCTGGGTCTGAGGGGGCTGCCGCCATGTCGGTCTACTGGATGGCATCGCCAGGCAGTCTGGCCCAGACCATCCGCGCAGGCAAGAGTCGGAATGTGTTGAGATCGACGCGAACGGTAAGGAGATGACGGTGCTCGGCTACTCTGCCCCGCGTGTCGGGAGCTGCGACAAGCCTGGCCGAGGAGATCTAGCGCGGGCTACAGCGAGGCTTGCTCGGCGCCCAGCGTGCTCAGGCGCTGAAGTCGCTGGGTGCGAACGATCGTGAATGCCAGCATCGCCGGAGTGGCGATGCTGAATGCGCTTATGAGCACTGGCGCGTGAGCCTTCCCAATCGCGAGGCTTGTGGCCGTCACCGCGAGCACGATCGCCATGCGTGGGTCGACGGGGAGTCTCACCAGGGCGATGATGATCGCGCTCAGCATCAGGACCGAGGGGCCGAGGAGCAATGCCAGCAGGACCGCGGCCGCTATCGCCAGCCAGCGCCGTCGATGCCCTGGGAGCGGTGTGAGCCATCGAAACCCGTCGAGGGCGCTGACTCGCGGGGCGAGCACCATCACGAGCAGGCAGAATGCCGGCACAACCATCCCGGCATAGGCTCTCGGTTCAAGGTGATGGGCGATCAGCCCCGGCAAACGCAATGCCGTCCAGGCCAGGGCGCCGGCGCCGGCGAGTCGATCCCGACCGACCAGGCCGATCGCCAGCAGCATGGCCAGCAGGGCGATCGAGGTGGAGGAGTAGAGCGCATGAGGCACGCCGCGAGACCTCAGCGCGGTCGCCAAATCCTGCGCCAGGAACAGCATGCCAGCGAGGCACAGGCCGTCGGCGATCAGCCGCCTGTATCCCACGCTTGCGCTCTGGATCGCGCGGGCGCGCAGACCGAAGCGCACGAGATCGGCCAGCTCGCGGACGAGCCGGCCCGTGGATCGCTCGCCGCACTCCAAAAGCGTGGCGAGAATCTCCTCGCCTCGGGCCTCGCGAGTCTTCGATGGGTAGGCGCGCAACGCAAGAGCCGCCATCCGCCTGCGTCTCACCGCGACACCGCCGGTCTACTGAGGCTCAGTCGATGGGTGACAGTCCGTGCCGCATGCGCCAGGCGGGCGGCCTCGGCCTGAAGCTCATCGCGACCGGCCTGAGTGAGCGTGTAGTCGCGGCGGGTGCGACCGGCCTGGACATAGGGCTCGCCCGCAACGACCAGGCTGGCGTCGATAGCCCGCTCGAGCAGCGCGTAGAGCGTGCCGGTCGACAAACGGACCGTGCCGCCGGAGAGCTCGGCGGCACGACTCACGATCGCATAGCCATGAAGCGGCCCGTCGATAAGCGCGGCCAGCGCGAAGTAGCTAGGTGTGCGGAACTCCACATCCGCAATGATACCTCGATTGTCGATATGTAGTCAAGCGAGTTATCGACGCCGCTCCAATTGGACCTCTGGAGCCAGGGCGAATCTCAAGCGTGAAGGACAAGACGTCAGCGCCCCGCTTCGCCCGGCGCGAGCGAGCGTATAGCGAATCGGCTTTGCGTTGCCGCCGCGGTATTTGCCGTGGGCCAGAAAGGCCGCCGGCTCGCGTCCAGGCGATGGCGAGAGGCGGACTCGAACCGCCGACACCTCGATTTGCGGTCGCTCGATACCCGTAATTGCCGGCGGTTTCAGGACGTCGCCGGGCCGCCCAAGTCCTGAACGCCTCGTTTTCACGAAATGAGCCTATGCCCAGGCTCCTGCTTGGGCCACAGAAGCAAGCGTTCTGGCGGCACGAACCCGGACTGCTCCCTTTCGTCCTGAGCGAGCGTGAGCGCGGTCTGCGACCACACGCTCGCTCGGCCGCAAAGCATTAGCGCGCCAAGTAACGACCGGCCCCACGCCGCTTCCCTCGACGTTCTCTACCATCGTTTTGCTGGGCACCTCTGCTTGCCCGTCGTCGTCCCAGTGGTAGGCTCGCGCCGTGCCCGACCTGCCTGACCTCTTCGGTGCCTTCACCGGCGGATGGCTTGGCAAGGAAATTCTCGCACCCACAGCGACGGCGGTCGGCGAACGGGTGCGCGACAACCTGGCGAATGTGGCGCGCCACGCGGCCCGGCTTCGTCGTGACGGCCAGCCAACCGATGGCGCCATACCGTTGAAGCTCGTTAAGGCCGCATACGACGTCGGTGCCGTGTGTGAAGATGAACTTAACGCAAGTTACATTGGCGGCGTTCTTGCGTCGTCTCAGTCCGGAATCGATCGAGACGACCGCGCGGCCAACCTTCTTGCTTTGCTCGGTCGGCTTTCTATTTACCAAATTCGCACTCATTACATCTTCTACGCCGCGGCCCAGCAAGTGCTCGCGAACACCGAAACAGATTTGCGGTATAAATTCGAGCGAGTTGTGAATGCTCAGTTTTATCTGCCAGGGCGTGTCTGGCGAGATGCGATGGAGATGACCAAGGGCGAGTCGGAGCAGTGGAAGGCCATCCAAACTCACGTGATGCATGGAATGCGGCGAGAGCACCTTATAGAGCAGGGCTACACGTACGCAGAGCCGACCGTACTCCGCCGCGTCACAGGCACACGTACCGACTTTCCTGAGCCGGGGTTTTTCTTTACTCTCTCGCCACTCGGCATAGAGCTATTGTCGTCAGCCCACGGCTTCTACCTCGATCCCTTCGAGAGCTTTCTTAGCCCGTCAACCGAGTTCGCACATGACGGCATCGCGATCAAAGCCGGCTGTGCAACCATCAGCTCGCTCCCGCTTCTTCCTGAAGAAGACCCGCAATCCGGGTAGTAGCCCGGCAGACCACCTCATCGCGAGAAGAAATGCCTGATCAGTGTAAGCGTATTGTGAGATTGAACCCCGGCCGCCTGCCGGAGGCTGCGGCGCGATGCTAGAGGTGTCCCACAGCCTTGAACGAGTACGCGGTGTCATCGCGCGAGAGACGATGGGCGCGGTCTCACCTCGCCAGCAGGTGTTCGCTGCCGAAGCACTTCTGCAGCGTCATTCGGAAGCGATCAGGGCGGTTACAAGGGCCTCGACGGAGCGTCATGCTCGCGCGCTATCGGCTGACGATGCCTTTAGGCTGGTTGCGGCAGAGATTGAGTACGCGACGATGGCCTCGTATTGGCTGCGGCTGGTATGGCTCGACAAGCGACTACCGAAGAAAGGACGCCCAGACCTATCGGTCTCGAAGTCCCGGGAGAGGCGGCATGATGTTCTGGGCGAAATCAAACTCGCGTGCCAGATTGCGAGTGAACTGATGGCCGATCTTTTGACGGTTCGGCGACCGAACGAGACTATCGCCCGCATTTTCCGCAAATTTGAGCTGCAGATGGTATGCGTGCGAATTACCGCAGCCCGTCACGCACTTATGTCTGCCAGCGAGCGTAAGCCGCTTTCTCCCGTGATGCTCGAAGGAATGCTGCTCGAATTGGACAAGATCAGACTTGAGCCAGGCTTTGCGGAGCGCTCTCCGTGGGATCAGGATCTGCTCTGGCTAACAACGGCGATGTTGCGTAACAGTCTGCAAGACCCGGAGAGAGAACGAGATGCGCTCAAAGAGCGATACGCCTTGGCGCTAGACGATCCGGGCGCGCGAGCACCCCTCCTAATCGAGATGATGGATGTTGCGGAGAGCGAGGAGGAGAAGTTCGCCCTGATAAGAGAGTTGGCCGAGGTTGCTCAGAGCTTCAATCCGGGGCCGCCCTTCTCTCGTGAACGCATTGGACGCCTGTCAATGTTTCGCGACGGCCTATGGTCTGTAGTCGCATCCGTCGATCCGGCATCTCCGTTTGCTGCTCCCATTATTGACGAAGCGCTTGCCTGCCACCGGACCTGGGCTTTTGGAACTAGCGATCTGCCGACCGCGACCACGATCAGACTGACTTCATCGTGGAAAGGAGGCGGACGCTGCGCGTGGCATTCGCATGACAGCGATCACGTACACGTATTCAAGCTAGACCCAGAGCTGGCGGCGGCGTTTACTGGGAAAGTGCCAGCGTCTTCGGCTGAGCGGGAACCGATCGGACGAGCCGCGCAGTTTCTCGACGCCGCTCTAGGATCACTGCTTCTCGAAGCAACCGAGGACAAGGATGACGTTCGGCTCCAAGCTGGAGGCACAATCGCGCTGCTGCCTTTACTGATGACGATGCTCGACGGGCGACCACTCGGTGCCGCTCCTAACGTTGCCTACGCGCATCCGAACCCCGATGTTCTGGATGCCGACGCCACTTCGGAGCCCTACGACCTGTTGATAGTGGACGACTACTTCGAGGACCACTCAGCAAAAGTGCGTTCGGCTGTCCAGCTCGTTGGGCAAGTGTCGTCGCAATCATGTCGCGTGCTGAGATTCAACAGCGCCACGGATGGCACTGCCTTGAAGGACGACGAGTTCGCGGAGGCATTGCAATCAGCTTCGCGCGCTCTAATGTTCTGCCATGTCGGAAGTCCTCAGCACTCTGCCGGCAAGGCTGCAGTCGTAATCGGCCCTGACAGCCGTTTTCGTATAGATGCTTTCGCGGCGCTTGACCTGCGATCGCTCTCCGAGCTGGCAATTATTGGCTGCGCGTCAGGCAGAGCAAACCCGTTCGTCGGAGACTTGACGATCGCGCACGCAGCCGCAATGGCTGGTGCCCGCCATGTTCTATATACGCTCTGGCCGATCCTGTCTTCACAAGGAGCAAGCTTTGTTGATCGCCTAGTAAAGGCACGCGCCGACGGACAGACCACGGCCGGATTTCTCGCGGACCGCTACAGCGAGGACAGGATGTCAGCAAGCCCGTTCGCGATGATGCGACCATGACGACTTCTGGACGCGAAACGCCGCCGGCAGCCTAGGATGACAAGGAGGCTGCCACTTCCCGGGCAAGTAGAAGCGCTCGTGGGCCCTCCCGGGGTTGTCGCTCAGGACGAATCTCAAGCGTGAAGGGGAACTTCGTCGGCCGAGCCCAACCCCACCCAACAGGCGAGCGCGGGGCTAGTTGCTAGGTCCTATCGGGTGGCCACGGCCGATGATGCGGGGACTCCGGCTCGTCTATTTCTTCCGGCTCACCCTCGGGCGTGTCGATCTTGACGGACTTCAGCTTCTTCCCATCGGCCCCATACAGAGTCACGTACCGGGTGCGTGGTTGCTCTCCCTCGTGAGTTTCCTTGTCCTTGGTCCAGCGAGCACGCATCCAGCGCACGGCAATCCAAAGCGGCGCAAATAGTGCTGCTGTATCGCCAGCAAATTCGCCGGCGTCCATATAGATGCGAAGGACCTCAGCGAACGTGACGCCGTACCCTTGCTCCTCGCCGATCGAAACCTCTACTGCGAGCCCGGACTGTCCTTCGCGAACGAGCGTCGCTAGGTCTTCGAGATCCGCTCGGCTGATGTCATGCGGATTGCCCGGCTCGATGAAAACCCGAGTCATCCTGCGAGTGTACGGCGGGCTACCGCTTCAAGGTTAGGGCGCCTACCGGCCCGGTCTTGCCAGCTATAACCCGCGGCGTCGGCGAACCCCACGGCAGCCGGCTTCGAGCGCGGGCGCGCGTCCGCTTCGTACAGATCGATCTCGATTGCTCCGCAGCCGGCTTCCGCTGCCAGTTCTCTCGCCTCTTGCTCGAGGAACGAGGCGTAGCCTCGGCGCCGGAATCGTGGCAAGACGAACAGCTCCTGGATAACGCTCTTGAATGGAGATGTGTCGAGATGCAGGACCGAGTGGCATCGGGCGACGGGTCTGAGGGGGTGACGAAGCTCAAGGACGTCAACGACATGCTGGGTCCGAAACGAGTACGTGCGAAACCGTGCCAGCGAGTGCCTCTTGCCTTCGATCAGAACGTCCTCGATCTCTTCGTCGCGATTTAGCGTTCTCCAAACCTGCGCCTCGATCGCCGCGCCTGCGTCGCGACCGCCGAGCTTCTCAAATGCCTCGTATGCTGCCGGGCTCGGGCCCCAGCGCGCCGAGCGCTGTATGAAGACGCTATCTACGTGGCGCTCAAAATAGGCTCGCGGCATGTAGCCAGTGCCAGCATCTCCCCAGGCGCCCCACGAGTTCTGGAATTGGATCGTCTCGCCACCGTCGTCCCATCCGATCGCGCTGACGCTGTGGCGGCCTCGGAATGGATCATCGCCAGACGGAAGCGGCAATCTCCCGTTGCGCGCACGAAACCCGGACTCGAACCATTCGACCCCTAGCTCAATCGTGTCGAGCATCGCCACGGGAACTCCCTGGTCGTGAAGGCGCTTGTGACGATGAAGCATCAAGAGCACGTCCTCGTAGGAGCTTGCGTACTCGTAGAAATGTTGAGGCGATAGGCCTTCCAGCGCCATCAGACGAGCGAGGAAAACCGGGAACGTCCACTCAGTGTCCGGGTAGCCATCAATCTGCTTTGCCCACGCCCACAAGTCGTTCGGAGACCTTGGGATACGTCGCGGCATCAGATCTGAGGTGATATCAGCGTCGGACGCCACGCTCAGATCGACCCGTGCGTGAACCCGATACCAACGCTACCGGCGTACCGGATGAAGAACATTGAGCGCCATGCCCTCGGCGCGAGGTCTATCCCGGTCGCACGCAGCGCGCGATGCGCTTCCTGGGCGAGAGAAGCAAGCGTTCCGCCCGGCGCGAACCTGAACTGCTCCGTTTCGTCCAACGCGAGCGTGGTGGTGGACATCGCACGCGCTTCCGCTTCCCAACAAGACTGGTCGTGTCGGGGCCAACGACTGCCCTCACGCAAGGCCCATACCGACGACCACTGCTCGTTCATCCGGTGTTGCAAGCCCGCCCCAGATACCGCTGTGTTGGGCGTCCCTGGCGACTATAGGCCACATCGAATCGGCAGCAGCGATGCCTGAGGGGTCGCGAGCGCCCATTTCAGCGCTACATCTGAGACAAGCTATGTTGTGGCTGGCGTTGCCGACACGGTAGGTAGGCGGCGAATTGCGGGCACGATGAGGAGGCGGATGTCCAGGTCAACCAGCCGTCTAGACGCAGCGTCAAGCCTGTCGCTTTCGAGCGAAGCGGCATTCTTGTCGAGGCTCGCCTCAGGTCCACTGGCACCGACCCTACTGGCGTTGCTCGTGCTCGCGATGACGATCTTATGCGTGTCAGTGCCAACTGCTAGAGCAGAAACCTTTACGTGGACCGGGGAAGCCCCGACAGGCGAAGCTAACTGGTCCGATGCTTCCAACTGGACCAAAGAGCCGGCGAGCGGCCCATCCACTGGCCTCGTATTTCCTGTGCTCAACCGAAACGCGTGCGAAGTAAAAACCGAGACGTGTGGCACTAGTCACAACGACCTATTTGGGCTCGAAGCTGGGACCATGACGCTCGACTGTTATCTCCCATACTCAATCACTGGCAACGCTGTAAGCCTCAACGGTGGCTTGAAATATTCGTGCCTCAGTGGAGGTCGCCGGTTCTTTGAACTGCCGCTTAGTCTCTCTGCATCGCAGAGCTGGCTCGTCGAAGGGAGCGAATCGAACCCAGCTGAATTATGGTACGGGGCGAGCGTAGTTGGAGGCGCCAACTCACTCGAACTAAACCTCGTCGAGAGTGGCGACTTTGTTCTCTACGGCGCCGACATCGAAGCCAAGCACATCACTGTCAACGGGTTCGGCAAAGGAGTGCTGGGTCTTGTCCCCAAGCAATTCGCGTTCGGCGGCGGCGAAGAAGCAAGACTCAACGCTGGAGGAGGCCCCGTCACACTAAACGAAGCGAACATAAGGGGTGATGGAACCGTCGGAGAACTCGAATCGTATGACACTACGACAGAACCCGGCCATCAAATCAGCGTAGCGGGCAACGCTTACTTCGACAGCGCGAGCACGATTACCCTGTCTGTCGAACCGCTGGTTCCCTCTCGACTCGCCGTCAGCGGCATTCTTACCTTGGCCTCCCCCCATCTGTCTCTTTCGACCACGTTTGGTGAGGAGTGTCCGGTGCTCGGACAGGAATTCATCCTCATCACCGCGTCCGGCGGCCTAGGCGGGAGCTTCAACGGCATTACAAACGGAGGCACAACCCAGGCCGAATGCCGAGGAGTTCAATCAACCTTCCAAATCCGATATAGGGCCAACGAAGTAATCGCTACGGACATCGGCGAACCGCCGCCACCACCCCCTCCGGGTCCGCCGGTGAACACGAGCTCCCCGGCTATCTCGGGAACCCCTGACGTTGGCGAAACGTTGTCGTGTTCTCTGGGAACGTGGGCCGGCAAAACGCCGCAGACGTATATCTACACTTGGATTCGCGGTGGGACGGTCGTCGTAGGTCCTGGCTCTCAGTCGACCTATATACCAATTGCAGCCGATCAGAGTTACCAGCTCCAGTGCGAAGTCACTGCTACGAACGCCTCAGGTTCGTCTACGGCGTTGAGCGCCGCCGTGAATGTCGCGCCCGTCCCGTGTCCGCTGTCAAATCCCTTCTGTGGCCAGCAGGACTATCAGATGCCGGACATCAAGATCGTCCAATACATCAAGAGGTTTGGCGAGGTGCCTGGGACAGATTGTCTGTCCTCGTTCAACTCGCTGGGTGTCAGGCATATCGACTCAATCATTCTTTGCACTGGTCTAGAACAGTCTGCTAACCCAGATCCACCCTCATATCTCGGTGGCTCTGTATACCAATCATTTGCCAATAGCAAGGAGTATCGCGGGCTGGTCCACATCAACCCATTCACCGTGCAATGCACGAATGGTCTGGTCACCGCTACCTCACCACAGTCCGGGGAATATTCGATCGGGTACACACCGGTCAGAGTTCCCGTCATTGGGACCATAAAGTATGATGCGGCGGAGCCATTTAGCGCGCCACCGTTCGGCTATCTGTACAACGCCAATCCGTTCCCCTTCGCGATCGACGGTGGCAACCTCGACGTTCTCGTGCTTGACGCCGGACGCGTGGCAAGGGTCCCGCGCGAACTACTGTTCGAAGACTCGGGTTATGACGCGCCGTTCATCTGGACGGAACTGAAGGGAAGTATCGGATGTGGCAGCTATGCGCTCCGCCTCCGTGTGTCTGACTTTCCATCGGTTGCCGTCTACGTCAACAACCACTTGGTCGAGGGTTTGACCCAGTCTCATGATCTTGCGACATTCACCGCGCAGGGCTGCAGGGCCTTCGGGGAGACCGGCGTGGGACGGTTCGACTTCAATCGGAACCCGAGCAACGTTGTGCTCACGGCCTCCGGTGCGTCGCTCCAGCCAGAACTCTCGGATCCGAGTGCGTATTCCAATCCCGCTTGGCTCGCACAGACCTGTACCTCAAGCGGAGCCACCACCCTCGCCCTGCGGCTGGCCACCCCAACCCTACAAGGAGGCGGCGTCAGCGTTACTTTTGCACCGCCAGCAGGAGGCAACCTTATCGCGCAGGTCACCGGGCAGGTTTCGATGGCGAAGGTCGCCCGACATCTGTCCGGCGTGAGGACACAAACGACGGTTTTAGTCGCCACGCATCGACGTGCACGGGCGAAGAGGCCGCTGAAGCTGGTACTGCACCTGTCGCGGGCAGAGCAGCTGGCGCTTCGAAAGGGACGCATCGGAGGACTGAAGCTCGTCCTCACCCTCGTTGAGTCCCACCACGGCGTTCTTCGGGCCGAACGTAACATCCGCTATCACCGGTGCGCCAAGCACTCATTCAAAGAGTAGCTCGAGCCGGCGGTGAGGGGCCTGCAGACCGCTGGGATTCGGTGGTGCCGCTGCGCTGCTGCTTTGCGTGAGATCCGAGCTTCTCCGCTGTATCCAGCCCCGCGCTCGCATCGGACGGTGGGTGTCGCGCAAACCGGGGGTCTGTCCGGGGGGGTTGAGGACCATTCTGGTATGCCCCAGAACTTTCTTGAGTGTGATCGTGAGCAGGTGTTTTTGATGCCGCCGGATCCGCGGGATTGGCTGCCGGAGGGTCATTTGGCGTGGTTTGTGTTGGCGTCGGTGGAGGA
>DASXZV010000009.1:0-8134 GCA_036501715.1 Solirubrobacteraceae bacterium | reverse complement strand
AGCCTCGTCCTGCTCGTTGTGGCCGTGCCGGCGGTAGCCGACGAGATCGACGACAACGTCGTGTCCGAAGCGGCGCCGGTATGCGAGCGCGAGCCGTATGGAGGCAAGAGCCGCCTCGGGATCGTCGGCGTTGACGTGGATGATCGGGACGTCGAACCCCTTGGCGAGGTCCGAGGCCCAGCGCGTCGAGCGGGCGTCATCGGGGTCGGTGGTGAAGCCGACCTGGTTGTTGGTGATCAGGTGCACCGTGCCGCCAACCTTGTAGCCGTCCAGGGCCTGCAGGTTGAACGTCTCGGCGACGACGCCCTGCGCGGGGAAGGCGGCGTCGCCGTGAATCGCGATCGGCACGGCCGCGTCGGTGTCCTGGTGGGCATGCGGGCCCTGGCGCGTGGTCTGGGCGGCGCGCGTCGCGCCCTCGACGACCGCCGAGACGTACTCCAGGTGACTCGGGTTGGACTCCAGGTTGACCTGGATCGTCTCGCCGCTGGGTAGCTCGTAGGAACCGTGCGTGCCGTGGTGGTACTTGACGTCGCCGGTGCCGCCCTGGGGGATCGTGGTGACGGCCTCGAGTGTCGAGGCGCCCTCGAACTCCGCGAAGATCGTGTCGTAGGGGCGGCCGAGGTTGTGCGCGAGGACGTTGAGGCGGCCGCGGTGAGCCATGCCGATCACGACCTCCTTGCCGCCGTGGGCCGCGGCAAGCTGGATCAGCTCGTCGAGCATCGGCACGGTCACGTCGAGGCCCTCGATCGAGAACTGGTGCTGACCGAGGTAGGCCTTGTGCATGAAGCGCTCCAGCGCATCGACCTCGATCAGGCGCTTGAGCAGCGTCTGCTGCTCGTCGTTGGTCAGCGGTAGGCGGAAGGCCCCGGACTCGATCTTCTCGCGCAGCCACACGCGCTGGCGGTGCGAGGAGATGTGCTCGATCTCATACGCGATCGTTCCGCAGTAGGTCTCGCGCAAGTGCGGCAGGGCGTCGGCGAGCGTCGCCCCCGGCACGTACATGCGCAGGATCTTGGCCGGGATCTGGGCCATCAGCTCGGGCGTGAGGCCAAGCGGCTCGGGGTCCAGCGCTGGGTCGCCCTCGGGCTCGATGCCGAGCGGGTCCAAGCGGGCGGCCAGGTGGCCGTGGGTGCGGAAGGCCTTCAACAGTGCCGTGGCGGCCTGCACGGCTTGCAGCAGCTCCTCGTCGGGGGCGCCGCGCTGCTTGGGCGCTTCGCTGGCCGTGCTGGCAGCGGCCGCAGCGGCCGCCGCTGGAGCCGGCGGCGCAGGGGCGGGTCCGAGCTCGACGCCGAGCGATGCGAAGACTCCGTCATAGAAGCCGCGCTCACCCTGCAGGTACTCCTCGATCCGTCCCAGGAAGCGGCCCGACTCGGCTCCCTGGATGACACGATGGTCGTAGGTCGAGGTCATCGTCATGACCTTCTCGGCGCCGATCATCGCGCCGATGTTGCCCAGGCCGACGGGGTAGCCGATCGAGCCGGTCGCGACGATCGTTCCCTGGCCATTCATCAGGCGCGGTACCGATGCCGCGGTGCCGAGGCCGCCGGGGTTGGTGAGCGTTACGTTCGCCCCGACCAGATCATCGGCGGTGAGCGTGTTCGTGCGGGCCTTCTCCACGAGCGCGTCGTAGGCCGCGAGGAAGCGATCGAAGGGCAGGTTCGCGGCATTGGCGATGACGGGCACCATCAGCGTGCGGCTGCCGTCCTTCTTCTCGACGTCGACCGCGAGCCCGAGGTTCACCTGTCCGTCGCGCACGCGGTGCGGGCGGCCGTCGATCTCGGCGAAGTGCTCGGCCATCACCGGCATGTCGGCCGCGGCACGCGCGATCGCGTAGGCGATCAGATGGGTGAAGGACACCTTGCGTCCGCCCGCCTTCAGCTCGCGCCGGCGGGCGTCGAGGGCGGTGACGGCAAGCGTGCGGAAACTCGTCGCGGTGGGGATCGAGCGCGACTGGTCCATGTAGCGGGCGAGCGCCGCGGCGCTGCCCTTCATCAGTTCGGCGCCGGAGGGCGCGGCCTGACCGGAGGTGCCCGAGGCGCTTGGGGGCGCCGTTGCCGTGGCGCCGTTGCCGCCGGTGGCCCCGAGCACGTCGGCCTTGAGAATCCGCCCCGCCGGCCCACTGCCGGAGACGTTTGCGAGGTTCACTCCCTCGGCGGCGGCCGCGCGGGCGGCGACCGGTGAGATGCGCACCCCGTCCGGGATGGCGCCGTCGCCGGCGGAGGTGGATGTCGAAGCAGTGTCAGCAGCTCCGTCGGCGGGGGCCGAGCCCGCCGCGCCCTCCTCTTGCAGCACGATCCTCGCGATGACCTGGCCGACGGTCACCGTGTCTCCCTCTTCAACGAGCAGCTCGCTCACGATGCCGCTTGCGGGTGAGGGCAACTCGACGTCGACCTTGTCGGTCGAGATCTCGACGATCGTGTCGTCGCGCTTGATGAAGTCGCCCGCCTTGACGTGCCATTCGAGGATCGTGCCCTCGGTGACCGACTCGCCCGCGGCGGGGGTGACGACGTCGATTGTTTGCCCGGTCGCCGTGCTTGCCGCCATCTGAACTCACTCTAGCGCGGCGTGTGGGCGGCAAGTAGCGCGGGCGCTCGGATTCACCTGCTCTTCACACTGCTTAACGCATGTGCAGCGGGTGCTCGACATGGATGTCGTTTGCGACCGTCGGTGTTGGCGGATCGGCTGTCGGTGGAGCACCACCGTCGCCTATGCGGTGCGCGAGCGTGGTGCGCCGGCGCTGCTCGCGGATGAACTCGTAGCTGCCGAAGAAGGGGCCGATCCCGCCGAGGACGGCGACGGCGGCGGCGAGCCGCAGCGGCAGGATCCGCATGCGGACACAGACGATGCAGGCGAGCGACATCGCGATCCACAAGAGCCCGTGGGTGAGGCCCAGCACGAACGTCGCGGGCTGCGGCTTGCCGGCCGCGAAGGCGCACACGAGCAGCGCGGTGTAGATGCAGGAGTGGGTGAAAGAGACGAGCTTCAGGTTGGTGAAGGTGCGTGGTGAGCGCACGCGCTTACTCTGCGAGCCACTGCGCTACACGTCGCAGCCCGTCGCCGGCTTCGGGCGGCCAGTCCTCGATAGCGGCGGGCCACCAGTCAAAGGCGTCGTGCTCGTGGTCGGGCACCACCTCGGCGCCATCGGGTAGCCACGCCTGCCCGATGAACATCACGAGTTTCTGGGGCAGGCGCACCAGCGCCTCTCCGCGGACGCGCTCGGGGGTAACCGACCACTCCTCGTCGAGCTCGCGCACCAGGGTATTGGCGGGATTCTCGTTGAGGTCGACGGCGCCGCCCGCGCCCAGTGCCCAGCGCCCAGCCCAGGAGGCCAGCCAGGGCGCGCGGCGGCCGGCGAGCCAGCGCCCGTCGGCGGAGCGCGTCACGCACAGCGCGGCGACGCTGCTGGAGGCATCGCCGGGGACCAGCCGCAGCGCCCAGCGCACGGGCTGCAACTCGAGCTCCAGGGCGCCATCGTGGACGCGCGCGTCCACGAGACGGCCGGCGAGCCCGTCGTGGCTCGGGGAGCCGCGCTCGCGCAATGCCGTGATCGCCTCGTCGGCGGCCGCCGCGTGGGCGGCGCTGGGCTCGAAGTGTTGCGCGCTCCAGCGTGCGCTGACCTGCTCCAGCGGCCACGGTCCGCGGGCGAGGACCTCCGGCTGCCCACCGGCTTGCTCGACGCTCGGTGTGCGTTGCTCCGCGGTGGGCTCGGGTTGGGCGGTCATCTCCTGAGCAAGGCTAGTGGGCCGCACGCGGGGCGGCGTAATGCCTCTGCCGGGGAAGCGCGCGCGGCAATAGACTCGGCGCTCGTGGAGGCGCGTCGACGCAAGCACTGGGGCTGGGGGTATGAGGACGAGCAGCCCTCGGTGGCCGACGTGCGCAGCACCGCGGCGTGGCTCGCCGGGCACCTGGGACTGGGGGAGCCGCAGGTGCAGGAGCCGGTGGCGCTGGAGGCGGTGAAGTTGGCGGCGCCGCGGATCGAGCCCCCGGCGGCGCTCGCCGGGATCTGCGCCGCCGACAGCTACGCGCGCGCCGCCCACACCTACGGCAAGTCCTATGCGGATGTCGTGCGCGGCTTCCGCGGGCACTTCGAGGACCCCCCGGACTTCGTCGCCGCGCCGCGCTCGGAGAGCGAGGTCGAGCGGCTGCTGGAGTGGTGCGCGGCCGCGCGCGTCGCCGCGATTCCCTATGGCGGTGGGACGAGCGTGGTGGGGGGCGTGCAGGCCACGGTGGGCCCCTCCTACAACGGCGCGGTCAGCATCGACTTGGGCCGGCTGGACCGCGTGCTCGAGGTCGATCCGGTCTCGCGCGCGGCGCGCATCCAGGCCGGGGCGAGCGGTCCGGGGCTGGAGCGCCAGCTCGGCGAGCAGGGGCTGACGCTGCGCCACTTCCCGCAGTCCTTCGAGCTCGCGACGCTCGGCGGCTGGATCGCGACGCGCGCGGCGGGGCACTTCGCGACGGTGCGGACGCACATCGAGGACTTCCTCGAGTCCGCGCGCGCGCTGACGCCGGCGGGGGTGTGGGAGTCGCGGCGGCTCCCCGGCTCGGGTGCGGGGGTGAGCCCGGACCGGATGCTTGCCGGCTCGGAGGGCACGCTGGGGGTGATCGTCGAGGCGTGGATGCGGGTGCAGCCGCGGCCGACGCAGCGGGCCTCGGCCGGTGTGCGCTTCGCGAGCTTCGCGCGCGGCGCGGAGTGCGTGCGGGAGCTCTCGCAGTCGGGGCTGAATCCGGCCAACTGCCGCCTGATCGACCCGCAGGAGGCGCAGCTGACGGGTGCGGGCGACGGCTTGCACGCGCTGTTGGTGCTGGGCTTCGAGTCCAGTGACCACCCGCTGGATGGAGCGCTGGGGCGGGCGCTCGAGATCTGCCGCGAGCACGGCGGCGAGACGGCCGCGGGGGGCTCGGGACAGGCGGGTGCAACGGGCGCCGGAGGTGACGCGGTGGGCTCGTGGCGGGAGGCCTTCCTGCGTGTTCCGTACCTGCGCGATGTGTTCGTCGCGATGGCGGTCATCAGCGAGACCTTCGAGACCGCGATCACGTGGGAGCGCTTCCCGCGGTTCCACGCGCAGGTGACGGAGGCGGCGGAGCGGGCCTTGAGCGAGGTCGGCGCTGTCGGCGCCCGGGTGATGTGCCGCTTTACGCATGTCTACCCCGATGGGCCGGCGCCGTACTTCACGGTCCTCGCGCAAGGCCGGCGGGGCGCGGAGCTGGAGCAGTGGGCGGCGGTCAAGCGGGCCGTCTCCGACGCGATCATTCGCGAGGGCGGCACGATCACCCACCACCACGCGGTGGGGCGCGATCACAGGCCCTGGTACGACCTGCAGCGACCGGAGCCCTTCGCGCGCGCGCTGCGCGCGGCGAAGGCCGCGGTCGATCCGCAAGGCATCATGAATCCGGGCGTGCTCATCGATCCGCTGCCGCCCGCGGAGGAGCGATGACGGTTGCGGTGCTGGGACCGGGAGGGGTCGGCGGCCTGGTCGCGGGCGCGCTTGATCGCGCGGGCGAGCCGGTGCTGGTGCTCGCGCGCGAGCCGACCGCGGCGCTGATCGCCGAGCGCGGCCTGCGCGTGAGCTCGGTGCGCCTGGGGGACTTCGTCGCGCACCCGCGCGCGCTGGCCGAGCTGGCGGAGCCGGTGGACGTGTTGGTCGTGGCCACCAAGGCCGCGGGACTGGAGCAGGCGCTCGAGCGCGTCGCGGCGCCGCCGCGGTTGGTGCTGCCGCTGCTCAACGGCCTCGACCACCTGGCGTTGCTGCGCGAGCGCTTCGGCGAGCAGGCGGTGGTGGCGGGCACGATTCGCGTCGAGGCCGACCGGCCGCAGGCGGGCGTGGTGGTGCACACGAGCCCATTCCTGCGCATCGACATGGCCTCGCGCTACGCGGCGGCGCGGCCCGCGATGGAGGCGCTGGCGGCGCAACTGGAGGCGGCGGGGATTCCGGCGCGGGTGGGCGAGTCCGAGCCGCAGGTGCTGTGGTCCAAGCTCGTGCGCCTCAACGCGCTGGCGTGTACGACGAGCGCCCACGACAAGCTGCTCGGCGAGATTCGCGACACGCCGGCGCTGCGCGCCGAGCTGGTGAGCGCGATCGAGGAGGGCTGCGCGGCGGCGAACGCGGAGGGCGCGAGCATCGACGTGAGCGACCCGCTGGGCGAACTGAACGACGCGCACGCGACGCTGGGGAGCTCGATGCAGCGCGACATCGCGGCGGGGCGACCCCCGGAGCTGGACGCGATCGCGGGGGCGGTGCTGCGCGCGGCGGCGCGCCACGGGTTGGCGTGCCCGACGATCGAAGGGCTAGTCGCGAAGATCGCGGCGCGCGCGGGCGTGCCGGCACCGCTTGTCGCGCGCTGAGCCGCTGAAGGCCCCGCCGCGCGCGTGCGCACGCGCGCGCGGCGGGGGCCTCAGTGGGCCATACGAAATGGGCGCTACTCGCCGAACGGCCGGAAGCGCGGCGCGCCGGGGGCGGCGACCGGGACGGCCTCGGTGGCGACGGCCTCGACTACTTCTTGCGCGGACTCCTCGCGCTCCGCGTCGTGCTGCCCGTCGCAGAGGACGCGGAAGTTGCCGGTGACGCCGCTGTCGGCGTGGATCGTGATGCCGGGCAGGATCTCCTCGCCCTCCTCGAACCCGAGGCGCTCCAGGTCGAAATGCGCGAGGCCGATGCCGTGCGCGGTGTGCGTCGGGTTCTCGCGGTCGTGCGCAGCGACCGCCTGCGCGAAGCGCTCGAGGTTCTTGGCGATCTTTCCGGTCTCCGCCATGGCTCTGGGGGCAGAGTAGCGCGCGTCACTTGCGACCGCTATCGGGCGTAGGATGCGGCGCACACGACGACCGCCGACCCTAGGGGGATCACGATGGACATCTTCGCTGCACTCGACGAGGCGCGCCGGCGCACGAACGTGCTCGAGCACCCGTTCTACCAGCGCTGGAGCGCGGGCGAACTGGAGCCGCGGGAGCTGGCGTTCTACGCCGGCGAGTACCGCCACGCGGTCGTCGCACTGGCGGAGGCCTCCAGGCGGGCAGCGGAGCAGGCGGGTGTCACCGAGCACGGTGCCGAGCTCGCGGGGCACGCGGCGGAAGAGGAGGCGCACGTGGAGCTGTGGGATGACTTCGCGCGAGCCGTTGGCGACGAGGCGCCGGCCGGGCACGAGCCGCGGGCGCCGACGCGCGAGTGCGCGGATGCGTGGAGGGCCGGCGAGGACCTGCTGGAGAGCCTTGCCGTTCTCTACGCGATCGAGGCCGGACAGCCGGCGATCTCGACGACGAAGCTCGAGGGGTTGGAGACGCACTACGGCGTACCGGCGAGCTCGCCGGGAGCCGGCTACTTCAGGCTGCACGCGACGCGCGACATCGAGCACGCCCAGGAGGCGCGCGAGTTGATCGCGGCGCTGATGCCGCAGGATGCGGGCGCGGCGGAGGCCGTGGGTCAGCGGATGCTCGCGCGGGCGCAGACGGCGCTGGAGGGGAACTGGCGGCTGCTGGACGGGGTGGAGGAGCAGCGGGTCGCGCTCGCCGCCTGAGGCCGGCTTGGGCGAGAGCATGGCGAGAGCACGGTGAGACCGAAGGCCGTGCTCTCCGAAGGCCGTGCTCTCGCACGCGACGTAAACTCCCGAGCATGGCACTCATCCACACCTGCTACCGGATCACCGACATCGACAAGTCGGTGGCCTTCTACGAGGCGCTGGGCTTTCAAGAGGTCGGTCGCATCCCGATCAAAGACGAGGCCGTCAACGTCTTCATGAATCAGCCCGGCGACGGTGACATGCCGCGCCTGGAGTTGACCTGCAACTTCGGTGTGGACTCCTACGAGATCGGCACCGGATACGGGCACATTGCGATCACGAGCCCCGACCTCGACGCGACGCTCGCCAAGCTGGCCGAGCAGGGTATCGAGCCCGAGAAGCCGCCCTACTCCGTCCGCGAGGGCGGCTCGCGGCTGTGCTTCGTGCGCGATCCCAATGGGTATCGGATCGAGATCCTGGAGATGGGCTAAAGAGACGAGCGGATGCAGTTGTCGCCGAGGTCATCCTGTGGACCCTCAGCCTCGTCGGCTTAAGCTGAGATCGTGGCCTTCAAGAAAAAAAATCTCCAGGCGCCTCCTCCGCTGGAGCCACGCCCACCGGAGCACTTTCCAGTCACCGGGGG
>DASXZV010000008.1:0-74180 GCA_036501715.1 Solirubrobacteraceae bacterium | reverse complement strand
GCGCCGTCGCGAGCCTTCGCCACCGCTCGGGCGTCGCCTACGCGGTCCCCGACTACATCGCCCACGCAGCGGCGATACCCGCGCCGTTCATCCCCGACGACCCGGGCAGCTCGGGGCACGCCGGCGGCTGGGCGCAGCTGCAGTGGAACTTCGACGGGCCCTTCGGCGTCGACGCTCCCCAGGCCTGGGCCAATGTCGCGGCCGCCGGGCATCCGGGCGGCGCAGGAGTGATCGTCGCCGTGCTCGACACCGGCGTCGCCTACGCGAAGCACGGCCACTTCCGCCGTTCGCCGGACTTCCGCTCAAACGAGTTCGTCAAGGGCTACGACTTCGTCGCCCACTCCCCCTACCCCGAGGACCGCAACGGCCACGGCACCCAGGTCGCCGGCACGATCGGCGAGGCGACCAACAACGGGATCGGCGTTACCGGCCTGGCCTACGGCGTCAAGATCATGCCCGTCCGCGTGCTCGACTCCCAGGGCGATGGGAACGCCTCGGCGATCGCCAAGGGCGTCTACTACGCGGTCGACCATCACGCCCAGATCATCAACCTGAGCCTCGAGTTCACGGCCGGGACGGTCCGGGCCGCGGCTATCCCGGAGCTGATCCAGGCCATCGACTTCGCGCATCGCCACAACGTGCTCGTCGTCGCCGCGTCCGGCAACGAGCAGGACGACGAGCTGTCCTACCCCGCCAAGGCCCGCTACGTCCTCGCCGTCGGGGGGACGACCCAGGACGGCTGCCTCGGCGACTACTCCAACTTCGGCTCCGGCCTGGCGCTCGTGGCGCCCGGCGGCGGGCCCGACTCCTCGCTCCCGCGAGACGATCCGCGCTGCCATCCGGCGAGCGCCGTCGGCGGCGACATCTACCAGGAGACCTTCGCCGACATGGAGTCGCCGAGCGTTCGCGTATTCGGCCTCCCCGGCGGCTACTTCGGCACCTCGATGGCGGCGCCGCACGTGAGCGCCGCTGCGGCGCTGATCATCGCCAGCGGGATCATCGGGCGCCACCCGAGCGTCGCCGCGCTCACCAAGCGCCTGCTCGACACCGCCACCCCACTCGGCGAGCGTCTCTACTTCGGGGCGGGCCTTCTCAACGCCGCCGCGGCGACCGGCGCGACGGGCCCGAGCGGGCCGACCGGCCCCACCGGACCAACCGGGCCGACCGGCTCGACCGGCACGCCGAGCTAACCGGTTCGGATGATCAGCACCGCGCAGGGCGCGTGGTGGGACACGCGGTTTGGGACCGAGCCGAGCAGGAAGCGCTTCGCGCCCGTGCGCCCGCGGTTGCCGACGATGATCAGATCCGCCCCGCGCTCCTCGGCGACGTCGAGGATCGCGTCGGCGGGATCGCCCTGACGCGGGTAGACGTTGACGTCGACGCCGGCCTCGCGCGCGGGCGCGGCGGCGGCCTCCAGTGCGAGGTCGACGTCCTCGCGCGGGCTGATCGCCCACTGCAGGTCCTCGGGGGCGTCGCGACGTTCCTCGCGTAGCCGTGGTGCGGGTACGGGTTCGTAGGCGCTGACGATCTCGAGTGCCGCGCCGACGGTGCGCGCGAGGTCGGTCGCCTGGCGCACGGCCTCACCGGCGGTCTCGGATCCGTCGGTGCCGACGACGATCGATTTGAACATGATCTGAGCCTCTCCTCGCCTGGTGGACGGTGCGGCTCGATCATATCCGCGCTCGCACGGGGATCTGTTCCGGAGGGTCCAGCCGCGCGAGGTCGATGCTGACTAACGTTCGCGGCAGCCGTGATCGACCTGCACTGCCATGTGCTCCCGGGCATCGACGATGGTCCGCCGGCGTTCGCGGGCTCGCTGGCGCTTGCGCGGATCGCGGCGGCGGCGGGGACGCGGATCTTGGTGGCGACGCCGCACGTGAACTGGCGCTACCGCAACGAGTCGCGGACGATCGCGCGGCTGGTAGCGGAGCTCAACGAGCTGCTCGCGGCGGAGGAAGTGCTGACGACGGAGGGGGTGGCGCTGGAGGTGCGTGCGGGGGCGGAGGTGGCGTTGACGGCAATCGCGGAGCTCGATCCGAAGCAACTGGACTGCCTGACGCTCGGCGGGGGCCGGTGGCTGCTGGTGGAGCCGCCGTTTGCGGCGCTCGCGCCGAACCTCGACGAGCTGCTGCTGGAGCTGCGGCGCGAGGATCGGGGAATCGTGCTCGCGCATCCGGAGCGCTGCCCGGCGTTCCGTCGCGAGCCGCGGATGCTGGCGCGGCTGGTGCGCGCGGGCATGCTGACGTCGGTCACGGCGTCCTCGTTGACGGGGCGTTTTGGCGAAGAGGCGCGCGAGTTCGCGCTGGGGATGGCGCGCGAGCGACTGCTCCATAACGTCGCTTCGGATGCGCACGACGAGCTGCAGCGCCGGCCGGAGATCGGCGTGGAGCTCGAGCGGGCGGGCCTGGGGACGCTGACGGAGTGGCTCACGGAGGAGGTGCCGAGCGCGATCCTCGAGGGGAGGGAGATCCCTCGGCGGCCGGCGGTCGCGGAGTCGCCCGCGGCGCCGGCGCGGCGGGCGCGCTGGCGCCTGCGCCGCTAGGCGTTACACGAGCTTGGTGATCGCGATGATCATCCCGATGAGGACGAAGAGGATGATCGCGGCCTGTATCCAGATCCAGTTGGCGGGCATTGCGACGGACAGCGTAGTGCTCCTTCTATCGTGTGGGAGTGGCAGGATGCCGCGCTCACCCATGGACGGTCTCTCTCGCAAGCTCCTCACGACGGTTGCGCTCACGCTGGCGGTGCTCTTCAGCGGGGCCTCCTTGTCGAGCGCGGGCGC
This sequence comes from Solirubrobacteraceae bacterium, assembly GCA_036501715.1. Classification (GTDB taxonomy): domain Bacteria; phylum Actinomycetota; class Thermoleophilia; order Solirubrobacterales; family Solirubrobacteraceae; genus Palsa-744. The sequence goes on along the minus strand of DASXZV010000008.1, from coordinate 71,398 downwards.
CCGTCTCGCGCCGCCGACGCCGGCGGGCGGCTTGAACATCATGGCGGTCGGGAGTGACTTGCCGCTCGGGCTGGCGGATCGCGAAATCGCGTCGGCGCGTAGCGTGGGAGCGAAGCTCGTGCGGGTCGATGTGCCGTGGTCGGTGATGGAGCCGCGCGCGGCGGGCGTCTTCGATCCGGGGGCGCTGGCCTTCATGGACAGATTGGTGGGCGATGCGGCGGCGGGCGGCATCCGCGTGATCGCGACCGTGGACAGCACGCCGTGCTGGGCTTCGACGGCGCCGGCGGCGCTGCTGAGGAGGTGCGTGGCGGGCGGCGCGAGCAAGGCGAACGCGTGGCCACCGGACGAACCGGCGCAGTACGCGGCGTTCGTGGGCGCACTCGCGGCGCGCTACGGCTCGCGGCTGGCGGCGATCGAGATCTGGAACGAGCCGGACCAGTCCAACGAAGACTACTTCGCGGGACCGGACAAACCGCAGCGCTACGCGGCGCTGCTGCGCGCGGCGTACCCGGCGATCAAGCAGGCGAGCCCGCACGTAGCGGTCCTCGCGGGCTCGCTGGTGGGCTCCAACGGCGTATTTCTGCGCGCGCTGTACGCGGCGGGTATCAAGGGCTACTACGACGGCCTGTCGGTGCACTTCTACAACCTGACGCTGGGCTCGCTGCGCGCGATCCATGAAGTGCAGGTCGCGAACGGCGATACGACGCCGCTGTGGCTGGCGGAGTTCGGCTGGAGCAGCTGCTGGCCGGCTCAGAAGATCGAGCAGGAACAGGGGTGCGTGACGCCGCGGATCCAGGGGGCGAACATCGCGAACCTGTTCCGCGCGCTGGCGCGCACGCCGTGGGTGGCGGCGGAGGTGCTCTACAAGCTGCGGGACTCGAACCTAGAAGACTTCGGCGTGCTGACGGCGGGACAGGCACGCAAGCCGGCGTTTAGGACGCTCGCGGGTGTCCTTGCGAACCCGTTCGCGAACCCGAGTGCGGTGACCCTGAGCCTGCACCGCAGGCATGGCAAAATCGTCGCGAGTGGTGCGGGCCCGGTCGGCGACTACATGCAGCTCGAAGTCTTCCGCGGCGCGACGCTGCGCTACCGGGCACTGTTCACGTTGAACCGCTTCAATCGCTATTCGATCCCGCTGCCCGCGGCGCTCGGGACGAGCGGACTGCGGGTGCGGGTCTTCCAGTATTGGGCCGGCCTCGCGCGCGCGGCGCAGCGCAGCATCTGACGGTCACTCGGCGTTGCGCAGCAGCGCGCCGAAGGTGAGCGCGAGGATCTTGAGGTCGAGCCCGAGCGACCAGTGGGCGATGTAGTAGTTGTCCCACTCGACGCGCTCGGCGAGCGAGGTCTGTCCGCGCAAGCCGTGGACCTGAGCCCAGCCGGTGATACCGGACTTGACGCGGTGGCGCTCGCCGTAGCGCGCGATGTCCTGGCGGAACAGCTCGACGAACTCGGGGCGCTCGGGGCGGGGGCCGATGAGGCTCATCTCGCCGCGTAGGACATTGCAGAGCTGCGGCAGCTCGTCGATCGAGGTGCGGCGCAGGATGCGCCCGATCAGCGTGCGGCGGTCGGGTCCCTCGACGCCGCCGGGCGCGGTGTCGCCGCCGAGCATGAACTCGAAGGCGGTGATGTCGTCGCCGCTGAGCGGCGCGGGGGGAAGCTCGTCTAGCGGCGGCAGCGCGTCGAGCGATGGCGAGGTGAGTGGGTCGTGCGCGCGTGCACGCGCACGCGCGGCGGGCTCGCCGGACACCACATGCGCCGCCGCGGCGGCGACAGCGCGGGGGGCCGGCGGCGAAGCGGCGGTATCGGCGAAGCGGTTGGCGGCCTTCTCCTTGTCGCGCCGGTCGAGGCGGTCGAGCTCGTCCATGCGCATGGAGCGGAACTTGTAGAGGTCGAACAGTGTGCCGTCGCGCCCGACGCGGCGCTGGCGGTAGAGGACGGGCCCGGGCGAGCTGAGGCGCACGACGAGCGCGGTGAGCAGCAGCACGGGGGCGAGCAGAATCAGCAGTAGCAGCGCGAACACGCGGTCGAAGGCGTGCTTGAGCGCGAACTGCAGGCCGCGCGGGTTGACGGTCGTGAAGGACATCAGCGGCAGCCCGCCGACGGTGTCGTAGCCGACGCGGTTGTTGATGGTGTCGAACATGCGCGGCACGACGGAGACCTCGATCCCGAGCTGCTGGCAGCGTTGGATCAGGCGGTTGACGCGCGCGTCGGCGACGGAGGAGAAGGCGACGATCAGGTTCTTGACGCCGGTGCGGCGCACGACCTCGTCGAGGTCCTCGGCGGTGCCGAGGACGGGCACGTCGCGCCCACCGACTTCGGCGAGCGGGCGCGGATCGTCGTCGAGAAAGCCGACGGGCGCGAGGCCGTACTCGGGGTGATCCTCCAGGCGGCGCGCGACCTGCGCGCCGACGAGGCCGGCGCCGAGGATCAACACGGGACGCCCGACGGATCCTCGGCTGCGCGCCCAGCGCTGGGCGCTGGCCAGCGCGATGCGCCCGCAGCCGAGGGCCAGCAGCGCGTATAGCCAGGCGTGCACCCAGATCGACTCGGTGGGCACCTGCCCGTTGGCGAACTGGCCGAGCATCGCGACCACCATCGCCGCGATCGAGACGGCGCTCACGACGGGGGCGAGCCCGTCGAGGATCAGCGCGCGCAGCCGGGTGCGGTAGAGGCCGCGCAGGTAGAGCAGCAGCATCGTCAGCGGCGGCAGCGCGAGTAGGGGCGCGCGCACGGCGGAGAGGTGCGAGACCGCGGCGCCCCCACCGAGGGCGAGCAGCAGCGCGAGGCACAGCAGCGCGAAGTCGACGGCCGGTCGTACGACGCTCCAGCCGGGCTCCTCGAGCAGTCGCTGCAGCGGCCCGTGGAAGATCCCGGCCGGCGCGGAACGCGGCCCGGGGGCGTGGCGCGCGGTGGCGGAGTGGCCCGCGAGCGGCAGCGTGGGGGTGGTGGTCTGCTGGGTGAGGCGTGAGCTCATGGCGGCGGGGGCATCCTTGTCCGTTATCGATTCCTTGTTGTGATCACTTGATCTTCGCGCTGCCAGTCCTCATTCATGCTCAGTTCGCGCCAATCGGACGGTTGCGACAGCAACGGCGGCCAGCGCGCCGGCGGCCAGCAGGAGCGCCAGCAGGTCGGAGCCCGAGAACCACGCGGCGGTGGCGTCGCTCGTAGTAACAGCTGTGGAGCCTTCAAGATGCGAGGAAGAGTTGGGATTCGCGCCTGCGGCGCGCGGATGGGTCGCGGAGCCCACCCGGCGGCGTGTCCCGGCTGCCCCTGAATGAGTCCCGTTCGCGGAGCTCGCGGCGTGAGCGGTGACACGTGCGGGAGCGGAGGCGCCGGTGGCGCTCGCGATATTGGCCGGTGAATCCGTCGCACCACCACTGCTACTGCTACCGGCCCCGCCGCCACTCGCTGGCCCGCCGCCGGCCGAGCCGCCGCCGGTGCCGCCGATCAGCGAGGCGCCGAGGATCGTCTGCGCGCCGGCGCCGGGGTTGCCGTAGCCGCTGAGCAGCGGCCCTCCGGCGAGCGCCGCGCTCGGCAATGCGAGGCTCACCCCTGCGAGCAGGGTCACTATGGAGACGATGGTGCGGTGCTGTTTCATGCTTCCCAACCTTGGGTTTCCTGCGGCTTGAACGGCCCCCGGCCGCTCTCCGTGCCTGTGCCCTGGCTTCGCCTCACCGCTCGTGGATCGCGGCTGAGCTCTCAGCTGCCGCGCCGCGGGCTGGCAAATTGAACAGGCTTACTCTCAAGGTAGCGAAGCCGGGGGCCGGTGTCGAGGAATAGATCCCGATTCGATCGGGTATTGGCGCGGGCTCTAGGCGAGTTGTTGAGCGCTGCGGAGAATTGCGCGGTTTAGTGCAGCGATGTCGATCCGCCGCCCGTGGCGCGCGAGATCGAGCGCCTGGCCGGTCAGCGCGTCTCGCGGACTCAGTCGGGCGGCGCGTTCGAGCAGCAACAGCGCCGCCTGCCGCTGGCCGCGGGTGGAGGCGATCGCGCCGCGCTCGAGCGTCGCGTAGGCGTCTCCAGGGGTGCGCTGCAGGGCCAGCGCGAACTCGCGGTCGGCGTGCGTGAGTTCGCCGCGGCGCAGCGCGATGCTGCCGGCCACGACGTACGGTTCGTCGCCGAGTGGATTGAGCCGCGCGGCGTGGTCGAGTCGCGCGTAGGCCTGCGCGGGGGCGCGGACCCAGATGCGGGCGGCGCTCTGCACCTGCAGCTGGCTCAGCCAGGGAGCGGTGAGCGAGACGATCGCGGCGCTTGCGAGGATCGCTGCGGCGAGTCCGGCGCCCGCGCGCAGCCGCGCGTGACCGCGGGCACGCGCGCGCGGCGGGCTCTCGGCGGGCCGGGGACTTTCGGCAGGCGGCGGACTCTCGACCCCAGCCGCGGAGGTCGCTCTCACAGCAGCGGCGCGTGGCGTCAGCGAGCAGGCGAGCCCGAGCAGCGCGAAGGCGGGGGCGCCGAGGCCGGCAAACTCCCAGAACCAGTCGAACGAGCCGTGAACCGCCCAGTAGGCGAAGCCGGCAACGGCTGCCGCGGCGACCGCGCGCGCCAGCTGATCCGATGAGCTCCGTAGCGCGCGCCAGACCGCGAACAGGGCGGCGCCCAACCCGAGGATCGCGAGCAGCGCGCCGAGCAGGCCGGTCTCGGCGAGTGTGCGCAGCTCGACGCTGTGCGGATAGTGCGGCGTCTCGCTGCCGCGGCCGTGGGCCAGGTAGGACTCGGCGAAGTTGTCGGCGCCGATCCCGAGCAGCGGGTGGGCGGTGAATTCGTCGAGGGCGACGCGGTAGAAGTCGTAGCGGCTGCTGCCGAGCCCCGAGGTCAGGCGGCTGCCGGTGCTGTTGGCGGCGTAGCCGCTGGGGCTCTTGAAGGTGTCCCAGGCGTGGCGCGCGCGCGTGAGGGGATTGCCGGCGGCGGCCCAGCCGCCGATCAGCAGCACGAGCAGGCCGGCGAGCGCGAGCGCGCCGACGCCGCGGTGCACGCGCCGGGCCGCGGCGGGCGGGAGCGGCGCGCGGCGGCGCTCGAGTGCCGCGCCGGCGGCCACGACGAGCCCGACGGCGAGCGCGGCGGCGAAGATCGCGAGGGTCGCGCTGTGAATGGCAGTGGTGCCGCGGTGGCCCGCTTCGAGCTGTTCGCCGACGCGCAGCACGGCGGGCGCGGCAGCGCCGATGCCGGCGGCGATCGGCGCGAGCAGCGCGAAGCTGCGCACCCGTCCGGGCAGCAGCGCGAAGACGAGCAGGAGCATCACGGGTGTCGCGTACAGCGCTCCGCGGCTCTGGCTGAGCAGGGCGACCTCGGCGAGTAGCACGGCGCCACCGGCGAGCACGCCGCGCAGGCCCCAGGGCAGCCGCGGGCTGCGCGCGAGCAGCAGCGCGGGCCAGCACGCCATCAGCCACTGTGCGGCGTCGGCGTTGGCGTAGCCGGCGGGGTAGACGAGGCGCCCTTCGGGCAGGAGTGCCGCCAGTCGCGTGGCGCTGCCGGCGGCGGCGTTGATGTGCAGGACGGCGAACGCCGCGAGCGCGATCAGCGCGAGTGTCCAGGCGCCCAGCAGCAGCGCGGCGGTGGCGCCGCGCTGGGGCCAGCAGGCGAACAGGGCGAACACGAGCAGGTAGAGCAGCGTGCGGTTGGCGCCTTCCCAGGCGTCGCCGGGCACGGCGGCCCACAGGATCGAGAGGAAGCTGAGCGCGGTGTAGGCGGCCAGGCACAGCAGGGCGATCCGCACGGCGAGCGGGATCTCGGCCAGGCGGGGGCGTACGACGGCGAGCGCGATCGCGAGCAGCGCCAGCACGATCAGGCCACCGGGGGCCCAGTGCGTCAGCGGGTAGCCGGCGTCGTTGGTCGCCCACAGCACCATCAGTGCCAGCGCGGCGAGCGCCGGCACTGTGGCCGGGGCGGCGCGCAGCGCGGCGAGGAGTCGCGAGGCCATCGCGAGCACGATATTCGTCGCTGTGGCAGATCAGTGCGGCGGTGAGAGCGGGCGCGTGGCGCCAGCGAGCAGCAGTGCGAGTACGCGCCCCATCAGCTCGTCGGGCACGGACTCGGGATCGGCCATCTTCTGACGCGCGATGCCATCGGCGAGCGCGTCGATCGCGACGGCGAGCTGCTCGGCGGGCAGCTCGAGCTCCAGTTCGAAGTCGCGCGCGCCGTCGGCGATCAGGCGCGTGAGCACGCCGCGGGCGCGGGCGAAGCTCGCGGCGACCTGGCGGCGGACCTTGGGGTCGCGGCCGGCGTAGGCCCAAAACTCCATGAACAGCAGCTGCAGCTCGGGCTCGCGCTCGATCATCGCCATCCAGCGCTCGGCGCCGCCGCGCGCGCGCTCGGCGACCGAGGTGCGCTCACGCACGGCCTCCTCGATCTCGCGCGCGTGCTCGTCGATCTCGCGGTCGAGCAGCGTGAGGAAGAGCGCCTCCTTGCCGTCGAAGTTGGAGTACAGCGCGCCCGTCGAGTAGCCGGCCTCGGCGGCGATCTCCTCGACGGAGGCGCCGTGGAAGCCGCGCCCGGCGAACACGGTGCGCGCGGCTCCGAGCAGGCGCTCGCGCGTCAGCGCCTTGCTCTGCTCGCGGGTCAGACGCGCGGTGGCCACTACACCATCCTACTTGACCGAGCGGTCCCTATTGCGATAGCGTTCGTTATCAGATAACGTTCGTTATCGGTTCGTGTGACGAGCCGACTTCCCCGGGACCGAGCGATAGAGGAGCAGATGACGATGGCGAGCACCAAGACCCCCGATGGCGCGCTGGGCTCGTGGCCGACCGCGGAGAGCCTGCCGACGGATGCGATCTCCTACACGGACCTCTACACGCGCTGGGAGCACGGCAACTGGAGCGCGATGGACCTGGACTTCACGGAGGACGCGCGCCAGTGGCGCGAGGAGTTCACCGAGTTCGAGCGCCAGGCGGCGCTGTGGAACTACGCGCTGTTCTTCTGGGGCGAGGACGCGGTCGCGGACAACCTCTCCCCCTACATCGACGCGGCGCCGCGCGAGGAGCAGAAGTACTTCCTGGCCACCCAGCAGGTCGACGAGGCGCGCCACGCGGTCTTCTTCAAGCGCTTCATGCAGGAGGTCTGCGGGATCGGCGACGGCTCGATGGCGAGTGGCCTGAACGCGATCAAGCCGCAGCTGACACCCGGCTTCCGCAAGGTCTTCGACCGCCTGGACACGATGGCGGACGAGCTGCGCGCGGACCGCTCGCGCCCCAAGCTCGCGGCCGCGGTGACGCTCTACCACATCATCATCGAGGGCACGCTCGCCCAGCCGGGGCAGCATCTGATCTGCAGCTACTTGGAGGAGCGCAACCTGCTGCCGGCGTTCCGCGCGGGCATGGAGAACATCGCGGCCGACGAGCAGCGCCACATCGGCTTCGGCGTGAAGCTGCTCGCGGACCTCAAGCGCGAAGACCCGGTCGGCGTGCCCAAGGCGGTGGCGGGCCTGTTGCGCGACGTGATGCGCTACACGGCCCAGGTGCTGATGCCACCGGGCTGGGACGAGAGCTACCTGACGTGCTTCGGCTACACCTTCGACCAGGTCGGCGGCGAGGGCGCGGCCTCGCTGATGACCAAGCTGCGCTCCGCGGGCTTGGCTCCGGAGACGCTGCCGGGCCCGCCGGTAATGCCCCCCGGCCTGAGCCCCGTCGAACTCTCCCATCGCGGCCGCACGCTCGCGCAGGCGGGCATCATCGGCGTGCGTGAGGGACCCAGCAGGAAGGACCCGGAGACGCTGGAGCTGCTGTTCGACACGGTCCGTCGCCAGGTCAACCCGCGCCACGGGCTGCGCCGTCCGACGACCTTCCAGTGGGAGTTCACGGACCCCGACGTCCCCACCTGGCACCTCACGGTCCAGAACGGCTCGAGCACGGTCGCGCAGGGGGAGGCGTCGAACCCCGATGTGCGCCTGCGGCTCTCCTACCAGGACTGGGCGGACATCGTCGGCGAGCGCCTGAACCCGGTGCGTGCGATTGCGACGGGGCGCCTGCGCCCGCGCGGCAACCCGCTCGCGCTCAAACGTTTCGCCAGGGTCTTCCCGCGCCCCTAATCACGCGCCCCTGATCACGCACCCCTGATCACGCGCCGCTGATCCGCGCCCCCGATCACGGTCCGAATTCGCGTTCGGCCCTGCTCGCGCCCGCCGTGCCAGCGCCCGTTGACGTCGCGGTCGCCGGCGTCTTGTGTTCGAGTCCGAACTCGCGCTGCGCTGGTTCGACGCGGGCCGCGGCCGTCGCTGTCGGGACGTGCACCTGCCGCGCAGCCGGCTTGCGCGTACCGGCGTGCGAGCCGGCCGCCGCCAGCGTGTGCGCGGCGCCTGCCCGCGCCAAGCCGGCGCGCGCGACCAGCGCCCCGCGATGCGAGCCCCCATGCGCTTTGCCCGGCGCGGAGCTGTGTGGCAACCCGGTGACGGCTACGCAACCGACACCCAGCACCAGCAGGCAGCCCACGACCAGCTTCGCGCCGCCCACACCGGCGCCTACTCCGGCACCGGTACCGGCACTGACGCCCGCGCTCGCTCCCGCCGCGGCGCCCGCACCTGAACCGACGCCCGTGCCCGCACCTGCACCGACGCCCGTGCCCGCACCTGAACCGACGCCCGTGCCCGCACCTGCACCACCACCAGCAGCAGCCCCGGCACCCGCACCAGTCCCTGCGCCGGCACCGGCACCGGCACCGGCCCCCACTCCGACACCCCACGGCAGCGCGAGCGGCGGCAGCACGGCGGCGAGACCGCGCAGCGAGAGGATGTAGGCGCGGCACGCGGGGCACTCGCGCTGGTGCGCGCGCGCCAAGCGGTAGCGCTCGCCGGCGGGGTCGAGGATGCCGAAGGCCAACCCGCGCATCAGCGAGGCCTGTTGCTCGCACCAGCCGCCACCGCGGATCGTCTCGAGCAGTTCGCCGACCTTCAGCGCAACCCCGGGGCGCCCGGGACCGCGACCGTCCATCAGCTTGCGCATCGCGCTCTCCGGCAGCCCCATGCGCGCGGCGGCCTGTGAGCGCGAGAGGCCCTGCAGATAGCAGAGGTTGGCGGCTTCGCACTCGCGTGTGCTGAGACGCCCGCGCAGCCCCTCGAAGAGCTCGCGCAGGCGCGCGCGGTCGTCGAGCTCGGCGGCGATGTCGCGCTCGTCGGCGAGCTGCTCGCCCTCGACGCGGTGGGCGACAGCGGAGCGACGCAAGCTGGAGCGGTGCTCGTCGATCGCGCGGCGGAATGTGACGAGCGTCAACCAGCCGACGGGGTTTGCGACCTCTTCGCCTTTGAGCAGCGCGGCGTAGAGGCCCTGCCAGGCCTGGGCGTAACAGGCTTCGAGATCGCCGGCATCGATTTGCGCCCCGCTTGCGCGTAGGCGGGCGCGGACTACTTTGAGCACTTCCTCGCGTCGTCCCCCGAACTCCTGACGCAGCAGGCGCTCGGCTCGGTAGCGACGCAGGAGTAGCGGGCTCATCGGCTTCCTAACGGGCTCATTGGCTTCTTAGCTTACGAATTGATGTGCGAGCTAGTCGAATAGTCCCATTAGTTGCTAGTTGTCTGACGGCGTTTTTCACCCCGCGCGAGCGGTGCGCCTTGACGACCATCGCGCCGCGCTCACGGCGCCGGATGACGTGGCCCACGGCGCCGGTATCTTCCGCGCATCGCACCGCCCGCCCGATTCGCGACACCGGCACTCCCGCCTCGTGCGGAGATCCTCGGCGCGCCGCTGGCGGTCAGCGACTACGCGGGCGTCATGGACTGGATGGACGCGCTGATCGCGGCGGACGGGCGCGGCTATCTCACGGCGGCCGCGGTGAACCTCGTGATGAGCGCGCGCGAGGACCCGGCGACACACGCGGCGCTGCTCGGCGCGACGCTCGCGGTTCCCGACGGGCAGCCGCTCGTGTGGGCGCTGAAGGCGCTGGGTCACGCGCGCGCGACGCGCGTCTACGGCCCGGATCTGATGGCGCTCTACTGCGCGCGGGCCGCCCAGGCCGCAACCCCGCTCTATCTCTACGGCGGACGCACCCCGGCGGCGCTCGAGCTGCTCGAGACCCGCTTGCGCGAGCGCTTCCCGGGACTGCAGATCGCGGGAAGCTTCTCACCCCCGTTTCACGAGCCGACCGCGGAGGAGGACGAGCGTATGATCGCGGCGATCGACGGCTCGGGCGCACAGGTCGTGTGGGTCGGGACGGGCCAGCCGAAGCAGGAGCTGTGGATGCACCGCATGCGTCCGCGCCTGCGCGCGCCGTTGCTCGTCGGAGTCGGCGCGGCCTTTGACTTCCACGCGGGCCTCGTCCCCCAGGCCCCGCCGTGGATGGGGCGCAGCGGGCTGGAGTGGACTTACCGGCTCGCGCGCGAGCCGCGCCGGCTGTGGCGGCGCTATGCGCGCTACAACCCGCGCTTCGTGGCGGGCTTTGCGCGCCAGTACTGGCGCGAGCGTCGCTAACCTGCTTCCCCGATGTCCCCCCTGGATTCAAGCCCCGTCGGGAGCGCCCCGCAGAGCAGCGCGGATGTAGCGGTCATCGGCCTGGGCCGCGTGGGCCTGCCGTTGGCGCTCTCCTTCGCCGATCGCGGCCTGCGCGTGCTGGGGATCGACAACGATCCGGCGCGCCTGGGCGCGATTGCGGAGGGCCGCATGCCCTTCCAGGAGACCGGCGCGCAGGAGCTACTGGAGCGCGTGCACGGCGCGGGCACGCTCGCGCTCTCCGAGCGCGTCGTGGATGCGGCGCGGGCGCAGCAGATCGTGATCACGCTCGGCACACCCTCCTTCTCGCACATCGAGATCGACATGCGCGACATCCGCTCGGCGCTGGATGACCTGCTGGGGGTGCTCACGCCGGGGCATTCGCTGATCCTGCGCTCGACGGTGGCACCGGGGACGACCGACTTCGTAGCGGGCTACCTGGCCAAGCACCGCGGCTTTCAGATCGGCGAGGAGGTGTTCGTCGCGCACTGCCCGGAGCGGATCGCGGCGGGGCGGTTTCTGCAGGAGATCGACACGCTGCCGTGCATCATCGGTGGCGTGGGGACGCGCTCGGGGGAGGTCGCGGCGGAGCTGTTCGGGGTCTTCGGAGCCCCGATCGTGCAGAGCACCCCGGTGCAGGCGGAGCTCGCGAAGATCTGGGCGAACATCCTGCGCTACGCGAACTTCGCGCTGCCGAACCTGCTGATGATGGACTGCGAGCGCTATGGGGCGAACGTCTTCGAGGTGATCGATCTCGTCAACCGCGACTATCCGCGCGGCGGGATCGCACAGCCGGGCCTGACGGCGGGAACGTGCCTGCGCAAGGACTTCGCGTTCTCCGAGGAGCGCTCCAATGCACCGGGGATGCTGCTCGCGGTCTCGCGCGTGAACGAGTCGGTGCCGCTGTTCCTCGTCGAAGGCATGCGCCGCCGCCTGGGCTCCCTCGCGGACCTGAAGATCGCCGTGCTGGGCTTGGCGTTCAAGGCCGACACCGACGACGAGCGCGACTCGCTCGCGCACAAGCTCGTGCGGCTCCTGGAACGCGAGCTGGCCGACGTGGCGGTGCACGACCCACACGTCGCGACGCCGACGGCCACCTTTGAGCAGGCCGTGGAGGGCGCCGGCGCGGTTGTGGTCGCGGCCAACCACAGTGAGTTCCGCGACCCCCGCGCGCTGAGCGCGATCGCCTCGCGCGCGGCGTCGGACTGCCTGGTGGTGGACCCCTGGAACTGCTGGGGCGCGGGGCAGGTCTTCGCGTACGCCTCCGAGCTCGCGGCGTTGGGGATGAGCGCGTGAGCCGCGTGCTGGTGACCGGCGGTGCGGGCACGATCGGCGCGGCGGTCGTGCGGCGGCTGCTCGCGGACCCGGCCTACGAGGTGCGAGTCTCCGACCAGCGCCCGGCGCCGCAGTGGATGCGCGAGGGCTGCGAGGTGCACACCGGCGACCTGCGCTCCCTGGCGGAGGCGCGGCGTGCGAGCAATGGCTGCACGCACGTGATCCATCTGGCGGCGATCGTGGGTGGCATCGCGAACTTCCATCGCCTGCCGCATACGCTCACGGAGGTCAACAACGCGCTCTACAACGCGGTGATCCGCGCGGCGCTGGAGGAGCAGGTGGAGCGCTTCACCTACGTCTCCTCCTCGATGGTCTTCGAGCGCGCGACCGAGTACCCGACGACCGAGGCGCACCTGCCCGACTGCCCCGTCCCGGTCTCGGCGTACGGCTTCTCCAAGCTCACCGGCGAGGTCTACTGCCGTGCGGCCCACGACGAGCACGGCCTGCCGTTCACGATCTGCAGGCCCTTCAACGCCTACGGGCCCGGGGAGGTCCCGGATGCGGAGCCGGGCATCGCGCACGCCGTCCCGGACCTCATCTCCAAGGTCCTGGCGGGCCAGCGTCCACTGCAGATCTTCGGCTCGGGCGAGCAGACGCGGACGCTGACGCATGTCGATGACATCGCCGACGGCGTCGTCACGGCGATGGGCTCCCCGGCCGGACTGAACGAGGACTTCAACATCTCGGCCTCGCGCGAGCTCACGGTGGCCGAGATCGCCCGCATCGTGTGGGAGGCCTGTGGCGAGGACCCCGGCGCGTTCGAGCTCGAGCACCTGCCGAGCTTCACAGTCGACGTGCAGCGCCGCTGGCCCTCGGTCGAGAAGGCACGGCAGCTGCTCGGCTGGGAGTCGCAGATCGAGGTCGAGGACGGCATCGCCGCGACCGCGAAGTGGCTGCGCGAGCGCGGGGAGGCATTGCCTGCCGGGAGCGGGTCCGCGGCAGCGTAGGCGCGCAACCGCCCGTGTCTGACGGCCGCAGCGGCCGATACGATCGGGTTGTGGAAATGCGCGCTACAGACAGCAACAATGGGCGTTTCGACACGCCGCTCTACACGTTCGCGGAGGCCGCGCGCTTTCTCGCCGTGCCTACAGCTACGTTCGCGACTTGGGCGAAGGGCTATGTGCGACAGCCACCCGCACGTCGTGCCGTGATCGGCGCGCCGATCGTCACGAGCTTTGCCGCGGAGCGCGGGTATCCCTCGATCCCATTCGTCGGCCTAGCGGAGGCGATGGTACTGGCAGCCTTCCGCCGCGACGGCGTAAGCCTTCAGCACATTCGGCGAGCGGTCGCGATCATCGAGCGGGAGGTCGGACTGGAACACGCACTCGCCTCAGAGCGCCTGTATACCGATGGTGCGGTCATCCTCTATGACTACGCGCAGGCAGAGCGCGACGAGCAGCTCGACGGTCTGACCGAGGTGGTCTCGCGCCAGCGGGTGTTCTCGCCTGTGATCAGGGAGTACCTACAGCGCATCACCTACGGCGATGACGGCTGGGCCGTTCGCCTGGTCTCGCCGGCGACCGCACGACCACTGGTCGTCGTGGACCCACAGCGGTCATTCGGGCAGCCGATCTTCATTCACGGTGGCGTCCGCATTGAAGACGTGCTCGACCGCTGGCGGGCAGGCGAACCGTTGGTCGAGGTCGCGGAGGACTTTGGCGTGCCCGCCGAGGACGTAGAGGACATCCTGCGTGTCGCGCTCCCGGCCGCCGCTTGAGTTCTTCGTGAGAATCTTCCCGGCCTAAGCTCCAACGCCCTCTCGGCGAGTCCGCCCAAATCGCGGAGAACCTGAGCAGGGGCGACGGTCATGAGAGTTCCTCGCCAGGATCGCGCACGGGTCCGTGGTGTTCCCCCGCTACGATCCGCCGGCATGCCCGTCCCCCTGTTCGACACTTCGGCGCCACTGGCACCGCTGCGCGAGAATCTGAACGCAGCGGTAGCGCGTGTCCTGGACTCCGGGCACTACATCCTGGGACCCGAGGTCGAGGCCTTCGAGCGCGAGTTCGCCGACTACTGCGGCGCGGCCCACGCCGTTGGCGTCGCGAACGGCACCGAGGCTCTCACGATCGCGCTGCGCGCAATGGGCGTCGGGCCCGGCGACGAGGTCGTGGTCCCCTCCTTTACGTTCTACGCCTCCGCCGAGGCGATCCCCCCGACCGGCGCGACACCGGTCTTCTGCGATATCGACCCCGACACCTACTGCGTGACGGCCGCGACCGTCAAGGCCGCGCTCACACCGCGCACGAAGGCCGTGATCGCGGTGCACCTGTTCGGCAACATCGCCCCGATCGCGGAGATCGAGGCGCTCGGGGTGCCGGTGCTCGAGGACGCGGCGCAGGCCGCCGGCTCGCAGTCTTCCGCCGGGCGTCCCGGCGCGCTGGGGACCGCCGCGACCTTCTCCTTCTTCCCCTCGAAGAATCTGGGGTGCTTCGGCGACGGCGGCGCGATCACCACCTCCGACGCCGAGCTCGCCGAGCGCGTGCGCGTGCTGCGCTTCCACGGCTCCCACGACAAGGTCTCCTACCAGGAGATCGGCTACAACTCGCGCCTGGATGAGCTGCAGGCCGCGATTCTGCGGGTGCAGCTACCGCACTTGGACTCCTGGGCGCGCGGACGCCGCGAAGCCGGCTCGCACTACGAACAGGCGGGCCTTGGCGAGTTCCTGACACTGCCCAAGCCGGCCTCCGACGCGAGCCCCGCATGGCATCTCTATGTCGTGGCTCACTCTGAGCCCGAGCCCTTGGAAGCAGCGCTTGCCGCGGCGGGGATCGGCCACAAGCCGTACTACCGCACCCCGATCCACCTGCAGGAGTCGATGCGCGCCTGGGGCCAGGGCGCGCAACTGCCGGCGACCGAACACGCCGCGCGCACGCACCTTGCGATCCCGATGAGCCCGGTGCTCAGCCAGGAGCAGGCCGAGCTGGTCGCCGAGACCGTGCGGGGCGCGCTCGCCCGCTAGCGCCGATGGCCGGTGACGTTCCGATCCGGGGCGAGACGATCAGGCTCGGCCAGCTGTTGAAGCTCGCCGGCGTCGTCGACAGCGGCAGCGAGGTCAAGGCGCTCCTCGCCTCCGAGCCGCCGCTGGTCAACGGCGAGCCCGAGACGCGCCGCGGGCGCCAGTTGCACCACGGCGACACGGTCAGCGCCGCAGGCCAGGAGCTGCGCGTGACCGGCGGCCGCGCGGACTGAACGCGACGGCGGACGCTCCACCCTCGCGCGGCCAGTCCCCGCTAGCGCCAGTGCTCCAGCAAATCCTCGGAGGGAACCTCGCGCACGACGCGCGCCGGGACCCCCATCGCAACCGCGCGCGGCGGGACGTCGCGCGTGACGACCGCACCGGCGGCAACGAATGCCTCCTCGCCGATCTCCACGCCGGGTGTGAGCACCGTGCCGCCACCCAGCCGGCACGCACGCCGCAGGATCGCGCCGCGCAGGGGCGTCTCGGGGCCGTGGCGATTCATCGTGTCGTCGTTGGTCGTGCCTGCGCCGGGGCCGATGAAGACATCGTCCTCCACGACCGAGAACGCTGTTAGGTAGACGCCGGTCTGCACTCGCACCCGCGCGCCGACCCGTACGTCGTTGTCCACCACGCTGCCGCGCCCGATGACCGAGCCGGGCCCGATGTACGAGCGCTCGCGCACGTAGGCCTGGTCGCCGATGATCGAGCCGGCGGCGATCTCGGCCCCGGCGAACACCACCGCGCCGCAGCAGACCTTGACCTCCTCGCCCAGCTTCAAGCCTCCGGTCTCACCCTCCGCGGAGGAGCCGGGCGCCAGCCGCGGGTGCTTGCCCAGCACCGCGTGATCTTCGATCACGCAGCCCGCGCCGATGACGGTGCCGGCGTGCACCACCACGTATGCGCCGAACGACACATCCGGGCCGATCTCGACGCCCGGCCCCAGCATCAGCCCGGGCCCGCGCGGGTCGGCTTGTAGTTCGCGTGCGGCGCTCATCGCCGGCAGTCTACGGCTCGACGCTCACGGGACAAGCTCCGCTGCTGCACCGTAGAGCTCGGCGAGGCCCGCCGCCACGACTTCCGGGGCGCACACCGTGCGTACACGCTCGAGCGCCCGCGCCCCGGCGCCGCTATCGGCGAGCAGGCGTTCGATGGCCTGCGCCAGCGCGCGCTCATCGCCCGGCGTCGCCAGGCCCTCCGCGCCAACCAACTCGGGGAGCGCGCCCACGCGACTCGCCGCTACCGGTAGGCCGGCCGCCATCGCCTCGGCCGCGGCGAGGCCGAACGTCTCGGCCGAACGTGACGGGACCAGCGCCAGCGCCGCACCCGCGCGCAGCTGTGCCAGTCGCGCGTCCTCCACCCGTCCCACGAAGTGGACCTCGGCTCCGCGTGCGCGATCGACCAGCGCCGCGTACTCGGGGCCCGCGCCCGCCACTACCAGCCCAATCCCGGCCCGCCGGCAGGCGTCGATCGCGACGTCGATCCCCTTCTCCGGACTCAGGCGCGCGACGAGCAGGGCATAGGGACGCGGGAGGTCCAGTGTCGACGCCGGCGACCCACTTGCCGATCTCGAAGCCCCAAGGAGCGGGTCGAGCTCCTCCGAGCCAGACCCCTCGCCGGCCGCGCTCCCAGCCAGCGCCCGCACCGGCGGTGCCAGCACGTGCACGCGCTCCCACGGCAGGGGCGCCCCCAGCGCGCGCAGGCGCTCGCGGGCGAAGACGCTCGGAACGACCACCGCATCGGCCTGCTCGAGCAGGCGGCGCTGCCACAGCGCCAGGCCCGCCCCGTAGGCGAGCGCCTGCGCGCGGCTGCCGCGGCAGTTGCGCAGCACCCCCGGCAGCGTGTTGCGCCCGTGACAGCGCGTGCACTCCTGCCCCTGCGTGAAGCACACCCCGACGGCACACACGAGGCGGTATTGATGCAGGTGCACGACGATTCGCGCACCCTCCGCGCGCGCCGCGGCCAGCGCCCTCCAGCCCAAGGTGGGCTGGAGGTTGTGGGCGTGTACCACCCGCGCGCCCCCCCCTCGTACCGCCGCCGCGACCTCCTCCGGCTCGAGGCCACCGCGCAGCAATCCCGCCGCGGCGCGCCTGCCCCCGAGGGCCTTGGAGTCGCGTGTCAGGATGCGGGCCGGCTCGCCGAGCTGCTCGCGCACCAGCCACGCCAGATCGTCCACCACGCGCTCCTCACCGCCGGTCGTGCGATAGCGGTTGTGCAGAAACAGGATCATCCCCTGTTCAAACCTAGAATGTTCGCTGCGCCGGTGCTCTGCGGCGCCACTCCCAGCGCACCAATCGTTTTCTATCCGCCTGACCGTCAGGACCGCCATCTCTCCCATTCCCACCGCTTCGATCGTCATTCCTACCCGTGCGCGGCCTCGCTACCTGGAGGTTGCGCTCGCCTCGATCGCCCCTCAGGCCGCCGCTGCGGGCGCCGAGGTCCTGGTCGTCGACGACGCCGGGCCGTCCGCTGCGATCCGCGCGCTGGCCGAGCGCTTCGGGGCGCGCTACGAGCCGCACTCCGGGCCGTTGGGGCTGAACGTCGCCCGCAATACCGGCGTCGAGCGCTCGCGCGGTGAGCTCGTCGCCTTCGTCGATGATGACGTCAAGGTCGGCCCGGGGTGGCTCGACGCGCTACTCAGAGGCGCCCGCGAGTACCCCGAAGCACAGGTCTTCACAGGACCGATCCGTCCGCGCCTGGAAGGCCCGGGTGGATGGGCTCGACGCTCGTGCGGTCGCGAGGGGCCACCGATCACGGCACTCGACCTCGGCGAGCACGACACCGACCGTGTGCGCTACGCGTGGGGCGCGAACATGACGGTGCGCCGCTCCGCACTGGAGCGCGTGGGGCCTTTCGAGGTCGACTTGGAGCACGCCGGCGACGAGCAGGAGTGGCAGGATCGACTGGCCGCGGCCTACGGCGCGGGGTGCATTCGGTACCTCGCGGGCGCCGCGCTGGAGCACCGCCGCTGCGGCTCCGACGCCCGCTTGCGGGCGCTTGCACGCGCCGCCCGCGCGCGCGGGCGCGCCGCCCGCCGCTTTGACGCATGGCGCGCGGATGCCGGCCGCGACGCTCCTCCTCCGGGCCTTTCGCGCGAGCTGCGCACACTGGCCGGGTGCGTGGGACATGTCACCCGCTACCGCTGCCCGGCCGGTCTGACGATGGCCGCCCACAGCCTTGGGCGCCTGGAACAGGGCCTGCGCGAACGCCGTGCGCGACCCGACTCGCGTGTGAGCACCCCGACCATCCCCGCAACTCATGTGGGCGACACTCCCCGCGATGATTTCCTCTCCGGCGAAAGCGGTGCCGTCGGCGGCATCGATGCGCTGCGCCGCGAGCTCCGCGATCGGCTCGTGGATGCGCGTGAGCTGCTGAGCACGCGGCGGCTGCGGCTGAACCGCGCCGCACGCCTCAGTCCGGCGCGGCGGCGCGTACTCGTGGTGGGTGTCACGCGCCCCGAGCACAGTGCGCTCACCGCCGCGATCGAAACCGAGCTGCGGCGCTCGCGCCACGACATCGAGTTGCGCTTCCTACCTCCCGGCGACGCCGGGAAGTTCGAGAACATCAACCGCCTGCTCGTCACCGCTACGACCGCGAGCCAGCGCCCACTGGACTACGACTGGCTGCTCGTCCTCGACGACGACGTGGTACTGCCGCGCGGCTTTCTAGACCGCCTGCTGTTCCTCGCTGAGCGTTTTGAGCTCGATCTCGCCCAGCCCGCGCATCGGGCCCGCTCGCATGCGGCCTGGCGCATCACTCGTCGCAGCCGCGGAGCGCTCGCGCGCGAGACCCCGTTCGTGGAGATTGGACCGGTGACCGCCTTCGCCCGCACCACCTTCTCCACCTTGCTGCCGTTCCCAAGCTCGCCGCGCATGGGCTGGGGCCTGGACTTGCACTGGGCGGCACTCGCGCGTGAGCACGGCTGGCGCTGCGGCGTGATCGACGCCGTCGCGATCGCGCACACGGCCGCGCCGGCAGCGGATGCCTACTCGCGGGCGACCGCGGTCGCCGAGGCGCGCGCCTTTCTCGCCGAGCACCCGTATGTGAGCGCTCGCGAAGCCCAGCTGACACTTCGAACCCACCGCAGCTGGTGAAGGTCGCGGTCGTAGCCGAGTTCTACCCGCGCCGCGGCGACCCGGTGCTCGGTGTCTGGGCGCACCGCCAGGCGCTGGCGACGCGCGCGGCGGGCGTCGATCTGCACGTCCTGGTCCTGCATCGCCTCGTGCCCCCCCGCGCGGCGCTGAGCGCGGGGGCCGGCGGCGCGGCGCGCACCCTGGGGGGGCTGTTGCGCGAACCTCTGCATCAGGTTCATGACGGCCTGCCCGTCACCTATGTGCCTTACGTCTCGCCGCCGCGCGAGCGCTCCTACGCATCCTGGGGCACGTGGGCGGCGCCCGCGCTCGCGCTCGCGCTGCGGCGGCTCCGGCGCCGCTTTGGATTCGAGCTGATTCACGCCCACAACGCCGTTCCCGCCGGCGACGCGGTGCGGCGGGCGGGACTCGACGTGCCGCTCGTCGTCTCGGTGCACGGCGGCGATGTGCTCTACACCGCCTCCCGCCAGCCCGGTGGGCGCGAGGCGGTGGCAAGGGGGTTGGGTGCCGCGCGCCTGGTGCTGGCCAACAGCCGCGGCATCGCCAGGCTGGCCGGCACCCACGGGGCGCGCGCGGTGGAGGTCGTGCACCTCGGCGCCGATCTGCCGGGCCCAGCGGCGGCACGCTCGGAGCCCCCGACGATCCTGACTATCGGCCACCTCGTAGCGCGCAAGCGCCACGCCGACGTCCTGCGCGCGCTCGCCGTGCTCGCCCCGCGCCACGCGGCGCTGCGCTACGTCATCATCGGCGACGGCCCCGAGCGGATCGCCCTGGAAGGGCTCGCCGCCCGGCTCGGGATCGCCGAGCGCGTCGAGTTCTGCGGCCAGCTGGCCCATGCCGCCGCGCTCGAGCGCGCGCGGCGCTGCACGCTGTTCGCGATGCCCTCCACCGAGGAGGCCTTTGGCGTCGCCTACATCGAGGCGATGGCCTGCGGGCTGCCCGCGATCGGCTGTCGCGGCGAGCCCGGACCCGAGGAGATCGCGGCAGCCGGCGACGGCTTCCTGCTCGTGCCTCCCGGCGACATCGAGCGTCTCAGTCAACGCATCGAGGAGCTGCTCTCCGATCCCCAGCGGCTGCGCGAGGCCAGTCGCCGCGCCCGTGACACCGTCGCCGCGTACTTCACCTGGGAGCGCTGCGGCGTACAGACCGCTGCCGCCTACGTGCACGCCTCGCGATGAGCCGCCCGCTCCCAGCCAAGAGCGACCGGCCGCGCTTGCGGACACACTCGCAGCGATGAGCGCCGCTGCGAACGGCCGGCCGGTGCTGTTCGTCACCGGCCACGCCCCAGCCGACCGCCACGCAGCCTTCGCTGCCCTGCACGAGCGCGAGGGGGTCGAGTTCGCGCTGTTCGGCGGTCGCATCCAGCACGGCTTCCAGGCGGGCGCGGAGCGCGCCGAGCTCCCCTTTCCCAGCCTCCGCGTCAGTCAACGCCAGATTGCGGCGCTGGCCGCCTCGGGGCGCTATCGCGCGGTCGTGTGCTCGACCGCCGGCCGCCTCGCGCTGCCCGCGGCCTGGACCGGCGCGCGCCGCGCGCGGCTGCCGCTGATCCTGTGGACTTCGCTGTGGGCTCACCCCCGCAGCGCAGCTCACGCGCTCAGCTATCCGGTGCTCTTACGTCTCTATCGCTCGGCGGATGCGATCGTCACCTACGGCCCGCATGTCAGCGCCTACGTTCGCGCCCGTGGCGCGCGCAATGTTCACGTAGCTCCGCAAGCGGTGGACAACGCTTTTTGGGGTTCACCCCAGACCACGCCCCCACCCTCGCCGCCGTGGCCACGGGCAGCCGCGGTCAAGTTCCTGTTTGCGGGACGCCCGACGCGGGAAAAGGGTCTCGGGGCGCTTATTGAGGCTTGGAGCAATTCGGGACTCACCGCGCCCACCGCCGCGCTCGTCCTCGTCGGCGTGGGATCCGCCCCCCCTTGGGTCCCCGCCGGCGGCGCGGTGCGGCAAAGCTCGGTCTGGCTGGAGCCGGTCCCGCCGCAAGCGCTGCGCGACCTCTATGAGGCTGCCAATGTCCTGGTCGTCCCCTCGATACCAACCCGCACCTTCCGCGAGCCGTGGGGGTTGGTGGTCAACGAGGCTATGAACCGGCAGCTGCCAGTGATCGCCAGCAACGCCGTCGGTGCTGCCGCGGGTGGTCTGGTGCGCGACGGGCACAACGGCTTGGTCGTGCCGGCCGGCGACGTCGGCGCGCTCGCCGACGCCCTGCGGCGCCTGGCCGCCGATGCACCGCTGCGCGCGCGCCTCGGGGCCGCGGGCGCCCGCGACGTACAGGCATACACCTACGATGCCTGGGCCGCGGGCTTCTCGGCGGCGCTCACCAGCCTCGATCTTTCCAGGGAGGTGCGCTGGTAGCGTGCCTCGCTTGCTGACGTCCCGAATCCTCAGATCGAGGCCGGCAGCGGTGTTGCTCGCCACGCTGCTGCTCACCTTGGGCGCGGCTGCGCCCGCGAGTGCCGGCAGCACGCACAAGATTCTCGAAACCTGCGCCAACGGCCAGATTCCAACCGGTTACAGCCAGCAGGCCTATGACCAGGCGCTCAAGCAGATGCCGCCCGAACTATCCGAGTACAGCGACTGCTCGGACCTGATCCACAAAGCACAGCTCGCCGCGGCCGCCGGCAGCCACGGCGGCGGCGGGAGCGCGGGTGGCACCGGCGGCGGCGGCGAAGTGGCGCCTCCGACGGCGGCCGAGCAGCACGCCCTGCAACACATCGCCAACTCCGCCGCCGCACCCGTCAAGGTTGGCGGGGACGTGATTCATCCGGGAGTCGTCCACGTCGACATCGCCTCGGCCCTGACGGACCTGCCGACACCGCTGCTCATGCTGCTCGCGTTCCTGCTGGCCTGCGCGCTGCTGCTCGTTGGCCGCCTGATCCTCACACGCATCCGCGGACGCCATCGCGAGGCCTGATGCCGACGATGATCGCAGACCCCCCCGCGACCGCCATCGCCGACGAGCCGGCGCCCGCCCCCGAACGGGGCTCTCCACCCAGCTTGCAGGCCGGCCCGCGCACCGCCTTGCAGCAGACCTGGCCAACACTGCTGATCGCGGTGGCGCTGTGCTTCGTGACGTTCCTCGCCGGCGGTGGCCTGAGCCTCGGGCCGATGAGCACTGTCGAGATCGCGCTCACCGTGGGCTGCTCGCTGGGGATCGCCGCGGCGATCGTGCTCACGCCGCTCGCCCGGCCGGCCTACGGGCTCTGGGCGGGAGGGCTGCTGGTCGCCTTTGCCGCCCTCGCAGCGCTCTCGGTCTTATGGTCGGTGCAGCCCGACGCGAGCTGGCAGGCCGCCTCGCGCCTGCTCGCCTACAGCTGCGTGTTTGGCCTGGCGGTGCTGCTTGCGCGGGCCGCGCCGCAGCGCTGGTCGGCCGTGCTCGGCGGCATCCTGCTGACGAGCGCCGTCGTCTGCGGCTATGCGCTGCTGACGAAGATCTTCCCCAACCGGCTCGGCAGCGAACAGGTCACCTACTACGCGCGCTTGCGCGAACCGTACGGTTATTGGAACGCGATCGGCCTCGCTGCCGCGTTGGGCGCGATCGGCTGCATGTGGCTTGGGGCACGGCGCGCCGGACACGCAGTGCTGAGCGCCTTGGCCTACCCCGCGATGGGCATCATGCTGGTCACCTTGATGCTGGCCTACTCGCGCGGGGCGCTGGCCGCGCTGGTACTCGGGGTCGCGCTGTGGCTGGGGATCGTGCCGCTGCGGCTGCGTGGCGCGGCGGTGCTCCTCGTCGGCGGCCTGGGGGCCGCCGTGGTTGTGGCGTGGGACTTCTCGCGCAAGACCCTGACCACCGACAACGCGACGCTCGCGGAACGCATCTACGCGGGCCATCAGCTCGGTGTACTGCTCGCCGCGGTGGTGCTCGTGCTGCTGCTCGCCGGCCTCGCGATCGGCTTTTTCAGCGGGCGCCGCGCGCCTTCGCCGCCGCTGCGCCGGCACGCGGGCCTGCTACTGGGGAGCCTTCCGGTGATCGCCGTGATCGCGCTCGCCGGCCTGCTGGCTACGAGCCACCGGGGACTGTTCGGCAGCATCTCGCATGGACTGGGGTCGCTGACCAACCCGAACGCCTCAGCCCCCGCCAACGGCCCCGGGCGCTTGACCGCTATCGGCAGCGCGCGCGCGCGCTACTGGCACGAGGCGCTGGAGGTCTTCGAAGCGCACCCAGCCCTCGGCGCGGGCGCCGAAGGCTATGCAACGGCTCGCCTGCGCTACCGCACCGTGCCAATCAAAGTCCAGCAGGCCCACGGCTTCGTCGTGCAGACGCTCGCCGATCTCGGCCTCGTGGGCCTAGCGGTCGTGCTCGCCCTGCTCGTTGCCTGGCTGGTGGCGGCCGGACGTCCGACCCATCCACTCAACCGCCGCTGGCGTGCCTGGCGCTGGCGAGCCCAGCGAGGGCCCGCCGCCCGCTATAGCCCGGAGCGCATCGGCCTGCTCACGATGGTGTGCCTGGTGGTGACGTTCGGCATCCACTCATTCGTGGATTGGACTTGGTACATACCGGGCCTCGCCTGCACGGCCCTGCTGTGCGCCGGCTGGGTGGCCGGCCGCGGGCCGCTCGGAGAGCAGCCGGAGAGCACCGCTGACTCGCCGTCGCGAGCACTCGACCCGCGAGCGCTGGCACTCGCCACGGCGGTCGTGATCGCGGCTTTGCTCGCCGCCTGGGCGGAGTGGCAGCCGCAGCGCTCGATGGACGCCTCCAACCAGGCACTGGCGCTGATCGGCAGCAACCCCGGCGCGGCACTGGCCGCGGCCCACACGGCGGTTAGCCGCGATCCGCTCTCCGCTGAAGCCCTGATCACGCTCGCGGCAGTCCAGCAGGGCGCCGGCCAGAGCAGCGCCGCCAAGGCCACTTATGAGCAGGCCGTAAGCGTGCAGCCCTCCAACTGGCAGACCTGGGAGGCACTCGGCGAATACGAGCTGCGTTCCGGCCAGCCGCGCAGCGCGCTGAACGCGCTGCGGGCCGCGGTCTACTTGAACCCCGAGGCGATCCTCGCCCCCCGCGAAACCCTCAACCAGGAACTCCTCACGCTCCAGGACGATTACCTGCAGGCGCTACGCGACACCTCCGCCGGGGGCGGCACCGCCGCCTCCAGCGTCCCCGCTGCAACCGCACCGTCCGCAACCGCCCCGTCCGGCGCCGCCACTGGCGCGGCCGCGCCGGCTTCCGCCGCGACACGGGCAGGCGCGCCTAAAAGCGCGCGCGGCGCGCGCTCACCAGCAGCACACGGCGCGCTCCCGCTACTCCACCGCTCGCACGTACCTGGATCTCCTGGAAGCCGAAGTCCTCGAGCAGCGTGAGGAGCACGCGACGGGTGTAAAAACGCAGGTGGTCGGAGCGGGGATCGAAGTGCTCCTCGAACGCCCGCCGGCTGAGCCCCAGCCGCAAGCGTGTGAGCCAGTCGTGGGCGGGCGTGCTCAACACCAAGAGGCCCCCCGAGCGCAGCACGCGGCGCACCTCCGAGAGCCACGCAGCGGTGTCCGCGACGTGCTCGATCACCTCCCCGGCCCACAGCGCGTCGAAGCTTGCATCCTCTAGCGGCCAGGGCCCGCGCGGCGCGACACAGCGCACATCGATCCCGTGCTCGCGCGCTCGCGCGCGGCGCAGCGGCTCCTCGGCGACGTCGATCCCGACGGCCTCTCGCCCCGCCCGCGCTAGCTCGCTCGTAAAGCGCCCCTCGCCGCAGCCGACGTCCAGCACCCGCGCCCCGACCGGTACCCGCGCGAGCAGAAACTGCAGCCGCACGGTCAGCGCCGGCGGCTCGAGCCCCTCCGGCACGCCCTCCCAGAGGGCTTCGTGGTACTCGCTCGCCGACATCTTGCGGAAACTACGCTGTCAGCCCTACCACTGCTGCCTCAAACCAACTAACGTGGCGCTCGTGCACGTCTCGGGGAGTGACGTGAAGGGTGAATGCCGGCTGTGAGGGTCGCCTTCGACAGCCGACCGGGCGCCGACACGCGGAGTGTCGGGCACTACGCGCGTTGCCTGTTACGGGCGCTGCGCGACACCGCCGGCGAGCGCGACGAGATCCTCGAGACCCACCGTCCGCGCAGCGCGGAGGTCTTCCACGCACCGTGGTTGGAGGGCGCGATGCTGCGCAGCCCCTGCCCGATGGTCGTAACCATCCATGACGTCGTCGCGTTCACCCGCCCCAGCGAGCGATTGCGCTGCGGCGGCGTGCACCTGCATCTGCGCCACCTCGCACTGCAACGCGCGACGCACGTGATCGTGCCCACCGAGGTCGTTGCCTGCGAAGCGGTCTCCGAGCTCGGGCTCGAGCGTGAGCATGTGGTCGTGATCCCAGCGGCACCCGAGCCGGTGGCCTACGCACCTTGCCAGCCGGCGCCTCCCGTGCTGCCGCGGACCTGGGAGGACGTCGGGCGCGAGACCTGGCGGGTCTACGAGGACGCCCGCACACAACCCAAGCGTGCCTGCGTCGCGGGCTCTAGTAGGCGCCTCGGCGCGAGAGCACCGCGGGGACCGTCTTCAGCAGGATTGTGAGATCGAGCGCCAGCGACCAGTGCTCGAGGTAGATGAAGTCGAGGTGCACGAGATCGTCGAAGTCGAGCTCCGAGCGACCGGAGACCTGCCACAGGCCGGTGATCCCCGGTAGCACCAGATAGCGCTTGCGGTGCCACTCATCCAGCTGTTCGAAGTCGCGCTCGGGTAGCGGCCGCGGCCCGACCAGCGACATCTCGCCTCGCAGCACGTTGACGAGCTGCGGGAGCTCGTCCAGGGAGAAGCGCCGCAGAAATCTTCCTACCGGGGTCGTGCGCGGGTCGTCGCGGATCTTGAATAGCGCTCCCGAAGCCTCGTTGAGCGCTTCCAGGTCGCCCTGACGGTGCTCGGCATCGAGGTACATCGTGCGGAACTTCAAGCACGCGAAGGTCCGCTCGCCGATCCCCTGGCGCATCGAGTGGAACAGCGCTCCTCCGCGCGAAGACGCACGCACGGCCACCCAGATCGCGAGCAACAGCGGGCTCAGCGCAATCAAGAGCAGGGTCGCCCCGACGATGTCGAAGGTGCGCTTCAGCGCGAAGTCGATCCCTTCGAAGACCGGCGGCTTGAGCTCGAACAGCGGGACCGACTCGCCCGGTACGAACTCCGCGCGGTGGATCAAGATCTCCATCGTCGAGGGCGCGATCCGCACCCGCACCCCGCGCCGGTGGCAGCGGTCGACCAGCCCCACGGCCTCACCCTGGGGGAACTCCGGGTCGGCGATGATGACCTCGTCGACCCGCTCCCCATCCAGGACGCGCTCCAGGTCCTCCAGGGAGCCGAGCGCGCGCAGGCCGTTGGCCGGCAGCGCGCGCAGTGAGATGAACCCCACGACGTCGATGCGCGAATGCGGTGCGTCGGCGAGCGCGTGCGCCACATCGCGGATGTGACTGCCGGTGCCGACCAGCACCGCACGGCGCTGGCGTCCGGCCGCCCGCATGACTGCCCCGGTGCTGCGCTCATAGACATAGCGCAACGAAGGCACGTACAACAACGCGAAGCCCAGCGAGCCCCAGAAGATGTAGAAGCTCGAGAAGTGCTGCCCGCTGACCACCGCGAACAGCAGCGCCACGAAGCTCACCTGGAAGAGCGCGGCCACGATCCGCGCCAGCCCCGGGCGTTGGCCCCGTCCGGCGTAGAGACCCGAGCGCGCGAACAGCAGCGCGGTCACCAGGTAGGCGAAGGCGATGATCTGCCTGGTCTCTTCATATGCCTGGGTCGTATCGACGTGACCCAACACCACCGCCTTGAGCACCAGCGCCGTGAAGATCGCCAGCGCCACCCCCGCGAAATCCAGCGCCAGCAGCGAGAGGATCCTGAGCGCACGACTGGCCGTCTCGATCCGCAGCAGAAAGGAGACCGCCGGCGGGCGCTTGCGGCGCATGTCGTACTCGCTGCTCGCCCGCAACACCGTGGCCTCCGAGAGCAGCGGCGGGGTCCGGGCGACCTGCCGGGTCAGCACCCGCGCACTCGGACGCGCCGGCAGCGTCCCGGTGCCGAGAGACCGGGTGTGCTCTGCGTGCTCAGCGTTGGACGTTCGTGGCGAACGTGGTCCCATCTCGCTGTTCACAACGCCCCAGGTTGCCATATGTAGCGGTCGTGAGGCACTCCGGCCTGAGCGCTTCATCGACTTCGGCCTACCCGAATCGCGCGCGATCGATGCGGCCGGCGCCGGCGTGAGAGGCCAATTGCAGCGGCGGAGACCCTCTCAGGGCTCCTCCCGCCGGGATCTCAACCGACCAGCACCTCGACGCCGGACTCCTCGATCGTGCGCTGCAGCCCTTCCCGCAACGAGACCTCCGGCGACCACCCGAGCAGCTCGCGCGCCAGGGAGATGTCGGGTCGGCGCTGCTTGGGATCATCGACGGGCAGCGCCTCGAAAACGATCTCCGAGCTCGAGGAGGTGACCTCCTTGACGGTCTCGGCCAGCTCCAGCAGCGTGAACTCATCGGGGTTGCCGATGTTGACTGGATCGTGGTGGCCGGACTCGGCCAGCGCGATGATGCCCCGGATCAAGTCGCTGACGAAGCAGAACGAGCGCGTCTGACCGCCGTCGCCGAAGACCGTGATCGGCCGGTTGGCCAGCGCCTGGCGTAGGAACGTGGGGATCGCGCGCCCGTCGTGCGGGCGCATGCGGCTGCCGTAGGTGTTGAAGATCCGCACGATCGCCGTGTCGACGCCCTGCTGGCGGTGGTAGGCCATCGTCAGCGCCTCCGCGTAGCGCTTGGCCTCGTCGTAGACCCCGCGCGGGCCGATCGGGTTGACGTGGCCCCAGTAGGACTCCGGCTGGGGATGCACGTGCGGGTCGCCGTAAACCTCGCTGGTGGAGGCAATCAGGAAGCGCGCGCGCTTCGCCTTGGCCAGACCGAGCGTGTGGTGAGTGCCGTAGGAGCCGACCTTCAGCGTGTGCAGCGGCAGGCGCAGGTAGTCGATCGGCGAGGCCGGCGAGGCGAGGTGGTAGACGAAGTCCACCGGCTCCTCCACGTGGTAGGGCTCGATGATGTCCACGCCGAGGTGCACGAAGCGCTCGGGATCGCGGATGTGCTCGATGTTGGCCAGCGAGCCCGTCTCGAAGTTGTCCGCACAGATCACCCGGTGGCCGCGTCGCAGCAGCTCATCGCAGAGATGCGACCCCAGGAAGCCGGCGCCGCCGGTGACGAGACAGGTGGCCATCGGGCGGAGGATATCGGTCTCGTGCGACGGCCCCCCGCCGCGCGAGCGCGCGCCCGCGCGCGGCGGGGCCCCCAAAAGACATGCGCGCCCAAGCCCCGCTCACCCCCGCGACACCCGCAGGCGCCACGGCAGGCCCGTATCATCCGACCATGGCAACGACGCAACATCACGCCGGCGCGAGCGGAGACGGGGGCTCGACTGGCGAGGGCGAGGCGGAGCGCGAGCGCCTGACGGTGGCGCCGATCGTGGGCCCGGACGACCCGCGACGCTTCACGGACTCGGGGATCGAGATCGAGGCGCTCTACACGGAGGCCGACCTGCCCGCCGAGCTCGACCTGGGCGAGCCGGGCGAGTTCCCGTACACGCGCGGGCCGCACCGCGAGATGTACCGCAAGCAGACCTGGACGATGCGCCAGTACGCGGGCTACGACTCCGCGAAGGAGTCCAACGAGCGCTACCGCTACCTGCTCTCCAAGGGCACGACGGGCCTCTCGATGGCCTTCGACCTACCGACGCAGCTGGGGCTGGACTCCGACAACCCGCGCTGCCTGGGCGAGGTCGGGCGCACGGGCGTGGCGATCGACACGATCGACGACATGCGCACCGCGTTCGACAGCATCCCCCTCGACCAGGTCTCGACGTCGATGACGATCAACGCGCCGGCGGCGTGCCTGCTGCTGCTCTACGAGCTCGTCGGCGAGGAGCAGGGCGTGCCGAGCGAGCAGCTGCGCGGGACGACGCAGAACGACGTCTTGAAGGAGTACATCGCGCGCGGCAACTACATCTACCCGCCGGAGGCCACGATGCGCCTGACGACGGATCTCTTCCAGTACTGCCACGAGCGCGTCCCGAAATGGAACACGATCTCGATCTCGGGCTACCACTTCCGCGAGAAGGGCTGCTCGGCGGTGCAGGAGGTCGCGTTCACGCTCTCCTCGGGGATCGCCTACGTGCAGGCCGCGATCGAGAAGGGCCTCGACATCAACGAGTTCGCACCGCGGCTAGCGTTCTTCTTCAACGGCCACAACAACGTCTTCCAGGAGGTTGCGAAGTTCCGCGCGGCGCGGCGCATGTGGGCGCACATCATGCGCGAGCGCTTCGGCGCGACCAATCCGAAGGCGACGATGCTGCGCTTTCACACGCAGACCGGCGGCGTGACGCTGACGGCGCAGCAGCCGGAGAACAACATCGTGCGCGTCGCGCTGCAGGGCTTCGCGGCGGTCTGCGGCGGCACGCAGTCGCTGCACACCAACGGCTTTGACGAGGCGCTGGCGCTGCCGACGGAGCGCGCCGCGAAAATCGCGGTGCGCACGCAGCAGATCCTCGCGCACGAGTCCGGCGCAGCCGACACGGTCGACCCGTTTGCGGGGTCCTACTTCGTGGAGTCGCTGACCGACGAGATCGAAACGCGGGCGCTGGAGCTGATCGCCAAGGTCGACGCGCTCGGCGGCTCGGTCAACGCGATCCAGTTCATCACCGGTGAGATCGACGAGTCCGCGTGGGGCTACCAGGAGCGCTACCGCATCGGCCAGGACATCGTCGTCGGCGTCAACAAGTACGAGGAAGAGGACATCGAGGTCCCCGACCTGCTGCGCGTCGATCCCGAGTCCGAGCGCGAACAGCTCGCGCGCCTGGCCGCCTTCAAGGCCAACCGCGACCAGGCGCTCGTCGAGCGGCGCCTGGATGAGGTGCGCGACGTCGCGCGCGGCAGCGAGAACCTGATGCCCGCGATTCGCCAGGCCCTGAAGGACCGCTGCTCGATGGGCGAGGTGTGCGGGGCGATGCAGGACGTCTTCGGGAAGTACGCGCCGACGTTCTAGACAGCGGTTCGCAGCCTGTCGCCGCTCTCAGCATTAGGCTCTCCGCGATGACACCGGCGGTGACCTTCTTCACGTTCGCGCTCGCGGTCCACATCGCGGCGGTCGTGATCGCCTTCGGAGTGACGTTCGCCTACCCGGTGATGTACGCCGTGGGCATCTCCAAAGAGGCGCGCTCGATGCCCGGCATGCACCGCATCCAGGACGCCGTCGGCAAGTTCGTGATCTCGCCGTTCCTCGGGCTGGCGCTGCTGGCCGGCATCTACTTGGCCAGCAAACTCCACACCTGGAGCGACTTCTACGTGCAGTGGGGACTGGGCGTGATCCTCGTCCTGGGGGCACTCGGCGGCGCCTTCTTCGCGCCCAACGAGCGCAAGCTGGGGGCGCTGGCCGAACGCGACGTGCAGGCCGCCGGCGACGGCGAGGTCTCGTTCAGCGCCGAGTACAGGGCGCTGCGCGCGCGGGTCTTCCGGGTGAACCTGGCAGGGAACATCCTGATCCTGCTGACGATCTACTTCATGGTCGCCCAGACAGGGACCTAGACGTCCGCTGGGCGGCACGAAGGGAGAACCCAGAAGCACTCGGTACCCTGCAGCGGATGGGTTCGGAGAGCTACCGGATAGCCGTAGTCGGGGCCACCGGCCAGGTGGGCTCGCTGATGCTGCGCCTGCTGCGCGAGCGTGAGTTCCCAGCACGCGAGATCGTGCCGTTCGCCTCCGAGCGCTCGGTCGGCCGTGAGCTCGAGGGCGTTGGCGTGGTCCAACCACTCACCGAGGAGACGATCCAGGGCTTCGACCTCGCGCTCTTCTCCGCCGGCGGCTCGACCTCGGGCGAGTGGGCCCCGCGCTTTGCGGGCGCCGTGGTCGTCGACAACTCCTCGCACTGGCGCATGCACGAGGACGTTCCGCTTGTCGTCGCCGAGGTCAATCCGCAGGCGCTCGCCGAGCACCGCGGGATCATCGCCAACCCGAACTGCTCGACGATGCAGATGGTCGTGGCACTCAAGCCGCTCCACGACGCGGCCGGGATCGAGCGCCTGGTGATCTCCACCTATCAGGCCGTCTCGGGCACCGGCAGGCAGGCGGTCGATGAGCTCCTCGAGCAATCCCACGCGCTGCTGCACGAACGCGAGATCGCCGCGCCGCAGGCCTACGCGCACCAGATCGCGTTCAACGCGCTGCCCCACGCGGGCTCCTTTGCCCCCGGCGAGGACCACACCGACGAGGAGCGCAAGCTCATCAACGAGACGCGCAAGATCCTCGGCGACGAGTCGATCCGCGTGAGTGCAACGTGCGTGCGTGTTCCCGTTGTGACAGGGCACTCCGAGGCCGTCAACGTGCAGACCCGCGAGCCGCTCTCACCCGAGCGCGCACGCGAACTGCTGACGGCGGCACCCGGGGTGAGCGTCCGCGACGATCCGGGCGCAGCGCTGTACCCGCTCGCGATCGACGCCGCCGGACAGGACGAAGTGCTGGTCGGGCGCATCCGCCGCGATCCCGGGCACGAGCGCGCGCTGGATCTCTGGATCGTGGCCGACAACCTGCGCAAGGGAGCGGCTACCAACGCGGTGCAGATCGCCGAGCTGCTGCACGAGCGCAACCTGCTCGCCTCCTCGCGGGATCGCACAGCCGCGTAACCGAGCTCAGCGTCCGCCCTCGAGCTTGTGCGCATCGCCACGCTGAAGGAGTCGCGCGAGAGCGCGCGAAAGATGTGAGCGATGCCCGCTTGCGAAGTACAGCGCACGCTTGTCAAGTCCCCACCGGAGCTGTGGGCCGAGCTGAGCGACCCCGTGTCCCTCGCCCGGCACCTCGGCGAGTTCGGCGAGATCCGCACCATTCGCGTCGAGCCGGAGACCGCCGTCGAATGGGAGGCCGAGGCGGTGCGCGGCGCCGTCCAGTTGAAGGCCTCCGGCTGGGGCACCAAGGTCACCCTCACCGCGATTCGCGACGCGCCCGACCCCACCACGCCGGATTCGTGCGACGCTCCGCCCGCGACCGAGGCCGTAACGCAACCGGAGGCGGCCGAGCAGGAGCCAAGGATCGCCGAACCGGAGCCCACGGCCGCTGAGCCAGAGCCCAAGGCCGCCGGTCCGGAACCCAAGGCCACCGAGCCGGACCCGGAGCGCGTGGAGGCACCGGAGCTGAAACCAGGGTCCGCGGAGCCCGACCTGCAAGCAGAGCCCGAGCCAGCACCGGCGGCCTCCTCACGGCGGGGGTTCTTCGCGCGACTGTTCCGGCGCCGCCGCAGCGAGCAGCCGTCCCCCCCAGCAGCCACGCCGGAGCCGGCTGTAGCTACTTCCGAGCCATCAGACGCCCTCCCGGAGCCTGCTGGCCCCCCATCTGAGCCGCCAGACGCTCTCCCGGAGCCCGCGGACCACCCATCTGAGCCCGCGACCGCCACAGCGGAGCCCGCCGTGGCTCTGCCGGAGCCGGCGCTCGAGCAGGCAGCCCCAACCCCGGCGGCGCAGCCGCAACCCCAAATCGAAGACCGGCCGGACCTCAGCGCCGAGCTCGCGCAGGTCGAAGCCGCGATGCTCGAGCAGGACACCGCGCTCCTGACAGCCGTGCTCGACCGTCTGGGTGCGGCACACCATCGGCCGTTCTCACGCGGCTGAATCGCGCCCCCGGATGCCGCGAGGATCCGTCGCGCGGCCTGCAGGCAGCGGGCACGGATAAGATCACGCGCCCCAGATGACGCGCGCCAAGGCACCAGAGACCTACGAGGAAAAGCTCGCCCAGCTGCAGGAGCTGCGCGAAGCGGCGCTGCACTCCGCTCCGGAGGCGGAGGAGAAGCAGCACGCCCGCGGCAAGTACACGGCGCGCGAGCGCGTGGAGAAGCTGCTCGATCCGGGTTCCTTCCAGGAGCTCGACACGTTCGTGCGCCACCGCACCTACGACTTCGACATGCAGAAGAACCGCCCCTGGGGCGACGCCGTGGTCACCGGCCACGGCACGATCGACGGCCGGCGCGTGTGCGTGTTCAGCCAGGACTTCACGGTCTTCGGCGGCTCGCTGGGCGAGGTGATGGGCGAGAAGATGTGCAAGATCATGGACCTCGCCGCCAAGATCGGCTGCCCCGTGATCGGCATCAACGACTCCGGGGGGGCCCGTATCCAGGAGGGCGTCGTCTCGCTGGGCTCCTACGGCGATGTCTTCCTGCGCAACGTGCGCAGCTCCGGCGTGATCCCGCAGATCAGCCTGATCATGGGTCCCTGCGCCGGAGGCGCGGTCTACTCGCCGGCGATCACCGACTTCATCTTCATGGTCAAGGAGACCTCGCACATGTTCATCACCGGGCCCGACGTCATCAAGACCGTGACCGGCGAGGAAGTCGGTTTCGAGGAGCTCGGCGGGGCGATGTCGCACAACACCAAGTCCGGAGTCGCCCAGTTCGCATCTGAGGACGAGGACGCCTGCCTGGAGGACTGCCGCTACCTGCTCAGCTTCCTGCCCTCCAACAACCTCCAGAGCACCCCGCGGGTAGAGCCCACCGACGATCCGCAGCGGATGGACGAGGCGCTCGACCACGTGGTGCCCGACAACCCCAACAAGCCCTACGACATGCGCGACGTCGTGCGGCTGATCGTGGACGACGGCGAGTTCTTCGAGGTCCACGAGCACCACGCCAAGAACATCATCTGCGGCTTCGTGCGCATGGATGGCTACACGGTCGGGGTCGTCGGCAACCAGCCCAACCAGCTGGCCGGAGTGCTGAACATCGACGCCTCCGCGAAGGCCGCGCGCTTCGTGCGCACCTGCGACGCCTTCAACATCCCGCTGCTCACGTTCTGCGACGTGCCCGGCTTCCTGCCCGGCACCGCCCAGGAGTGGGGCGGCATCATCCGCCACGGCGCCAAGCTGCTCTACGCCTTCGCCGAGGCGACCGTGCCCAAGGTCACGATCATCACGCGCAAGGCCTACGGGGGCGCCTACGACGTGATGTCCTCCAAGCACCTCGGCGCGGACTTCAACTTCGCCTGGCCGACCTCCGAGGTCGCGGTCATGGGACCCGAGGGCGCGGTCAACATCATCTACCGCCGCGACATCGCCGGCAGCCCGACGCCGCAGGAGCGTCGCCAGACGCTGATGGACGACTACAAAGCGCGCTTCGCCAACCCCTACACCGCGGCCGAGCGCGGCTACATCGACGACGTGATCGTCCCCCACGAGACCCGCCCAAAGCTGATCGAGGCGCTGCGCACGCTGCAGACCAAGCGCGAACCGGGCCCCAAGCGCAAGCACGGGAACATCCCGCTTTAGCCCGCCGCGAGCGCGCTATGGCCTGCGGCGCCCGCGCCGTTCCCCGAGCGCGAGCCAGAGCGGATAAGTCGCAAACAGCAGCGCCGAGACCAGGTGCGTCCGCCGGCCGGCGCGCCGGAAGTCGAAGCGCAAGACGCCGGAGTTGAGCATCCAGTCGCGTCCGGTCTCGGCGCGACAGGCCTCCCAGAGGCGGCGAGTCCAGGGGCGATCGAAGTAGAGCGAGATGCTCGTCGCGAGGAACGCGCCGGCGGTCAGGCGGCTCACCGCGCGCGCCGCGGGCGTCCGCTCGGGCATCAGGCGACCGTAGGCGCGTCCGGTCGCATACAGCCAAGGTGGATCGATCAGGAATGACATCGGGCTCTCCTCGGGGGGTGGTTTCAGCCGGACGCGATCGCCGGCGCGGGTACGGATTCTCCAAGCAGGTGGTAGGCGAGGCGGGTAGCGAGCGCCATGATCGTCAGCTGCGGGTTGACGCCGAGCGAGCTCGGCATGACGCTGCCATCGGCGACGTGCAGGCCGCGAACACCATGCACGCGCAGATCGGAGTCGAGTACGCCACGCGCAGGGTCGGCGTCGGCGCGCGCGGTGCCGAGCGGGTGGAAGGCCAGCAGTTTCAAGTCGCGCGCGCGCAGGCGCTCCGGCGCGACACCCGGGGCCAGCGGCAGGTAGACCTCGCGCGCACCCGCGGCCTCGAAGAGCTCCTGCAGGCGGCGCAGGCCGATCCGGAACTTAGCGACGTCACACTCGGCGAGGTCGTAGCGGATCAGCGGCCGCGAGGAACGTCCCGAGCCCAGGTGCACTCGCCCACGCGAGCTGTCGCTCACCATCAGACCGAACTGGGCGAGGTTTCTGTAGCGCGACATCGCGGCGGCATGGCGCGCGCCGGTGAGGGGCAAGGCGAGTGCGACGTAGGCAGGCGGCCCGGCGACGCTCTCGAACATGATGCCCTGCCCGGCGAACTCGTCGACGTAGAAGCTCTGCGGCACGCCGCGCGCCATGTCGACGATCTCGTCCATCAGCGCGAAGGCCGCCGTCGCGGGGTGCAGCACGAGGTTGCGCCCAAGCTGCCCCGAATCGCCGCCGAGCCCGCTGCGAGCGAGCAGCAGCGGCGTGTGAATCGTGCCGGCGGCGAGCACCACGCGCGGCGCGCGGACCTCTAGCGTGCGGCGCCCGGCGAGGCGTGCCCGCGCTCCCCGAGCACACCCGCCCTCGACGAGGATGCGCCGCACGTCGGCGCCCGTGAGGATCTGCGCTCCCGCCGCGCGAGCGCGGGGCAGGTAGGTGATGCCGGTGTGCTGCTTGGCCGAGGTCGGACAGCCGAAGACACAGACGCCCGAGCCGACGCAGCCGCGGGCATTGCGGCGCAGGTAGCCATGCGACCACGCGAGCCGCTCCGCGCCCCGACGCGCGATCGCGGCATTGGCGCCGGCCAACTCGGGGGTGACCTCGGCGACCGACAGCGCCTCCTCGACGCGCTCGTAGCAGTGATCGAGCTCGGGTCCGTCGAGCTCGAATCCGTACTCGCGCCGCCAGCGCTCCAGGAGTGGCTCGGGGGCGCGGAAACAGGTCCCGGAGTTGACGAGCGTCGTGCCCCCGAGGCCGCGGCCGAGCGGCAGCAGGATCGGCGGTGTGCCCAGTGTCGCCGTCTGGCCGCCATCGCGGTAGAGGCGTCCCAGCATCTCCAGGGGGCGCGCGCTGAACTGGTCGGGATCGTGATCGGGGCCCTGCTCGAGCAGTACGACACGCGCTCCGCCCTCCGCGAGCTCGGCCGCTGCGACGGCGCCGCCGGCGCCGGCGCCGATCACGCAGACGTCGGCGTCGAGCGATTCGCTCACGGACGCCCCTCGGCGCGGCGTAGCACGCGGCCGCGTGCGACGACCGCCTCGGCATCCCAGCCGAGCGCGCGCGCGGTGCGGTCCACTTCGCAGCGCTCGGCGGCAAGCAGGCCACACGTGAGCTGCTCGAGCGTCGGGAAAGACTCGAGCAGCCTGGCGCCGCGCGGGCGACGGGCGAGTGCGAGTAGGGCGCGCAGCCCAACGCGCTGAGGCTGGGGAGCTGTGGCGAGAAAGCCGTCGAGCGGCTGGGACATCGGCTGAGCGTACCAGCGCACTGGCCACCTAGCCAAAGCCTGGAGAGCGCGCTGGTGTTTGTTCGCTCATTTCGGCCCCGCCGCGCGCGCGGGCGCGCACACGTACGCGCGCGGCGGGCTCGTAATGTGCCTCTATCCGTCAGACTACGGGTGCATGATCAACCGCGGTCCCATCCCGGAGCCACCGGCCGACGCTCGGCACGATCCCCGGCCGGCCGGCGCCACGGCATCGCCGGCCGAGGCAGCCGCGATCGTGGCCGCGCTGGAGCGCTTCATGCGTGAAACCGCACCCGCACCGGCTCCGCCACAGAGGACGCGGGACCCGTGGAGTCTCGCGGCTATGCTCGAAGATGTCGGGCGCGAAGACGAGACCCTGACCGTCTGGGGCGACCCTCACCCCTGGGTCTGAGGCCTACGGCACGCCCATCTGTTTCTGAGCCCTGGATAAATACCTAAAAGCCGCTAGCCTTTAGGGCCATCTTGTTGCGTTCCGCTTAGCCGCCGTCGCAGGTGCATAACGAAAGAGTCCGGGCCCGCCGGGATCAGGAGGTCTTGTAAGCAATGGAGTCAGTTTCCGCACCCAACGCCCCGCGCGGCACGCTGGAGGACCCCGAGGTCCTGCAGAACGTGCCCGGGCACGTGATCCCGATCCTGCAGCGCGAGTTCGACGACTTCAAGACCGAGGCCACCAAATACCTGGCCGGCGACACCCCCGAAGACGAGTTCATCAAGTTCCGCCTCCGCCAGGGCGTCTACGGGCAGCGCCAGCCCGATGTGCAGATGATCCGCGTGAAGCTGCCGTTCGGGGGCGTGACACCGGAGCAGATGGAGAAGTTCGGGGAGATCGTCGAGAAGTACGTGCCGCTGAACAAGGGCCACATCACGACGCGCCAGAACATCCAAATGCACCACATCCCGCTGCCGGACGCCGAGCGCGCAATCCGCGAGCTCGGCGAGGCGGGACTCTCCAGCCGCGAGGGCTGCGGCAACACCGTGCGCAACGTCACCGGCGACCCCTGGGCCGGCGTGGCCGCGGATGAGCTCTTCGACCTGACCCCCTACGCGGGCGCATACGTGCGCTACTTCGTGCGCCACCCCACGACGCAGGGGATGCCGCGCAAGATCAAGACCTCCTTCGACGGCTCCCCGCGCGACCGCGCGATCAGCGGCATCCACGACATCGCCTTCCGCGCGCGTACTCAGGAGATCGAGGGTCGCGGAACCGTGCGCGGCGTAGAGATGCTCGTCGGCGGCGGCACCTCGATCATGCCGCGCGTGGCGCCGGCGCTATACGAGTTCGTCGAGCTCGACAACGGCGACTACCTGAAGATCGCCGAGGCCGTCTTCCGCATCTTCGACCGCCAGGATTGGCTGCGCGTGAACCGCGCGCGGGCGCGCATCAAGGTCTTCGTGGACAAGTTCGGCATCGACGAGCTGCGCCGCCAAGTCGAAGAGGAGCTGCAGGGCGACTGGGTCGCCGAACGCGACTTCTCGATCGAGAGCCGCCTGTTCCTCGACGACGAGCGCGAGGGCGCACCGGCGCCGCCCGCGAGCTACGGCAGCCCCAACGGCGACCTCACGGAGTTCGAACGCTTCCGCGCGGCCAACGTGCGCCCGCAGAAGCAGGAGGGCTTCGCGACCGTCGAGATCAAGGTCATCCGCGGCGACCTCACCCCCGAGCAGTTCCGCGGACTGGCGCAGGTCATGCGCACCTATGCCGGTGGCTACGCGCGCACGACGGTGCAGCAGAACTTCGTGCTGCGCTGGGTGCGCGAGGAGAGCATCTACGACGTTTGGCGGGCGCTCTCGGAGCTGGGGCTGGGCAGTGCGGGCTCGCGCGAAATCAACGATGTCGTCTCGTGCCCGGGAACGGACTCCTGCAAGCTCGGGATCACGAGCTCGATGGGACTCAACCAGGCGATCGAAGAGCGGATCGAGGCGATGGACATCTCCGACCCGCTGACACGCTCGATCCACATCAAGATGAGCGGCTGCCCGAACGGCTGCGGCCAGCACCACCTCGGAGCGATCGGCTTCTACGGGGCCTCGATCAAAGTCGGCGAGCACACGATCCCGGCATACATCCCCCACGTCGGCGGCGTCTTCGAAGGCGGTGAGGTCGAGTTCGGCCAGCGTCTGAAGCTGCGCTTGCCGGCCAAGCGCGTGCCGGAGGCGATCGAGCGCTGGCTGCGCCACTACGAGGCCACACGCGAGCAGGACGAGGCCTGGAAGGCATTCATCCAGCGTGTCGGCACGCCCGAGCTCGAAGGCCTCGTCAAGGACCTTTCGCTACCCGTCGACTTCGGGATCGAGACGATGGGCGAGTTCATCGACTGGAACCGCAACGTGCCCTTCCAGGTGATCCGCGGAGAGGGCGAGTGCGCGGTCTAGAAACCACCCTGCAGGAGGCGATCCAGCGCCACGGCGGCGAGCACCTGGTGCTGCTGTGCTCCTTCCAGAAGGAGGAGTCCGTGCTGCTCGACGAGCTCCTGCGGATCGAGGGTGGAGCGGACGTGCGGATCGTGACGATCGACACCGGCGTGCTGTTCGAGGAGACGCTGCAAACGTGGCGCGCCTTCGAGGAGCGCTTCGGGATCGCGATCGAGGTGCAGGACGCCAGCGACCACGAGGGCGGGGGCTGGAGCGGCCCAGAGCACTGCTGCTCCCAAGCCAAGGTCGCGGCTCTCGGACTCGCCCTGCAGGGAGCCGAGGGCTGGATCACCGGCATCCGCCGCGAGCAGGGGCCCACGCGCGCCGACGCGCAGCCAGTCGAACGCGACGAGGCGCGCGGCATCTGGAAGTACAACCCGCTGGTCTCCTGGACCGAGAAGGACCTGTGGCGACGGATCCACGAGCGCGAGCTGCCCTACAACCCGCTACACGACCGCGGCTACGCCTCGATCGGGTGCGCGCCTTGCACGCAGCCGGGGAGCGGCCGCGAGGGCCGCTGGGCGGGCACCGAGAAGACCGAGTGCGGGCTGCACGTGGAGACGGTCGTATGACACGCACGGGCCGATGTCCACCGATCGCGGTGGAGCGCCCGTGAGCGTCGCGGCGCGCCCGCAACTGAGCCACCTGCGGGCTCTGGAGAGCGAGGCCATTCATGTGATGCGCGAGGTCGCCGCCGAACTCGAGCGACCGGTACTGCTGTTCAGCGGCGGCAAGGACTCGATCGTGCTGCTGCGACTCGCCGAGAAGGCCTTCCGCCCGGCGCCCTTCCCGTTCCCGCTAATGCACGTCGACACGGGCCACAACTTCGAGGAGGTCATCGAGTTCCGCGACCGGCGCGTGGCCGAACTCGGCGAGCGGCTGATCGTTGCCAGCGTGCAGGAGTCGATCGACAGCGGGCGCGCCGTGGAGGAGACCGGTCCGCGGGCCTCGCGCAACCGCCTGCAGACCGTGACCCTGCTGGACGCGATCGCCGAGCACGGCTTCGACGCGGCCTTCGGCGGAGCGCGCCGCGACGAGGAGCGCGCGCGCGCCAAGGAGCGGGTCTTCTCCTTCCGCGACGACTTCGGCCAGTGGGATCCCAAGAACCAGCGTCCGGAGCTGTGGAATCTCTACAACGGGCGCATCCGCAAGGGTGAGAACGTGCGCGTCTTCCCGCTCTCGAACTGGACCGAGCTCGACGTCTGGGAGTACATCGCCCAGGAGCAGCTCGAGGTCCCATCGATCTACTTCGCCCACGAGCGCGAGGTCTTCAGCCGCGACGGGATGCTCTACGCCTGGCGCGAGGGCGTGGAGCTGATCGACGGCGAGCAGGTCTTCTCCGAGATGGTGCGCTACCGCACCGTGGGCGACATGAGCTGCACCGGCGGCGTGCGCTCCCGCGCGCTGACACTCGAGGAGGTCGTCACGGAGATCGCCGCGACGCGCATCACCGAGCGTGGCGAGACCCGCGCCGATGACCGCGTCTCGGAGGCCGCGATGGAGGATCGCAAGAAGGCTGGGTACTTCTAGTGACGCTGGATCTGCTGCGCTTTACGACCGCCGGCTCGGTCGACGATGGCAAGAGCACGCTGATCGGGCGCCTGCTCAACGACTCCAAGCAGGTCTTCGAGGACCAGCTCGAGCACGTCGCGGAGGCGAGCATGCGCCGCGGCGGCGAAGGCGTGCTGGACCTGGCGCTACTGACCGACGGGCTGCGCGCGGAGCGCGAGCAGGGAATCACGATCGACGTCGCCTACCGCTATTTCGCGACGGCGCGACGGCGCTTCATCATCGCGGACTGCCCGGGACATCAGCAGTACACGCGCAACATGGTCACAGGCGCCTCGACCGCCGACCTCGCGGTGATCCTGCTGGACGCACGCAAGGGCGTGCTGGAGCAGTCCAAGCGCCACGCCTTCATCAGCGTGCTGCTCGGCATCCCCCACCTTGTCGTGGCCGTCAACAAGATGGACCTCGTCGATCGCTCGCGCGAGCGCTTCGAGGAGCTCACGCGCGAGTTCGAGAGCTTCGCGGAGAAGCTCAACGCGATGCCCGGGGCAAACGCAGCGGAGCAGGGCCGGCAATCGGCACCCACCGTCACCTACATCCCGATTTCAGCGCTGGACGGAGACAATGTCGTGACGCGCTCGGAGCAGATGACCTGGTACGAGGGCCCCGTGCTGCTCGACCTGCTGGAGGAGGTCGAGGTGGCCTACGACCACCCCCACGACCGGCCGGCGCGCTTCCCGGTGCAGTGGGTCATCCGCCCCGCCAAGGGCGGAGCGGACAGCGCGGACTACCGCGGCTACGCGGGGCAGCTCGCGAGCGGGTCGCTGCGGGTCGGCGAGGAGGTCGTGGCGCTGCCGAGCGGGCGCCGCACGCGGATCGCGGCGATCGACACCTACGAGGGCGGTCTCGAGGAGGCACTGGCGCCGATGTCGGTCACGCTGCGCCTGGAGGATGAGCTCGACGTCTCGCGCGGAGAGCTGATCTGCCGCCCCGAGCAACCCCCGACGGTGGCACGAGAGCTGCAGGCAGACGTGTGCTGGCTCAACGAGCGCGCGCTGCGCCCCGGCGGGCGCTATGTGATCAAGCACACCACGCGCAACGCGACGGCGATCGTCGAGGCGCTGGAGGACTCGGTGGACGTACACACGCTGCAGCGCGCACCGGCCCCCGCGGAGCTCGGACTCAACGACATCGGCCGGGTGCGACTGCGCACCAGCTCGCCGCTCGCGTTCGACCCTTACATCAGCAACCGGCGCACCGGGAGCTTCATCTTGATCGATGAGGCGACCAACGAGACCGTGGGCGCCGGGATGGTCGACTCCGCCGCAGCCTGAAGGCGTCCCGCCGCGCCTGCCAGTAGCCCGGGTCGCAGCCATCCGATCACTACGACCAGCTGGAAATCGCCATCCGTCCAGCCCGGTGAGCCCGACGTCTCCAACTTTTCGATCTTTTCCCGGCGATTTTCCGCCTGCGGATTTCTGATGGTTGAGCGGTAAACGCGCCGAAATTGTGCGATCGCACAATATGCGAGTCGAAAAAGCGTCCACCCGCACATTGACGCGACCACCGCCACGTGCGATAGTCCTCGATGTTCCAACTGCCGAACCAAGCCGATTCCTGGAACGGCATTGCCGGGGGAGATATGCCGAAGCGCCCGCTCCACGCTACAGAGACAGGCGCTCCGGCACCAATCACACCCAGCTAATGCCGGGTACGAAAGGAGATCGGCAACTATTCTACAGATGTTTCTGAAAAATGTTTTTAGGCTGATTCAGCCACCAAGCCAAACTGGTGTGGCAGCCCTCGTGGCTGTCCACCCGGGCAGGCCGGCATCGAGCGCGAAAGCGCGCCAGGGCGATGCCGCACTGCTCGCGCCCGGGGTTTGTGGAGCGCTTACCCCGGGCGCGAGCTGCCTGCCATAGCCAGCGGAGGCCGGAGTGGACCGATCTGAACGCAGCGCGCGTGGATCGCTCTCCTCCGGCCTCTGTTGCGCCGCCGCCCACAGAGCACGCGAGCGCGGCGACCACTAATCTGCGCGCGATGTTTACGAAGGTGCTGGTCGCAAACCGGGGCGAGATCGCCGTGCGCATCGTGCGGGCACTGGAGGAGCTGGGGATCGCCTCGGTGGCGGTCTACTCCGAGCACGATCGCGACGCGCTGCACGTAGCGCGCGCGGACGAGGCGTACAACCTCGGCGAGGGACCCGCCGCCGATAACTACCTGAACGTCGAGAAGATCCTCGCCGCGGCGGCCAGCGCCGGCGCCGAGGCGATCCATCCGGGCTATGGGTTCCTGGCGGAGAACGCGCCGTTCGCACAGGCCTGCGCCGATGCCGGCATCGTCTTCATCGGCCCCCCCGCGAGCGCGATCGAGGCGATGGGATCGAAGACGCGCGCGCGCGAGCTGATGCAGGCCGCGGGCGTCCCAATCGTGCCGGGCACGACCGAGCCGGTGGCCAGCGTCGCCGACGCGCTCAAGATCGCCAAGAACGAGATCGGCTTCCCGGTCGCGGTCAAGGCCGCCGGGGGTGGCGGCGGCAAGGGCTTCCGCGTGGCCCTCGCCGAGGAGGAGCTCGAGAGCGCCTTCGAGGGCTCGAGTCGCGAAGGCGAGAAGTTCTTCTCGGACCCCACCGTGTACCTGGAGCGCTACCTGCACGACCCCCGCCATGTCGAGGTGCAGATCCTCGCCGACACCCACGGCAACGTGATCCACCTCGGCGAGCGCGACTGCTCGATCCAGCGCCGCCACCAGAAGGTCATCGAGGAGGCCCCAGCCCCGGCTTGGGTCGTCGATCCGGCGATGCGCGAGCGCATCGGCCAGATCGGCGTCGAGGCCGCGCGCGCTGTCGACTATGTCGGCGCCGGCACGATCGAGGGTCTCTTCTCGGCGCGCGAGGGCGCCGAGCCGGAGTACTTCTTCCTTGAGATGAACACGCGCGTGCAGGTCGAGCACTGCGTGACCGAGATGACGACCGGCATCGACATCGTCAAGGAGGGCATCCGCGCGGCCGCCGGCGAGGAGCTCGCCTACCGGCAGGAGGACGTGGTCCTGCGCGGGCACGCGATCGAGTGCCGCATCAACGCCGAGGACGCCTCCAAGAACTTCGCGCCGGCCCCCGGCAAGATCGGACGCTACGAGGAGCCACGCGGACCGGGCGTGCGCGTGGACTCCGGCGTCGGCGCCGGCGGAGAGGTCTCGCCGATGTACGACCCGATGGTCGCGAAGCTGATCGTGTGGGACGCCGATCGCGAGCAGGCCACCCGGCGCATGCTGCGGGCCCTCGCCGAATACGAGATCGAGGGCCTGAAGACCCTGATTCCCTTCCACCAGGCGCTGCTTGCAACCGAGCAGTGGGCGCGCGGGGAGACCTGCCGCGACCTGCTCGAGGATCGCAAGTGGCTCAAGACCCTCGCCTTCGAGCCCGCCACGGCCGGCGCCGCAGACGCCGAGGCCGACGCGCAGGAGCGCGTCGAGCAGTCCTACACCGTCGAGGTCTCCGGCAAGCGCTTCGAGGTCAAGGTCGCGGGCCCCCCCTTCGCCGGCGCCGCGGCCGGCACGAATGGCAGAGCGGCCGCCGGAGCGGCCAAGCCACGCCGCGGCGAGCGCAAGTCGGCGAGCGCCGGCGGTCCCGACACCCTGCCCTCGCCGCTGCAGGGCAACATGTGGAAGGTGCTCGTCAAGCAGGGCGACACCGTCCAGGAGGGCCAGCTGCTGTGCATCATCGAGGCCATGAAGATGGAGAACGAGATCACCGCGCACAAGGCCGGAGTGATCGCCGAGCTGCCGATCGCCGAGGGCGCACCGATTGCTGCGGGTGCGCCGATCGCGACGATCAAGAGCGAGCAGGGTTGAGCGCGCCGGCGCCAATACGTTTTGGCGCCCAGGCCTGTTTGCGCTGTAGCTTTTAGTAGGCAGGCCGATCGGCCCTCGCGGCTAGCTCCGCACGAACCTCTCCCACTGGGAACGTCTCTGACATCGGTGCGTCCCGCGCCCAACGTTCTCGAGCCAAAAACACCCGCTTAGCGGCAAGATCGCCAGCAGTCGAGGTTCCCTCTTTACGCCCCGCTCCCGAGCCAGCCGGCGTACAGCTTGACCGT
Organism: Solirubrobacteraceae bacterium; assembly: GCA_036501715.1. GTDB lineage: Bacteria > Actinomycetota > Thermoleophilia > Solirubrobacterales > Solirubrobacteraceae > Palsa-744. The sequence goes on along the minus strand of DASXZV010000008.1, from coordinate 27,231 downwards.
CCCTAGATCATCAATGACAGTACCTCCAACGCCCCCGTCGGCATCGCGCTGTGGACGCGGGCAACGAGATACCGACGAAGGGGGAATAGTGCGTATCAGGCTCGTGCTCTGGACAGCGCTTCTGCTGATAGCTCTCGCGGTCGCGGCAACGCTAGCGCGCGCCCCCCAGACAGTGGCCGCGACAAACGGTGTCCCGCTTGCGCTGACGCTTACAGGGACGACAAGCGACACCCGTGTCTGCCAGGCACGCGAAAGGCTGCCGCAAGACACATCGACGGTCAGGCTCGGCCTCTTTGCGCTACTCGGTCCCAAGATAACCCTGCAGATATTCACTGGCCCACGGCTCATTACAGAAGGCACGCGCGCAGCAGGCTGGGATGCCACAGAGGTCGCGGTTGCCGTCAAAAAGACCACTCGCAGCATCTCTCCCGCCACACTTTGCTTCGGGCTCACCGATGTTAACTCCGAGGTCTCGTTAATAGGCAACCGAGTAGCTCCAGCGCTGGCAATGACGGAGCGTGGCAAGCCACTACCTGGGCGTATAAGCGTCGAATACGCCCAGCCGGGCCGCACCTCGTGGTGGTCTTCCGCAGGCACCGCCGTGCGAGACCTCGGCTTCGAGCACGCGCTTGTCGGTATCTGGAGTGTTCTGCTCATAGCCGCCCTGACGATGGCGATCGTCGTACTTTCATCCTGGTTGATCCTCCGCGACCTGCAAGGACGGAGCGAGTGACTCGCCCTGGCGACCGGCGCGCGTGGCCGTGACGACACAGCGCAAGTCGCTGCTCCGGCGATCTCGGCGACTTCCCAGGCTACCCCTCGCAGCCGTGATCTGTACTGTGATTGCCTGCTTCAATGCGGCGTGCTGGTCAATCCTGTCTCCGCCCTTCCAAGTACCAGATGAGCCAGCCCACTTTGCCTATGCAGCCATACTGGCAGAAACTGGCCGCCTGCCGAGCTCAGATCAAATATTGTTTCCGCCCGACGAGGAAATCGCGATGTCGGACACACACTTTGGCACGGTCTACTTCCGCCCAGCACATGGAACGATCTCCACTCAGGCCGAACAGAACGCGCTCGAAGCAGGCCTCGCCCAGCCCGTCCCGCGGACCGGGACCGATGCAGGAGTCGCCGCCTCCGAGCCACCACTGTACTACGCCCTAGAGAGCATCCCGTACCGATTGGCGGGGGGAACTGTGCTCGACCGCCTTGCGTTGATGAGGCTCTTCTCCGCATGCCTCGGGGGACTCACAGCGCTCTTCGCATTCCTGTTCATACAGGAAGCACTACCTGACACACCCTGGGCGTGGAGCGTGGGAGGTCTCAGTGTGGCACTAGCGCCGCTACTGGCGATGATGTCCGGCGCAGTCAACCCAGACGCGCTGTGCTTTGCGGTATCAGCAGCACTCTTCTGCGGTTTGGCACGCGCTTTCCGCAGCGGTCTCACACCCAAGCTCGCAGCCACTATCGGCGCAACCATTGCCGTGGGGTATCTCACAAAGCTCGAGTTTCTGGGGTTGCTACCGGGGGCCCTCCTCGGACTGGTAGTTCTCTCGCTCCGCACCGCGAGGACATCAATCGCAAGCGCTTGCCGCGCGCTTGCCCTTGCGACGCTCTTCGCAGCAACCCCGATCCTCATATACGTGATCGGCCTACATTCAGGCTCGCTGCAGACCGCCGCGCTCACAGGGTCCGCTGCGAATATCGGCCAACACAGCTCGATGCTCGACGAGATCGAGTACATCTGGCAGTTCTATCTTCCCAGGCTACCCGGAATGACCGCCTACTTCCATGGCGTTCTCACCACACGCGTACTCTGGTTCAACGGGCTTGTGGGCCTTTACGGCTGGCTCGATACGACGTTTCCCAACTGGGTCTACAACGCGGCCCTGGTACCGGCCGGCGTGATCGCTGCGCTCATTGCCAATGCGTTGTTCAAAGACCGCGCGGCGTTGCGCGCGCGCCTTGCGGAGTCCGCCGTATATTTCATGATGAGCCTGGGAATCCTCACGATCATCGGGGCAAGCGACTACACAAGTCAAACTCCGGGCGAATTCAGAGAGCCTCGCTACCTGCTGCCGATGTTGGCACTATGGGGCCTCGCACTCGCATTGGCCGCGCGCGGCCTGGGACGACGCTGGGGGCCGCTGGCGGGCACCCTCATCGTCCTGCTGTTCTTGGCTCACGACATCTTCAGCCAACTGCTTGTGATCTCACGCTTCTATGGTTGATCGCGATGTCTCCGACCCGGAGTGTTTCTAGGCGCAGCACTCCTCACACCCGTTGTTCGGCCCACGGAATACTGGACTTTGCAGGCATTATGCCTCGCCGCCAGGGCTGAGCACAGCAGCAATTCCCCACGTCCGCCGCGAGCGCTTGACGCTCACCGAGCCATCAGGCAGAGTCCGTCGTCGTTCCAATTTTCCGTTGCTGGGTGAATAGTCGCGCACGCGAGCGTGTGGGGATGCCAGATGAGCATTGACGTGCAAAGCACCGCTGTCGTTACGCAGCCGAGTGAGCCGACCTGCTTGATCTCGGTGGTGATTCCCTGCCTCAACGAGGTGGAGAACATCGAGCAGTGCGTGACGATGGCGCTGCAGGCGATCGAGCTGGCGGGGATCGAGGGTGAGGTGATCGTCGCCGACAACGGATCGGAAGACGGCAGCGCCGAGGTGGCGGAGCTAGCAGCGGCGCGCGTGATCCATCAGCCCGTGCGTGGCTACGGCAGCGCCTACATGGCCGGGTTTACCGCCGCTCGCGGCAAGTACATCGTGATGGCCGACGCCGATCTCACCTATGACTTCAACGAGATCCCGCGGTTCCTCGCCGAGTTGGAGGCGGGCGCCGATCTGGTCATCGGCGACCGCATGAAGAACATCCATCCGGGAGCGATGCCTTGGCACCACCGCTATATCGGCAACCCGCTGCTCTCGAACTTCCTCAACCTCCTATTTCATACAGGGGTGAGCGATGCGCACTGTGGTATGCGTGCCTTGCGGCGCGATCGGCTCGAACTTCTGGACCTGCGCGCCACAGGCATGGAGTTCGCCTCGGAGATGGTCGTGCGCGCCGCCAAGGCAAAGCTAGACATCCGCCAGTTCCCAATCGAGTACCACCCGCGCGGCGGGGAGTCCAAGCTATCCAGCTTCCGCGACGGCTGGCGCCACCTGCGCTTCTTGATCCTGCACTCACCACGGCACCTGTTCATCGCCCCGGGCAGTGTCATGTCGGCGATCGGCGCGCTGATCTGCTTGATGGTGCTGGCTCACGTAAACGTGTTCGGGCGCCAGTGGGAAGTGCATACGTTGATCGGGGGATCGCTGCTGCTGATCGTCGGCATGCAGGTCACGACGCTCGGGCTCTGCGCGCTGGCCTACGCGACTTACCTAATGGGAGAGCACGACCCCTGGTTCGATCGTATGTCCAGGCGCTATCGACTCGAGCACGGCTTGCTGCTCGGCGGGGCAATCGCACTCGCGGGATTGGCGATGATCGTGGCGGTCGTGCTCGAGTGGGTCGGGCATGGCTTCGGCAGCCTCGCCGACGAGCGCCTCGCGATCCTGGCGGCGACGCTCCTGGTGCTCGGCATACAAATCATCTTCAGCTCGTTTCTGCTCAGCATCCTCGGCCTGCGGCGACAGTAGTGCGTATCAGGCTCGCGCTGGCGGCCGGGCTGCTGCTGATCGCGCTCGCCGCCGCGAGGACCCTTGCACACGCACCGCTTGTGGTCACGCTGGACAACTCGCTCGTCACCCATGAAACGCTGGTCAGCACAACCGCGCCGGCCACCGCGTGCCAAGCCGGCGAAATCCTGCCGGCCGGCACATCCGCAATCCGTCTCGGACTTACCACTGCGCTCGGCCCGCGGGTGCGAGTGACGGTGTGGTCAGGCTCGCGACTGCTCACAGAGGGCGTCCATGGGCCGGGCTGGGAGGGCGCTTCGGTCACAGTCCCCGTGCGACCGGTGGCGAGCAGGACCTTAGCGCCAGTCAGGGTCTGCCTGCGTCTCGACCTCCTCAACGGCCCCGTCTCGATGCTGGGGTGGGATACCCGCCACGCCATTGCAGCTACCGGCGGCGGCAAACGCCTACCCGGCAGGATGCACATCGAATACCTCCGTCCCGCGCAAGCATCCTGGCTGTCGATGGCCTCTGCGACGGCCCGGCGCCTGGGCTTCGGGCGCGCGGCCAGCGGCATATGGAACGCGGTACTGGTCGGAGCACTCGCAGCGCTCCTGGTTGCAATCTCATGCTGGCTGGTCACACGGGAACTGCAATGAACAGGCACGACGCCCGGGACGCTTCCGCAAGCAAGCCGCCCATCGCGCGCAACGGCACGACGGCGCCGGCGATGGGGGCGAACGCGCTGGCCGGGAAGCCGCTCGCACACCGACGCCGAGATCTCCCTACCGGCGAGTCGCGGCGACCCATCCGGCGGCCGTGGCGCGCGGTCCGGGAAGCACTGCGGCGCATCCCGCTCGCGGCGTGGACCTGTGCGCTGCTCGCCGTCGTCAACGCGGTGGGCTGGTCGGTGATCTCTCCCCCGTTTCAGCTGCCCGACGAGCCCAGTCACTTCGCCTACGTGCAGCATCTCGCCGAGACTGGACATCTCCCATCCTCAAACGGTGAACACTATCCCCAGGCCGAGGAAGTCGCGATGAGTTACCTACTGCAGACGCAGGTCAGGTTCTCTCAAGAAAACCATCCCATCTCCACACCGGCCGAACAGCAGCAGTTGGAAAGCGAGCTCGATGTGCCATATTCGCGCAGCCAGCCCGGAGACGCGGGTGTGGCCGCCTCCCAACCGCCGCTCTACTACGCACTCGAGACGATCCCGTATGCGCTTGCGTCGGGGGGCACGCTCCTCGATCAGCTCGCCTTGATGCGCCTGCTCTCGGCGCTGTTCGGCGGTCTCACCGCACTCTTTGCGTTCATGTTCCTGCGCGAGGCGCTTCCAGGCACGCCTTGGGTCTGGACCGTGGGCGGTCTCGGCGTTGCCCTCACGCCAGCGCTCGCAATGATGTCGGGCGCGGTCAATCCCGACGCCTTGCTGTTCGCCGTCTCGAGCGCCCTCTTCTACTGCTTGGCGCGAGCCTTCCGGCGAGGCCTGACGCGCAGGATCGCGATCGCGATCGGGGCCACGATCGCGATCGGCTGCATGACGAAGTTGACCTTCCTCGGTCTCGTTCCCGGCGCGGTTCTGGCGCTGGTGGCACTTGCCGTCCGGGACGCACGCGCATCGGGACGGACCGCCTACCGTTCCCTTGCCGTGGCGCTGGCACTCGCGGCGGCCCCTGCCTGCCTTTATCTGATCGACAATGCCCTGTCAGGTAAAACGACACTCAACGTCCTTTCGGGAACCCTTACGGCGACCGGACACCGCTCGATTCCGGGCGCGATCGCTTACATCTGGCAGATTTACCTCCCGCGCCTGCCGGACATGACTCCGACGTTCCACGGCACTTCCGGTGAGGCGATCTGGTTCGAACAGCTCGTTGGTAAATATGGCTGGCTCGATACGACGTTCCCGGCGTGGGTAGTCAAAGTGGCGCTGTTCCCTGCGGCGATACTTGCGCTGCTCTTTGCGCGAGCACTGGTGGCAAGCCGCGGTGCTTTGCGCCTGCGCCTGGTGGAGATCCTTATCTACCTCGTAATGGCGCTGGGGGTGCTCGCGATCATCGGCATCGACGAATACATCCATCGCATCCCCAACGAATACATGCAGTTCCGCTACGTGCTGCCGCTGGTCGCGCTGATGGGCGCCGCGCTCGCGCTCGCCGCGCGCGGCGCCGGCCGGCGCTGGGGCCCGGTGGCGGGAGCGCTGATCGTGATGCTCCTTCTCGCCCACGACCTCTTCAGCCAGCTGCTGGTCATCTCCCGCTACTACGGCTGAACCGTGGAGCCGCCGCGCTTGGGTGAGCCGCCGCGCTGGAGACCCGGCGGCCGCGGCTCAGCGCCGGCTTGCCTGCACGCGGGCCACGTTCTCGGCGTGCCGGGCGCGCTGGACGGAGGTGCGCCGCCCAGCCGGCAGCTGTGCCTCGCTGCCCGAGTCGCGCAGCTCCTGCAGGTAGGCGAGATCCTCGGCGATCACGGCCAGTGCGCGCTCGGCATCCAGCACGGGCCCGTGACCCGGTACGACGTGCTCGGCACCCTGCGCGAGTGCTCGCAAGCGCTCGAGCGTCGCCACGTAGGCGTCCAGCGGCCCCTCATCCGCAACGGCCGGCGCGGCGCTCTCGCCGACAGACCCAACCACGCCGGCGGCCCCGCCACCGCTCCCGCTCAGCGACGGCAGCTCGACAGTCGAGAGGTAGTCGCCCGCCAGCAGCACGCGCGCCCACGGCACCCAGATCGCCATCCCGTCCTCGGTGTGTCCGGCGGCGGGGTGCAACTCGAGCTCGAGCTCGCCGATGCCGCAGCGCCCGGGCACGGGCAGATCCTGGATCGCCCCCAGGGCCAGTGGCCGCGAGCGCTCGATCAGGTTGCTCTCGTCGAAGGCGCGCAGCTCGCGCTGGGCCTCGCCCGGCGCCGCGCGCATCCGCGCCGCGGTGCTCTCGGCGCAGCCGAGCGAGAGGCCGGGGAACGCGAGCCGGCCGAGCAGATGATCCCAGTCGCCGTGCGTCGCCAGCAGCCCGATCGGCAGCGGGAAGCGGGACTGCTCGACTAGTGCCGGCAGCGCCTCGAGCTCGGCGGGGAGGATCGGCGAGTCGATCGCGAAGGACTCCTCGCCGCTACGCACGATCGCGCAGTTGGTCTGCCAGATCGCGCTGGTCGCGACTAGCACGTCGAGGTGCAGGGCGACCGCGCGCACGCCAGTTCCGGCCGTGGGCTAGGGCTGCAGCCGCGGCGTGCGTGGAGCGGGCGTCATGCGATCCCGAGCAGCTTGGCGGCCTCGCGCAGGTTGGGAACCTCGGCGGTCGGCTTTTTCTGCGATGGATCGAGCGTCGCCTTGGTGCGGTTCACCCAGATCACGGGCACGCGCTGCTTGAGGCAGGGATCGATGTCGTGGTAGTGGCTGGAGGCGACGTGCACCCAGCCTTTCTTGCCGCCGACGCGACGGGCGCACTCGGTGAAGTGCGCCGGTTCGGGCTTGTAGGAGCGCACCTGCTGTGCGGTGACGACGAGGTCGAAGTCGGTGGGTATGTGACGGCGGGTCTGCCCGAGCAGCTTGTCGTCGATGTTGGAGAGCAGCCCCAATTTGTACTTCTTGGCGAGCTTCTGCAGTTGGATGTTGCTCTCCTTGAAGGGCTTCCAGCGCTGCACCGAGTCGGGTAGGAAACCCGAGCGGGAGGTTTCCAGCGGCCACTCGAGGCGGTTGGCGATCTCCAGGGCCGTGCGCCGCAGGACCTCGGCGTACAGCTCGTAGGATCCGGCCTCGATTTCGCGGGAGACCTCGTGGAAGAGGGCGATCAGCTCGGCGCGGTCGAGCGAGATCCCGTCGCGCTCGGCCTCCTTGGCGAACGCCTCGTAGATGCCGGTCTCCCAGTCGATCAGGGTGCCGTATACATCGAATGTGACGAACGTGACGTTCTTTGGGATGGGCATCGGCTCGGCATTATGCCCTGCCTGGGGCTCGGCACGCGCTCTCCCCCTGTCCCGGCTGGGATCGCCGCGCCCTGCGCCGCCGATCGGCTAGCATCCCGCGCCGCCAATGGACCTGCTCGAGTATCAAGGCAAGCAGCTATTCGCCCGGCACGGGCTGAAGGTGTCGGACGGCAAGCCCGTCACGACCGTCGACGAGGCCGTCGCCGTCGCCGGCGAGGTCGGCTACCCGGTGGTCGTCAAGGCGCAGGTGCTGATCGGCGGGCGCGGCAAGGCGGGCGGCGTCAAGCTCGCCGCCGACGAGGCGCAGGTGCGCGAGCACGCGGGCAACATCCTCGGCATGGACATCCACGGCCACACGGTTCACAAGCTGTGGATCGAGCACGCCAGCGACATCGCCACCGAGTACTACGCATCGGTGCTGCTGGACCGCTCGGCCAAGCAGCCGCTCGTGATGTTCAGCACCGAGGGCGGCGTGGACATCGAAGAGGTCGCCGAGCAGACGCCGGAGAAGCTGGTGCGCCACCACGTCGACTCGCTGCAGGGTCTCTCACGCGAGGAGGCCGTGCAGATCGCCACCGCGGGCAAGGCGGACGCCGACGTGATCGATGGCGTGGCGGATGCCCTCCTCGCGCTCTACGAGGTGTGGATCGAGGAGGACGCGAAGCTGGCGGAGATCAACCCGCTGATCGTCACGCCGGAGCGCGTGGTCAAGGCGCTCGACGCAAAGGTCTCACTCGACGGCAACGCGCTCTACCGCCACCCTGAGAACCAGGGACTCTCCGACGCGGAGAACGAAGACCCAATCGAGCGCCGCGCCAAGGAACAGGGCGTTCAGTACGTGGCCCTGGACGGCGACATCGGCATCCTCGGCAACGGCGCGGGCCTGGTGATGTCGACGCTCGACGTCGTCGCGCAGGCCGGCGGGCGGCCCGCCAACTTCCTCGACGCCGGCGGCGGCTCGGACGCCGCGAAGGTCAAGCAGGCCGTCGAGCTGATCCTCTCCAACGACGCGGTCAAGGCCGTGCTGTTCAACATCTTCGGCGGGATCACGCGCTGCGACGAGGTCGCCAAAGGCCTGATCGCCGCCTTTGAGGATCTGGAGCCTTCGGTGCCCTTCGTGGTGCGCCTGGATGGCACCAACGACGTCGAGGGTCGCAAGCTGCTCGAGCAGGCGGCGCTGCCCAACGTGCACGCCGCGCGCACGATGAACGAGGCCGCCGAGCGCGTGGTCGAGCTGGCCAAGGGAGAGCGGGGCTGATGTCGGTCCTGATCGACAAGGACACGCGCCTGGCGGTAGCCGGCATCACCGGCCGCGAGGGCTCCTTCCACACGCTCAACAACCGTCGCTACGGGACGAACGTCGTCGGTGGCGTGACACCGGGCAAGGGCGGCCAAGACGTCGAGGGCATCCCCGTGTTCGACAGCTGGGCCGAGGTGGCGCGCGAGACGCAGCCGAACACCGCGATGATCTTCGTCCCTCCGCGCTTCGCCGCCGACGCGATCCTCGAGGCCGCAGCAGCCGGCGTGGCGCTGGTGATCACGATCACCGAGGGCATCCCGGCGCACGACGAGCTGCGCGTCTACAACACCCTCAAGCGCGACTATCCGAACACACGCCTGATCGGCCCCAACTGCCCGGGCATTCTCTCGCCGGGCAAGGCCAATGTGGGCATCATCCCGGCTTCCTTCTTCAAGGAGGGCAACGTCGGCGTGGTCTCGCGCTCGGGCACGCTGACCTACCAGATCGGCAACGAGATCGCCCAGGCGGGCTTCGGCAACAGCTCGATCGTGGGCATCGGCGGCGACCCCGTGCCGGGCTCCTCGTTCGTGGACATCGTCGAGCTCTTCCAGGCCGACGAGCAGACCGAGTTGATCGTGCTCGCCGGTGAGATCGGCGGCTCAGCCGAGGAGGAGGCAGCGGAGTACATCGCGGCCAACGTGACCAAGCCGGTCGTGGCCTACATCGCGGGCTTCACGGCACCGGCCGGCAAGCAGATGGGTCACGCGGGAGCGATCGTGTCGGGAACATCGGGCACTGCCGCAGCCAAGGCGCAGGCGCTGGAGGCGAAGGGCGTGCGCGTCGGGCGCACCCCGACCGAGGTCGCCGAGCTCGCCGTGCAGATCCTGCGCGGCTAGTCCGCACGACGCACAACGCGCGCAAGAGACCTCCCAAAAGTTCAGGTCCCGGCACCTGGAGCCGAGAGTAGGATGGAATCGGAAGTTCGTCCCGCCTACCTCGATGACCGACACATTCGCCAGCGAATCCAGCGCTTCTCGCGAGGCCTCCGCAGAGGGGGCCCAGCAGTCGGGGGACCTGACGGGCGCGCTTGCCGGCCTGGAGCGCAAGCTGCGGGAGCTGGAGCAGGAGCTGACATCGATCGGCGGGCAGCGCGCCGCCGGCGGGCTCGACCCCGCGCCGGCCCCCTCTGCGCCGGCCCCCGCCGCGGCCACATCGCAGTCTGCATCCCCGCCGGCCCCCAACCCCACGCCGGCCCCCAACCCGAGCGGACGCCTGATTGACGAGGCGGTCGAGCCGGCGAGCCCGCCCGTAACCGCGCAGGCGCCGGAACGGGTCCGCCCCAGCGATGCGCAGCTGGCGAGCCTTGCCGAGCTGCGGCGCTTCCGCGACCGGCTGGAGCGCTTTGCGCGCGAGCTGGCGGCCGAGTACGACGCGCTCCTGGGCCGGGTCATGACGGGCCTCTCCACTGCGCCCGCGCCAGCCGCAGCGCCACAGCCCGCCCCCCCTGTCGCGCCGCCGCCCCCGCCTGAGCCAACGCCGGCGGAAGCGCGCGAGAACGCGCTGTTCGAGGGTCGTGTGGAGCTCGGGGTGGGGCCGTTCTACGACATCGCCTCACTGGGCGCGTTCGAGCGGAGCCTGGCGGGCCTGCAGGGTGTCAGCGAGGCGTCGGTCCGCCGCTTCGAGGCGAGCCACGCGGTCGTCGACGTGCACCTCAGCGCTCCGGTGGCGCTGGTGCGGGAACTGCGCCGCGCCGTGGAGAGCGACTTCGACGTGCGCGAGGTCGCGAGCGGGCGCATCCTGCTGACCTTCGACGAAAGCTGATCCCCGTCCGCTGAGCGCGGGCGAGTAAGCTTCGCGACGATGACGGACTCGACGATCTCCTTCGCGCGCGGGGCGCCTTCGCTTGACATCGTCGATGTCGAGGGCCTGCGCGAGGCGGCGACACGAGCCTTCGCGAACGACCCGGCGGGAACGACGGCGTACGGGACCGCGGTCGGCTACCCGCGCCTGCGGGCGTGGATCGCCGAGCAGCACTCGGTGCCGGTGGAGCGCGTGCTGGTGACCAACGGCTCGATGCAGGCCGACGCCTTCCTCTTCGAGGAGCTGGTGAGCGCCGGGGATGACGTGATCCTCGAGCGCCCGACCTACGACCGCACGCTGCTCTCGCTGCGCGAGCGCGGCGCGCGGGTGCATCAGGTGGAGCTGCTGCCCGACGGCATCGACACCGACGCGCTCGCGGCGCTGCTGGAGGACTCCCAGCCAGGCGCGGCAGCCGGCGGGCTGAATCCGAAGCTGGCGCACATCATCCCGAACTTCCAGAACCCCGCCGGCTACACGCTCTCGCCGGCCAAGCGCGAGGCACTGCTGGCGCTCGCGGCCAAGCACGACTTCATGGTCTTCGAGGACGACCCCTACGTGGCGCTGCGCTTCAGCGGCGAGTCGCTGCCGACGATGCTCTCGATGGACCCCGAGCGGGTCGTGTATGCGTCCTCGTTCTCGAAGACGGTCTGCCCGGGCATCCGCGTCGGCTATCTGGTGGGACCGCCGGAGCTGATCGCCGCGATCGTGCGGCGGGCGACGAACACCTACATCTCCCCCAACATGGTCGCGCAGTCGATCGTGTACGAGTTCTGCGCGTCGGGCGCGATCGAGCGCTCGATCGAGACGGTGCGCACGGCGCTGGCCAAGCGCGTGCGGACACTCGAGGTGGCGCTGCGCCGGGAGCTGCCGGAGGCCGAGTTCGTGACGCCGGAGGGCGGCTACTTCATGTGGGTAACCCTGCCCGAGGGTACCGACGTGCAGGCCCTGCAGCAGGCCGCCTCCGAGCGCGGAGTGGCATTCGTGAAGGGCACCGACTTCCTGCTGGAGGGCGGCGAGAACACGCTGCGCGTGGCTTACTCGGGAGTCACGCCGGAGCAGATCGAGGAGGGCATCGCCCGCCTCGCAGCCGCCCTGCACTCGCTGCAGGGCGCCCCGGCGTAGCCGGGCGCGTCAGCGGCCGTAGCGCTGTTGGCCCAAAACTAGCTGCTCCGGCAACGCCGTGCGCGCGGGCGGCGAGGGGTCGGCGACGACCGAGACGGTCTCGGCGACGCTGGGGGTAACGGCGCAGCTGCGCCCGTCCGCGGTCGTGACAACGACCTCGCGGCGGTCGCGCGCGGCGAGCGTCCCGCGCAGGCCGGGCTCGAGGCCGGACTCCTTGAGGTAGCGCAGCAGGTCCTCGGCCTCGTTCTCGAAGCGCAGCACGCGCACGGCGGCGCCGACCTCGACGTCGGCGAGCGGCACTCCGGTCTCGCGGGCGCCGGCGACGATGGGGTGCCCGTGGGGGCAGGTCTTGGCGTCTCCGATTGCGGCGAGCATGCGCGCTTCGAGCACGGGTGACATGGCGTGCTCGAGGCGCTCGGCCTCCTCGTGGACCTCATCCCAGGGAATCTGCAGGATGTCGGTGAGGAAGCGCTCGATCAGGCGGTGGCGGCGCACGATCGTCTCGGCCTCCTGGGCGCCCTCGGCGGTGAAGGCGATCGCGCGGTTCTGCCCGCGCGTGATGTAGCCGTCGCGTTCCAGGCGCCCGATCATCTCGTGGACGGTGGGTGCGGAGAGCTGCATCGCGCGGGCGACGTTGGCACCGGTCATCGCGAGACCGGCCTCCTGCAGCCAGAAGAGGATCTGCAGGTACTCCTCCTCGCCGACGGTTGTGGCATTCGCGCTGGTCATGTTCTGAAGCTGAAGGCTAGAGGACGGCGGCTCACTTGTAGAGCTGCTCGTAGGCGCACTGCCCGGGATCCTTGTCCTCGCGCCAGCGGCGCAGCTTGGCGCCGTGGCGGATGCGCCCGGCGGCGACGTGGTCGAAGTCGATCTCGACGACTAGCTCGGGGCGCAGGGCGACCCACTCGAGGTCGCGCCCGGCGCTCCAGCGGCTGGGGTCGGCCGAGCCGCGCTCCCCCGTCTCATAGGGCGCCAGAAAGCCAACCAGGCGGTGCTTCTCGGCGGCTGTGAGCCCGGAGCAGTGCCCGACGACGCGCAGCTCGGAGCCGTCGTAGAGCCCGAGGATCAGCGCGCCGACGGTCTCCTCCTCCTTGCCGGGGCGCCACCCAAGGACGACGGCGTCGATGGTGCGGATGCGCTTGACCTTGAACGTGCCGCGCCGCAGCCCGGGCATGTAGGGGGCGGCGCGCTCCTTGGCCATCGCGCCCTCGGCGTCGCGCAGCCAGCGCTCGGCCGCGGCGACCGTGGTGGCGGTTTCCATCAGCTCGATCGGAGCCGCGGCGAAGGGCGCGTCGGCCAGCAGTCTCTCCAGCGCGGCGCGGCGCTCCTCGAAGGCGCGCTCGAGCAGGTCCTCGTCGGCCAGCGCGAGCAGGTCGAAGGCGACGTAGACGGCGGGGGTCTCGCCGGCGAGGCGTTGGATGCGGGATTCGGCGGGGTGGATGCGCTGCCCGAGCGCGTCGAAGTCCTCGCGCCCGTCGGCGCCGCGCACGACGATCTCGCCGTCGAGCACGTAGCGGCCGGGGGGGAAGTGCAGCTCGGGGAAGTAGCGCCCGAGCGGGCGGCCGTTGCGGGACTGCAGGAAGACCTCCGCGCCGTCGACGAAGGCGAGGCAGCGGAAGCCGTCGAGCTTGATCTCGTAGAGGTACTCCGCACCGGCGGGCAGCTCCTTGCGGGAGAGCGCGAGCTGGGGCTTCAGCGGCGGCGTCAGCGGAAGGGCCATCGGCAAGTTCACTTTCCCGTGCCGGCGGCGGGGGGCTTGGCGCGGCTGGGCTGCACGCGGCGTGGCTCGCCGCGCTGCTTCTTGAAGTGGGGCGGCCAGGGCGCGTCGCCGAGGCCGTCGCGTTCGTCGCGGGCGGCGAGCTCGAGTAGCGCATCGAGCGCGCCGGCGTGGCTGTCGATCTCGGCGGCGGGGTCGCCGCGCTCGCGCAGGCGCGCGGGGACGGTGTCGAGGCGCAGCTCGGCGGGGTCGGCGTCGGGGACCTCGTCCCACTCCAGCGGACAGGAGACACGGGCGTCGGGAACGGCGCGCACGGAGTACGCGGAGGCGACGGTGCGGTCGCGGGCGTTCTGGTTGTAGTCGATGAAGACGCCCTCGCGCTGCTCCTTCCACCAGCGGGTCGTGGCTCTCCCGGGCATGCGCCGCTCGACCTCGCGCGCGAGCGCGAGCGCGGCGCGGCGGACCTCGTGGAAGTCGTAGCGGGTGTGGATGCGGACGAAGATGTGGATGCCGCGCGAGCCGGAGGTCTTGGGGAAGCCGCGCAGTCCATGCTCGTCGAGCACCGCGCGCGCGGCGAGGGCGACCTGGCGGACCTCCTCGAAGGGCACGTCGGGCTCGGGATCGAGGTCGATGCGCAGCTCGTCGGGGTGGTCGAGGTCGGCGCGACGCACGGGCCAGGGGTTCCAGTCGATCACGCCGAGGTTCACGCCCCAGACGAGGTGCGCGACGTCGTTGGCGACGAGCTCGCGTGCGTGGCGGCCGCTGGGGAAGGTGACGGTCGCGGTCTGCAGCCACGCGGGCGCGGAGTCGGGGACGCGCTTCTGGAAGAAGGGCTTGCCTTGGACGCCGTCGACCCAGCGCTTCATGACCGTGGGCCGCTCGCGCAGGCCGAGCACGACGGCGGCGTGGCACTCGACGTAGTAGTTGACGAGGTCGAGCTTGGTCAGGCCGCGCTCGGGAAAGAAGGGCTTGCCGGGGCTCGAGACGCGCAGTTCGTGGCCGGCGACCTCGACGATTGCGTGCTCCTTCTCGGCGGCCATGCCTGTAAGGATGCCGGACGGTGCTCCCGCGAACCCTGCTCATCGCTCCCGAGCCCTTTGCGGAGGGACTCGGCGCGCAGCGCGCGGCGAGCGCGATCGCGCGCGGCGTGCTGGCGGCGGACGCGGGACTGGGGGTCGACTTGTGCCCGCTCGAGGATGGCGATCGAGACCCGGCGACGCTCAAGCGCTACCTCGAGGAGGTCGACTTCGACGTGCGCATGCGCGCCGCGCGCGCGCTGGTGGTGGGCGCGGCGCGGCTGGATGAGGCGACGCTGCTGGGCAGCGCGACGTTTGAGATCGCGACCCGCGCACGCCAGTCGGGCGTCCCGGCCTACGCGGTGACGGGTGCGAACGCGCTGGAGCGCTTCGACGCGCGGATTCTGGACCTGCAGGTCATCCTGGAGGCGCGCGACACGCGGGCACTGCGCAGGGCCGGCGAGAAGCTGGCGAAGCTGGTCTAGCGGCGGCGGCGCGTCACAGGAAGCACTGGCCCTCGCCGCGGTAGGTGGGGACCTCCTCGACGATGCGCTCGCCTTCGATCAGGTGCAGGCGGCGGAAGCGCTCGCATAGCTCGCCGGCCTTGGCGTGGCGCATCCAGACGCGATCGCCGACGGCGAGGTGCTCGGCGGCGCCTCCGAGTAGCGGCGTCTGCACCTCGCCGGCGCCCTCCTGGCGGTCCAGGCGCAGGCCGGCGGGGAGATAGGGCCGCGGCAGGCGCGCGCGGTCGGAGGGCCCGGAGGCGAGGTAGCCGCCGCCGAGCGCGGTCGCAACGCGCGGCCCGGGCCGGCGCACGATGGGCAGCGCGAACAGCGCGGCGGGACGTGGCTGGAAGGCGCGGTAGGCGTCGAACAGCGTCGGCCCGTAGAGCCCGGAGCCGGCGGCGATCTCGGTGACGGCGGCCTCGCGGGCGGTGAGGTGCAGGCTGCCGGTGCCACCGCCGTTGACGAGCTCGAGCGGTGCGAGCGCGCGCACGGCGGCGACCGCGGCGGCGCGCCGCTCGGCGAGCTCGCGCGCGGAGGCGGCCTGCAGCAAGCGGATCGCCAGCCCGCGTGCGCGGGGGCCGATGCCGGGTCCACCGGGGGCGTCGCCGAGGCCGGCGATCTGGGCCTCATAGGCCATCATCCCGACGAGCCGCAGCCGCGGGCGCGCGAGGATCTCGCGCGCGAGCGCGGCGACCTGCGCGGGGGTGTGCAGCGGGGAGCGTTTGGCGCCGACGCGCACGCGCCCGCCGAGCGCCCACAGCCCGGCGTCGAGCTCGAGGCAGACGCGCAGCGGAGCGGCGTCGGCTGCAACCCCAGCGTGCTCGATCGCGGCGTCGAGCAGCTCGAGCTGGGCGCGGCAGTCGACCATCACCGCTATGCGCGTCTCCGGTGCGGCGGCGCTCAGCGTGGCCAGCGCCCGCATTGCGTGCCGGTCGGCGGTGGGGTAGGCGACGAGGATGTCGCTGGCGCCGTGCTCGGCGAGCCACAGCGCCTCCGGGAGGGTGTAGGCGAGCGTGCCGGCGAAGCCGGGACGCTCGAGGACGCGCTCCTGCAGCGCGCGGCAGCGTACGGACTTGCTGGCGAGCCGGATCGGCTTGGGCGTGGCGCGGCGTTCCATATCCTGGGCATTGGCCCAGAAGGCGTCGAGATCGACGACGGCGAAGGGCGGCTCTAGCGCGGCGGTCGCCCGTTCGAGGCGCTGCAGCGCGGCGGGGGTCATCGCTCCTCCGGGACGGCGTCGGCGGAGGGGAGCGGACCGAGGACGCGCTCGACGTAGGCGTTGGCGAAGCGCCCGGCGGGATCCAGGCGCCGGCGGATCGCCTGGAAGCGATCCCAGTCGGGATAGCGGGGGCGCAGCGTGGCGGCGGTCTGGAAATGGCGCTTGCCCCAGTGGGGACGGCCTTCGAGCTCGTCCATGATGCCCTCGACGGCGCGGAAGTAGGGCTCCCAGGCCATCCCGCGGTACATGTGGATCGCGACGAAGCCGCTCTCACGCCCGGCGGCGGTGCTGATCAGCGCGTCGTCGGCGGCGACGGTGCGAACCTCGATCGGGAAGGGCACCGCGAAGCCCGCACGCGGCACGAGCTCGAGCACGCGCCGCACGGCCTCGACGGTGCGCTCGCGTGGCAGCGCGTACTCCATCTCGGTGAAGCGCACGAGTCGCGGGCTGGCGAAGATGCGGTCGGAGCGATCGACGCGGCGGCTGGAGCCCGCGAGGCGGGTCACGAGCCGGTTGATGCGCGGAATCTGGGCGGGCAGACGGCGCCCCAGGCGACAGCAGAGCTCGAACGTGTGGTTGGTGAGCAGCACGTCGTTGGCGTAGGCCGCGGCGCGGCTGCGCGGCCGCGGGGGCTGCTCGGTGCGGTTGTTGGTGCGCGTGAGCGCCGTTTGGGCATGCGGGAAGACGTAGAATTCGAAATGATCGTTTGCGAGCGAAAGCTCGTCGAAGCGCGCGAGCGTTTCCCCCAGGGGTGCGGACCGATCTAGTCCTTCGAGTGCAAAGGCCGGCACGCAGCGCAGTGTCACCTCGGCGATCACGCCGAGCGCACCGAGCGCGACGCGCGCGGCACGCAGCAGCTCGGGGTCCTCAGCGGCGGAGCACTGCAGCGTGGAGCCGTCGGCGAGTACCAGCGTGAGTCCCACGACCTGCGAGGGGATGTTTCCCAGCCGTGCGCCGGTGCCGTGCGTGGCGGTCGAGATCGCGCCGGCGATGCTCTGGACGTCGATGTCGCCGAGGTTCTCGAGCGCCAGTCCCTGCTCGGCGAGCCGCGCGTTGAGCTCTCTGATCGTGATTCCGGCCTGCACTCGCACGAGTCCGCTGGCGCGGTCGAGGTCGAGCACGCGGTTCATGCGCTCGAGCGTCAGCAGGCGCCCGTCGCTGAGCGCGATATCGCTGAAGGAGTGCCCGGAGCCGACCGCCCGCACGCGCTCGCCGCGCGCGGCGGCGCGCTCCAGCGCGGCGGCGATCTCGGCGATCGAGCTGGGGCGCTCGATCGCGGCGGGGCGGCAGCTCTGATCGCCGGCCCAGTTGCGCCACTCTGCGGCACTCCTCTGCGCATGTCGATCGCTAGGCTCGCTCACTGCATGCCCGAGCCTACCCCCACGCGCGCGCGTTCGCTGCCGACACCGGGGGGCAAGCGCGCGACGGTGATCGGCGCGGGCTCCTTTGGCACCGCGCTGGCGGTGATCCTGGCGCGGGGCGGTTTGCGCACGACGCTGCAGGCGCGCACGGCCGAGCAGGCCGCTGTGCTCGAGGGCGAGCGTGAGAACCGCAGGTACCTGCCGGGCGTCGAGCTGCCGGCGCAGCTGCGCATCGAGCCGGCCTCGGCGGGCGTGGCGCGCGCCGACTACGTGTTCCTGGCGGTCCCTTCACAGAGCCTGGATGGCGTGATCGCGGGCCTGCGCGAGGGCGGCCTGGGACGCCGCACGGCGGTGGTCTCGGTGGCCAAGGGCCTGGTCCCGCCCGACGGGACCCCGCCGACGAGTGTGCTGAGCGCGGCCTTTGGCGCCGATCGTGTGGCCTGCGTGGGCGGCCCGGCGCACGCGCAGGAGATGGTGCACGCCGGCGCGGGACTGGTGGCGGCCTCGCACGACGAGGAGATCGCGCGCGCGCTGGCGCAGGTCTTCACGCGCGCGGGGGTCGTCTGCGAGCGCTCGAACGACCCGCTCGGCGTGGAGCTGGCGGGCGCCGCGAAGAACGCGGCGGCGCTCGCGGCGGGGGCCACCGAGGCGCAGGGCCTGAACGCGGCGGGCGCCGCGGCGGGGCATATCTTCGCGGAGGTCTGGCGCTACGCGGAGAGCCTGGGGGCGCGACCGGAGTCGATGATCGGCCTGGCCGGCGCGGGCGACCTGGTGGCGACGGCGCTGGCGCGCGAGAGTCGCAACCGCCGCGCGGGCGAGCTGCTGGCGGCGGGCGTCCCCGCGCGCGAGATCCCGGCGCGCATCGGCCAGGCGGTGGAGGCGCTGGAGTCGGTGCCGCTGCTGGCGCTGGCACTGGAGCGCGCCGGCGCCCAGTCGGACGCCCGTGAGGGCCCTCCGGCGCCGATCACTACCGCCCTGGGCAAGCTCATCTCCGGTGAGCTGCCGCTACAGGACTGGGTTGCGCTGGTGCGCGCGACGGTCCCCCCGCCCGCGCGCTGGCGTCGCCGTGCGGGCAGGCGCGAGGTGCGCCCCTGGCGCGCCCTCTGGCTGGCGCTGACCAAGCGCCGCCGCTTGCGTCAGGCCGGCCGGTAGCTGGCGATGAACGTGCCGGCCTCGAGCGCTTCCTTGCTCATCACGCTCACCAGATTGGTTTTCTGCAGGCTGCTTCTGGTCGCCAGCCTTTGGGGGAGCGCGTAGAGCCGGAAGAGCAGGTTTTGGTTGACGCCTTTGGCTGGGCAGATCGATACCGGCTGACCTTGCGCCTTGTGGATCGCCACTTTGGCGCCCTGCGGGAACTTGCCCAGCGACAACTTGTGCAGGGTTGGCTTCAGGCCGAGCACTATCGATTCGGCGTCGATCGGTGCACTCACCGCACCGCTGGCATTGGCGTGAGGAGTACCAAAGCGCACCATGTACAGGACTAGTTCATGTGTCCCCGCCGGCACGGCGCCCCAGACCAGGGGTAGCCAGTTGGTCCTGCTGTCGCACTTGTAGTGAGCGGGTATGACGCGTGTGCGGGATACCGCGGGACTGCCGAAGGCAAGCGCCGGGATTTCACGGGCGGTGGGTGCGCTGCTGCCACCACCGCAACTGGTGAGTACAAGCGCCAGCATCGATATGCCGAGCACCGTTATATCTCGCATCTTCACTTGGCTACCCCACTCGCTTGATTTCTGACTGGACCCTATCCGCGGCTAGCCTAGCCGGCTGTACCGTAGTCAGTCAATTTGTCGGAAATGTTTCTGACAAAACACGCGCTTAGCGGTACATCTGGGGCCCAGGCGGGTACACCTGTCAGCCACTCCTTGCGCTGCGATTCTCCCGCTGGTATGAAGGGCGGCGTACGTATTTTGGACACCACGACTCACAACAGCTCGCCAACACAGGACATATATGAATCGGCCTCAAGCGCCAGGGACCCGCGCCACGCTAGCGCTGAGTCTCATCCTCCTGACCTTGGCCATAGCTGTGACGTTGTCAGGATCGCCGGCGATCGTCGCGGGGTCGAATTCAGTCCAGGCCGCCGAGACGTTCGAGTCGACGACCGGGTACTTCGCCGGCTGTCAGGGCAACGAATTTCTACCGCGCGACGCCAGCGCGATTCGCCTTTCGCTCGACTCGGCCCTTGGCCCGCGGGTCAAGGTGCGGGTGCTGAAGGACAAGCGCCTCATCACCTCCGGCGAACGCGGCGCGGGCTGGACGGCAGCCGATGTCACAATCCCGCTCAGACCACTGGCACATGCTGTTTCCGGCGTCGAGGTCTGCTTTCAGTTTCTGGCGGCCAATGAAACAGTTGGGCTGACCGGGGAGCCGGTTGCGGGGGGTAAACAATCCAAGCGCGAGCTGGGACTACTCAAGGTCGAATACCTGCAGCCAGGCCACAGCTCGTGGTGGTCGCTGGCGTCGGAGGTCACCGGGCATATGGCTTTCGGTCACGCCTGGAACGGCGCTTGGCTGATTCCTTTTTTGGCGATCGCGATGGGCGCCGTCCTCGCGATCGCATGCTGGTTGTCCCTCAGGCTTGCACGATGACAGGAGCGCTGGCACGTGCGCCCTGGACTCTGCTCAGGCGAGTCCCCCGGGAGGCCTGGCTCTGTGCCCTCGTGGCCTTCCTGAACGCGACCTGTTGGTCTTTCATCACACCCCCATTCCAGGTACCGGACGAGCCGGACCACTACGCCTATGTGGAGCAGCTCGCGCTCACGGGCACACCGCCTTCCTCGGAAGTCAGTGGCACATACGCCTCCGATGAGGCGCGTGCGCTGCAGGATATCGGCACCTACCGGGTTCGCCTGCAGCCCGAGGATCGGGCGATTTTCACCAACGTCGAAGAACGGCAGATCGAGGCTGACTTCACACTCACGAAGAACGCACCGGTCCAAGCCACGGGAGCCGCCGGTGTCGCTACAGCCGAGCCACCGCTCTACTACGCGCTGGAGCTGATCCCCTATGAGCTCGGCGAGAGCGGAACGGTGCTCGATCGCCTGGAGCTGATGCGGCTGCTGAGCGCCGCCATGGCCGGCCTGACGGCGCTCTTCGTATTCCTCTTCATCCGCGAGGCGTTGCCCGGGGTGCGCTGGGCGTGGACCGTCGGCGGCTTTGCCGTCGCGATCACGCCGATGCTGGGTTTCATGAGCGGGGCCGTAACCCCGGAGGCGATGCTCTACGCGGTCGCCGCCGCCGCGTTCCTCTGCCTGGCGCGCGCGTTTCGGTGTGGCCTGACGCCAAAACGGGCAGCGCTAATCGGAGTCGTGATCGCGGTCGGCCTGCTCACGAAGCTGAACTTCGTGGGCTTGATCCCGGGCATGGCGCTCGGCTTGACCGTACTCGTCAGGCGCCTGCGGGGGCCGTCTCGCACGCGGATCTACAGAGCGGTGGGAATCGCCGCCGCGATCCTCGCGGGGTGCGTAGTCGCGGTACTGCTCACGGGTGTGGTTAGCCATTCCGCCTTCGGCTCGCCGGAGGCGACGGTACGGGGCATCACCAAGCATGGCTCGCTGCTTGGGCGGGCCAGCTACATCTGGCAGTTCTACCTGCCGAGGCTGCCAGGGATGCCTAACGATTTCCCCGGCATCTTCACGACGCGCCAGATCTGGTTCAACGGGCTGGTGGGCCTCTACGGCTGGCTCGACACGGTCTTCCCCAACTGGGTCTACGCCGCCGCGCTGCTGCCGGCGCTCGCACTGGCGCTGCTCTGCCTGCGGACGCTCTTCACCCGGCGTGCTGCGCTGCGGAGCAGGGCAGCAGAGATCTGCACCTACGCCCTCATGAGCGCTGGGCTGCTGATCCTCGTCGGATCGGCCTCCTACACCGGCTTCCCACAGATCGCGGGAGGGTATGCCGAGAGTCGTTACCTGCTGCCGCTGCTCGCCTTGATGGGCGCGGCACTCGCGCTGGCGGCCCGTGGCGCCGGCCGGCGCTGGGGTCCCGCGGTCGGAGTCTCAATGCTGATGCTGTTCCTCGCACACGACATCTTCAGCCAGCTGCAGGTGATAGCGCGCTACTACGGCTGAGCGACTCAGCCGCTCATCAACGTGCTGAGGACAGCCTCGTAGACGCCCGCACCGTGGCTGGCCTCGCAGACGCGCACGTTCTCGCGTCCCGCGATCGCCTCATGCAGCGTCGGGTCGCGCTGGATCGCGTTGGCCACCAGCCAAAAGGTCTGAACCTGCTCGCAGCTGGCGAGGTCCTCGCGCGAGTCCCCGACCGCGAAGGTCTGCTCGCGGGCATACCCGCGCGCGCGGCGGTGGTAGGCGACGGCGGCGCTCTTTGAGACCGCGGCCGGCACCAGGTGATAGCCGCGTACCTGGGCGAGACCGGCCAGCGCCGGCGAGCGGTGGCTGACGGCCCCGTTGTCGAGTAGGCGCAGACCCGCGTGGCCGTGCTCGGCCAGCACGCGATCGGCCTCCTGCGCGTCGAGGAGGCCGCGGAACAGGTGGGAGACTTCGCGCTCTCGGTGCCAGGGGTCGTGGTGCTCCAGTCGCCCCGCGTAGTGCTCGAGCAGCAGTGCCGGCGCCCCGGAGCGCTCGATCTGCTGGGCGATCGTCTGCTCCCCGGGGAGCAAATCGCCGGTGAGCCAGTGCTCCTCGCCGTCCAGCACCAGGCAGGCGCCGGCCTCGTAGATGTAGGAGCTCTGCCCCAGTAGGCGGGCGTCCTCGGCCAGCTGCGCGCGGCGGCGACCGGACATCAGCACGACCTCGACCTCGGCGCGCAGACACGCCTGCACCGCGCGGATGCCTTCGATCGAGACGCGCCCCTCGCCGTCGTGCAACAGCGAGGCGCCGCGTCCAAGCAGCGTCCCGTCCAGGTCTAGATATAGGCAGCGGACGCTCATCGTGCGAGGCCCAGGCTCGCCAGCGGCGGGCGCTCGAGCGGCGGCTCGCGCTCGGACGCGCCGCGCAGGCGCCCTTCCTGCTCCAGGCGCCGCGCGATCGCGGCGAGCACGGTGTAGGCCATCGGCGTGAGCGCCTGCAGGGTCTGGTGGCGGTTGCGGTGGACCTCCAGGTCGACCTGCGCGATCCCATCCAGGCCGTGCTCGCGCCACACGTCGATCAGCATCCCGATCTCCACGCCGTAGCCTGTGGCGAAGGGCAGGCGCTCCAGCAGCTCCCGCCGTGCCGCGACCTCGCCGGCGAGCGGCTGGCGCACAGCGGCGAGCTGCGGGTAGAACAGCGCGAGCGCGGGACGCGCGGTCAGGTGGTTCACGCGGCCCCCGCCCTCGGGCAGGGACACACCATCCTGCTCGAAGGGCCGGCGGTAGAAGCCCTTGACGAAGCTGACCTGCGGCTCGCACACGAGCGGTCCCAGCAGCCCACTGCAGAAGTGGGCGGTGAAATCCTCGGTGTCGGCGTCCAGGAAGCACACCGACTCGCCCTCCAGGACCGACAGCGCGCGCCACATCGCATCGCCCTTGCCGAGCACTACTCCGAACTGCGGCAGCAGCTCGGCCTCCTGGTAGACGGTGGCGCCGGCTTGCCGCGCGACCGCGGCGGTGCCATCGGGCGAGGCCGCGTCGATGACGACGATCTCATCGATCGCCCCCGCGGCACGCAGTGTCACGAGCTGCGCGACGATCGCTCCCACGGTCTGCGCGCATTCGCGCGCCGGCAGGCAGACCGAGATCCCGCCCGCCCGCTCCTGCGCGATCCGCTCAGGTGGATACAGGGAATGGTGGAAGGTGCGGGCTTGCGCCCAGCGCTCGGCGGCGGAGTCGCTCACGGCATCTACTATCCCAGAGGCCTGTGGCCAAAGAACGTGTGAAGGACCCTTGGAGCGCCCTGCTGGACGACGGCCGCGCCGACGGTCGCTTGGTGCGCGAGGCGCGCGAGGGCCCGGGCTCGGCGACGCTCGCGGGCCTGCCCGAGGAGCTGCATCCCGATGTGCTCGCGGCACTCGGACGGGTGGGCGTCGAGCAGCTCTACTCCCACCAGCGCGAGGCGCTGAGCGCGGCCTGGGCGGGACCGGCGATCGTGACGACGGGCACCGCGTCGGGCAAGTCGCTGTGCTTCAACCTTCCGACGCTCGAGCTGCTCTGCCGCGACACCCGTGCGCGTGCGCTGTATCTGTACCCGACCAAGGCGCTCGCGCAGGACCAGGCGCGTGCGCTCACGGCGTTCGGGCTGAGCGAGCGTGTGCGTCCCGCGATCTACGACGGGGACACCCCGCGTGAGGCGCGCGCACAGATCCGGCGCCGCGCGAACGTGGTGCTGACCAACCCGGACATGCTGCACGTCGGGATCCTCCCCAACCACGCGGCGTGGGCGACGCTGTTTGCGAACCTCGCGATCGTGGTGATCGACGAGGCCCATGTCTATCGCGGCGTCTTCGGCTCGCATGTGGCCAACGTCGTGCGCCGGCTGCGGCGCATCGCGGCCGCCTACGGCACCGAGCCGCGCTTTCTGCTGGCCTCCGCGACGGTCGCCAATCCGGTCGAGCTGGCCGAGCGCCTCACCGGTCTGGAGGACGTCGCGCTGATCGACCGCGACGGCTCCCCCGCCCCCCATCGTCAGCTCGCGATGTGGAACCCACCGCTGACCGACGCGGTGCTCGGTACGCGCCGCTCGGCGCTGGCAGAGGCCGGCGAGCTGCTCGCGCGACTCGTCCGCAGCGGCGCGCGCACGATCTGCTTCATCAAGTCGCGCAAGGGCGTGGAGGTGCTGACTCGGCTCGTCCAGCAGGATCTCCAAGCGGACGCCCACAGCGAGGACCTGGCCGAGCTGGTGGTCCCCTACCGTGGCGGCTACACCCCCCAGCAGCGGCGCGAGCTGGAGGGTCGCCTGATGCGCGGGGAGCTGCGCGCGGTGATCACGACGGATGCGCTGGAGCTCGGCATCGACATCGGCGAGCTCGACGCGGCCGTTGTCGTCACGTTCCCGGGGACGGTGGCCTCGCTGCGGCAGATGTGGGGCCGGGCCGGGCGCCGCGGTCGTGGCCTGGCGGTGTACATCGCCGGCGAGGACGCCCTGGATCAGTTCTTCTGCCGCCACCCCGAAGAGTTCCTGACCCGCCCGGTGGAGGCCGCGATCCTCGATCATGAGAGCCCGCAGATCTATCTCGCGCATCTGCTGTGCGCGGCCTTCGAGGGACCCCTGGACAGTGCCGACGCCGAGCTCTTGGGAGCGCGTTGGGAGGCCGGCGCCGAGCAGCTGGCGGGCCGCGGCGAGCTGCGCCGCCGCCAGGCGGGCACATACGTCCCGCGCCATCCGGGCGAGTACCCCGCGGCGAGGGTCTCGTTGCGCTCGGCATCGCTCGAAAGCTTCGGGATCGTCGATATCGCTTCGGGCGAGCTGCTGGGGACGGTGGAGGCGGCGCGCGCGTACACGACGGTGCACCAGGGCGCGGTTTACATGCACCTGGGTCGCTCCTACGAGGTGCGCGAGCTCGACTTGGAGCACCGCCGCGCGCTGGTGGCACCTTTCAACGGCGATTGGTACACGCAGCCCAAGCACGAGACCGACACCGCGATCGAGCGCCTGCTCGACCGTCGCGAGCTGCTCGGCGTGACGCTCTCCTTCGGCGAGGTCAGCGTCACGGACACGGTGCTCGCCTACCAGCGCCGCCGCTGGAGCGATCACGCGCAGCTCGACCTGCTCACGCTGGACCTACCCCAGACGAGCTTTTCCACACAGGCGCTGTGGTACGAGCTCGACGCGCAGGCGCTCGCGGAGAGCGTGCCGCACGAGGAGCTGCTGGGCGCGCTGCACGCCTGCGAGCACGCCCAGATCGCGGTCCTGCCGTTGATTGCGATGTGCGATCGCTGGGATATCGGGGGCCTCTCGACGAACCTGCACCCGCAGACGGGCGGTCCGACGATCTTCATCTACGACGGCCATCCCGGCGGCGTGGGGATCACGCGCAGCGCGTTCCTGCGCTTCGAGGAGCTCTGCCGCGACGCGCACCGCCTGATCGCGGAGTGCCCCTGCCGCGAGGGCTGCCCCTCGTGTGTGCAGTCACCCAAGTGCGGCAACCTCAACGAGCCGCTTTCCAAGTTGGGGGCCCGCCTGCTGCTCGAAGGGCTGCTGGCGGGCGCCCCGGTGCCGGTCAGCTAACGGTCAGCTGACGCGGTTGCCCATCGCGATCTTGCGCAGGTCGATCGTCTCGTCGTAGAGCTTGGCGTCGACCCCCTGCTCGAGCGCGACCTCGCGCAGCGGGCGCCCGGAGTCGGTGGCCTGCTTGACGATCGCGGCGGCCTTGTCGTAGCCGATGGCGCCGTTCAGCGCGGTGGCGACGGCGAGTGTGGCGCCGGCCGAGGCCTCGACGCCGCCTTTGTTGACGCGGATGCCGTCGACGCACTTCTCGGCGAACACGCGCGCCGTCGCCGAGAGCAGCCCCAGCGACTGGAGCAGGTTGCGAGCGATCAACGGGATGCGGACGTTGAGCTCGAACTGGCCCTGTAGGCCGCCGATGGTGATCGCGGTGTCGTTGCCGATCACCTGTGCGGAGACCTGCAGCACGACCTCGGGGATCACGGGGTTGACCTTCCCGGGCATGATCGAGGAGCCCTTCTGCAGCTCGGGCAGGAAGATCTCCCCGATCCCGGCGCGCGGGCCCGACCCCATCAGCGCCAGGTCGCTGGCGATCTTCGTCAGCGACACGGCGACGACCTTCGTCGCCCCCGACAGCTCCACGAGCGCATCGCGGTTGCCCTGCGCCTCGAACGGATCCTCCGGAGCGCGGATCTCCAGCCCGGTGGCCTCGGTCAGGCGCGCGCGGACGCGGATCGCGAACTCCTTGTGGGTGTTCAGACCGGTGCCGGTGGCGGTGCCGCCGAGCGGGATCTGCGCGACCTGCGGCAGCGCCGCGGCGATGCGTCGCTGCGCGAGGCGCATCTGCGCGGCGTAGCCGGAGAACTCCTGCCCGAGCGTGACCGGGACCGCGTCCATGAGGTGGGTGCGGCCGGACTTGACGATGTCGGCGAACTCCGTCGCCTTGGCGGCGAACGACGCCTCGAGCCGGGCCAGCGCCGGCAGCAGCTCGCGCTCGGCCGCCTCCAGCGCCGCCAGGTGCACGGCCGACGGGAACACGTCGTTGGACGACTGACCCATGTTGACGTGGTCGTTGGGATGTGCGGCGCCCCCGGCGAGGTTGGCGATCACCTCGTTGGCGTTCATGTTCGTCGAGGTGCCCGAGCCGGTCTGGAACACGTCGATCGGGAACTGGTCGTCGAACTCGCCGTCAGCCACCCGGTCGGCGGCGGCCGCGATCCGCTGCGCGACGTCGGGGTCGAGCAGCTCCAGCTCCGCGTTGACGCGCGCCGCCGCGCCCTTGATCCGGCCGAGCCAGTGGATCACCCCGGCGGGCACGGGCTCTCCCGAGATCGGGAAGTTCCCGATCGCCTTCGTTGTCTCCCCGCCCCACAGCTGCTCTTTCTCCTGGAGACTCATCTCGTCCTTTCCGGCTTCTCAGCCTGTCTTGGCGTGAACGCTAGCGCCGGGGAGTTCTACCGTTTTGCGGCCGCTCAGCCGCAGAACGCGATCAGCTCGCGGGCGACGCCGACCGGGTCGTCGTAGGAGATCAGGTAGCCGGTGTCGGCCAGCGTGCGCAGCTGCCCGTCGGGGAGCAGATCGAGCGCCTCGCGGGCGGCGGCGAT
>DASXZV010000007.1:0-82323 GCA_036501715.1 Solirubrobacteraceae bacterium | reverse complement strand
CCAGATCGTCGCGATCGAGGTCAAGTCCCGCGCAACGATCACTGGCCGGGACTCCAAGTGGCTCGTCAACCTCCGCGAACGTCGTGGCTCCCGCTTTGCGGCAGGCATCGTGGTCCATCCCCGGGAACAGATGGTCCCTCTGGGAGATCGCCTCTGGGCACTGCCCATTGCCGCCTTGTGGGCTTAGATCAGATGCTTCGCCGGGCGGCGCGGGAGAGGCCAGCCCAGTACTGATAGACGCGCACCCGCAGGCCGCTGGAGCCAAGCGCGGAAGGCAGCTTGATCGAGTAGCGATTGAAGCGGTTGAGCACGAACAGCGCGCGGTAGCGCAGGGCGCTGCCGCGGAAGGCTTCGAGCTCCATGTAGTCGCCGACTGGCGCCGAGCCGCTCGCGAGCACCCGATTGCCCTGCTTGCGCAGGCTCAGGGTGACAGGGCTGACGGGGCCGAAGGGGGAGGTGAAGACCTTGGAGAGGGCGGCGAAGGCGGGCTTGTGTGTGCCGTTTGCGTTCACGGCTCCAAAATTTTCTGCGGCCGATCCTTCGAGTTGATAGAGCACCACGGCGGCGATGTAGGGAGTGCGAGCGAGTGAGCGGAAGATGTTGGTGATGTTGAGCGCCTGGGTCTGCGGAGTCACACATGCCTGTTCCTGCTGGGTCCGGTATCTCGGCCAGCAGCTACTCCAGCCGAACTCATCGAGCCACAGGGGCTCGGTGTCGCCGTTGGCGACCTGCACTTCGTGGATCGAGCGCAGTGAGGCGAGGGTGAGGGTGTAGAAGTGCACCGCCAAACCGTCGTAGTAACCCTTGATGCCGGCCGCGTAGAGATCGCGCAGGAAGACGCCGTTGGCACCGACGAGCGAGCCGGCGAGGACGGGCACGTTCGGGTTTGCGTGCTTGATCGCCGGGTAGGCGGCGCGCAGGACCGCGGCGTAGCGCTGGGGTTTTTCGGGCCCGGCGAAGTAGTCCTGGTTGGCCTGGTCGGGCTCATTCCAGACTTCGATCGCTGCCAGACGCGTTCCATAGCGTTGTGCGAGGTAGGCGACGAAGGTGGCGTATGTCGCCGGATTGGTCGGTGGCCATGCGTTGGCCTTGCTCGAGATTCCGGGCACACAGCTGCTCAGCAGCGACGCGGGGGCGGAAGATGCCCAGCAGGGAGTGCTGTCGGCGATCACGATCACCTTGATGTTGTCCGCTGCCGCGTCGCTCACGAGGCGATCGGCGATCGCCAGCGCGCGTGGGTTGATCTGACCTGGGCCACCGGGTTCCAATACAGACCAGGAAACCGCGGTGCGCACGACCTTCGCATGAAGCGCGTGAGCCAGAGCAATTTCGCGGTCAACGTCTGACAGGCTGGCGCCGCTGGATATGGGCTCGATGTTCTCGCCGCTCAGCGGCGCGAGGGCCGAGATGTGCGCTCGCGTGACACGCTCGGCATGGGCGGCTGGAGTAAGCGACGCGAACGCGCACAGACCGAGCGCGAGCGTGAGAAAGAGCCTGAGAGGGCGTGTGGTCATGTGTGTGCGCGGGCATCCTGGCCCGGTGAGCTGGCGTCCTGCCATCGCTACAAGATAGTCGGCGGCGCCCCGAGCGCGCGTAAGTTGCGCAAGTACTCGCCCAGCGCCTCCGGGTAGGCTGTCTTGTCGTGTCTCCGTTCTTGATCTGGACGCAGGTCGCGATCGTCGTGTTTGTGCTGGCCGGGATGATCATCGCGATTACGAAGCTCGCCTGAGCGCCCGCAGGACGCTCAGAGGACCCCGTTCGTCCGTCGTACAGGGTCGCCGCGACCGTCCTCACCACGCTCGTACGTGTGGCGCGCGCGCAGGTATGATCGCTCCCGTCGAAAGTGCACTCGGTCTCGCGACAGACAGGTAAGGGGAGGATCATGTTCAAATCGATCGTTGTGGGTACCGACGGCTCCGATACGGCTACCCAGGCCGTGCGGCAGGCGGTAGATCTCGCCAGCGCGGTGGGAGCGACACTGGAGCTGGTAAGCGCATACGAGCCGGTGCCCGCGCAGCGGCTACAGGGCGAACGGCGCGACGCGCCCGAGGATCTGCAGTGGGCGATCAACCCCCGCGAGGACGTCGACGCGACGCTCGAGGCCGCCGCTGGAGTGGCTCGTGAGGCGGGGGTGAGCGTCAACGTCTACCCCCGCCAGGGGGATCCCGCCGACGCGATCCTCGATGTCGCGGAGGAGCAGGAGGCCGATCTGGTCGTCGTCGGCAACAAGGGCATGACCGGCGCCAAGCGCTTCCTGCTCGGCTCCGTCCCCAACAAGGTCTCCCACCACGCGCCCTGCTCCGTGCTGATCATCCGGACCACCTGAGCCGCCGTGAAGCGCGCCGTGATCCTCGCCGGCGGCAAGGGGACCCGTCTGCGCCCCTACACGACCGTCCTACCCAAGCCGCTGATGCCGATCGGCGACCGGCCCGTACTCGACATCATCGTCCGCCAGCTCAAGGCCCACGGCTTCCAGCGCATCACCGTCGCCACCGGCCACCTCGCCGAGCTCATCGAGGTCTTCTTCCGCGACGGCTCCGTCTACGGCATCCCGATCGACTACTACCGCGAGGACGAGCCGCTCGGGACCGTCGGCGCGCTCGCGCTGATCGATGGTCTGCGCGAGGAAGACGTGCTCGTCATGAACGGCGACGTGCTCACCGACATCGACTACGGCGCGCTGCTCGCTCACCACCAGGCCAGCGACGCCGCCGCCACGATCGCGACCAAGGGCCGCCACGTGCAGATCTCGCTCGGGGTGCTGCGTTTTGGCGACGAGGGCGATCCCACGCGACTCACCGGCTACGACGAGAAGCCCGCGATCGACTACACCGCGAGCATGGGCGTCTACTGCTTCGCGCCCCGCGCCCTCGATCACATCGATGCCGGTGAGCGCATCGACTTCCCCGATCTCGTCCTACGGCTGATCGCCGCCGGCGAGATCGTGCGCTCCTGGCCCAGCGACGACTACTGGCTCGACATCGGCCGCCACGACGACTACGAGCAGGCCCAAGAGGAGTTCGAGCGCGTCCGCGCGCGGCTCATCCCCGGCGAGGAGTGAGGCTCCGCGCTCGCGCCTCGCGGGTGCCGCTCAACCCACACGCGCGTGCAGCCGCGCGCGGCTCAACCCACACGTGCCAGGGCCGACCGCACCGCATCCACGACGAGCTCGACGTCCGCCTCGTCCATGCTCGCGCTGAGCGGCAGCGCGCAGTGGCGGTCCGCCGCCTCGCTCGCGCGCCGCAGGCCGTCTGGCGGGGTGTACGCGCGGTACTCCGTGAACGTATGCAGCGCCGGGTACCACGTCGTCTGGATACCGTTCGCGGTCAGCTCCGCGCGGAAGCGGTCGCGGCGGTCGCGGTCGCCGAGCAGCACCGGAAAGGCGAAGTGGCTGCTCCTCGCGACCGCCTCCGCATCCCACACGAGCTCGAGCGCCGGTAGTCCCGCAAGGCGCTCGCGATAGCTGCGCACGAGCTCGCGCCGCACCGCGATGTCCGCATCCAGGCGCTCCAGGCGACTCAGGCCGAGCGCCGCGCGCGGCTCGTCGAGGCGGTAGTTGAAGCCGATGTCGACCACGTCGTACGCCGGATCGTGGCCGCGATGACGGTCCCACGTCGTGCTGCTCAGCGCATGCGAGCGCAGCAGGCGCACGCGCGTCGCCAGCGACTCATCGGCGGTGCTCACCATCCCGCCCTCGCCGACGCACAGCTGCTTCTTGGAGAAGAGGCTGAACGTGCCCAGCTCGCCGACCGTGCCCACCTGCCGGCCCGCGTCATCCACCTTTGCTCCAATCGCCTGCGCGCAGTCCTCGATCAACACGAGCCCGCGCTCGTCGCAGAGCTCGCGCAGCGCCTCCACATCAGCGGGGTAGCCGGCGAAGTGCACCGCCACGATCGCCCGCGTGCGCGCGGTGATGCGCGCTGCAGCGTCCCGCGGATCGATGTTGGGCACATGCGGTGCGCACACGTCGCAGAAGACCGGCTCCGCACCCACGTAGCGCACAGCGTTCGCGCTCGCCACGAACGTGAACGCCGGCACGATCACCTCGTCACCCGGCCCAATGCCGGCCGCCAGACACGCGAGATGCAACGCCGCCGTGCCGCTGGAGACCGCCACCAGCTGCGGACTCCCCACATATCGCGCCAGCGCCGCCTCGAGTGCCTGCGTGCGCGGTCCCATTGTCAGCCAGCCCGAGCGCAGGCAGTCGAGCACCGCCTGCACATCGCGCTCCGGCATCGCGACATCGGTCAGCGGCATCCGCCACGCGCCCCGAAGACCGACCTTGTCCGTCGTCTGATCGCCGCCGCGTGCGCTCATCGTCGCACCGTCTCCGCTAGCGCCGCGACCACGCGATCCTGGTCCTCGAAGGTCATGTGCGGGTAGAGCGGCAGCGTCAGCTCCGTGCGCGAGGCCAACTCGGTGATCGGCAGTGCGACGTCCGGGAAGCGCTCGCGATACGCCGAGAATAGGTGGATCGAGGGGTAGAAGATGCTCGTCTGGATGCCGCGCTCGCGCAGCCCCGCGCTGACCTGCGCTTGAGTGCCCTCACGCTCGAGCATGATTGGCAGTACGTAGCACGACGAGCTCGCCACCTCCGCTTGCGTGAACGGCACCACGATCCCCTCGACCCCCGCGAGCAGCTCGCGGTAACGCAACGTCAGCTCGCGCCGACGCGCGATGTCATCCTCCAAGCCCGCCAGCCGCGAGAGCGCCAGCGCCGCGCGCGGCTCGTCCAGCCGGTAGTTGTAGCCCAAGCCCACCACGTCGTAGGTGTCCGTACGCGCGTTGTGCCGGTCCCACGTGCCGCTCGTCATCGCGTGCGAGCGGCGCGAGCGCACGAAGGCCGCGACCTCGTCGCTGTCCGTGCACAGCAGGCCGCCCTCGCCGATCGAGAGCACCTTGTTCGAGAAGAAGCTAAACGCGCCCGCCAGGCCCCACGTGCCGAGTTTGCGACCGCCCAGCGTCGCGCTCGGCGCGTGCGCCACATCCTCGATCAGCGCCAGCCCGCGCTCGTCGCACAGCGCCCGCAGACGGTCCGCGGCGGCCGCATAGCCCGCGTAGTGCACGACCGTCACCGCCTTCGTGCGCGGGGTTATGAGTCGCGCCACATGCTCCGGGTCGATGCTCGGGCTCTCGCGCGAGACGATGTCCGCGAACACCGGGCGCGCGCCGCAGTACAGGACCGCCGCCGCCGTCGCCACGAACGTGAACGACGGCACGATCACCTCATCGCCCGGTCCCACCCCCGCTGCCAGGTACGCGAGGTGCAGCGCCGCCGTGCAGCTCGAGAGCGCGACCGCGTGACGCGCGCCGAGGTGTGCCGCAAAGGCCTCCTCGAACGCCTGCGTGCGCGGTCCCAGCGTCAGCCAGCCCGAGCGCAGCGTCTCCGCTACCGCCTCGAGGTCCCGCTCCTCCAGGCGCAGGTCGAACAGCGGCAGGTCGGGAAAGCTATCCGCGTCGGTCTTGCTAGCGCCGATGTTCGTGTCGGTGCTGGTCATCGGCCAGCTCTCGCCCGGCTCACGCGATTCACGGGATGTTGCGGTAGCGGCCGTCGAAGGGATCGCCGAACTGCTCCGCGTCGAGCGCCGCCCGGATCTCGCCGATGCCGTCCGGCACCGTCATCAGCGTCTCGAAGTCGAGCACCGCGCGGATCTTGTCGAAGCTCACCTTGTAGTCGCGCGGGTCCTCGTCGCGGTGCACGTAGGAGACGTGGCCGCGGTCGACCTGCTTGCCGATCTCCTCCACGAGGTCGAGCTTGCGGTAGTTCTCACCCGAGCGCCCCGCATTGAAGACCTCGCCGGTGACCTTCTCCGCCGGCGCTTGCAATACCGTCAGCACCGCCCGCGCCGCGTCGCGGACGTGGATGTAGGGGCGCCAGAACTGCTCGCCGAAGACTTCCAGCTCGCGGTCCGCCCACAGTTCGCGCGTGAACTCGTTGACCGTCAGGTCGAAGCGCATCCGCCGGCCCACGCCATAGACGGTCGCGAAGCGCAGGCACGTCGGCCGCGTCGCTCCCGCCGAAGGGCCCGCATTTGCGAGGATCAACTGCTCCATGCCGACCTTCTGCTCCGCGTACAGCGACACCGGGCTGAGCTCGCCCTGCTCGGTGATCGGCACCGTCGGATCGGTCATGCGCCCGTAGTTCGAGCACGTCGAGGCGAACACCAGTGCTCCCACCCCCGCCTCGTTGGCGTCCGCGACGAGCGCGCGCGTCGCCTGCACGTTGACGTCGTCGGAGGCCTTCGGGTCCAATGCGCACGCCGGATCGCCGACGATCGCCGCGAGGTGCACGACCGCCTCGGCGCCCGCCAGCGCGCTCCGGCGCGCATCCGCGTCGCGGATGTCCGCGCGGATCACCTGCACGCCGGCCCGCTCCTGCTCGGCGGCGATCTCCTCCTGGCCGTGCAGCAGCGAGTCCAGCACGCGCACCTCGCGCCCCGCCTCGCGCAGCTCCCGCACCAGCATCGCCCCGATGTAGCCGCTGCCGCCCGTCACCAATGTCGTGTCGCTCACTTGCTGTACTCCTCTCCGGTCATGTGTGCGCCGCCGGCTGTGGTGGCTGCGAGTCTTGCCGGCCGCCGCATGACGATCTCCGCCAGGTACGCCGATGGTATCGGCGGCATGGGTGGTGACTCTTTAGGCGCCAGCCTCGTGTGCGACGCGCGTGGTCGCACTGTCCGTACACTCACCGCGATGGTGGACCTGATCCCGGAGTTCGAGCGTGGGGAATTCACGTCCGAAACCCCGGTTCCCTCCTGGGGGCCGATTCGCAGGCGCCTGGAGATCGCCGAGCGCTGGGCGCGCGACCCCGTGCTCGACGTCGGCGCCGGCACCGGCTGGCTCGCCCTGCACCTGCGCCACTGGGGCCACGACGTCACCGCCTCCGACTACGACGCCACGGCGCGCACCAACTTCCAGGCCAACGCCGCGATCGTCGGCGCCGAGCTGCCGGTCGTACGCGAGAACGTCTCCGCGCTCTCCTATCCCGACGAGCGCTTCGCGTCGCTGTTTTGCATCTCGGTGCTCGCCTACGTCGCGGACCTACAAGGTGCCCTGGGCGAGCTCTGGCGCGTGCTGCAGCCGGGCGGCGTCGCGGTGATCGGCTGCCTCAACGCATACGGCAGCTTCGCGTTCCTGCACGATCGCGATCCGCGCACGCTGTGGCGCGAGAACCGCTATCGCGGCGACATCCGCCAGGACGTCGAGCACTTCCACGGCCCGCGCTGGTGGCAGCGTGAGTTCGCCAAGCGCTTCGAGGTGCTCGAGACGATCCCACTCGAGATCTTCTCGCCGGTGATCGCGCGCTTCGCCGGCTACCACGTCGATCCCCGCCTCACCCACGCCGACGTGCGTCTCGCCGCGCACCTCCCCAAGGAGCTCGCCTCCGAGGTGATCTTCATCCTGCGCAAGTGACCTCGCGCAGCAGCTCGCGCCAGGCTCCCCGGAAGACCTCGAGGCCGTTGTGCGCGATTACCCACTCGCGCGCGCGGTCCGCGAGCGGCTGAGCCCGCTCCGGGTCGAAGGAGCGCAGCCGCGCCGCGATCGACTCGACGTTTGGCTCCACGCAGAGCACGTCGTACTCCGGCAGCGCGCGCAGGAACGTGCGCATCCACGCGATCCGCGTGCTCAGCACCGGGGTCGCGCACGCCAGCGCCTCGAGGATCGTCAGGCTGCACGCCTCATACAGCGTCGGGAACAGCAGCAGGTCCGCCGCCGCGTACGCCCACGCCAGCTCCTCGGAGTCCAGCACGCCGAGGTGCAGCGCCCCCGGGAGGCCCGTGCGGCCCGCGATCATCAACTGCGCCCCGCCGCGCGCGCAGCTCTCTTGCAGTAGCGCGCCGCCCTTGCGGTGCTCGACGCGCCCCGCGAACAGCGCGAGCGTCCGGTCGCTTTCGATGCCCAGCCGCGCGCGCGCCTGCGCGCGCTCGCGCGGGCGGAAACACTGCTCGTCCACGCCTCCCGGGATCGTCGCGTCCGCGCGCCGGCGGTAGTAGCGCGCGGTCTCCGCCGCCGCGCTCTCGGAGACCACGACCAGCGTGCCG
Source organism: Solirubrobacteraceae bacterium (assembly GCA_036501715.1). Lineage (GTDB taxonomy): Bacteria > Actinomycetota > Thermoleophilia > Solirubrobacterales > Solirubrobacteraceae > Palsa-744. The sequence goes on along the minus strand of DASXZV010000007.1, from coordinate 74,281 downwards.
CTCCTCGCCATCCGCGCCTCCAGCGGCCCGTACGCCACGAGCCGTCGCAGGAAGTCGTGCGGTGGATAGCCCGCGCGCGCCGCGAGCGTTTCGCCGATCGAGGTGCCGTGGAAGATCTGGATTCGCGCACGCGCGCGCGGCGCACCGGCGCCGAGGAAGCCGTTGGCGATCACCAGGTCCGGTGCGCCGTCCGCCGCGCGCGCCGCGCGCCCCGCCGAGCGCGAGAGCGCCAGCGGCGAGCCGCCCAGGCGAAACGTCCAGCGGCCCGGCGCCACCGTCGGCGCGACGATGCTCACGCGCCAGCCCTCCTCGCGCAGGACCTCCGCGACCATGTTCGTGTAGCGCTCCACGCCGCCCGCGTTGCCGCTAGCCGTCGGCGACAGGACGACGGCGTGACTCATCCGTGCAGCGCTGAGCGCACGCGCCGCAGCCGGCTGCCCACGACGCCACGCACGGTCAGCTTCAGACGCGCCATCGCAAACGCCAGCTGGCCGCGCGAGGGGCTCTTGATGTGGCCCTGCTCGGTCAGCCAGCGCCCGTGGCGCGAAAGAAAGCGCCAGTTGTTCTTGATCGCCGCCAGCTCGTACTCGACGCGCGGGCGGCGCGAGCCCCCGTCCCACTGCTCGAGTTGATACATCGCCGTGACCGGCGTGAGGATGCAGCGAAAGCCGCAGCGCGTCGCCTGAATGAAGAAGTCGGTCTCGTCGCGCCAGCCCGTGTTGCCGTAGTTCTCGTCGTAGCGCACGCGCTCGAACACGCGCCGGTTGATCAGCGCCGGGGCCGGCATGAACGGGGTCTCCAGCTCACTCTGCGGGACCACCGAGTGATCGTCGATCGTCGGCACCCCCCCGCGCCGCGCGCGCGCGGCGGCAAGCGCGCCCTCCATGTCGTCCTCGGTGATGTTCAGCCACGGCGCGCCCACGATGTCCGCGTGCTGCTCGCGCGCCACGCGCTTGAGCGTCGGGCCGTAGTCCGCCGGGTAGCGCAGGTCGTCATCGGAGATCACGATCCACTCGCCGCGCGCGATCGCACAGCCCGCGTTGCGCGCGCTGGAGAGACCATCCTTCTGCTGGCGCAGCAGCCGCACGCGCTCATCCGCGCCGAACTCCTCGCGCACCATCTCCTCGGTGCCGTCGTCCGAGCGCCGGTCGATCACGACGATCACCTCCAGCACGTCCCGCAGCTCCAGCAGCGCCGGCAGGTTCTGGCGCAGCGCCGCACGGCGGTTGTGGCTCGGCACCACGAACGAGATGTCCGCGGTCCGCTCGCCGGGTGAGTCCTCGTGGTTGGGCATCGCATACCTCACGTCGGCAGCGGAGCGCGCCGACTTGATGACTTACGTCGGCACGCCGAGCGCGCCGACTTGATGTTCTGCGCTCACACTACAGCGGCTCCCTGCGCAACACCGCGCGCAGCTGCGCCGGCGTGAGCGCGCGCAGCGCGAACAGCAGCGCCGGGTAGCTGGCCGCCGCGACGAGCACGAGCCCGAACAGCGGCGTCCCCGCCGCGCGCGCGAGCCAGGTCACGGCGCCCATCGCCGCCGCCGCCGCGAGCGTGCGCAGCAGGCGCCCGAAGCGCGGGGTCATCTCGAGGCGGCGCAGCACGGCGCGCATCGTCAGCGACATCACCAAGACCTCCGTCGCGAGCGTGATCCAGGCCGCCGCCAGGAACCCGTAGCGCGGTATCAACAGGAGGTTCAGCGAGGCGTTGAGCGCGAGGCCAACCGCTGCGTAGCCGAAGAAGCTGCGCTGCAGCTCGAGGATCACCACCATGTTGCCCGCGAGGTACCCAAAGGAGATCGACACGAACGCACCCATCAGGATCGGTAGCGCCGGCGCCGCCTGCGCGAATTCGCTGCCGAATAGCAGTGTGATGATCGGATGCGCCGCGACGATCGTGAAGGCGAGCGCCGGCAGCGATGCCATCGTGAGGTACTCGCCGGTGATCTGCAGCAGGCCGCGCACGCGCGCACTGTCCGCCGGGTAGGCCGCGGCGATCAGCGGGAACAGCGTCGTCATCACCGAGGCCGGGATGAACTGGATCTGGTCGAGGATGCGGTACGCCGCGCCGTAGAGCCCCGCCTGCACGCTGCCCGCGATCTGGAAGACCAGCACCTGGTCGAGCTTCACGTAGAGCGTCACCAGAATCCCCGCGGCGCCCACGCCCAGCCCGACTCGCAGCAGCGCGCGCCAGCGCTCGCGGGAGACCACCAGGCGCACGGGACTCAGTCGCAGAGCCAGCGCGATCGTCGCGGCCGTAGTGATCACCGCCGTCGCGAGGAACACCGCGGCGAAGGCGTCGATGCTCTTGGAAGCGACCGAGACGGCGATCGCGCCCGCCGTCCACAGCACGCTGCCGAGTGTCATCACCACGATCGTGAGGTCGTTGCGCACGCGCAGCTGGAAGACCGCGCCGATTGCGTTCGGCGCGGTCGCGAGGATCGTCGCCGCGATCAGGACGCCCGCGATTGCGACGGTCGCCGTCGGCGCGATCAGCGCGACCCCCACGAGCGCCAGCAGCGCGGTCGGGATCGCGAGCGCCAGCCGTAGCGACACGAGTGCCCCCAGCCACTGCGTCTCCCGCGGCGGATCGCTCGCCGCGCGGCTGACCGCCACCTGGTTGAGTCCCAGTTCGCCGAAGTTCGTCGCGATCTGCGTCACCGCGAAAATCGTCGACCACTCGCCAAAGCCGGCCTTGCCGAGCGCGCGCACGATGATCAGCGTCACGACGACGCCGAGCGCAAGGTTGCCGATGCGCCCGATCACCTGTACGGCGATGTCCTGCGCTGCTCTGCGGGCGCCGACCCGCGTACGAGGTTCGACCAAGGGGTCGCAACGATAAGGGATGATCTTCGGGTGCGACGTCGAGTGCTCATGATCGAGCAGACCGGGCAGGGCGGCATCGCCGACTACACCGCCGAACTCACGCGCGCGCTCGCCGCGGAGGGCTGGCAGATCGAGCTCGCGACCGCGCAGGACCACCACTACGCGCCCGCGCGCGGCGTGCGCATCCACCCGGTCTTCCACTACGTACGCGGCCGCACTCGCCTGGCGCGCGCCGCGCGCGCGCGCGGGCTCGGGCCCCTCGCCAACGGCCTGCGCTTCCTGTGCGCCCTTCCACGGCTCCTCGTGCTCGCGCGGCGCGTCGACGTCGTGCACGCCCAGAAGTGGGAGCTCGCTCCCCTGGGCCTCCTCGCGGTCGCCTGCATGCGGCTCGCCGGCGCGCCCGTCGTGCAGACCGCGCACAACACCTTCGAGCGCGGGCTCCCGTTCGAGCGCACCAACCTCTTGCTCGCCCGCCTGACCGCCCGCACGATCGTCCACACCGAGGCCGACGTGGAGCGGCTCTCTCGCGCGCGCGGCGCAGCGCGCGGTCGCGGTCGCGTCGCGATGATCCCGCACGGCGAGTACGGCGGCCTCGCCGCCAGCGCCGGTCTCGCCGACCGCGACGCCGCGCGCGTCGAGCTCGGGATCGCGCGCGAGGCGCCCGTGACCCTGCTCTTCGGCCACCTGCGTCTCGACAAGGGACTCGACGATCTGCTCGCCGCGCTTCCCCGCGTCCCCGGCCTGCAGCTGCTCGTCGGCGGCCGCGAGGAAGGCGCGCTGGCCGCCGCGCGCGCGCAACTGCAGAGCCCGGCGCTCGTCGGGCGCGTGACGGTGCGCGAGGGGTTCCTCGAGCTGTCCGAGGTCGCGCGGCTGTTCGCCGCCGCCGACACCGTCGCGCTGCCCTACGCGCGCGCCAGCCAAAGCGGCGTGTTGCTGCTGGCCTATGGCTTTCGGCGACCGGTCGTCGCCTACCCGGTGGGGGGTCTCGTCGAGGCGGTGCTCGACGGCGAGACCGGCTGGCTCTGCGCGCGCCCCGACGTCGACGGACTCGTGCAGGCGCTCGCCGCGAGTGCCGCGGCCGGCTGGCCGGAGTGCCGGCGCCGCGGCGCGGCCGGCGCGCGGCTTGCCGCCGAGCGCTTCGCGTGGCCGGTCATCGCGCGGCGCACCGGTGAGCTCTACGAGCAGGCGCTGAGCTGCTAGCTTGGCCGCGATGGCGTCGACCGAGCTGCGGTACCGGGCGAGGGAGGGGACGTGCGGCGATCCGCGCGTGGCGCACGCGCTGGAGCGGCATCTCGACGAGGTCGTCGCGCTATGGGAGCGCCTGGGGGCGGACGGTCCGTCGTTCGGGCAGACGATCGATCCCGATCCGGCCGCGGCCCGCCGCGGGTACTTCGTGCCGCTCGCGCGGATGCTCGCCGCGGGGATCGGCTCCTCGCGCGAGCATCGCGCGACCTACATCGACTCCCGCCTGAACTACCTACCCAAGGGCCTGTCCGGTCGCGAGCGCGCCGAGTTGCTCGCGCGGCTTCTGGATTCGGAGGCATCGGCGGTCGCCGAGCTGCTCGCCGAGAGCTGTCCACGGGACGTGACCGTGGCGGCGCTGCAGGAGCTGCACGCGCCGCTCACGCGGCCCCCCGCGGCGGGCGACCCGCGGCTGCTGCTGATCGGCGACTGCGTCTTCAACGACGTGCGGCTCTTCCTGCTCGAGCGCGTCGCGGCGGACACCGGCCGCGCGCTCGACGTCGACCACATCTTCTTCACCGCCGGACCGTCGCCGCTGCAACCCGAGGAGCTGCGCCGCGTGACGCGCAGCGCGCCGCCGACGCTGATCGGGCTCTCGCTGTTCAGCTACGCCGGCATCGCGGCCTACCACGCGGTGCTCGCCGAGGTCGGGCGACTCGGCCGCCGCGAGCTGCAAGCGCGCGTGCGCGCGCTCGCGGCGATGGTCGCGTCGAGCATCGAGGCGATCCGCGCGGTCACCGACGCGACGATCCTCGTGCACACCGCCTGCTCGCTGCCGGTCTCGCGCCGGCGCGCGCAATCGCGGTTCCTGCCGGCGGAGTCGCGCGCCCGCCACAGGCTCAATGCGGCCATCACGGCGGCGGTCGCGGAGGTCGTTGCCGCGACGGCGAACACACTGCTCGTCGACGAGCAGCGGCTGATCGGCGAGAACGGCGGCCTGAAGGCCATCGCCGCGCCGATACTAGGCCCCGAGTACGAGGCCGCCTACGCGCACCCAGCGATGTTCGGCGCCGTGCTCGCCGACCGCTACGCCGACGTACTCGCCGCGTATGAGCTGCTCGGCAAGGCCAAGGTGCTGCTCGTCGACTTCGACAACACGCTCTGGTCCGGCGTCATGGGCGACGGTGAGGTGGTCCACCACCGCGAGCGCCAGCGGCTGCTGCGCGAGCTCAGGCAGGCTGGGGTGCTGCTTGTCGCGCTGAGCAAGAACGACCCCGCGACGATCCGCTGGGAGGAGCTCGAGCTGACACCGGAGGATTTCGTGCTGCAGCTGTTCAACTGGCGCCCCAAGCCCGACAACGCCAGTGCGGCCATCGCCGCGCTCGACCTCGCCGCGGATGCGTTCGTGCTGCTCGACGACAATCCCGTCGAGCGCGCGCTCGTCGAGGAGAACGTCCCGGGCGTCCGCAGCCTCGACCCGGGCGATCCCGCCAGCTGGAGGTGGCTCGAGCAGTGGTTGGAGCTGCCCTCGACCAATCAGACCGAGGAGGCGCGGCGCCGCACCGAGCTATACCGCGAGGCCGCGCACCGTCGCCAGGCGATGGGCACCGAACACGACTACGAGCGGATGATGAGCTCGCTGCAGCTGCGCGCCGAGGTTCGCCCGGCGACTGCGCGGGACATGAGCCGCGTGCTTGAGCTCGTCCAGCGCACCAACCAGTTCAACACCACCACGCGCCGCCGCTCCGCGGCGGAGTTGACCGAGCTGCTGGAGTCCGACGCCCACGAGGTGTTCGTCGCTTCGCTCGCGGATCGCTTCGGCGATCTCGGCGTCGTGGCCGCGATCATTCTCGCGCGCGGAGCCGAGGGCGAGGTCGAAGCCGGAGCCGAGGGCGAGGTCGAGATCGACTCGTTCATCATGAGCTGCCGCGCGATGGGCTTTGGCCTCGAGCAGCTCGCGCTCGCCGAGATCACGGCGCGGCTGAACGCGCCGCGCTACACCGCGCGGTTCATTCCCACCGACCGCAACGGTCCCGCCGCGGGTCTCTACCCCGCCAACGGCTTCACCGAGACCGAGCCCGGCCTGTGGACGCTGCAGGCGAGCGACCGGCCCGAGCGCCCGGCCTGGTTTCGCGAAGCCGCTCGCTGAGCGCGGCACCCGTCGAGGCTGCCCTCAGCAGCTTGCTACAGTCCCGGCTCGTGGCTGAGGTCAGGCCCCCAACGGCGGTGCCCGGGTTCGACCGGGCGCGCGCCGAGCGCGAGCGCGAGGCCTACGACGAGCACGACGTCGACGCTGTCAACAGCGCTTGGCACGGTCGCTTCGCGCACGTTTTTCAGAGCCCCAACACACGCCGCGGCGAGGAGCGCTTCGATGCCCTGACGCGAGCCGCGGTGGCTGGCCGGAGCGTGCTCGACATCGGCTGCGGCAAGGGTCGAAGCTCGGCGCGGCTACTCGATCTGGGGGCGGCGCACGTGCTCGGCATGGATATCTCGCGGACCGCGATCGAGCAGGCGCGTGAGCGCGCGCTGCCGGGGCGGCTCGAGTTCCGTCTCGGCGACGTAACGAGTGAACTGGAGGGCACGTTCGGCTGCATCTTCGGGCGCGCGATCCTCCACCACATCGACTATCGAAGCCTCCTCCTGCGTCTCTACGAGGAGCACCTCGAGCCGGGCGGCGCGATGCTGTTCATGGAGCCCCAGGGTGAGAACCTGCTCATCCACATCTACGCGCGGCTCTTCGCGGCGGCGCACACGCCCGACGAGCGGTCCTTCATGCGGGATGACACCGACTGGCTGCGCGCCCACTTCCCGCAGATCGAGCTCTATCCCGTCAACTACCTCACATTTCCCGCCGCGATCCTCACCTCATATCTGCCACTCGAGCCCGACAACCCGCTGCTGCGCGTGTGTGATCGAGCCGACGAGCGGATCGCCCGTCGCGCGCCGCGGCTGCAGTCGCACTTTCGACAGACGATTCTCGTGATGCGCAAGCCGCTCAACGCTGAATGATCACTTCGGCGGACGGTTCGCGGGCGAGGCGACGCAGTGTCGCGTCGGGCACCGTAGTGACGCGCGGGGCCAGGAAGCGCACCACGGCGTAGGTTTCACTGCGACGGAGCCCCGCGAGGTGAAACCCGGGCGGTGCCGTGTCGGGCACCGTCGGCGCGCGCGGCGCGTGGCCGGTGCGCGGCGTGCGCAGCGCGATGAAGTCGATCTCGCGCGTCGCGACGTTACCCCCCGCCGCGGAGCTCAGCTTCGGCAGGTAGATAGAGAGTGGTATCGAGGCGTTTTCCTTGCTCACGATCACGCGCGCGGTGCTTTGCGGGGGGAGCGCGCGCGCGGCTCCACGCCAGTCATCGCGCTGATAGGCCGGGATCACGAGGATGGCGATGATCACGGCCAGAGAGACCGCGAGCAGAGCGCCCCCCAGCAGGTTCCCGGCGCGCGGCGCGCGCGCGACCCCGAGACCGGCCGCGACGAGGATCGCGCAGGGCGTCCACGCGGCGATGATGTTGCGCCCGTCGAAGACGTCCAGCAGGTGGGTCGCGGCCAGTACGAGCGGCAGCGCGACCGCGACGACCGCGACAACCGCGACCTCGCGTGCGCGGTCTCGCTCGCGCTGTGAGCCACGTCGCACGAGCAACGCGATCGCCGCGAGCGCCAGCAGCCCCATCACCGCGGCGCTGAGAATCTCGAGCGGAGCGTCGAGACCGACCAGGAACTGCTTGGCCGACTCCGCGACCCGCGATGGCAGCGAGGTCGCTTCGATCCAGTCGGTCTTGCCATCTTCGCGCTGGCGCAGCGCGAGCGGCGCGAGCGCGATCCCGACCAGCACGACCGCGCCGGCCGGCGCGAGCACGCGCCGCCAACCGAGGCGTCGGGCGAGAACGAGCGCCTCCGGCACGAACAGGAACGCCGCGAAGTAGTGCGTGAGCACCGCGAGGGCCGACATGCCGGCCCAGAGGCCCAGGCGCCGGCCACTCGGGAGCTCCAGCGCGCGCTGGAAGAGGACGAGTGCCGCGGCGCTGAAGAGGATCAGCAGCGCGTACGCGCGCGCCTCCTGGGAGTAGTAGAACATCGCCGGGTTCACCGCGGCGAGCGCGGCCGCCCACAGGCCGGCGCGCGTCGAGATGCGTCGCCCCGCGGCGTAGAGGACGGGCACGGTGATCGTTCCCACGAGCGCCGAGAACGAGCGGAAGCCCAGTGCGCCCGCGCCGAAGACCTTGGTCCACGCCCACACGAGCACGTAGTAGAGCGGCGGCGCCGACTCGCTCGAGGAGAGATGCGAGAGCATGCCCGCGAACCCGCGGTGCACCAGGATCAGCGTCGCCGACTCGTCGAGCCAGATGCTTTGCACGTCGAGCGTCGCAAAGCGCAGGACGGCCGCGAGCAGCGTCAGCGCGATCACGATCCGCACGGGACCCGACGTGCTGATGCCCACGCTCACGATTATCTCAGGTGAGCGGTGTCGTGCCCCCGGGAACGCGATCGCGCGTGCCCCGGCTAGGAACTGGCGAGCACCTTCTGCACGGCGGTCGTGTATTCGCCCTTGGGCTGCAGTTCGTGCTGCAGGGCGCCGTAGAAGTATTCGTCGTCGGTGGATGTGCCGGTGTTGCGCTGGTCGCGCACCTGGTAGAGCAGGAGCATGCCAAGCCGCCCGCCGAGCAGCCGGCGCATTTCGCTGACGGTATTCGTCAGGATCGATGCTGCTTCGGAGTAGGGCATGCAGGCGTTGTATTCCTCGTCTTCGCCGAGGCACTTGCCGTCGTCGGTCGTGAGCCCGAACTCGGTGACGTCGATGGGGATGCTCGCCGGGGCGTGATGCGCGCCGAGCTGTTCGAGCAGCGCTTCCATGCGGCTGCGCCAGTGGTGGTAGGGATGGATGACCCAGCCCGCGACGTACTGGCCGAGGTTCGGGACGGCGGCGTACATGCCGTTCATCCAGTCGCCCGTCCAGTCGTCGGCCTGCGCGAGCAGTCCCACGTGGATGCCCGTCGCGGCGATCGCTTCGGCGGCTTCCTGCAAGCGCCGCGCGTAGGTTTCGGCGCGCGCCTGGTAGGAGGCGTCGCCGGCGTTGTCGCCGTACTGGTACCCGTAGGAGGTCTCATTGCCGAGTTCGATCGACTGAATCGCGAGCTCACCGTCGGAGCGTCCGGCCCAGAAGCTGCCGCCGGGGCCGAAGGCCTCGGCCCACGCGGCCAGGCTCTGCGCCTGCGCGGGCGTCGGCAGCGTGCCGTCGAACCTGGCGATCGGCAGGACGCGGATGCCCTTCGCGGCGTAGCCCGCGACGACCGGTTCGATTTCGGCGGGGGTGGTGGTGACTTCGAAGGCGATTCGCACGAGCTTCGCGCCGAGCAGCGAGGCGCCTTGGACGTCGAGGGTCATGTTCGAGCCCGAGTTGAGGCCCGGCTGGAAGGTCGAGGTCGAGGTTGAAGACGGCGATTCGGCGATCGATCCGGATTCGCTGGGCGGCGAGGTGATGGTGCCCGAGCCTCCCGCGCCGCCCGAGGGGAACGAGCCGGAGCCGGTGAACGAACCGCTGCCCGACGCACCGGGGCCTTTGGCTGAGCCCGAGTTGTTGGATGCCCCCGTTTTCGTCGCGGGCGCGGGGAATTTGGAGGGTGCGGAGCGCTTTACGAAGCGCGCGGAGCGGGCGTCGAGGTGGGCGAGCTTGGCGTGGGCGCTGGCGCAGAGTTTGCGCTGATGTGCCGCGCAGACACGCTTTGCGACCCGACGCAGGTGTTCGCGCTGGCGCTGGACGGTGCGGGTCTGCAACTTGGCTTGCGTCGTGTGCGCAAGGTTTGCGATGGCCGGCCGATTAAGCGGCTGTGAGTCAGCGAAGTCAACACCTACGATCCCTAGAAGGGCGATGCTGCTGAGGGTGAGAACCGCTAGACAGCGGATCGGCCAAAGAAGAAAATGCATTGAGCTCTTTCGGGAGCCGGCTATCTCCTCGCGGAGACCCCTGGCTTTGCGAGCCCGCCTCGCGACGGGTGTGCCTTTGTCGTTGTGCTCGCGCCTCGGCGAGGCGACGTGTTGTTGCTCTCTGCCCTCCTATCGACGGCCGTGGCCGCCGCGGGACGTCGTGCGCGGTGTTTGGACGAATGTCGGGCGCGCCGGCGGTATCATCATCGCTTGCGACCTCGCCGCATCGGCCCACTCCCACGGGGGCTTTCTCAGCTCAAGCAGCGGCCCTGACGCGACGATAGGAGCCCAGATGAGACCCCTGCCCGCGCCAGTCCGACATAGCTGCATCGACGGCTCGCATGAGTGCCCGCGACCAGCTTGAGCGCGTCCGCGAGGGCGAAGGTCTCGCGAGTGCGCTGTCGGCGCTGCGACGCCGCTGGCTGATCGTTCTCGGCATCGTGCTGGCATCGGTGGTGGTACTCCTCGCCAGCCACGCACACAAAGCGAAGTCCTACGCGGCGACCGCCAGCGTCGTGTTTCAGAGCGGCACGCTGTCGGACTCGGCGCTGCAGGTCGCGCCGTCGAACAGCAGTGAACCGCAGCGCGAAGCCGATACCGAGGTGGGGATCGCGCACTCGCCGGAAGTCGCGCGGGCGGTCCTCAAACAGCTCGACCTGCAGGGCGAACCGAGTGAACTGCTGCGCGAAGTCAAGGTCGAAGCAGCGCCGAACGCGGACATCTTGAACTTCGTCGCGGCGACCGGGGATCCGCAGACCTCGGCACAACTGGCCAATGCTTTCGCCGAGCAGTACATCGTGTTCCGCGACAAGTCGCAGCTCGCGGGTATCGAAAGTGCGCAGAGCAAGCTCGAGCAGCAGATCGCGGCGCTTCCGGCGGGCTCGCCGGAACGCGCGGCACTGGAACAGTCGCTGCAGCGGATCAGCGCGGCGCGCGCGGTCGCGGGCGGCGGAGCGAACATCATCGGCCGCGCGACACCGCCGAGCAGCCCATCGGGGATGGGCCTGACGAGCACGTTCGCGATCGGCCTGCTGGTGGGGCTGGCGATCTCGTTTGCGCTCGTGTTCTTGCTGGAGTCCCTGGACCGCCGCGTCCGGTCGATCGAGGAGCTCGAGCGCGAGTACCGGCTCTCCGCGCTCGCGGCGATTCCGCAGTCCTCGTTTCGAGTGGGCCGCGCGGCGCAGCGCACGGAGTCACTCGAGCCCTACCGCATTCTGCGCAGCGCGCTCGACTTCGCGGCGGTGACCCGTCCGCTCGACACGCTGATGGTCACGAGCGCTGTCTCCGGAGAGGGCAAGACAACGGTCGCGGTTGACCTCGCGCACGCGATGGCGCTGACGGGCAGGCGCATCGTGCTCGTGGAGCTCGACCTGCGCCGACCGACGTTCACCGAGCACTTCGACCTCGATCCCGGCCGGGGATTGACGATGGCGCTCACGGGCCGCGCATCGCTGGCCGAGGTGCTCGTCGAGCCGCTGCCGGAGCTACCGAATCTGCTCGTCCTGCCCGCGGGGCGCATCCCTCACAACCCCGCCGAGCTGCTGGGGTCGACTCGTATCGATGAGATCATCACCGAGCTCGCGACGGGCGAAAGCATGGTGATCGTCGACGCGCCGCCACTGAACCCGGTGGCCGACGCGCAGGTGCTGCTCAACGACCAGGTCATCAACGCGGCGCTGCTGGTGGGTCGCGTTGAGCGCACGACACGCGACGAGGTGCGCCGTGCGCGGGCGATCCTCGACCGGCACATCGTCGAGCCGGTCGGGCTAGTCGTGACCGGCATCCGTGACGCGAACCGCTACGGCTACGGTTCCTATAGCGGGTCGGCTCCCACGCTCGAGCCGGGGGTCGAGGCGCTCAGCGCCTCCGAGCCCCGGCGGCTGTAGCTCTGAGGGAGGCGGAGTCGGCGGTGGCGCGGCGGCTGCGACTACCGGCATTCGACAGCGGCGAGGTGCTGCTCGCGGCCGCGCTCGCGGGACTCACGGCGCTGGTGGCGTTTGCGGGTGTCCACAAGCTCGGCACGACCGGTCTGTTCCTGCCGCTCCTGTTGGTGCTCGCGGGGATCATGCTCTCGCGGCCGCTCGCGGCTGTCACGCTCGTGGTGGGCCTGGCGATTATCTGCGAGGGCGAAAGCTTTGGGCTGCTGACGTTCGCGTCGCACCTCTACACGCAGGTCTACCGGGATATCTCGCTGCTCGACGTGTTGGTCGCGCTCGCGATCCTCGCTGTCGGTCTGGACGTGCTGCGCCACCGCCGGCCGGTGCGCGTGCCGCGGCCGCTCGCACTCCCGCTTGCGATCCTCGCGCTCGCGATGGTCGCCGGGGTCGTGACCGGACGCGCGGCGGGCGCGAGCCTGCGCTTCGCGGTGGCCTCCGAGCACGTCCTGGCCTACCTGCTGTTGATGCCGCTCGCGATTGGGAACCTCGACATCGACCGCCGGCAGGTGATGCGGCTGCTGACCGGCGCGATGGCGCTCGCAATCGTCAAGGCGATTCTCGGCCTGATCGAGGTCGCGGGTCACTACGGAACGGCAATCGAAGGCGCTTCGACGCTGACCTACTACGAACCGGTTGCCAACTGGCTGATCATGATCGCGATGCTCACCGTGTTCGCGGCGCTCCTCGCGCGGGTGCGGTTGCCGTGGTGGCTGCTGCTCGGCACGCCGCTGCTGATCGCCTGCCTGGTGCTCTCCTACCGGCGCTCGTTCTGGATCGGCGCGGTGCTGGGCGTGATGCTGGTCGTGATGCTCGGCAGCTCCTCGGCGGGGCGGCGCCTGCTCGTGCCGGCGACGCTGGGCGTGTTCGCGGCGATCCTGCTGCTGGGGTCGATCAACTTCCAGTCGCAGTCCCCGATCGTCAAGCGTGTGAGCTCGCTGGCGCCGGCGAAGCTCGAAACGAATGTGCAGGACAGCTACCGGCTCGACGAGCGCGCGAACGTGCTGGGCGCGATCGGCGAACACCCGATCACCGGCCTGGGCGTGACGATTCCGTGGGCCGCGACGGTGCAGCCGCTGTCGGTGGAACACGAAGAAGGTCGCCAGTACGTGCACTTCGCGGCGCTGTGGTTCTGGTTGAAGCTGGGGATACTCGGCCTGTTCGCCTACGTCGGACTGATTGCCGGCAGCATGACGGTCGCGTGGCAGGCGTGGCGGCGCAGTACGGAGCCGCTGCTGCGTGCCTTCGGGCTGGCGTCGCTGTGTGGGATCGCGGGGCTGATCGCGATCGATACGACCGCCAGCTTCACGGGCGTGGAACCGCGCTTCACGCTGCTGTTCGGGATGCAGGTGGGGCTGCTCGCGCTCGTCGCGCGGACGGCGGGTTTGAGCGCGGAGGGACGGTCGACGCTGGCGCGAGACGGCTAGACGGATACGAGTCGGCTGAGCGCCTCGATCGAGTAGCGCTCGGCGACGAGCTCGCGCCCGCGCTGGCCGAGCTCGGGGGCGCCGTCGCGCAGAACGTGACACAGCGCCGCGGCGAACGCGGCGGCGCCGTCGGCGAGGAGGCAGTGCTCGCCGTCGCGCACCGCGAGGCCGGCGGCGGCGCGCGGGGTGACGACCGCGGGCAGGGCGTAGGCGAGTGCCTCGAGTAGCTTGAGCGGCGTCCCGCCGCCTTGCAGCAGCGGGACGACCGCGCAGCGGGCGCCGGCGTAGACGACGCGCAGGTCCTCGACGAAGCCGAGCACCTCGATGCGGGGGTCGCCGATGAGCTCGTGGAGCTCTCCGCGGGCCGGCGCCGATGAGGGGTCCAGCCCGGCGCCGACGAGCGTGAGTGTCGCGTCGGGCAGCTCCTCCCATACGCGCGGCAGCACCTCGCCCAACAGGAAGCGCAGGCCGTTGCGATTGGGCGCGTAGGCGAAGTTCGCGACGAAGATCGCGCGTCGTTCGCGTGTGAGGGTGTGCAGTGGCTCGATCGCGGCGACGTCGAGCACGTTCGGTACGAGGCGCAGCTGCGCGGTGGGACAGAGCTCGCGCGCGGCGGCGAGATCGGGCTCGCTGACCATCCAGGACTCGCTCGCGTGCGCCAGCAGGCGACGCTCGAAGCGACGCAACGCGCGCGCGGGGGGTGCGCCGTCGAGCTCGTGGCGGAAGCCGGACTCGAAGTTGTGGGCGTTGTAAATCACCGGGCGGCGGCCCGCGAGCCGCGCGAGCGCGGCGGCGGCGACCGGTCCGTCGGCGATCACGCGCCCGCGCCCGGGCGCGGCGGCGAGGCGGGTCGCCTGCGCGGTGAGCTCGGGGGAGACACCGCGCGCGAGCGCGGCCGGGACGCCCGTCGCGCGCGCGCGCGCGTAGGTGAGCAGGCGCTGCACTCCGCGTGAGACGAGCACCTCGTGCAGCGCGATGCCGGGGATCGCGCGGAAGGCTGCGTCGGGCTCGGGCCCCTCGAAGCGTACGTACAGCAGGTCGAGGCCGTCGTGCATCGCGAGGGCGCGCGCGAGACCGTAGGTGCGTAACGCGCGGCCCGAGCGCAGCACGGGGGTGTGGGTGCTCACCAGCAGGTCTCTCACGGCCGGCTCACAGAGGTGCGGGTCCCCTTGACGACCCGTTGCCGGCGGCGCGGCGCGGCTCGTCCTGGAGCGCGTCGATCGCGGCGGCGATCTCCTGCAGCCGTCGCTCCCAGGAGTGCTCGGCGGCGGCGTGCGAGCGCGCGGCGCGGCGCTCGGGGGTGTCGGCGGCGAGCGCGTCGTCGAGCAGCTCCGCGAGCGCGACGGCGTCGGCTGCGGTGGCGACCTCGGGGATGTCGGCAAGCGCCGGCAGCGGGGTCGCGATCACGGGCAGGCCGGCAGCGAGGTACTCGTAGACCTTCATCGGGAAGATGCTGCGGGTGAGCTCGTTGAGCGCATAGGGGATCAGGCCGGCGTCGGCGGTGCGCAGCACGTCGGGCAGCTGCTCGTAGGAGCGGCGACCGAGCAGGTGGATGTTCGCCTCGCGGCTCAGCGCGGAGACGTCGGCGCGGGGTTCGCCGGGGCCGACCGGGCCGACGAGTGCGAAGGACCACTGCGGCCGCGCGCGCGCGAGCGCGACGAGTAGCGGGATGTCGAGCTTGACCGCGACGATCGCGCCGGTGAAGACGATCAGCGGGTGTGTCAGGCCGGTGAGGGAGGGGTCCTCCGGACCGGGCTGCAGGGCCCGCGCGAACAGGTCGACATCGGCGACGTTGGGAGCGTAGAGGACGTTGCTGGAAAGCCCGCGCATCCGCGCGGCGAGGGCGGGGGCGCTGGCGAGCACGAGGTCGGCGCGCGCGACAAAGCGCTCCTCGGCGGCGCGGAAGCTCGCGGTGTCGATGCGCGTCTGAGCGGCGATGTCATCGACGCAGTGGTAGACGACGAGCTCCGGGTCGAGTGCTTCGAGGAGGATCTCGGCCTGGGGCACGTAACCCCACAGGATCGGCCGCCGCATGCCGAGCCGGCGCGTCGCGCGGCGCACGAGCGCGGCGAGCAGGCGTCGGTTGACGGCACGGGCGGCGCGACTGCCGTGGAACGGCAGCACGAGCGGCGAGAGGACGTGCAGCCCATCGGCGGCGCGCGGAGGCTGGAGCCCACGTCGCAGGCGGCGGGCGATGCGCGCGAGGTCGCGGCCGGCGAGCTGCGGGCGGCGCAGGCCGAGCGACTCGACGAACAGGACGCGGTTCTCGCGGGCGAGACGAGCCATCAGGTGATGCTGGTTGGTCCACAGGTCGGTGTCCCAGTCGGCGAAGCCGACGCACACGATGTCGCGGCCGCGCAGGCGAGAGGGATCCGGCATCGGGGGCATGATCCCAGGTGGGTCGGAGGCGGATCGATAGTCTCGCGCCGGTGAGTCTTTCATCGCTGGATGAGCTGCACGCGCGCTTTCCCCGAGTCGCGGTGGTCCACGAGTGGCTGACGATCCCGGGCGGCTCCGAGCAGGTGGTGCTGGAGCTGCTCGAGCTGTTCCCCGACGCCGAGCTGTTCACCTCGATCTACGACCCGGCGCCGTGGCCGGCGCAGATCACCGAGCGTCCGGTGCACGCCTCCTACCTGAATCGCATCCCGGGGGCGAGACGCCACTACCAGAAGCTGCTGCCGCTGATGGACCGCGCCTACCGCTCCTTCGACCTCTCGGGCTTTGACTTAGTGCTCTCCAGCAACCACGCCTGCGCCAAGAACGTGCGCGTGCCGCGCGGCGCGCTGCACGTCTGCTACTGCCACACGCCGATGCGCTACGCCTGGGAGGAGGGCTTCCTGGAGGGCGAGCAGGTCGGCCGCGCGCTGCGCCTGGTGCTGCCGCCGCTGCTGGCGCGTTTGCGTCGCGAGGATCTCGCGGGGGCGTCCTCGCCGGATGTGTTCGTCGCCAACTCGCGCCACGTCGCGGAGCGCATCGCGCGCTACTACGGGCGCGCGGCGGAGGTCGTCAATCCGCCGGTCGACGTCGAGCACTTCCTGGGTCTGGAGCGCGCGCCGGGCGACTACTACCTCGTGTTCGGGCGGGTCGTCCCCTACAAGCGCGTCGATCTCGCGGTCGCGGCGTGCGCCGCGCAGGGCAAGGCGCTGAAGATCGCCGGCGACGGGCGCGCGCTCGCGGCCGTGCGGGCCGGGGCGCCGCCGCGGGAGTCGCTCGAGTTTCTCGGCCGCGTCGGCGAGCGCGAGCGCGATGAGCTGCTGAGCGGCGCGCGCGGGCTGCTGTTTCCAGGTGAGGAGGACTTTGGAATCGTGCCCGTCGAGGCACAGGCGGCGGGGGTGCCGGTGATCGCGTACGGCGTGGGCGGAGCGAGTGAGACCGTGCTCGACGGGCGCACGGGGGTGCTCTTCGACGAGCAGAGCCCGGCGGGCCTGGCGGGCGCGATCGCGCGCTTTGAGGCGGCGCGGTTCGAGGAGGCCGAGGTGCGCGCCAACGCGGCGCGCTTCGGACGCGAGCGTTTCCGTAGCGAGATGGTCGAGGTGATCGCGCGGGCCGTCCCGCGGCGCGCTTGAGCTGCGGCGCGCGTGACCCGCGGCGGGCTTGAGCGTGAGGGACGCGGCTATTTGGCGAGGGCGCCCGGCCCGCCGGGTGCGGTGGCGGCGGCCGCGTCGAGCAGGCCGGCGCCGTAGAGCTTGTTGTCGCCTGGTCCCCCTAGCGGGCGCGCGGTGGCCTTCAGGCGCGCGGCGATCTGAGCGGGTGTCGGATGGCGCCCGAGCACGCGGCTGGCGATGATCAGCGCGGCGGTCGCCGCGACGTGGGGAGTGGCCATCGAGGTGCCTTCGTAGCCGCCGGGGATCCCGAACTGGAGCGGCGAGGAGCCGGCGAAGGTGACCTGGAAGATGTCCTGCCCGGTGGGTGCTTCGGGGCGGCAGTTGGGGTCGCCGGGTAGCGTCGCGTCGGGACCGCCGCCGGGGGCGACCAGTGTGAGGCCGATGTCGTAGTTGGAGTAGCTGGCCAGGCACCCGTGTTCGGTGCTGGCGCCGACGGCGATGACAGTGGGCGCGCGTGCGGGGAAGGCCGCGGCGGCGTGCGCCTCGTTGCCGGCAGCCGCTACGACGACGACCCCGTGGCGGTTGGCGTAGCGCAGGGCGGAGATCAGCTCGGGGATGTCCGAGGCGGTGATCCCGGTGGGGAATTCGAGGCTGAGGTTGATGACGCGGGCGCCGTGCTTGACGGCGAAGCGGATGCCCTTGGCGATCACGGAGGCGTCGCCGTCGCCTTCGCTGTCCAGGACGCGCACCGGCATGATGCGCACCCCGTAGGCAAGGCCGGTGAGGCCCTTGCCGTTGTCGGTGGCCTCGGCGATCGTGCCCGCGACGTCGGTGCCGTGGCCGTTGCGGTCGTTGGGGAAGCGGTCGTGGGCGATGAAGTCGTAGCCGGAGACGAACTGGTAGGGGTAGAAGTCCGGCGATCTGCGAAAGCGCCGCCCGCGGTTGGCGTAGGCGACACCGGTGTCGAGTACCGCGACGATCACGCCGCGACCGCCGGGGGCGTGGTCGGCGATGAGGTTGCTCCAGGCCTGCGGAGCCTGCACTCCGAAGGGTCCGACGAAGTTCCACTGCAGCTGCTGCCAGCCGCCCGGAGTGGTCGTGTTGCCGGGGTCGTTGGGAAACGGTTCGCCGGTCGCGCTACTGGCCTCGCCGGCGAGGGGCGACGCGCCGGCGCTACTGGCCGCGTCGGCGACGTGCGACGCGCTGGCGGTGACGTTTGCTGGGCTGCCGGCGCCCGGCATCGTGGACTCGTGGGCGATGTAGTCGGGTACGGCCCACGCGACGTCGCGCGTGTGGTGCAGGCGCGCGATCGCGGCGGGCACGCTGGCGCCGTGGCGCAGTGTCAGCAGCCGGGTGTGCGAGGCGATCGGGAGCGGGTCGACCGCGCCGGCGGCGTGCACGATCGCGGCTTGTGCGGCGGGGGATTCGGAGTTGCCGTAGCCGACGAGCACCACCCCGGGCGCGTACAGAGCCGACGGGCCGGCGGCGGCCGGCGCGCTGCCGTGGGTTGGGATTGCGGCCCCGCCCGGGGGGCGGGCCGCCCGGGGGGCGGCGTGGGCCGCTGCGGAGGGCAGTACCGCGGGCGTCGCTAGTGCCAATACGAGCGCGAGCGCGCCGAGCGCGCGCAGGGCACGGCGGTGCGGGAGGCCTCGAGTTGCGGAGTGATGGGGGGGCGGGCTGCTGGGCATGGCGCGTGCGTAATGATGATCGCCGGGGCTCTGCGACGACGACACCGTCGAGCGGGGGTTCGATTGCAGACTATGGGCGACCACTTCTTTCCGCGTGACGAGTACTTCATGCGCCTCGCGCTGCGCGAGGCGCGGCATGCTCTAGAACACGACGACGTGCCGATCGGCGCGGTCGCGGTGCACGGCGGCGAGGTGATCGGGGCGGGCCACAACGAACGCGAATTGCGCCAGGACCCGACGGCGCACGCGGAGCTGATTGCGCTGCGCGAAGCGGCCCGCGCGGTCGGCGGCTGGCGAGTTCTGGAGACCGTGCTGTACATCACGCTCGAGCCGTGCGCGATGTGCGCGGGGGCGATCGTGCTGGCGCGGGTGCCGCGCGTGGTGTACGGCGCGAGCGACCCGAAGGCGGGCGCCGCGGGCAGTGTCCTGGACGTGCTCGGCGAGTCACGCCTGAACCACCGCCCCGAGGTTGCGGGCGGGCTGCTGGCCGCGGAGTGCGGCGGGCTGCTGAGCGAGTTCTTCGCTGCGCGCCGCTAAGGCGCGGCGGTTAGCGCCGATCCACTAGCCTTGGGGCCGGTCGCCCTGGAGGGGTGGCAGAGCGGTTGAATGCGGCGGTCTCGAAAACCGTTTCAGGCCTGATTGGTCTGACGAGGGTTCGAATCCCTCCCCCTCCGTTTTGGCCGGGTTTGTGGTAGTTGTTCGAACCCCGCGACGACTGAAGTCCGACCCGGTTTCGTACTACAATTCCTTCTTGTGGATATCCATCCGTCGGCGCGCAAGCACGGGATTGCCGACGCGGACATCAAACACGCCGCCACGCATGCGATGACTACCGAGGATCAAGACGACGACACCCGGCTCTACCTGGGGCCTGCGCGCGACGCAGCGCTGTTGGAGGTCGTGACGATCGTGCGCGACGACGGGTCGGAGCTGGCGATCCATGCAATGGCGATGCGGCCGAAGTACCAGCGACTGTTGCCGGGTGGCTGACATGGCGAAGAAGACCTACGGCAGAACCGCCAGCGGATTGCCCATCACGGACGAGTTGGTCGATGAGCTGAGCGCCAAGGCCGAGGCGGGCTATGATGTCGAGGAGATGCTCCGTCGCCGTGGCGGACGGCCATCAATGGGATCGGCGGCGGCAGGGGTGGAGTCTGTTCGGCTTGACCCGGAGCTCAGCGAGGCGCTGGCGCAGCGGGCCAGCCATGATCGCGAGACGACCTCCGCCGTGATCCGCGAGGCTCTGCGTCAGTACCTCAAAGTCGCCTGACTACCAGGCTTAGTGCTGCTGGCCAGCCCAGCAAATGCGTCGATCATGGCCAGCCCGGCTAGGTCCGGCGTAACCTTTTCCTCTCTACGACTACGCGGTCTGTGGCAGACCGGTGCTCCTCAGGCGGCTGAATGTGTCGAGCGAGACCACGACTGCGCGCATCTGGTTGTTCTGGCAGAGCACGAACTTTTCTGAGTCGCCGCTCTCAAGCGAATCGACCATTCGATTGAGCTCACGCATCGCGTCTCGCACGCTTCGCAGCTCCTCGTTCGATACATCCACCTTGCCCATGGCGCTCCCTTTCGTCGTCTTCGGCCTGGCCGGGGACTATAGGCCGATCACAGGACGGCTGACGGAGATCATGACGCATAGTGCGACGTTTCCGTCCGATGGATGTCGCAGAATCTCGCATGGCGGGGGAGCTCCAGAAAGCCAAGCGAAAGGACATACATGGCATCGCTCGTTCGAGTGAGTTGCATCAATAAGACGGACCGCTCCGACGCACACGAACGCATCAGCAGCATCGGAGGCATGAACCCCAATGGAACGCGGTGGAAGCTCTCCGAGGAGGAAGCAATCCAGGGCATCAAGGACGACCAGTGGTCTTTCTATGTAGAACGCCCCGCCGGCCAGCGCGTCGCCGTCGAAATCGCAACGCGCCTAGGCCACGAATACCTAAAGACCGAGGCAGATGGCGAGCAGCCGGATAACTTACTGGCTCTCCCCGATCGCTGTTGCAGGGGGCAAGCACGGCTGGCATGCAAGCGGGCAGAAAGTAGACGAGCTCGCGCAGTTTGCAATGGCGCGCAGTGGAGTCTCGGAATCATTACTGGCTACCGGCTGAGTGTCCGCCTCAAGCCCTCTGCTGACTTCATTTCGGTGACGGCCTTATCGCTGAAGCCGTCTAGGACGGTCCGCAACTCGGCGGCGGATGGCAGGTCGAGCCAGATCCCATAATTCCACTGTCCCTCAACACGGCGACCAAACGCGCACGCCTCGCACCAGATCCGGGCACGATCGTCGACCTCGTTGAGGACACCCTGATACGAGGCACATAGACTGCGGGGCAGATGCCCCAAAGGATGACCCGAGAGTGCCGCCACGAGCACAGCATTTGGGTCATGGGGGTTCTCCGGCTCAGGTCGCAGCCAAACTCTCAGAGTCGCACGACGGTGATCGCCATCGGTCCGCACGTTGCCTGAGGCTCCAACCAGCTTCGAGATCGTGTCTTGGTGGAACGACTCACCCTTGACCTCGACCTCGAACTCGCCGCCTGTCGAGATTACGACCGCCTGAGGTTCTGGATCTATGTTTGCGGTTTTGTGCCTGAATAGTCTCATCAGTACTACATGGGTCACCTACGGTTTGGCCAGGGGCGATCAGTCAGATTAGTGGAATCATCGGGGCTTCGCTCGCACACTTCGGTAGAGTGAGGTTCGACTAGACAACACAACGCTCAACGAATGGGTCTTGGCGGCCGATACAGACCTGATGAGCTATCAGGACCGGGTCCTGCCGCGCAGCGATGCGCCTGCCGGGATCCGCATCGCGCTAGGCGCGCTCCTCTGCATGGTCGCGGCGCACCTCGTGCACAGCACCCTGGGGTTTGGTGGCGAATGGATCGGCGAACTGTTCGACAACTGGGTCTACGACGCTGTGATGGTCGGCTGCGCCGCGCTATGCATCGCGCGCGCCTTCTCGATCGATCATGCACGGGTGGCGTGGCTGTTCCTCGGCGCCGGGCTGGCCTGCGACGCGGCTGGGGAAATCCTTGCGTCGATCAGCGAATCGCTTGCGCCGACGTTTCAGGATGCGCTCTACCTATGTCTATATGTAGGCGCCTATGTCGCGATCGTGCTGCTCGGCCGTCGACGCGCGATGCATTTCCGCGTGAGCATGTGGCTGGACGGCCTGATCGGGGGGCTCGCGGTCGCTGCGCTCGGGGCGGTCGTGCTCTCGACGCCAGGTCTCGTCTCGTCCCAAAGCGGGAGTGTGCGGACGGCGCTCAGCATCTCCTATCCGCTCGCCGACGTGCTGCTGATCGGCGCGGTCGTCGTGATGCTCGCATTGGGGGGGTGGCGTGCATATCGTCCGTTCCTGGCGATCGCGACCGGGTTTTCGATCATGGCTGTGGCCGATGGGGTCTATCTGTTCCAGGAAGCTCACGGGACCTACTCCGTCGGAACCCCGCTCGACTCGCTGTGGTTGCTCTCGGTGCTGATCCTGGCCTACGCCGCCTGGCAGCCCGACGGCGAGAGCGTGCACGGGAAGGATTCGCTGGGCGCCATCATGGCCGCGCCGGTTCTGTGTGGATTGACCGCGGTAGGCGTCTTGGCATATGGCAGCGTCGAAGGCATCGTGGGTGCGTCGACTTGGCTTGCCGCCGCGACGCTCGTCGTCGTCTTGGGAAGACTGGTTGCGACGGCGGGCGAGAACCTGCGTCTGATCGTTTCGAGCAGCGAGCTCGCCAACCGCGACGCGCTCACCGGCCTGGGCAACCGCCGCGCGCTGCTGCAAGACATCGAGCTCGCGGTCGCGCAAGCCACCGCGACCGAACCCAAGCTGATGCTCCTGTTCGACCTCAACGGCTTCAAGCGCTACAACGACACCTTTGGGCACCCCGCCGGCGACGCGCTGCTGGGCCGCCTCGGCCGCAAGCTCGCCGCGTGCGCAATGTCCGCCGGGCGCGCCTACCGACTCGGCGGCGACGAGTTCTGCGCACTGCTCGAGCTCAGCGGCGATCCGGCCGTGCTGGCCGCCGACCTGGCCGGCTCGCTACTCGAGAGTGGTGAGCACTTCACGATCGGCGCCAGCTACGGGGAGGTGCTGCTGGGGAGCGAGGCACGCGATGCCGGCGAGGCGCTGCGCATTGCCGATCAACGTCTCTACGCCCAGAAGACGCTCCTGGGGCGGTCCTCCCGGCCCGAGTGGCGCGACGTGCTGCTCGGGCTGCTGCGCGAACGAGACCCGGAGCTCGGGACCCACGTGCAGGAGGTCGCCGAGCTCGCCCACCGCCTCGGGCGCCGGCTCGGCATGGAGGCCGAGGACCTCAGAGACCTCGTGGCCGCGGCGGAGCTGCACGACATCGGCAAGGCTGCCATCCCCGACGCGATTCTCGGGAAGCCGGCGGCGCTGGATAGCGAGGAGCGCGCCTTCATCGAGCGTCACACCCTGATTGGAGAGCGGATTCTCGCCGCGGCCCCCACCGGGCGCGCCGTCGCGACGATCGTGCGCGCGACGCACGAGCGCTACGACGGTCACGGCTACCCCGACGGACTGTCCAGCGAGCAGATTCCGCTCCCGGCACGGATCATCGCGATCTGCGACGCCTACCAGGCGATGACGAGCAATCGCAGCTACCGAGCCGCGATGCCCAGGCAGCAGGCGCTCGAGGAGCTCCGGCGCTGCGCCGGCAGCCAATTCGATCCCGCGCTCACGAGGATGTTCTTGGAGCTCGCACAAGATCATCGCCGGCCGAGCCGGACGCCGGCCGAGCGCGTGGCCGACGCGGAGGGGCGTTAAGCCACAGCGGGCTCTTCGCGATGCGCCGCGACGCCCGCTGCCGCGTAGGCGTCGAGTGCGTCGAGCGTCTCGGCTTTCAGCAGCGTCCGCGCGAGGCTCTCGAGTTGCTCGCGATGCTCGGTCAGTAGGCGCGTGACCTCCTGGTGGGCGGTGTCGACCATGCGCCTGACCTCCTCGTCGAGGAGGCGTTGAGTGGACTCCGAGGTCGTGCTCGCCCCCGGCAGGAACGGTCCCTCGCCGTCGGCGGGGAGCACCGCGATCGGACCGATCGCCTCGCTCATGCCCCAGCGGCCGGCCATCTGGCGCGCGATCATCGTGAGCTGCTGGATGTCGGACTCCGCGCCGGTCGTGATCGTGCCGTAGACGATCTCCTCGGCGACCCGTCCCCCGAGGGCCACACGGATCTTGGCTTGCAGGTCCTCCAGCGAGTAGGAGACTCGATCGGCGTCGGGCGTCGAGAGGGTTACGCCGAGTGCCATCCCGCGCGGGATGATCGAGACCTTGCGCACCGGGTCCGCGCCGGGCGTGAGCATGCCCACGAGCGCGTGGCCGGACTCGTGGTAGGCCGTACGCTCGCGGTCGGCCGGCGAGAGCAGGATGCCGCGCGGGGAGCCCAGCATGATCTTCTCCAGCGAATCCGTGAGGTCCGCCATCCCGACCTGCTCGTGCTCGCGTCGTGCGGCCAGCAGCGCGGCCTCATTGGCGAGGTTCGCCAGGTCGGCGCCGACCATGCCGGGGGTGCTCGCCGCCAGCGCATCGAGGTCGACGTCCGCCGCGAGCGGGATCGAGCGCGTATGCACCTCCAGGATTTCGCGCCGGCCGCTGCGATCGGGCGCCTGCACCGCCACGCGGCGGTCGAAGCGGCCCGGTCGCAGCAGCGCCGAGTCCAGCACGTCGGGGCGGTTGGTCGCCGCCAACACGACAACCGCCTCGGAGCTCTCGAAGCCGTCCAGCTCGGTCAGGATCTGGTCGAGTGTCTGCTCGCGCTCGTCGTTGGCGCCGGTCACCGAAACCGAGCCCTGGCGTGAACGTCCGATCGCGTCGAGCTCGTCGATGAAGATGATCGCCGGTGCCGCCTCCTTGGCCTTCGTAAACAGGTCGCGCACGCGCGAGGCGCCGACGCCGACGATCGCCTCGATGAACTCCGAGGCCGAGATCGAGAAGAACGCGGCGTGCGCCTCGCCCGCGACCGCGCGCGCGAGTAGCGTCTTGCCGGTTCCCGGCGCGCCCGAGAGCAGCACCCCGTGTGGCATGCGCCCGCCCAGGCGCCCGTAGCGCTCCGGGGTGCGCAGGAAATCCACGATCTCCGAGAGCTCGCTCTTGGCCTCGTCGATGCCCGCCACGTCCTTGAAGGTGACCTGGATTTTCGCCGGATCGACGCGCCGTGCTTGCGAGCGCCCGAAGTTGCCAAGCGCCCCCATCGCACCACCGGCTTTGGCGGCGCGCCGCGCGAGCAGCACGAACAGGCCCACGATCAACAGCGTCGGGCCGAAGCCGAGCAGCAGCTCCGCCAGCAGCGACTGGCTGCTGGTCGTCGGCTTCGCGTTGATCTCCACGTCCTTTTCCTGCAGCAGCGCCGAGAGCTGGCCGCCGTTCCAGAACGTCGGGACCTCGGTCGCGAAGAGCTTCGACGCCGTCGCATGCTTGTCGCTCGGCGGGTAGCGCAGCTTGGTCGTGAACGTGCCCTGCAGCGTGTCGCCCTTGGAGGAGATCGACTTGACGTGCCCCGCGCGCACTTCGCTGAGGAAGAACGGGTTGAACGAGACCGTCACACGCGGTTCGCCCGCGGAGGGCTGGAAGAGCAGCACCGAGAGCCAGTTGAGCGCGATCAGGAACAGCACGAACAGCAGGAAGCCGCGCGTGCGATGCGCCGGCGGGCCCTTCGGCGCCTGTTCCGGCATGCCGCGCCCGTCGGGCGCCGGGGAGACGTGCCAACCGCGCTTGTCGCGCGGCATCGGCGGGTGCGCGTCGCTGCGGTGCCCGCCCACGCGCTGCTGCTCGGCTTGCGATTCGTCGGGCACCGTGCCCATGCTACGTCTCCGCGCCCCTCGACCCCGCCTCCGTCTCGGCTTCGCCGGGCTCGGGCAGGTCGATCTCGAGCTGCCGCGGCGAGGGCTTCAGCGGTCGGCTCGTAGTCCGCGGGCGCCCGCGCTTGACCCAATGGCCGACGACCTCGCGACTGCGGCAGCTGTGGTAGTTGACGCGACGGTCCAGCGGCATCAGCGTGAGGCCGCCCGGGTCCGAGCCCGTCACGAGCGCGTGAAAGCGCCGGCCGTGGTGATCGACCTCGACGATGTCGCCGGCCAGGATGCCCTCGAGTCGCACGGCCCGACGCTACGCGCTCTCAGGCCCCGGGCACGACGCCCTCGACGGCCGCCAGCCACAGCGTCTGGCTGCGCGCCGCATACGACGCCCACTCCGCGAAGTCGCTCGCCGCGGCCGCGCGGCGAGCCTCGCTGAGCAGGCCGTCCGCGACGACCTGGTGCCCGCGCGTTTCGATCACCTGGCCCCATAGGGCGATCCGCACCTCGAAGTCCGCGGCGCCGCGCTGCGCAAGCTCCGGCTGCGGCGTGCAGCGCACCTCGCGCAGGCCCAGCTCCTCGAACAGCGTCTCGAGGTGGTCCGCGATCTCGTTGTCCATGCCCGCCTGGGCGCGCCACTCCAGGAACGCCTCGTAGAACGCCAGCACCGATTCCGGCGGCTCCGGCTCCCAGCTCGTCCTGCGGTGGTTGTAGTCGAGCACCACCACCATCCCACCCGGCTTCACCGCGGCGACCATCGCCGCCAGCGCAGATCGCGGATCGGCCAGCCACTGCAGCATCCGTGCCGCCGTGACCACGTCGAAGCGGCGCCGCTCTCGCACCAGCGAGGCCACGTCCGCCAACTCGAAGGAGAGGTTTTCCTGGTGCTCCGAGCGCGTCTGCGCGCGCCCGATCAGCTCCGTGCTCACGTCGATGCCGACCACGCTGCCGCCGGGCTGCACCGCCTGCGCGATGCCCGCGGTGATCGCGCCCGTCCCGCAGCCGACGTCGAGCACGCTCATTCCCGGGCGCAGCAAATCCGCCAGGCGCCGATGTGCGTCCGCCAACGAGCGCACGTCCAGGAAGCGCTCCGTCCCCGAGGGCATGTGCGCGCGGTGTGTTGCGACCAAGTCCGTCATCGAGCGCCACCACAGATAGCAGGCCGGGGCGATGCCCTGCTCGCCCCCGGTGGTCTGCCGCGGCGGCCCCGGCCCCGGGGCGTGAGCTATGAGAGCGCGTGTCTTGCGGTTAGTCGGAGACGGCGTTTCGGGCGTTTCGATGCGAGTCATTTGCCGCTGAGCTTCGAGGCCATGCGGCAAACATCGATTCTGCTAAGGGAAACAAATCTGGCTGTTCGAGCCTGGCTGAGATCAAGGACTAGTGTCGTCCTTGACGATCGACCAAACCTCGAAGGGAGACAAAATATGAAATGTGTTCGACAGCTGAGTCTGACGTTGGTCGCGTTGGTTGCGATCAGCGCAGCGGCGGCGTCTACCGCACAAGCGGCACCAGAATTTTACCACTGCGCCTTCGTCGGCGGCAGTCATACAATGTACGAAGCGGGGTGCTTAAAAATACTCGGGGGTGGTGGGTATAACCGAGTGTCGTTAGCGGTTGCCGAAAAAATGACTTTCTCATCGAAAATTGGGGCAAGCGTGTTGGCTGGAGTCGAAACGATCAAATGCACGGGTGGCTCGTCCTCGGGTTCGATCGTGGGGCCGACCGGAGTTGAAAAAGTCGTAGTTGTATTGACAGGATGTACGGACCCCAAAGGCGCAGGCTGCAAAGTAAACACCCCGTCGGCCGCCGCAGGTGAAATAGTGACGGCGAAACTCAAGGGCAAACTGGGTGCGGTCGCAGAAGCTGAAGCTAAATCCAAGGCCGGTGTGTCACTTGAACCCGAAACCAGCGGTTCGCGCGAATACACGACCGTCGAAGGGTCGTGTCTCTTGGGCGGCGAACCGGTCCCGGTGAGGTTCAAAACGACGACCAGCAGGATCATCGGGGAAATTACACCGGTCGACGTATTTTCAACCACGGGCGAACTGATCTTCAAAAAAAGCGGATCGGGGCAGGCCATCAAAACGTTCGAAGGCGCCGGTGAAACAAATAACACGCTCGAAGCGGGAGGTAGCCAACTGTCGGTGGAATCGCTCTCCAATACTCTGACATTGGCTGAAATGCTCGAAGTTCTCTGGTAGTGGCGAGGATGGAACTGGCACCGCGCCGCGGTGGATGTTGCGCAGATCGGGCGCCGAGGTCGTGGCCTGCTTTATGGCTGCGGCAGCGGCCAGTAGCGTCCGATCTGGGCGGCCGCGCGCGGGGTCAGCAGCGGCTCGGGTGCGGCTTGCGCAGTCTCACCTGAGCTGCCGAGCGCCGCGAGCGTGGCCTGCACGCACTCGCCAAGGATCGCCGGCTCGTAGCCGCCCTCGAGCACCGCGCCCAGCGGGACGCCGAGCTGCGTCGCGAAGTCGCGCACATGGCAGGCCATCGCCGCGAAGTCCTCGGTCTCCAGGCAGCAACCAGCCAAAGGATCGAGCCGATGCGCATCAAAGCCCGCCGAGACCAGCACCAGGTCGGGCGCGAAGGCGCTCGCGGCTGGTAGCACGACGTGCTGCAGCAGCGACAGCCACAGCGCTCCCTCGCTACCCGCCGGGACCGGCAGGTTGAGCGTGTAGCCGTCGCCCGCTCCCGAGCCGACGTCATCGAGCGGGCCAGTACCGGGGTAGAGCGCGGACTGGTGGATGCTCGCGAACAGCACATCGCGCCGGCTCCTGAAGATTTCGGCGGTGCCGTTGCCGTGGTGTACGTCCCAATCCAGGACGAAGACCCGTCGAGCTCCGAGCTCCGCGAGCGCGAACTGGGCCGCGACGGCGACGTTGTTGAACAGGCAGAAGCCCATCGCGCGGTCGCGCTCCGCGTGGTGGCCCGCCGGTCGCACGCCGCAGAAGCCGAGTGTGTTCTCGCCCGCAAGTAGCGCCGCGACCATCGCACAGGCCCCGCCCGCGGCGCGGCGCGCGGCGCGGTAGGAGGCCTCGCCCACGTACGTATCCGCGTCGATTGCCCCGCCCCCGGCCGCGCAGAGCTCGCGGATCGCCTGCACGTGGTGCGCGCCGTGCACGAGCTCCAGCTGCGCCTCGCTCGCCAGGGGCGCCGCGCGCTGCTCCCAGCCGAGCCACCGCTCGCGCGCCAGGTGCGCCTCCAGCGCAAGGATCCGCGCGGGCGTGTCGGGGTGACCCGGCATCTGCACCCGCGGGTCGTGTTCGAGGCAGGCCGGATGGTGGAAGTAGAGGCCCGCACTCATCGGCTCCTGGGGATTATCGCCGCTCGGGACGCGGGGCAGGGATGCCCCGCGCCGGCGCGCCCCGACCAGCGGGCCGCGCCGCGCGGACGATCTCAAAAGCTTTCAAACGGCCGCGAGCGCGGGTGGGCGGCGCTGCTGCCAGCCCTCCACCGCCTCCAGCTGGGCCGCCAGGGAGATCAGGCGCGACTCGCTGTTGGCCGGGCCGAGCAGCTGCGCGCCGACCGGCAGGCCCTCGTCGGTGAGGCCCGCCGGCACGTTGACGCCGGGCCAGCCCAGCACATTCCACGGCCACGCATACGGGCAGGCCCCCACGACAACCTTGTCGGTCGCCCACGAGGCCAGGCCGTCGAGTGCGCCCACGCGCTCCGGGGGCTTGGCCGTGGTGGGGGAGAGCACCACGTCCACGCGCCCGAAGATGCGGCCCACCTGCCAGTGCAGCGGCGCCTCCAGCGCGCGCGCCAGGCCGAGCAGCGGTTTGAGAATGCGGCCCGTGCGCGCATTGCCGTGCGTGCGCCGGTCCAGCAGCGAGGGGTCCGGGACGTTCTCGATCCAGTCGTTCACGCCGCCCGTCGAGCGCGGCATGAACGGGAGCCCGATCAGACCGTACGCCGGGTCATCGCGCACGACCTCGTGGCCGAGTCCGCGCAGCACCTCCGCCAGGCGCTCCACCGCCGCGCGCACGCGCGGGTCGAGTTTGGCGGGCGCGCCGCTGAAGGGGACACGCTCGGAGAGCGCGATCCGCAGGCGTCCCGGATCGCGCCGCGCCGCCGTCGCGTAGGGCTCGCTCGGCGCCGGCGGACGGTGGCGGTCGCCGGGGTGGCTCCCGCTCAGCACGTCCAGCATCAGCGCCGCATCCGCGACCGTGCGCGTCAGCGGACCCAGGACCGTCAGGCCGTTGAAGGCCTCCGCATCCGGCCACGTCGAGATGCGGCCCCGCTGCGGCTTGATCCCCACCAGGCCCGTCCACGCCGCCGGGATCCGCACCGAGCCCGCGCCATCCGAGCCCAGCGCCGCGCTCACCAGGCCCGCCGCGACCGCCGCCGCCGCGCCACCCGAGGAGCCTCCCGGGGTGTAGTCCAGATGCCACGGGTTGCGCGTCGCGCCGAAGGCCGGGCCCTCCGTGATGGGCCACTGGCCGATCTCCGGTGTGTTGGTCTTGCCCACGATCACCGCCCCCGCCGCGCGCAGGCGGCGCACCGCCTCGCAGTCCTCACGCTTGGGCTCGAAGCGGCCCCCGCAGCCGAAGCGGCTCTCCTCGCCCGCGAGATCCACGTCGTCCTTGATCGCGATCGGCACGCCCAGCAGCGGCGCGCGCTCGCCCGCCGCGAGCCGGCGGTCCGCCTCCGCGGCCTCCGCGCGCGCCCGCTCCGCGCGCACGCAGCGGAATGCATTCAGCGCCGGCTGCGCCGCCTCGATCCGGCCCAGCGAGAGCTCCACGAGCTCCCGCGATGAGATCTCACCCGCCGCGAGCGCGCGCACGTGCTCGCCCGCGCCCGCGAACGCGAGCTCCGCATCACGGCCCGCGTCCTGCGAGGTGCTGGCGGTCGGTGGCGCTGCGGCAGTGTCCGGCATCTTTCTGGTTCCTCTCTTCCGGCGGCGGCTCGATGTCTCGGTCGTTCGACCGAACGATGACAGGTTCGCTACGCTCGCACAAGTACCGATGGCCCTCACCACCACAGCGCCCGACACCCGCGAGCGGATCCTGCGCACCACGCTGCGCCTGATCGGCGAGCAGGGCATCGGGGAGGTCTCAAACCGCGCCATCGCCGCCGCCGCGCAAGTCTCGCTGGGCTCCCTCACCTACCACTTCCCCAGCCAGACCGAGCTGCTGCGCGAGGCGCTACTGCTCTACGTCGGCGAGGAGGTCGCGCGCCTGCAGGCGATCGCCGCCGAGCTGCGCGCCTCCGAGCCCAGCGCCGCACAGGTCGCCAGCGAGGTCGAGCGCATCGTCGAAGGCTCCACCGATCGCGTCGAGCAGGTCGCCGAGCTCGAGCTGCACCTGCACGCCTCGCGTGACCCCCAGCTACACGAGGCCTCCGAGCGCTGCTTCGCCGCCTACGAGGACCTCGCCGCCGCGGTGCTCGAGGCGCTCGATGTTCCCGACCCCGCGCGCCACGCCCGCACCGTCGTCGCCGTCATGTGCGGCCTCGGGCTGCGCCGCCTCGGGACCGGGGATCGCGCCGCCACCGGCACCGCCGACGCGCTGCTCACAATCGTGCGCGGCGCCGCGCCCTAGATGTAGTTCCTAGCAGCGTTCGTCAGTCGTGAGCTGGGCGGCTTGTGGCTGAGGGCGCCGTGTGGTCTTGTGAAGTTGTAGTGCTTCAGCCAGGGTGGGAGGGCCGCGGTGCGTTCGCTGCTTGTCTGAAAGACGCGCCCATAGGCCCACTCGCGCTGCAGTGTTTGGATGAAGCGCTCCGCCTTGCCGTTGGTGCGTGGGCGGTAAGGGCGTGTGCGTAGGTGGCGTAGCTGTAGCTCTCGGCAGGCTGCAGCGTGAACGTGAGAGCGATAGGGAGAGCCGTTGTCGGTCATCACGCGCTGCACGGTGATGCCGTGGCCGGCGAAGAACTCGAGCGTCCGGCGCAGGAAGGCGGCGGCTGTTGGGCCCTTCTCATCGGGGAGTACCTCGGCATAGGCTAGGCGGCTGTGGTCATCGATCGCGACGTGCACGAACTCCCAGCCGGCATCGCCGACGCGGCGACCGTCGGGTGTGTAGGTGTTCTTGCTCTGCCCACGGCGATCGCCGGTGACGCGGTGTCCGGGTTTGAGGATCCTTCCGAGCTTCTTGACGTCGATGTGGATCAGCTCGCCTGCTCGGCGGCGTTCGTAGCGGTTCGGCGGCTCTGGGGGATCGAGTCGGGAGCGCTTGCCCAGGCCGACGCGCTTGAGCGCCGCCGAGACGGTCGAAAGCGCCATCTGCAGGGCTATTGCGATCTGGGACGCGGTCATCCGCAGCCGTCTCAGGCGAACGATCTCCCGTACGCGCTCCGGTGGGGTTCTATGCGGGATGCGCTTAGGTGCCGAGGATCGATCGAGCAGACCGTCTGTCCCCTCAGCCCGCCAGCGAGCCATCCAACGGCGCGCTGTGCGATCGGTGATTCCAGCGGCCTCGGCCGCTTCCATCACCGACCAGCCAGCATCAATGCGATCAACGAGCAGCCGCCTGCTCTTCGGACAGGTCCGAGCGTTAGCGTGCAACTTCATCCGGTTCTCCTTGGGACTGTTGGCGTTAGACACCTCCAGCCTCCAAGGGGACCCGGATGGCTAAACCGGACGAACCTACTTAGGAACTACACCTAGCCGGCGGGGGCTGGCCGCGGCTCAGACGCTGGTCCGGCGGCGCGACTCCAGGTACTCCTGGTTCTGGCGGCGCTCGCCGCGGACTTGGATCGCGATGTAGACCAGGATCACGTTGACCACCACCCCGATCCCCCCGAAGGTGACGATCAGGCCGACATCCTTGCTGAAGGCGGCACTAGCGGCGAGCAGCATGCGCGTTTTCCTTTGAAGACCTCGTTGGCGTGGGCGACTACCCCCGGGAGCCTACCAACGGCCGGGGTCGCGGTGCCGGCCCCCGTGGCGTAGCCTTACCGGGGCCGCCGAGCAGTGCGAGCGCTGGAGAGGTGCCGGAGCGGTTGAACGGGCGCGACTGGAAATCGCGTAACGGGGGAAACCTCGTTCGGGGGTTCGAATCCCCCCCTCTCCGTTTCTTCGCCGAAGCTCGAACCCTCAAGGGTGTTCGAGCGTTGTCCCTCGATCCCAGCCAGTTTCAAGAAGATCGAACACCCAGCACCAGGGGGCGGCTCAGACGGGCCGCTTTCTGTTTGGACGGCCGCCTTGCGGATCAGCTCGATCTCCTTTGTAACGTTCGCCACTAGACCTTTGGTTAGCAGCTCCCGGTAGGGCTTGGTCAGTTCGGCGCCGGTGACCGTGACGATTGTCGCGTTATCGTCCCATTCGGGCGTGACAAAGAGCTTCGTAAAGAAGGCTTGGTTGTAGCCGCGTTTGGTCTGCTCGTCTGCTGAGGCGTAGACCGCGGCCACGTCCTCGGCCAGCTCGAGGGCCATTCTGAGCATGTCGGCGTCGAGTCGTAGCCGCTGCTCGGTTTCGGCCAGCGATGCTTCGGCCGTCCTGATCTCCTGCTGTATACGCAACCGCTCCTCGCGGAAGGCCTCAGGAGATACGTCGTCGCCCTCCTCGGTGTGGAGCCGGATTAGGCGTATCTGCTGGGCTTTGAGCTTGGTAATCAGTTCGGTCTTGGCCTGCTTGACTTGGATGACGGCCTGTTGGCTGACTGCCACGAGCGCTTCGATGGCCTCTGTCCGGCGCTGTACCTGCTTGGCGGAAAGCTGGACAGGCCGAGTGCGGTAGTAGCGCTCGATGGCTTGCTCGATCAAGTCCGGCCGCATGTTGGTGTGCATCTCGCAGTCTGTGCCGTTGATCCGCGACGAGCAGAAGTAGTAGGCGTATTGCCGATCGACCCATCCTCTCACGAAAGCCAGGCCTCCAAGATTCCCGGAGCGGTTCAAACAGCCTATTCGTCAGCCATTTCTTATTGAGTTCCGGTTGTTGTGGATCACGACCAACCACATCAAATATCTCATCAAGTGTGAGGATGTCCTTGTCTGGATCGACAAAGATTTTTCGTAACGCTGCTACAGCGGTTGTATATTTTATACGCCTCATTACTTCTTATCGTAATGCAAGAAACATAATCTGGCAATACAGCAAAACTGGCAAATAACTGACCGCGCAATGCCGCTTGTGCGACGTACTTTATTGTCAGGTGCCGCGACGTTGTGTGCGCAGCTTTTGGACTAGTGGCGCGCGCTCCTGGCAATAGCAATCGGGCACAGGTCTACGAGCGTCGCCTTCTTGGAGTGGACTGTGCAAGGCGTCGAACTGAAAGAAGTTCACTTCGATATCGAGGTCGAGCAGCACCGCGACGAGACGGCCTACGGCGAGGCAGGCGGCCATCTGCGAGACGAAGGGAACGGAGGGTAGGTAGCCATCGCTGTGTGCATCGGTGAGCCCTAGCGCGTTGGCGAGTCCGCAAATTGGTGTTCCGACGTAGTCCTTTAGGCGTGCTTGCTGCTCTGGTGTGAGCGTATCGAGATTGTCTTTGGTGAGGGCTTTGTCGCCCTGCCTGAGCAGGCTGGCCGGCAGACCGGTTTCGTCCGCCAAGGCTCGGATTGGGTTTGGGCCAGAGTGGTTCTCGGGAAAGAAGCAGCGCAAGCAGGGTCCGGTTGGGACGGCGTAGTGCAGCCCGACGCTGGTATCGCTGGTGCCGGCGTCAATGATGTGATCAGGAAAAAGTAGTTGTGTCTCGCGTCGAGCCTGAATGCTGTCCAGACCGGTCAGGACAATCTGCGGCATGGGAATGTCACCCGAGTCGATCAGACCGATAAGTTCGGTTGAGGTCTTGTCAACGGGGGTCGTGTCATATCCGGACGCTCGCAGTACATCTGAAACAAGAGCTACCTTTAGCGGCTTCTCTTTGCCCTCGCGTTCACCGCCGAGCGAGTAAGTGCCCCGGTTCTCTGGCCCATAGCGCTCGGGATCGCATAGGGTCACGTGACCGCCCAGCCGTAGCTGGGACAGAATGAGAGCGATGGCAGTACCGACAGCACCGTTGCCGACGATCGCTGCATCAAGCTCGTGATTACCGAGAGGTGGTGCGATCGTAGTGTCCTGTCCCAGCGTGACGGGGCAAAAGCTCAAATACTTGTGAGGGGTGCGGCGGTTCTCCTTGTCAACCACGATGACCTTGAACGCTTCTGCGGCTGCTAGAGCGGCGGCAAAGACGGAGCCGAGACCGTTTGCCGGCTGGCCAATCGTGAGGTTCACGTCGGGGTCGCGTGCGATCTGAGCGCCATAGCCGTCGGGTACAACGCGGATAAAGCCTGGCTCTCCTTTGAGCCCAATATCAAGCTGTACAGTGGCGTTGGGGTCGGGGCCGTCAATAATCGCTATAGGTCGTGTGCTGTCGATGGCGCTGACGGCTTTGACAATTTCTTGTACCGTACTGTCGGGTAGCCCCGTATGGTCGAGCGCGAGACGTCCGGGAAGCCGACGTAGTGTCGTGAGAAGGACACGACCTGTAATTACGGCACCGCGGACGCTTGGGTCAATACGAACCGTAACAAGCGTCTGCTCTTGACGTGCGAGTAGCGTCTCCTCATCAGAGTCGCTGACTTTAGTGGCGAGAAGAAGTGCCCGTGAATGCTCAAGACTCATGGACAGCGCCCTCTTCAAAGACGATCGTCTCAAACCCGGAGACATTCAGGCGAGGGGCTGCGCTTGCGATCCAAGTCGTTCCGTCGAACGTCCACCATCCCCAGGCGGTCGGATCGCTCGACGGCCTTTGGTAGTACGGGATCACTGTGGTCTGGAAGCCGCGCACATTCAACCCGTATTTGAGATCGGTCGGTGAGAGGAAGGCATCGAGTCGGTGCGAATGCCATTGGGCAAGGACTGTTAGGTCGTGATCGTCGGCCCACTCAAAGAGCATGGAGAGCGCAAGGCCGCTGACCTGAAAAAGGTCTTTGCGTCGGGTGACCCCGGCATCGCCGGTAAGCGCCAACACGGTCGCGTCGCTGGTGTTCACTCTCCCGAGCAGGAACCCGCCCGTCTCTACGATCTGCGCGCCGGCGGTCTGTGCGGTCTCTGCAATGGTCGCACCCATGTTTGCGGGCATGGCAAGCTGGGTCATTTCAGTGCCTCCCTTGGTATTTATCGCTATTAAGGTCGTTTTGAAGTGTTTCGACCACATACAAGAATGGGTTGCCTGTCGATGGCCATGCGGTCGGCCCGTTACGCCAGTCGGGATGTATTCCGAAACCCTCGGCCGTGAACGGCTTGCAGATGTCCCAAGAGTTGATCCGGTAGCCCGGCGCGTTTGGCCAGGCGTGAGGAATATCGGTACGACCGTCGATCTGGTCGTAAAACTTTACGGATGGTGGCTGGTCCGGGTAAACGGTCCACGCTAGGCGCACGTAGTATTTCTCGTCCGGAGTGGAGGCCGGTCGCAGCATCAACCAGTACACGCCTGGAGAGCTGACCTCGCGGAAGAGGAGACCGCCGCCTTCGTCCAGATAGTCGCGGACGGCCTCCTCATCAGCTTGCAGCGCGAGTTCTGTGTCCGCGCTCGGCATGACCTAACCCTGCGTGATCTCCTTGGCCAGGGTGAACTTGACCGCGTGCTTGTCGCCGGCCAACTCCCCGACAGTCTTGGTCGGATCAGCCTTCTCGTGATCGTGCGTCAGGTAGTAGGTCGTAGTCTCGTCGTCGGTGACTTCGAAGTGCGCCATCCCGGCGACCAGGACCGTCGCAACCGTCGTGTCGGGGGGATCGTCTTTGTGGAATGGCGGCTTATTGGCGAGAGGGAACGTGACGGTCACCCGCACGTGTGCGGGCTTCTTGCTCTGCTCGTCCTCAATGGTTGCTGGGTCCATTACGTCTCCTGTTTAGACGCCGCTCTGCGGCGTAGACTTGCCCGAGGCATGACCCAAGGGCCTTATGACGTTCTGTAATCCAGTATAGCATATCGCTATGAACGCTAGGTCTACCATCTCTGCCCGTGTCTGAGACCACCACGTGGGTCGCCCGGCGAATCCGCGAGAGCCGCGAGAAAGCTGGCCTGAGCCAGGCGCAACTTGCCGAGCGCCTTGACCGAACGCAGACGTCCGTTTCGCTATGGGAGTCCGGCAAGCGCACCGCCGGCCTCGATGACCTGATCGAGATAGCCGATGCGCTTGGCGTCGAGGTCAGCACATTCCTTCCGCCCAATCGAGCGCGAAGGCCCGTCGTGGCTTTGCTTCGGGCGACTGCCGAGCGACTGGTCGATCACCAGCTCTATGAAGCCATCGACCGGCTTGTAAGCGACGCAGAAGTCGCGGCCATGCCAAGCGCGGAGCTGTCGGTATCTGCGGCAGGACCGTCGCACGCCGCAAACGAGCTTCTTGAGAAGGCCAACGTCAACGCACCGCCAATAGATGTGCTCAGCCTCTGCGCAAGATGCGGCGTGCTCGTCCTAAAACGCTCGTTTCGAGAAGCCCTCTCGGGCTTCGTCTTCGCCTACGAAGATGGCGCGGTCATCGGGATCAACGACGATCAACTAAAGACACGCCAGCGATTCACGATTGCGCACGAGCTAGGCCACTATCTGCTCCGACACCATGAGCGATCCGACTACGGAGGTCGCTTTCATATCGACCTCGCGG
The DNA here is from genome assembly GCA_036501715.1 of Solirubrobacteraceae bacterium. Taxonomy (GTDB): domain Bacteria; phylum Actinomycetota; class Thermoleophilia; order Solirubrobacterales; family Solirubrobacteraceae; genus Palsa-744. Next base: position 37,419 of record DASXZV010000007.1, on the reverse strand, counting down.
AGGGCACACCGCCTGGCTTCGACTGGCGAGCAGAGCGAGCAGCAAACGAGTTCGCAGCCGACCTACTCATGCCGCGCCGTCTGATGGCCGCTTCGTTCGCGGAGTCCCAAGACGCGATAACGCTTGCGTCTACGTTCAACGTCTCCCAGGTTGCTATGGGCATTCGTCTCGACGCCCTCGGACTTCGCTAGTCCTCACCCTACTCGCCAAGACCGAGGACCGGCGGGCACGGCACTAATGGTCGCGCGCCCGGAAGCGCTGGGCGTGCAGCTCGCTAATGCGCTTTAGCACAAGGTCGGGGTTCGATCTTCGTCCCTCCCTCCCCGTCCACCACCTCTGGTGGCCCTCTGTGACGGTATCCTGTAGCCCATCCCTGAGCAGCTTGATTTGACGATCGTTTATGAGCCTGGCGAGGAGGGCTGGATCATCGCGTCGATCCCTGAGGTGGCTGGCGTATTCAGCCAAGGGCACACGCGGGAGGAAGCACGCACGAACGTCATCGATGCGCTGCGCCTGATGCTCTCGCCAGAGCCCAGTGACGCCGGTGATCGGCGTGAGCGTGAGGCACTGCATCTGACGATCGCTGCATGAAGCGACGCGATCTGGAGCGTCATCTCACGGCCCACGGCTGCCACCAAGTGGACGAGGGCGGTAACCACTCTCGGTGGGTAGGTCCCGAGGGCGTGCGCTCAGTTATGCCGCGCCATCGCGAGATCGACTATGGACTGGCGCGTAAGATCTGTCGGCAACTGGCCATACCACCGCCGGCAGGTTCGCGCTGAGGGTCGGTTCCGACGCACGGGCGTTCGGGTTGTGATGCTCAGCCGGGCATGTAGGGCATGACGCGCTGGTCGATATCCGGGTCTGTCCACCCCCGGCGCCGTAGCTCCGCAATAAGCACCGGGACCTGTCCTGGGTGCAAGTGGGGCACATGCTGTGTGATCCAAGTTTGCGTGAACCGCCCGGGTAGCTGCAACGGTGGTGGTGGGTCAGCGAGCCATTGCTCATGAACGATGCGGGCTTGATGCGCCTGCTCGGCGGCCTGCTCACGGGCTTGCTGCTCTCGCTCCGCAGCCTGTTCGCTCGCGAGCCGCTGCTGTTCGGCGGCCCGCTTCTTGGCGCTCGCAAGCAACGGCATCGAGAGAACGGCCAGCGTAAGAATGAGCAAGACCGCAGCACGGACATATCGCAGCCCGACGAGCGGGTAATGCTTGTGCATCCAAATATGGTTGCGGTGCATGAGCTGATGCCACGATGGAGTTAGCTCGATAGCGTGGCCCCATAGCGATAGGGGCCACATCACCGCAAAGATGACGATGCCGACAGCGATGATGACCGCCAACAAAGCTCCCATCCCGCTTGAGCTTCCCGACTTCCGCCTTCGTCCGCCGCCGGACACGTAGACCGGGCCTGCTTTGACCCCGACTCGACCGCGCGAGGTCACGCTCACTGGACCGACTCTGATCCTCGCGCCCACGAGCGCCATCATCGCAAACCATCCACAGTTTCGTCAACAGGAACTGTTTTGGCGAAGCGCTTGGCATGCAACTCGCGTATGCGCCCCCAGACGGGGTCATGTTTCGAGAGTCGTCCCGCGCACCCCGTTGCTGATCGATGTTCGAACTCGCGACCGTGGGGTTCGAACATCCTCCCGCCACGCAGGCTGGCATAGGCGACGGGGCGGACAAGCTGCCCGCCCCGTCGGTCGAAGTTTTAGAAGGCACCTCGCTCCAGGGGTCGTGATGCTGGCCGCCTCAGCTAAGAGCCTTTAAGCGCGTGAAAAGCGAAAGCGTCTGCGTAGTGCTTGACTACCGTTTACGTTTGCGTTTACCTCTTCGTTTGGTGCGGAAATAGAAGCAATGCCTGCCATCCTGGGACCTCACTTCGGCTTCTAGACCCAGCCGTTGCGCCCAATGGCACATCATCACGCCGACCCAGCCTTCGGCCATCCAAGTGAGCATTCGCAGAGCAGCGACGCCGACCGCAACCAAAGCTGCGACGGCGTAGAACATGCACCTAGCTCCTTCCGAATCTCCTCAAGGTAAGCCTTCCTTTCCTATCTGGATAGGACCTCGCCACCTTTGGCGAAGTCCAGCAAGCAGAATAGCGCGGTCAAATGCGGATTCCAGACGCAAGATTGCAAATCGGCCACGTTGCGACCCATAGACCTTCTGCATGGAGCCAAAGCGCTGGGTATGGAGTTCCCTGATCCAATGCCAGGCTGGGTCAGAGTTTCACGTGTCTAACCGTTCCTCGTCCCACCGCGAATAAGGTATAATCTTGTTATACTGACTCTCATGAAAACCGCGATCTCGCTCCCTGACACGACCTTCCAGCGAGTCGACCACGCAGCCAAGCGACTGGGCGTCTCCCGCAGTGAGTTCTTCGCACGAGCCGCGGAGCGGTGGCTGGACACCTTGGACGACGACGGCACGACCGAGGCAATCGATCGGGCAATCGTTGGACTCGCGGTCGACCACGCCTTCACGGACGCCGCGGCGGCGGCCCTGGAGACGGCTGATCAGACCTGATGGTACGTGGCGAGGTGTGGTGGGCTGATCTCGGCCTACCGAGGGGTTCTGCTCCGGCACTGAGGCGCCCCGTACTGGTCGTCAGCGCCGACCAGTACAACCGCTCCAGACTGCGCACGGTCACGGTCGTGGTGCTGACGACCACCACACAACTCGCGGCACTGCCAGGCAACGTCGCCGTTTCTGCGGACCTCACCGGTATGGAGGCCGACTCGGTCGTCAACGTGACCCAGGTCGCGACCGTTGATCGAGCCGCACTGGAGGAGCGTGTTTGCGTCCTGCCGGACTGGACTATGGCCCAGGTAGATGCCGGCCTTGGGCGCGCTCTCGCGCTCACTCATCTCTGAGCCGCCCGATCGCGCGAACGGCTCTTCGCCGTGCCTTGCGGCCCGCCGACTCCATCAGGAGCGCCAGCAAACCCTCAATCTCGCCCCTCATGGTTTGCAAACTCTCCGATCTCCCCGTTTTCGCCGGGTTCGTGAGCGTAGTTCGAACTCAGATGAGTTCGTGTCCAAGGCGTCGGTCATGCTGGCTGTGTGCCCGATGACATCAGACAATTGCTGGCAACTGAGGCTGCGCTCGACAAGCTCGGAGCGCGTGGGATCTCCACCGCCGAGGCAGGACAGACGCTGTGGAATCGACACGTGGAGGATCGATGAACGCATTCTCACTCCGCGCTAGTGGTCCCCTTATGATCGCGGGGGTACGTTTGGGACGTGCGGGCGCCACAACACGACCCGGGCGGACGCGGTGGGCCGGAGGACACGACTGACGGTGTCGGTGCGAGCACTCGCGCGGGCGTGAGCGACTTGCCGGATGCGGTTGACTCGGCGAGTGGATCCTATTCGCTCGCCCACCTCGAGGCCAGCCGCGGGCGTCGGCGCGAGGCCGCCGCCCGGCGCAGGCGGCGACGGCGAGGCCTGTTGTTCGCGACACCCATCCTCGGCCTGCTCTGCTGGGCGATCGTCTCATACGCGATCTGGATGCTGGAGCCGACGAGCATGCGGTTTGGGGCGCGCAGCGTCGAGTGGGTCAGGGCCGAGGTGCCGCTCGGCAACTCACTGGTCGACGAGATCGAGCACGCCTACTACAGCGCGAACGCACCGAAGAAGGGTGGACCGGCGCCGAAGAGTCTGCCGGCAGTTGGGCTGGGCCTGCCGCGACGCAGGGAGGTCGCAGCGTGGCCACGGCCGATCAAGTCGGTCTTCGCCCGTCGGCTGCCGCGCGAAGGAATCTGGAAACCGAGCGGGCCGTCGATCGACGGCGGCCCACCGGTGCTGGTGACGACCTTCCGTCCCGAAGTCGAATATCCCGAGCTTCTTGCCTACGTGGCCTGGTTCGACCACACGCGCACCGCGATCGGGTACTACCCGGGCCGCTACGAGCCGCCGAACGCGGCCCTTCGCGGGCCGATGATGGCGCCCTACAGCCAGCGCTGGCGCCTGCTCGCCACCTTCAACGGCGGCTTCACCTACGAAGACGGCGAAAACGGCTCGAACGTCAACGGCCACGTCAACGAGCCGCTCAAGGACGGCAAAGCCACACTGGTCGGGTATCGGGATGGTCGGGTCGAGATCGTCAAGTGGAGCGGCGGCCCGAACGCCGGATCGGAAGTCGCATGGGCGCGCCAGAGCCTTGCTCCGATCGTCTGGAACGGACGCCTCAACCCCGAGTTGAACGAAGATCCGAACAGCCCCGAATGGGGGTACACGCTCGGCGGCGTCACCCGGGTGTGGCGCACCGGCGTCGGCATCGATCGTCGCGGCAACCTCATGTTCGTTGCGGCCGAAGGCCAGACAGTTATCAGCATCGCGAAGATCCTCCAGCACATTGGCGCCGTGCGGGCAATGGAGTTCGACATCAACCCCGACTGGCACACGCTGATCACCTACACCCACCGCAACAGGCTCATCCCGCGGATGGTCGAGCCTCAGCCGAACCAGTCGCCCGATCGCTATCTGGTTTCCGACGACCGTGACTTCTTTGCCGTCTACAAGCGTCTGCCGGGTCCGATCACGGATCCCCTGAAGTAGGCCGGCACACGGCTTCTGCGAGGCAGGCCGAGCCCCGCTGGACGCATCTGCCCGATCTATCAAGCCGGATGAGTCGTTGCAAATCGACATCGGTCCGGTAATGCTGGTGATCGAACCCTCCTCCGCCAGGTCGCGGGCAAGCGAAGCGTGCCGCGATACGTGGCATACACTTTGCTTGTGCCGATCAGCGAGGAACTTCGTCGGTTTGCTCGAGAGAGCGAGCAGCGGCTCGCTTCGACGGCACCCGAGACTAGTCGTGGGGCAGCGGCCCTGCTTCGGGAAGTGATGCCGCGATTGTCGGGCGAGCGTCAGCGTCAGCTCGCCGAGGAGATGGCGCGTCGCTTCGAGCTGCGGGCCGACGCACATTCACGGCTCTCATCCGTCTGATCGGCCGCGGTCTCTCTCCTGGTGTGCTTGGTTTCTCAGGCTGACCAACCTGGACAGAGTCTCATCGAGCGCGGCACGGGCATCTTGGTCGCCGCTTGCCGCCAGCACCCCAAGTGCCTCGGCCTCGCTGAGCATCTCGACTGCGGCGATTGCGTAGTCGGTCTGCACATGGGTCAGGTCAGTACCTGCCTGCAGCAATTCGCGCGCCAGCCTCACGACCTCTTCTGCTAGGCCGCGAGCGAGTCTCATGGTCTCATCTGGATAGCTCATCGGCTAAGCATCCTCAGAGCTGCGGTTGTTTTGGTCAGCCGATCGATGGATTCTGCGGACTGAGCTCGGCGCCGATCGGATGAGCCCAGCCGACGCGCTCCCGACTTGCTTCAGTCAGCCTTCGGTCCAAATCGCTCCGCGTGGAGCCTGTGGATCAGGGGCCATGGAGGTTTCGAGGACTTTCCGCCATCCCGTTTTCGGGTCTTTAGCATCCGGAGAAGTCAGCGAGGCCGATAGATGTCTGCGCGGTGACCAATGGCGAGCACTGAGATCGTGTAGCTCGCATCGTCGATGCGATAGACGATTCGGTAGGGCCCGCGGCGTGCCGACCAGCACCCCTCCAGCTCGAAACGCAGCGGCTTGCCGAGGCGATGAGGGTTGGATGCGATTGCATCAAGTGTCTCGATGACCGCTGCAGCGACTGAGATCGGCAGTCGGTCGATCTGGCGGCGTGCTGGACCCATGACCAGCACGTGCCATTGCGGCTCGCTCACGCGGCGGCATCGCTCCGGCTGTGCAACCCGGCTTGAAGCTCTGCAAGCGTCGCAGCCGGATCCTTGGTCGTGTCCGTTTGTTCGCTTTCATGGATCTGAGCCATGACCGTGGGGTCGGACATGATCGCCAAAGTCTCCTCGAGGCTTTCGAGATCATCGTGGCTGACCAGAACCGCCGCGGGCTTGCCGTTGCGTGTGACCACGACGCGATCGTGTTGGTCCTCCACGCGATCGACGAGCTCGGAGAGATGCGCCTTGACGGATGACAGGGAAAGGGTCTCAGTCATGACCAATATTCTAGTCATAGAGAGTCGGCCGGTCAAGGACTGCCTGTAGCGCCGACCGAATATCGCTTTAGCGGTGGTCTCCAAGTCTTAGGCCGTTGGCGCTTAGCCCTGCTCGACCCTTTCGACGGCAGTGGCCAGCTGCTGGAGGCTGACACCGAGCTCGGCAGCGATGCTCCGTACGGTGCGCCACTCCGGTGAGGTCTGGGCGAGCTCGATGCGAGCCAGCGTCCCCGATGTGGTGCCGGCGCGGATGGCGACGTCTTCCTGGCTGCGGTTGGCCTTCTTGCGTAGGGCCAGCAGGGCAGCACCAAGGGCGGGGTCGGCTCTGTCGGAGTGTTTGGGCACGAGCTCAGTGAGCCTTCCTGATGCCCGTGCTTGGGTCTATGGCGTGCGGTACGGATGCTCAGCTATCCGTGCTCTAGTGTGGAATCGGCTAGGCTCTGTCCGCTTCGCCCTGGTGCGCAAAACGAACAGTCGGCCCAGTGGCAGGGATGGGCCGGCTGTTCGTATCTCTGTATCGCTGGGTGCTAACCACTGGCCTCGGCGTGCTCAACGAGCTGTGCCAGCTCCACAAGGCCGACGCCGAGGGCCTGAGCAACGCTGCGAACGGTTTGCCACTCCGGTGAGCTGCGCCCCAGCTCAATCTTGGCCAGGGCTCCGGCCGTGATGCCAGCGTTGAAGGCGACATCTTCTTGGCTGCGCTTTGGCTCACGTAGGCGAAGTTCACGCAGGACAGAGCCCAACGCAAGGTCTGCTCGCTTGGACGCTACTGGCACACAGTAGACGTTGCCTGGTGTGCGTGCTCAAGTCTATGGTCTAGAGGATGGATACTAAAGTATCCATGCTACAAAACGGATCATGTATGCTGCTCTGCCAGCGTGCCCCGCTGGTTCCCCATCACACCGCGTGGCGCGCTGCGAAGCGCTGCAACCTGCGGCGCTTCGTACTTCTCCCTGGGGCCGGTGCAAGGCAAGGGCGGAGCTGCCCCAGGTAGGCGGTGGCTCCGCCCTTCTAGTTAGGTCTGTGGGCGCGCTGGCTGGCTTGAGTGCCGAAGCGGCGATCCTCGCAAGCGAGACGCAGAGCCCGATCGGCGGATACCCGGCGGGCAGCGGCGCCGACCCGATCGTGCTAGCGGTCCCGACGGTCACGCTCGCGATTCCCGGCGCCGGCGAGGATCACGACAGCACTGGCGCACGGGATCGAGCGCCCAGTGCCGCTAGTTCCCGTCACTTGCGGTTCCAGACGACAGCGAGCAGGCCACGACCTCGCGGCGACACGCCCGAGAAACGCCAGCCCACTAAACTTGATGGTTCTGCGCCAGTAGCTCAGCTGGATAGAGCGTCGGTCTACGGAACCGAAGGTCGGGAGTTCGAATCTCTCCTGGCGCATACGCGAGTGCTCCACAGTCGCGGTTTGCTTGCAAATGCAGCACTTTTGATGCAGTCTTAGTTGCGGGGGCTCGATCGAAGACCGTCGCCTGGGGCGGGCGGCCGTCAAGGCCATAGCGTAGGGCCCGCGAGCGTCCTGACGGCTAGCGCGAAGCGGCACTCGCGCTGATGGCTTCGCGGACAGTCGGATGCGCGGCGCGGGCGGGACCGCAATTTCCGCCCACGCCGAACCTGTCCTATCTTCATCTGCGATGTAAATCGCTGGTGAAGAGGTGTGACAATCGCGCTACCTAGGGGTTAATTATGGTATGTAATTTCTCCGTAGGGACCGACGTTTACTTTCCATTCGTGCGTGCCGAATTCGTATTTACCCGAGCAGTAATACTGGGCTTCACCTGCTTTGTTTTTTCCTGAAGCGGTACAGGAACCGTCTGTGGCCTCGGGGTAGTGCGTCTGTGCGTAGCTGTCCGCAGCGGCTTCCGCTTGTCCTTTGGTGTACGCGGAGGCCACCGGTGCGGTAACGGCCATGGCGAGCACAGAGATGACACTGAGGGTTAGGCAAAGTCGCTTCACTAGCTATTCCTTTCTTGTGGACTGCGTGTTGAATCACGTCGAGTTCTTCACTCGGCTCGCCCCCTGAAGTGGGTCTTTACCCTGGTTCAGTAGGTTCAAACACGCCGCATTTACAGATTGTTACGGCTTGCCTACCATATGCCGGCTCTGCGTTCTCGGCATGGGAAACTGAGATCTGACATTTGGCCGATCTCCGCTGGCACCAGGCTCACCGCCGTCGGGCTTCGAGCCGCCAAGCAGCACCGCTGCGGCGGCTAGCGCGATCGCGGCGAGGGCCAGTAGCGTCATGGTCAGGCCGTGGCTCGCGAGCTCCACGCCAGTCGGATGCCCGGTATTCGAAGGACGCGCGGCCGCGACATAGATGAGCCCGGCGATCGCGACCCCCAGTGCCGTGCCGAGGCCGCGCGTCGTGTTGAGGATGCCGCTCAGCGCTCCCGCGCGCTCGCGCGGCGCGGCGTTCATGACGCCGGCGCTGTTGATCGGGATGAACACGCCGAGGCCCGCGCCCGCGAGCGCAAGTCCGAGCGTGCGCCCCGCGACGCCGTGACGGACCGCGAGCTCGAGCAGGCCAAGCGCGCACAGCAGCAGCCCCCCGCCGGCCAGCACACGAGCTTCGATGCGGCCGCTCAGACGCCCCGCTAGCGGCGCCGCGACACCGAGCGCGACGGGCAACGCCGCGAGTTGCAGGCCGGCGAGGGCGACCGGGACGTGGCTCGCGGCGAGGTAGTAGGGGATGACGTACAGCGCTCCGAACATCACGAGATACGCGGCGCCCGCGCCGGTGAGGCCGAGTGCGAGTGCGCGGCGATCCCAGGCCGCCACCCGCCGCGCGCGCGTGGGCGCGAAGCGCGTGCGCGGCAGCAGGTAGCGACTCAGGGCGAGTCCGAGCAGCCCGACGGGAAGGTTCACCAGGAAGATCAGCCGCCAGCCGCCGAGTGCGAGCAGTAGTCCGCCGAATATCGGGCCGAGTGCCAGGCCGCTTGCCTGTGCCGCGCCCTGGATACCGATCCCGCGCGCGAGCTCGCGGCGGGGAAGTGTCGCGGCGATCAGCGCGACGCTGTTGGCCTGCAGCATCGCCGCGCCCAGTCCCTGCAGTAGGCGCGCGCCGATCAGCCAGCCGAGGTCCGGCGCGAGCCCGCAGAGCGCCGAGCCCAACGTGAAGACCGCGAACCCGTACGTGTAGAGCAGCTTGCGCCCGACGCGGTCCGCGAGAAACCCCACTGCCACGAGCGTGCCGGTGAGCATCAGCAGGTAGGACAGCGCAACCCACCGCACCGCTCCCGGGCCCGCGTGCAGGCCCGCACCGATGTGCGGCAGCGCGAGTGTGACGATGCTGACGTCGAGCTGGCCCATGAATGCACCGATGCAGACCGTCCCGACGGCCAGCCACGGGGCGCGCGGACTCTCGCGAACCGCCGCCGGCCGGCGCGGCTCGCGCAGCAGCCGCCGCAACACGACGGCGATCGGAGTCGGTGCGTATGTATCCACACCCTCATTTCAGCTTTTCCCAGGCCATAGGTCAAAGACTAATTTTGTGCGATTCATATAGGATTTGCCTATGGATGAAAGGCGCCTGCGGTACTTCCTGGCGGTCGTCGAGGACGGCGGCGTAACGCGCGCGGCGCGGCGGTTGCACGTCGCGCAGCCCTCGCTCTCGCAATCCCTGCGCGCACTCGAGCGAGAGCTCGGCGCCGAGCTCTTCGATCGCGTCGGACGCGGCCTGCGTCTGACAGCGGCCGGGGAGGCCCTCGTCGGTCCAGCGCGCCAGGCGCTGCGCACGATGGACGCCGCGCGCGCCGCCGTCGATGAAGTCGCCGAGCTCGTCGCCGGGACACTGCAGATCGCGGCGCTCGCGACGCTCGCCGTCGATCCGCTGAGCGCGCTGATCGGTAGCTTTCGCCGCGAGCACCCCGGTGTCGCCATTTGCGTCCGCGAGCCCGAGAGCGCCGCCGCGGTCAGCACGCTCGTACGCGCCGGCGAGTGCGAGCTCGGGCTCGCGCACCTGCCGCTGCCCCAGGAGAACCTGCGCACCCTCGCGCTCGGCGAGCAGGAGCTGCTGTTCGTCCTGCCCCCCGGCAGCGAGACCGGGCGCGCGCTGGCGCCCGCCGCGCTGGCTGAGGTACCACTGGTTGTGAGCCCGCCCGGCACCTCCACGCGGATGCTGCTCGAGCAGGCCCTGCAGGCCGTCGAGGTGACGCCGCGCATCGCCGTCGAGACCGACTCGCGCGAGGCGATCGTCCCGCTGGTGCTCGCCGGCGCCGGCGCCGCGCTGCTGCCCGCGACGCTCGCCGAGGAGGCCGCTCGCCGCGGCGCCGTCGTGCGCGCCGCGCGGCCGCGCATCGTGCGGCGCATCGGCCTCGTTCAGCGCGACGGACCGCTCTCGCCCGCCGCGCGCGCGTTCAGCGCGCTGGCTGCGGCTGTTTGAGGGCCGATCGCGTCCCGCGCGCGCCGAGTGCGAACAACGCCACGAAGATCGCCGCGCCGATGACGTTCAGCACCAGCTTGTAGTCCAGCGAGACCGAGCCGAAGATGTCGTTGCGCGACGGCCGCGGACCGGTCGGGATCAGCCCCAGCAGGTCGAACACGCCGCTGATCGCCAGGCTCGCGAGGATCATCGTCAACAGCATCAGCGCCACGATCCGCGCCGCGAAGCGGCGACCGTAGTACTTGCGGTAGATCGCGACGATCGGCAGCACGATCAGGTCCGCGAACAGGAACGAGATCACGCCCGCGAAACCGATCCCGCCCGACCACAGCACCGCCGCCAGCGGCACGTTGCCCACCGAGCACACGAACGACAGCACCGCGATCAACGGGCCCACGAGCACGTTCTCCAGCGCCGGCAGCGGTGCCGGCGCACTGTGGATGAAGAGTCCCTCGAAGAAGCCGTCGGGGAGCTGTGCCACGAAGCCCGCCAGCAGGAACCCGATCGCGATCTCGCGGTACACCATCGACCAGTCCGCGCGGAAGTTGCGCGCCACCTGCGACCACGCCGCGAGCGAGGTCAGGCGCTCGCGCAACGCGGGCTGCTCGGCCGCCGCTCCCGGAGCTCCGTCGTGGCCGGCGGCGTGCGCGTGGCAGCTGCCGTCAGCCGCCGCGCCGACCGCGTCGTGGTTCATCTCAGTGTGGTGGCAGTGGTCCCCGCCGCCGCCCGCCCCATCCACGGCAAGCGCGTGCTCGCGCGCGTCGCGCTCCAGCGCGCGCGGCACGAACACCCGCAGCAGGGCCGCCATCAGCACAACCATCAAAATCCCCCCCAAGTACTCCGCGAGCGTGAACTGCCAGCCGATCAGGACCCACAGCACGAGCCCCAGCTCCCACACCAGATTCGTCGAGGAAAATTGAAAGGCCAAGGCGGTCGTGGCAGACGCGCCCTTCTGGAAGAGCGATTTCGCGATCGCGACCGCCGCGTAAGAGCACGACGACGACGCCGCCCCCAACCCCGTTGCGACCGCCACCGCGCGCGGCCCCGAGCCCGAGAGTGAGCGTTCGATTCGCGCCCGCGGCACCCACGCCTGCACGATCGCGCTGATCGCAAAGCCCAGCACGAGCGCCCACCACACCTCCCACGCCATCAGCAGCGAGTCGCGCGTGCCGTGCCAGAGGAATTCAAGGACGCCGCTCATCGGCCTCCGGCTCGGTGTGAACCAGCAGGTCCACGATCTCGGGGTGCTCTGCCAGCACGCGCTGCTCGACCGCGCTGGCCTGCGCGTGGGCCTGCTCGAGCGTCGCCTCCGGCGCGAGCGCGAGCGTCAGGAACGCGAGCACACCCTGCTCGGTGCGGCGAAAGCGCAGCGCGCACGGCGCGCGTCCCGTCAGCTCGCGCACGACCGCCGCGATCGCGGCGCGCTCGGACTCCAGTCCGTCCTCCGCGCGACGCGCCGGGGTCGCCGCGGCTTGCGGCAGCGGCTCGATATGGGTCTCCACGCGGATCACCTCCGGCACCGCCGTGCGGATCGTGTTCTCGACTTCGCTCGCGATCGCATGCGCCGCGCGCAGCGTGAGGCCGCCCGGGACCTTCATGTGCAGCGCCAGCTCCGCACCCCCCGCGACGCGCAGCACGGTCACGTTGTGCACCTCGCGCACTTCCGCGACCGACAGGGCCGCCGCGGTCGCCCGCTGGCGCAGCGGACCCAGCGCTCCGTCCGGCTCGACATGCACGACGACGTCCGCGCCCGGCAGCTCACGCTCGATCGCGTCCTCGATCGCGCTCGCCACCGCGTGGCCGCGCGCCACGGCCGCGTCCGGCTCGACCCCGATGACGACGTCCGCGAAATGCCGTCCCCCGGCCTCGCGCATACGCAGACGCCGCAGGCTGACCGTCTCCTGCACGCTCTCGATCGCCGCCCGCACCGTCGCCTGCGCCGCGTCCGGCGGGGCGCTGTCCATCAACACCCGCACGTTGCCCAGCATCAGGCGGCCCGCCGCGAACAGCACCAGGCCCGCGACCAGCAGCGCCGCGATCGAGTCCGCTCCCTGGTAGCCCGCGCGTACCAGGATCAAGCCCACCAGGACCGCCGTCGAGCCGACCATGTCAAGCGCGAAGTGCAGCGCGTTTGCCCCCAGCGCCGGGCTGTGCTCGCGCCGGGCCACGCGCCGCGTGACCAGCGCCCGGCCCGCATCGATCGCGATCACGAGTACGACTACCGCCAGCACATACCAACTGGCTTCCACGTGACTCGTGCCGCTCGCCAGGCGCGCGATCGACTCGACAGCGATCAGGACGCTCGCCGCCACCAGCACCGCGCTCTCGCCGAGCGCCGATAGGTGCTCAGCCTTACCGTGCCCAAATGGGTGCTCCGCATCCGCCGGGCGCGCCGCGACGCCGACCGCAAAGAACGTCAGCAGCGCTGCCACCAGGTCCGTCCCCGAGTGGATCGCCTCCGCGATCAGACCGAGGCTGTGCGCCGCCAGGCCGACCACCAGCTTCAGCGCGACGAGCGCCCCCGCCGCGATCACCGAGGCCAGGGCCGTGCGCTGACGGGTGGGCATCTCGCGCAGTCTCATCGCCGGCCGAGCCTAGCCAGCCACTCGAACAAGCGTCGAGTGCAGGGCCCCACGCGCAAGTTTCGCGCCGCGCCGCTCGACAGGGGGCGGATATGGCCGGGATGGGCCAGGAGGCCTCCGACGCACGAGTGCTCGCGCCGCGCGCGAGCGAATCCGCGGCTCGGCACGGGCGCACCAAGCACCCCCGCCACAAGGCGCACGGCAAGCGCCACGGGGCCGCCGGCAAGCACGGCAAGGCGCACGGCAAGCGTGCCCACCGCAAGCACCGCCGCCACCGCCATCCAGCCCACCACAAGGCCGCGCTCGGCAGCGCCAGCGTTGCGCTGCCCGCCGTCCCCGCCACGCCGCCGGCGCCCTCCTCCGCCCCGGTTCCCTCGCTCGGTGCTCCGCTGACGCTCGCCGGCGCGCAGCGGCTACTGTGGCGCGCCGGCTTCGGACCGAAGCCCGGTCAGGCAGCGACACTCGCCGGGCAGCCGCTGCAGCAGGTCGTCTACGGTCTGACGCGACCCAGCGGCGAAGCCGTGCTCAGCGGCCCGGAGCCCGTCGACGAAAACGGCGAACACCTGGACCCCGTCGACGCCTGGGGGCAGGACCACTGCTGGTGGCTCGACCGCATGATCCGCTCCGACCAGCAGCTCGTCGAGCGCATGACCTACATCTGGCACGACTGGTTCGCCAACTCAAACACGCAGGTCGACAGCCAGCAGCTGATGCTCGACCAGAACAACCTCTTCCGCTCGATGGCGCTCGGCAGCTTCCACGACCTCTTCCTCGCCGTCACCACCAACCCCGCGATGCTCGTCTTCCTCAACGGCATCTACAACAGCAAGTACGAAGTCAACGAGAACTACGGACGCGAGATGATGGAGCTCTTCTCGCTCGGCGCCGACCGCGGCGCCTACACCCAGACGGACGTCCACGAAATGGGTCGCGCGCTGACCGGCTGGAGCGCCGAATGGTCCCCCGAGCTCGGTCTCTACGACTTTCACTTCGACCCCTCCCGCCACGACACCGCTGAGAAGACCGTCTTCGGGCAGACCGGCAATTGGAACTGGGAAGACGCCGTGCGCCTCTGCGTCGAACACCCCCTGCACGCCTCGTTCTTCGTGACCAAGCTCTGGGGCTACTTCATCCCGACCGCCCCCGACGAAGCGACGCTGGCCTCGCTGCAGGGCCTCTACATCTCCAGCGGCTACAGCATCCGCGCGGTCGTCGAGGCAATCCTCCAGCACCCCGACTTCTACGAAGGGCCCGAGCTGCTCACGCCACCGGTCGTGTACAACGCCGGCCTGCTGCGCGCGATCGGGCGCTACATCGACACCACCGTCTGGTCCTGGGTATCCGCGGATGCCGGCCAGCAGCTCTTCTATCCCCCCAACGTCTCCGGCTGGGAATTCTCGCGCTGGCTGGACACCTCGACGATCAAGGCACGCTGGGAGATGGCCAACTACGTGACCCAGAACACCTACCCGAACCCCTGGCCGCAGAAGGGCGAACCCGAATACAGTGCCACCGAGGAACCAGCCGAAGCGATGGCCAGCGCGATGGCCTACTGGGCCAACCCTCCGCTCTCCGCCGAGTCCCAGCAGTGCATCGCCGCGTTCGCGGCCTCGGTCTTGCCCAGCGAAATGGCCGAATGGGAGGCGAGTTCCTACCGCGCGCTGCGCCAGAACGCCCTGCGGATGCTGATCGCCACCGCCCCCGACATGCAGGTGAGCTGACCATGCCCAGCGGCTGTTCCTGCAACGACTTCAACCGCGCCCAACTCTTGCGCCGCGGCGCCGCCATCGCCGGGCGCGGGCTGCCCGCGATCGAGCCCGGCATGCCGCTGCCCGCCGGCACCGGCCTCGACCGGCGCTCCTTCCTGCTGCGCTCCGCCGGCGCGATGCTCTCGGTCTACGGCGCCTCGCTGCTCGCGCCGCGGCACTTCGAAGAGGGCCTCGCCCAGGCCATCGCCGCGGCCAACCCCGACCAGCCCGTGCTCGTCTCGATCTTCATGGAAGGCGGCTGGGACGCGCTTTCGGTGCTCGCCCCCGTAGAAGAAAGCGAATACCGCAAACTGCGCCCCGAACTCGCGCTCGCACCCGGCAGCGGCAAGACCTTCAGCGAGGATCCCAGCCTCATGTGGCATCCCGAGGCCGCCGGCCTGGCCGCGCTGCACGAAGAAGGCAAGGTCAGCGTCTTCCCCGCCATCGGCTACGACCCGCCCGACGAGAGCCACTTCACCAGTCGCCACTACTGGGAGGTCGGACAGCTCGACGCCAACGCCCGCACCGGCTGGCTCGGACGCTACCTCGACGCCACCGGCGAACCCGGCAACCCGCTGCAGGGCCTCTCGCTGGACTACAGCCTCGCGCCGGCGCTGGCCACCGCGAAGGTGCCGGTCGCCGCGGTCTCCTCGCCGGCCGAATACCGCATGTGGGCCTACGGCCTCGACGACCCCGTCATGGGTGCGGCGCTGGACACCTTCGGGCAGCTCGGCGAACTGCCCGCGTCCTCGCCGGCCTACGCGCAGGCGCGCAACGCCTCGCTGGACACCAAGCTCGTCCTCGACCAGATGGCGTCCTTCGTCGGCGCCAACGGCAAGCCGACCTATGCCTCGCCCGTCACCTACCCCACCGGCGGCGGCGAATTCCCACAACGCCTCGCCGCGCTCGCGGCGATGCTGCACGCCGGCCAACCGATCACGTGCGCCTCGCTGACCGCCGTCGGCTCCTACGACACCCACTCCGACGAGGCCAACACGCTGGGCGCCAACCTCGGCCAGAGCGTCGAATCGGTGCTCGCCTTCCAGCGCGACCTCGAAGCCCGCGGCCTGGACGACCGCGTGCTGATCCAGCTCTGGTCGGAGTTCGGCCGCCGCCCGCATGAAAACGGGTCCGGCACCGATCACGGTGCCGCCGGCGTCGCCTTCCTGATCGGCACGCGCGCCGCCGGCAAAATGGTCGGCGAGTTCCCCGGGCTCGGCACGCTCGACGAACACGAAAACGTGCGCAACACCTCGGACTTTCGCTCCCTGTACTGCTCGCTGCTCGAGCAGTGGTTCCAGACCGAAGCCGGCCTCGTGATCCCCGAAGCGGCCAGCTTCGCGCGACCCGTGCTGGTGAAGTCTTGAGGCGCACCCTCCCCGGGCTGCTGCTCGGCGTCCTCTGCGCCCTCTGCGCGCTGGGGGGCCTGGTCGTGGTTGTCGCCGGAGCCGCCCCCGGCGGCCACGCGCGCACCGTCCATCACGCCACCCGCCGTCACCCCCGAGCCTGTCGCCGCCGGCATCACCGGCGCTGCCGGCGCTCGCGTCACTCCGCGAGCGGTACAGCTCGCCAGCAACGCGCCGCGGTGGGCGGAGCGCTCACCCCAGCGGGCTCCGGTGGTGCAGCGAGCCCCACCCCGGCGAGCTCGACGGCCACACCCGCAGCCGGCGGCGGCGCGGGCGGCTCCACGACCACCGGCGCGGGCTCCACGGGAACCGGCGCCGGTGGCGAAACGTCTTCCACCGAAACGAGCACGGCGCCGGCGCGCGTGCAGGTGATCGCGAAGGAGTACAGCTTCACGCTCTCCCGCGCCGAAGTGCCCGCCGGGAAGGTCATCGTCGAGTTCATCGACGGCGGCGAAGACCCGCACAACCTGCACCTCGCCGAACCCGCCGAAGGCACCGAAGCGGGGTCCTTCCCGACCAGCGAACCGGGCACGCACGCGGACCTCACGCTCAACATGCATCCCGGCACCTACACGCTCTTCTGCTCGCTCCCAGGCCACGAGGCCAAAGGCATGAAAGCCACGCTCACCGTCAACTGAGCGCTAGGCTCGGGCTGTCAACCCGCGCCGCCGCCACGTACGGCGGCACAGCGATCGGAGCCCCCAGATGAGCAAGACCACCGTCCCCCTGCAAGGCCGCCGTGTACTCATCACCGGCGCCGCCCGCGGGATCGGCGCGGAGACCGCGCGCCGCCTGCACGGCCGCGGCGCCCGCCTCGCCCTCGCCGGGCTCGAGCCAGATCTGCTCGCGCAGGTCGCCGCCGAGTGCGGCGACGCGCCCTGGTTCCAGTGCGACGTCACCGAGCGCACCCAGGTCGAGGGCGCCGTCGAGGGCGCCGTGGAGCGGCTCGGCGGCCTCGATGTCGTGATGGCCAACGCCGGTGTCGCCGCGCCACTGCCGATCGTCGGAGGCGACCCCGCGATCTTCGAGCGCACGATCGCCGTCAACCTGCTCGGCGTCTACTACACCCTGCGCGCCGCCGGACCGCACATCTCCCACCCACGCGGCTACGCGCTCGCGATCGCCTCGCTCGCCGCTGCCCTGCACGCCCCGATGATGGGCGCCTACAACGCCTCCAAGGCCGCCGTCGAGGCGCTCGGCAACACGCTGCGCACCGAGGTCAGCGGCTCCGGTGCGCGCGTCGGGGTCGGCTACTTCGGCTTCATCGACACCGACATGGTCAGGCGCGGCTTCGAGACCCGCGCCGCGCAGCAGGTCTCGCGCGGTCGAGGCGGCCGCGCCACACCGGTGGGCACCGTTCCGCTGAAGGTCGCAGTCGACGCGATCGAGCGCGGCATCGAGCGTCGCTCCCGGCGCATCACCGCCCCGCGGCCGGTCGCCGCGCTGCTACCGCTGCGGATGCTCGTCCAGCCGCTCGCCGACCTCGTCACGCGCCGCGGTCTCGAGGAGGCGCTGGCGACCGCGCGCGAGGAGCACGCGCCGCTCACCACCGAGCAACCCGCCGGCTCCCCAAACGCCTGAAAAAGGCGATGGCCCCAGGGCGAACCGGGGCCATCGCTTATCCCTGGGGAGGGACCCATGGCGGCTGAACCGCCACATCAGGTGCGGCGTCCATACCGCGACCACCCGCACCCCCTGCCGCTTGCGCGGCGCCGAGGTGCGGATACTCCCCGGCGATCTGCCTTTCGCGCGGGGGAAGCTGTCATGAGGTATTCGCAGCACGCGGCCGGTTGGATCACGCCGGCACCGGATTTTGGCCGAGCCGGCCGGCCGTCCCGATCGTCGCGGATCGCGAACCTTGCCGCCGCGGCCGGAGCGGCGGCGGTCGCAGGAGAGTCGGTCAGCAAGGCGAATCCTCACTGCTAGAACCCCGAGATGCATGGAAACAGCGCAACCCGGGTAGACGTGATGTGTTCTCCAGGTTGACAAGGACGACCCTGGGCTACGAGGGAGGTTTCGATGAGGTTCCCCGCTATGACGGCGGTCCGCTCGACGCGGATCTGGTTTGTCGCGCTGCTCGCCGGCGCCGCCTTTGGCGCAGTCGCGCCCGCGGCTGAGGCCGCCGAAGAATTCGGCGTGGTGCCGTTCAGCTTCCAGGCCGGCGCGTGCAACAACGTCAATCCGGAAGAAGGCTGCACGACTCCAGCGACGCAAGCCGGCGCGCATCCCGTCTTCTCGATCACCACCTTCAAGCTCAACGCCAATGCCGGTGGTGAACCAGTCGTGCCGCTCAAGCGCGTACGGGTCGATTCGCCCCCCGGCCTCATCGTCAACCCCAACGCCGTCCCGCGATGCACCGAAAAGCAGTTGAAGAAAGAAGAAGAAAACGCGGAAGGTAAAAAGGAATGCCTTCCCACATCGCAGATGGGCGTCGAGATCGCAAAGTTCTACAACCCCCTCAAAAAAGAAGACGAAACCGAAAAGTATCCCGTCTACAACATGGTGCCCCCCGCCGGCTCTCCGGCGGACTTCGCATATCTCCCCCCCACGGGCGTCGTCAACGTCGTCGGCGGCGTGAGCTGGCACAGCGAAGCGAGCGTTAAAGGGGCCCCGACGGGCGATTCGCACCTGTACTTCACGATCTCCAACATCTTCGAGCCCGCACCGCTGGTCGAATCGACGCTCGTATTTCTAAGTGCGCCCAACAGCACATTCCTCACGGTCCCGACGTCCTGTCTCGGCCCCGCCACTAATTACTTGGAAGTCGAATCCTACGGCGGGGAGGTCAAGAACTACTCGTTCACTCCAGCGCCGCCGCTCGTGACCCCAGCGCTGGAAACCGTCGGCTGCGAAAAAGTTCCCTTTGAACCGGGGCTTGCGCTAAGTCCGGAAACCAAGCAGTCCGATTCGCCTGACGGCGTGACCGTGGAAGTGACCGTGCCGCAGAAGCAGGAACCCCTCAGCTTGGCCTCCGCCCATCTGAAGACCGCCAAGGTCACCCTGCCCGAAGGTCTGACGCTGAACCCCTCGGCTGCAAGCCAGCTAGACGGTTGCACCCCCGAACAGATCGCGATCGGCACGAACAACACGATCGAATGCCCGGCGCTCTCTGTGATCGGGACCGCAGTAGTCAAAGGCCCGGCGATACTCCCGGCTGACCCCACGCAGGCGGGCGAAGGTGAACTGATCGGGAAGATCTACCTCGGCAAGCCTGCCTCCGGTTCGATCACCGATCCTCCGTACACCATCTACGTCGCTGCGGAATCCAGCCAGTACGGCCTCGGCATACGCCTGAAGGGCACGGTCGAACCGAACGCCACCACGGGTCAACTCGTGACGACGTTTGCAGAAGCTCCGCAGCTGCCCCTCAGCTCCGTGAAGCTCACATTCAAGGGCGGCACGCTCGCGCCGCTCGCAAACCCGCTCAGCTGCGGGCCGGCGAGCGCCTCCGCGACCCTCACGCCGTGGTCCTCGACCGCGGCGCACACGCTCAGCAGCTCGCTGACGAGCGCCCCCTTCACAGTGGACAGCAACAACACCGGTGGCGCGTGCGCCGCACCGCTGCCGTTCGCGACGGCGCAGAGCACCGAAAACCAATCCTCGGTGGCGGGAGCGTTGACGTCCTTCAAATTCACCCTCGCACGCGGCGAAGGCCAGCAGTACATCGCCCAGGCCAAGACCACGCTGCCCGCGGGTCTGCTCGGGGACATCCCCTCGGTCACCCTCTGCGGTGAAACCGAAGCAAACGCGGGAACCTGCTCCGCGAACAGCCAGATCGGAGCCGCCGCGGTCACCGCTGGGTCGGGTCCCACGCCGTTCGCCTTCACCGGCGGCAAGGTCTACCTAACCGGCCCCTACCAAGGTGCGCCCTACGGGCTCTCGATCGTGGTACCCGCCGTCGCCGGACCTTTCAACCTCGGCAACGTGGTAACCCGCGCGACGATCAACGTGGATCCCTACACGTACCGCCTGATCGTTACGAGCAACCTACCGCGCGTCTTCAAGGGCATCCCCCTGCGGCTGCGCAACATCGCGGTCTCGATCAATCGGCAGAGCTTCCTGTTCAACCCGACCCGCTGCGCGGCGCTGGCGACCGAATCGACGCTGAGCGCATTCATCACGCCCAGCGCGACCAGTGGCACTACGCAGAACCTCTCGAGTCCCTTCCTGGTTGGTGAATGCTCCAAGCTGGCCTTCAAGCCGACCTTCAGCGCGATCACCGGCGCGAAAACCTCGAGAGCAAACGGTGCGAGCCTCGAAGTCAAGATCACCCAGCCCGCCAAGCAGATGAACATCCGTCAGGTAACGCTGCAACTGCCAAAGCAGCTGCCCTCGCGGGCCAGCACGCTGCGTCTGGCCTGTCCGGCCGCGACGTTCGAAACCGGGCCCCCGCCCGGAGGATGTCTGAGCACCGCGAAGGTCGGCAGCGCCACCGTCACCACACCGGTTCTACCGGGCACGCTCAGCGGGCCCGCATACCTGGTCTCCCACGGCGGGGAAGCGTTCCCCGATCTCGATCTGATCCTCAAGGGCGATGGCGTCACCGTGATCCTCGTCGGTCACACCCACGTCTCGACCTCGGGGATCACGACATCGAAATTCGAAACGCTCCCCGACGCGCCGGTCTCGAGCGCGGTCGTGACCCTGCCGGTCGGCCCGCAGTCGCTGTTGGCCGCCAACGGCAACGTCTGCAAAAGCAACCTGGTCGCTCCGACCACGATCGTCGGGCAGAACGGCAGGCAGGTCAGGCAGAAGACGAAGATCTCCGTGCGCAACTGCCCGATCGTCATCGTCTCGCACAGGACCTCGGGGGGCAGGGCGCTCGTCACGGTCAAAGCCCCCACCGCCGGGCGCATCAGCGGCGGTGGCCCCGACCTGAAATTCGTGACCCGCAACGTCAGCAAGGCCAGCCAGGTCACGATCAGCGTGCCGCTGACACGCACCGGCTCGGAAGTGCTGCGCAAATTCGGGCAGCTGCGACTAAAGGTACGCATCGGCTTCGTGCCCAAGTCCAAGCACCCGACCTCGAAGGCCTACGCGACCGTCACCTTCCGCTCCTAGCGGGGAGCCCGGAAAAGAGTGCGCCGCTCGCGGACTGGCCGCGGGCGGCGTATCTCCCACTGAGCGCAGACGCGGGGCACGATGCCCCGCGCCGACGGGCGCCTAGATCGGGCACGCACACGCGGACGATCCCAAAATATCTACCCGGGTCGCTCGTGCGAGCACTAAAGTCCACTGCATGAGCACCGTGGGTACGGAGACCCCGACACTCAAAGCCGTGAGCGCCGAGGAGGACCCGCTGCTCGCGGGTCTGCGCCGCCTGATGCGGCTCGCCGACAGCGCCGCCGAGCCCGAGGCCGTGACGCGCGCACTCGCCAGCGAGCTCTCCTCGCTGCTCGACGCCGAGGAGGTTCACGTCCACCAGCTCGCTGCCGACCCCGGCGCTCCCGAGCGCGACCCCACCGCCGAGGCCGCCGATCCCGTGGTCGTCTACATGTTCGCCGGCGAGAGCCGCCTCGGCTACGAGGTTCCCCGCTCCGAGCGCCCCCCCGGGGTCGCCTGGGTTGCCAGCACCGGTCAGAGCGTGCTCGTCACCGGCGCCCGCGAACTCGCCGGCGCGGTGCCGCGCATCGCGGCCACCGGTGGGGTTTCGAGCACGCTGCTGCTGCCACTCACCGTGCGCGACGAGGTCGAGGCCGTCGTGATAGTCGTGTGCCGCCGTCCGGAAGCGCTGGGCGAGGGCGCCGCGCAGCGGGCCGCCGTGCTGGTCGACCAGGCCGCCGCCGCCCTCGCTCTGCTGTTAGCCCGCGCCGAAGCCGGTACCGATGCCGTCACCGGCTGCATGAACCACCGCGCCATGCGCCGCCGCCTGCACGAAGAGATCGGCCGCGCCGCGCGCGCCGGCGGGCCGCTCTCGTGCCTGCTGCTCGACCTCGACGACTTCAAGCTCGTCAACGACCGCCACGGCCATCCCGCCGGCGACGCACTGTTGCGCGGAGTTGCGCGCGCTCTGATGGGCGAGTTTCGCGCCTTCGACCGCGTCGCGCGCTACGGCGGCGACGAGTTCGTCGTGATCCTGCCCAACGCCGACCTGCAGAGCGCCGGGCTCGCCGCCGAGCGCGCCCTGCAGCGCCTCGCCGCGCTGCCCTCCTTCGATATCTCTCCCGGCGTGGCCGCCTCGATCGGGGTCGCCCAGTGGCGCCCCCCGATGACCGCCGAGGAGCTGCTCGCGGCCTGCGACCAGGCGCTGCTGCGCAGCAAGCGCGCCGGCAAGGGCCGCGTCGAGCGCGCGGCATAGAGAGGGTGGCGCAGGCGGCCGTAGGTCGCCGAGCCGGGCCCCTCTTCCTCAATAGACTGCCGGGTATGGCCCAGAACAGCTTCGGCGCCCGCGGCGTCCTCACGGTCGACGGGCGCGAGTACGAGATCTTCCGCCTCGCCGCGCTGCGCGAGCGCTTCGACGTTGAGCGCCTGCCGTTTTCGCTGAAGATCCTGCTCGAGAACCTGCTGCGCACCGAGGGTCAGGGCGCCGTCGAGGCCGCCGACATCGAGGCCCTCGCCAGTTGGGACCCCGCCGCGCAACCCAGTCGCGAGATCGCCTTTACGCCCGCGCGCGTCCTGATGCAGGACTTCACAGGGGTGCCCGCCGTCGTCGACCTCGCCGCGATGCGCGACGCGATGGCGCAGATGGGCGGCGACCCCGCCAAGATCAACCCGCTGGCTCCGGCCGAGCTCGTGATCGACCACTCCGTGCAGGTCGACGCCTTCGGCACGCCCGACGCCTTTCGCATCAACGCCGAGCGCGAGTTCGAGCGCAACCAGGAGCGCTACGCCTTCCTGCGCTGGGGTCAGGACGCGCTCGAGCACTTCGCCGTCGTGCCGCCCGACACCGGGATCGTGCACCAGGTCAACCTCGAGTACCTCGCCCGCGTCGTCTTCAGCACCGCCGAGCCCGGCGCACCCAAGCGCTCCGGTCCGCCTCAGCTCTACCCCGACACACTCGTCGGGACCGACTCGCATACGACGATGGTCAACGGGCTCGGCGTGCTCGGTTGGGGCGTGGGGGGGATCGAGGCCGAGGCCGCGATGCTCGGGCAGCCGATGTCGATGCTGATACCGCAGGTGCTCGGGGTCGAGCTGCACGGCGCGCTGCCCGAGGGTGCGACCGCGACCGACCTCGTGCTGACCGTCACCGAGATGCTGCGCCGGCGCGGCGTCGTCGGGATGTTCGTCGAGTTCCACGGCCCCGGCCTCGCCGCGCTGCCGATCGCCGACCGCGCCACGATCGGCAACATGTCGCCCGAGTTCGGCTCGACCTGCGCGATCTTCCCGATCGACGCCGAGACCCTGCGCTACCTGGAGTTCTCCGGGCGCCCCGCCGAGCGGATCGCGATCGTCGAGGCCTACGCCCGCGAGCAGGGCCTGTGGCACGATGCGAGCTCCCCCGAGCCCGCCTTCTCCGACAAGCTCGAGCTCGACCTCGGCTCCGTCGTCCCCAGCCTCGCCGGACCCAAGCGCCCCCAGGACCGCATCGCGCTGAGCGACTCGCGCACGGCCTTCCGCAGGGCGCTGCGCGACTACGTCCCCACCGACGGGCGCCAGGACGACGCTCAGGATGAGGGCCTCGCGGAGTCCTTCCCCGCGTCCGACCCGCCGGCCAACGGCAACCCCGGCCACAAATCGCCGCCCGCCGGGGGCGCCGCGCGACACGTGACGCTCGGCGACGGCACGTCCTTCGAGCTCGACCACGGACACGTCGTGATCGCCGCGATCACGAGCTGCACCAACACCTCCAACCCCTCCGTCATGATCGGGGCCGGGATCCTCGCCCGCAATGCGCTCGCGCGCGGGCTGCAGCGCAAGCCCTGGGTCAAGACCTCGCTCGCCCCCGGGTCGAAGGTCGTCACCGAATACCTCGATCGCGCCGGCCTGACCGAACCCCTGGAGCAGCTCGGCTTCAACCTCGTCGGCTACGGCTGCACGACCTGCATCGGCAACTCCGGTCCCCTGGACCAGGAGATCTCCGAGGCCGTCGGCGAGGCCGACCTCGCGGTCGCCTCGGTGCTCTCCGGCAACCGCAACTTCGAGGGCCGCATCAACCCCGACGTCAAGCTCAACTACCTCGCCTCGCCGCCGCTATGCGTCGCCTACGCGCTCGCCGGCACGATGGACTTCGACGTCACCCACGATCCGCTCGGCATCGACGCTCAGGGTCAGGAGGTCTACCTGCGCGACATCTGGCCCGACGAGCACGAGGTCGCGCGCACGATCGAGCAGGCCGTCCAGTCGGACATGTTCCGCAAGAGCTACGGCGAGGTCTTCGCCGGCGACGAGCGCTGGAACTCGCTCGACGTACCCACCGGCGAGCGCTTCGAGTGGGACGCCGAGTCGACCTACGTGCGCCTGCCGCCCTACTTCCAGGACATGCCCGCCGAGCCCCAGCCCGTGCGCGACATCGCCGACGCGCGCGTCCTCGCCAAGCTCGGCGACAGCGTCACCACCGACCACATCTCTCCCGCCGGCTCGATCAAGCGCGACGGCCCCGCCGGCAAGTACCTCCAGGAGCACGGTGTCGCGCCGCGCGACTTCAACTCCTACGGATCGCGCCGCGGCAATCACGAGGTCATGATGCGCGGCACCTTCGCCAACATCCGCATCAAGAACCTGCTCGGCGGCGGCGATCCGCTGCCCGAAGGCGGTCTCTCGCGGTATTTCGGGCCCGCCGCGCGCGCGCGCGAGGACGCGGGCACGCGCGCGGCGGGGTCCGCCGTGGAGGACGTGCTGCCGATCTACGACGCCGCCATGCGCTACGCCCAGGACGACGTGCCACTGGTCGTGCTCGCCGGCAAGGAGTACGGCTCGGGCTCCTCGCGCGACTGGGCCGCCAAGGGCACCAAGCTGCTCGGCGTGCGCGCCGTGATCGCACAGAGCTTCGAGCGCATCCATCGCTCCAACCTGGTGGGGATGGGTGTACTGCCGCTGCAGTTCTCCGACGGCCAGGGTGCCGAGGAGCTTGGCTTGAGCGGCGAGGAGGTCTTCTCGATCGCGGGTCTCGCCGAGGCGATGAACTCCGCTGGGCCGCCGCCGCGCGAGGTCCACGTCACGGCACAGCGCGCCGGCGCGGAGCCCGTCGAGTTCCAGGCGCGGGTGCGCATCGACACCCCGCGCGAGGCCGACTACTTCCGCCACGGCGGAATCCTGCAGTACGTCCTGCGAGGACTGCTCGCCGCCTAAAGCGCGGCGCCTGCGATGAGCGAGCCGACCGACGACTTCCCGCCCGTCCTGCGCGAGTTGCTCACCGCGCACGGTCCCTCGGGCAACGAGACCACACCGGCCGCCGTCTGGCGCGCCGCCGCCGAAGCCTTTGGGGCCGACGTCGAGACCGATCTGCTCGGCACCCCGCGAGCGCGCCTCGAGGGTGCCGGCGCGGACCCGCGCCGGCTGGTCGTCATGGGCCACATCGATGAGATCGGGCTGATCGTCACGCACATCGACGACGAGGGCTACCTCTGGTTCAGCGGCGTCGGCGGCTGGGACGCACAGGTGCTCGTCGGCCAGCGCGTCAGCCTCGCTACCCGCGACGGCGCCCTGCCGGGTGTCATCGGCCGCAAGCCGATCCACCTGCTGCGCGATGAGGACCGCAAGAAGGTCGCCGAGCTGCGCGACCTGCACATCGACATCGGCGCCCGCGACGGCGAGCAGGCCGCCGAGCTCGCGCGCGTTGGCGACGTCGCCGTGATCGCCGCCGACCCCCTGGAGCTGCCCAACGGGCGGATCGCCGCGCGTGCGCTCGACAACCGCCTCGGCTCGTTCGTCGCGCTCGAGGCCGCGCGCTTGGTGGCGCAGGCCGGCGGCGCGCAGTGGGAGCTCGTCGCGGTCGCCGCCGTTCAGGAGGAGACGACCTTCGGCGGCTCGCGCACCAGCGCCTTCGCGCTGGAGCCGCACGCCGCGATCGTCGTCGATGGCACCCACGCCACCGACGCCCCCGGCATCGAGGTCAAGCAGACCGGCAAGCACGAGCTCGGCTCCGGGCCCGTGCTGAGCCGCGGCTCGACGCTGCACCCCTGGCTGTTCGAGCTGCTGCACGAGACCGCCGAGCGCGAGGGGATCCCGTTCACCGTCGAGGCCGCCGGGCGCGCCACCGGGACCGACGCCGACGCCGTGCACCTCAGCCGCGGCGGCGTGCCCACCGCGCTCGTCTCGATCCCGATGCGCTACATGCACTCCCCGGTTGAGCTCGTCGCGCTGTCCGACGTGCACGCCTGCGCACGGCTGATCGCCGCCGCGGCGCGCACGCTGGACGCGCAGACTTCCTTCGCGCGCTAGCGATCCAGCTAGGCGCTCGCGCCGGTCAGTTCGGTGAATTCCGCGGCCTCGTAGGC
The DNA here is from genome assembly GCA_036501715.1 of Solirubrobacteraceae bacterium. Classification (GTDB taxonomy): domain Bacteria; phylum Actinomycetota; class Thermoleophilia; order Solirubrobacterales; family Solirubrobacteraceae; genus Palsa-744. The sequence goes on along the minus strand of DASXZV010000007.1, from coordinate 10,916 downwards.
CGCGCCCGGCGTCCCGCCGAGTGCCAGCAGCCGCAGGCCCTCGGGGCCCGCGTAGATCTTGCGCTTGATGCCCGGTCCGACACGCACGAGAACGTCCGAGTTGAGCGCGATGCGCTCGCCTTCGACATCGATCTCGCCGGAACCGCGCATCACCGAGTAGACCTCCTCTTGGCCATCGGACTCGTGATCGTGCTCGGGATAGTCGCTGTAGTTGGGGGGAAGGTCTATCACCTGCATACCGAAGGACTCCACGCCAAGTTCCGCGCGGGCCTTCTTCATACCGCCGCCAAAGGCGGCCTCCATCTCATTGATTTGCTTCGCCGTGTAGTCGCTCATGGCCCCGATGCTACTCGAATCTCGGAGGGGATTTCGTGAAGCAACTGATACGGGCCCGCGTTGCGCTCAGTGCCTGACGTGGCCCGCGGGATCGAGCGGCATCACGAGCGCCAGCTGGCGCGAATGCAAGAGCACCGTTCCATCGGAGGCCCAGATCACGCCGTCCTCCTCGAAGAAACCTTCGTGCACGACCGTCGAGTGAAAGCGCGCGAAGCACTGCTCGGCAAAGCCCGGCTCCGGTGCGCCCGGGAGGTACGCGCGGAAGTGGATCGTGAGGTCGATCGTCGGCGTCACCGCCGGCTCGGCGAGGCGGATGAAGGGGGGCGAGAAGAGCGCGTCGCTGAAGAACGCCAGCGCCAGCGCGTCCAGTGGGCGCGGCTCGGCGAGCGCCAGCCAGCCGCCCACCTCCATTGGGGCCTGCGCGCCGGTGAACGGCCGCGTGCCCATCCGCGGCTGGAATTCCATGTGCCGCGCGAACGGCGGCGCCTGGGGGTGCGGCGGTCGCGGCGGCTCGCTGCGCGGCTCGGCCGGCTCGACCTGCGGCAGCGGCAAGTCGGAGATCTCGGGCGCGTGCCACGGCACCGAGAAGGCCGCCAGCGCGAGCGCCATCAGCTTGCCCTCCTGCTCCATGCGCGCCGAGAGCGTGCTCAGCGAGCGCCCCGCGCGCTCCACCACCGCGTGGATCTGCACCGGCCCCGGCGCGGGCGCGCGGGCGTAGTGGATCGTCAGCGAGCGCGGCGCGCGCTGCGGATCGGCGATCGTCTCGGTCAGCGCGCGCAGCAGCATCGCCGCGAGGTAGCCGCCGTGCGGGCCGCGACCGGCGCGCCAGTTGGGGGAGATCTCGGCGTCGAAGAGGGCGGCGGAGGCGGCTGTCGCGACCGCCTGGCCGGCTCGGTCGCCGTCGGCTGCGAATTGGTCGGTGCTACCCGGGGATCGGCGGCGCACCGCGGTGTCGCGGTCGAATTCCGTGTTCATCGATCAGCTCGCGGGCTGTTCGACGTCGTCCGTCGGTTCGGCTCGGTCTCGGGGATTACACAGGGTGAGACCGGGAACCCGATCGAAGTGGCGCCGATTGCGAGTCATCAGCGCGAGTTCGTGCTCGAGTGCGGTAGCGGCGATGAGGGCATCTGGCGTTTGCAGCTGGACGGTTCGCTTGAGCACGCCTCCCCGCTCCGCAATCGACGTATCCAGCGGAATTTCGTGCATAGGTGCGAGCAATATACGGAGATACTGCGGGTCGTCCCGGCCCGCAAACAGCTCACAGCGGGTGATTACCGAGAAGGCGAGCGGAAAGTCCGGAAGTGGTTGGGCGCCCCTGATGTGGTCGATGACCACGTCCGAGTCCACCAGGACCCGCCTGCGGCTCTCAGCCGTAACCACGGTCCCAGTCGCTGCGGTCCGGATAGGGGAAGTCCGGGAAGGCCCCGAACGTTTCGTCGAGCACGCGCTGGCGCTCGGCGAGATCTCTTTCCTCGGCCTGACGACCGTGAGTGGCGAGGTATTCGTCGAGTGCCGTCCTGATTACCTCGGCCAGCGTGCGCCCGTCGCGCGAGCGCAGTTCCTCGATGCGATCGCGCTGCTCCTGGGTCAGATAGACCTGTGTGCGCGTAGCAGCCATATACAGCGCAGTATACAGCGACCCCGGACATGGGGTCGCTGTCGCTCCTGCGACTCTCAGCCCCGCACGAGCCGCTTGTAAGTGAGCCGGTGCGGCCGGTCCGCCGCCGCCCCGAGCCGCTCGCGGCGATGCTCCTCGTAGGCCTCGAAGTTGCCCTCGAACCACACGACCTCGGAGTCGCCCTCGAAAGCGAGGACGTGCGTCGCGACGCGATCGAGGAACCAGCGGTCGTGGGAGATGATCAGGGCGCAGCCGGGGAAGCCCAGCACGGCATCCTCCAGCGCGCGCAGCGTGTCGACGTCGAGGTCGTTCGTGGGCTCGTCGAGCAGCAGCACGTTGCCGCCCGAGCGCAGCAGCTTGGCGAGGTGCACGCGGTTGCGCTCGCCGCCGGAGAGCTTGCCGATGCGCGCCTGCTGGTCGGAGCCCTTGAAGTTGAAGCCCGCCACGTACTGGCGCGAGTTGACGACGCGCTCGCCGACCTTGAGGTGGTCGAGGCCGTCGGAGATCTCCTCCCAGACGGTCTTCGCGGGGTCCAGGGCGTCGCGCGACTGATCCACGTAGGCCAGCTGCACGCTCTCGCCGACTTTCAGCGTGCCGCCGTCGGGGCTCTCCTCGCCGGTGATCATCTTGAAGAGCGTCGTCTTGCCGGCGCCGTTGGCGCCGATGATGCCGACGATCCCCGCGCGCGGCAGGTCGAAGGAGAGACCGTCGATTAGCAGGCGCTCGCCGAAGCCCTTGCGCAGGTCGGTTGCGGTAAGGACCTCCGCGCCCAGGCGCGGGCCCGGCGGGATGTGGATCTGGACGTCGTCGAGCTTGACGTTGCGCTCCTCCGCGACCAACTGCTCGTAGCGCGCGAGGCGCGCCTTGGACTTCGTGCGCCGGCCCTTGGGGTTCGTGCGTACCCATTCGAGCTCCGCCGCGATCGTGCGCTCGCGGCCCTTTTCGGCGCGCTCTTCCTGGGCGAGGCGCTTCTGCTTCTGTTCGAGCCAGCTCGAGTAGTTGCCTTCGTAGGGGATCCCCTTGCCGCGGTCGAGCTCGAGGATCCAGCCGGCGACGTTGTCGAGGAAGTAGCGGTCGTGCGTGACGGCGACGATCGTGCCCTTGTACTCCGCGAGGTGCTGCTCCAGCCACGCCACCGACTCGGCGTCGAGGTGGTTGGTGGGCTCGTCGAGCAGCAGCAGGTTCGGTGCGCGCAGCAGCAGCCGGCAGAGCGCGACGCGGCGGCGCTCGCCGCCGGAGAGCGTTGCGACCTCGGCGTCGGGCGGGGGCAGCCGCAGCGCGTCCATCGCGTATTCGAGCTGCGTGTCGAGGCTCCAGGCGTCCGCGGCTTCGATCTTGGCCTGCACCTTGGCGAACTCGTCGGCGGTCTCCTCGGTGTAGTTCGCGGCGAGCTCGTTGAAGCGGTCGAGCAGCGCCTTCGTCTCCGCGACGCCGTCCTGGACGTTGCCGAGCACGTCCTTGCTCTCATCCAGATGGGGCTCCTGCTCGAGCATCCCCACCGTCGCGCCGGGCGCGAGCGCGGCCTCGCCGCGGTACTCCTGATCGACGCCCGCCATGATCCGCAGCAGGCTCGACTTGCCCGAGCCGTTGTAGCCGAGCACGCCGATCTTCGCGCCCGGGTAGAACGCGAGCGTCAGCTCCGAAAGCACCGTCTTGTCGGGCGGGTGCACCTTGGAGAGGCGGTGCATCGAATAGATGTACTGCGAGGACATCGCCAGGCAGGATAGAGCGCTGACCCCGCGCTACCGTTTGTGGGTCCTATGCCCACCGTGCTTGATGTAGAGCAGCAGATCCTGCTGCTGGAGCTGGAGCCCCCGTTCGACAAGCGGGCGGTGCAGCTCGCGCGCCGCCGCATGGCCAAGCGCTGGCACCCCGACCTCGCGCCGCCGGGCCGCCAGTTCGAGCACGAGCGCCACCTGAAGGCGATCAACGAGGCCGCCGACCAACTCGAGCGCCTCGCGGAGGGCATGCGCGGGGGGAGCGTCTCGCGCAATGCCGTGCGCGCGAGCGCCGCCGCCGCGCGTCGCGCGCGCGAGGAGGCCGGGCGGCGGGCCTACGAGGAGGAGCAGCGCGCGCGCGCCGCAGCGAAGGACCGCGCCGAGCACGACCCGTTCGGTGCGCGGGTGCCCGACCACTCGGTCGTGCACCGCTACGCGCGCTGCCTCTCCTATCCCGAGTGGGGCGTCGGGACGGTCGCCGGGATCTATTTCACCGGGGATAGCCTCGATGGCGAGGACGTCCAGCAGTGGGCGCGAGTGAAATTCAGCCACGGCATCCGCACGGTGCCCGCCGGGAGCATGCGCTTCGTGGACTTCTCCAAGCCCGATCCAGCGGAGGAGCGTGTCGAGCGCTTCATGATCGCCGCGCAGCGCGCGATGGCCGAAGGCGACTACCCGCTGGCGGCACAGCGGCTGATCTACGCGCGCGACGCCGAGCCGCGCAACGTGCCCGTGCTGCGGCTGATGACGCTGGCCTTCTGGCAGGCCGGCAACCTCGAGGCCGCGGCGCGCTCGGTGCGCGACTGGGCTCGCGTCGACGGCGCCCGTCCCGCGCCGCACCGCTTCGCGGCGCGCATCTACGAGGACATCGGCGCCGTGGACCTCGCCGAGGAAGCCGCACGCCGCGTGACCGAGCGCGACCCCGCCGACGCCGGAGCCTGGGAGCGCCTCGGGCGCCTGCGCCTGCGACTGGGGGACCTCGAGGGCGCCCTGCGCGCCCTCGAACGAGCGCGGCGGACGACGCCCTCAGTCGAGGGCCTGCTCGACCTGGCGCTCGCGCGCCAGCTCGCCGGCGACCCCGGCGGCGAGCGCTCGGCCTGCGAGGAGGCCACGCTGCTCGACCCACAGTCCAGCCAGGCCTGGTCGCGCTACGCGCACGCGCTCGCGCGCAGCGACCGCGTCAGCGAGTGCATCGCGGCCTGCGAGCAGGCGCTCGAGCTCGCAGAGGACCCGGAGGTGCGCGAACTGCTGGAACAGGCGCTGGAGCTCGATCCACGCATGCTGCCGGCCGCTTAGCGGCTCGCTCCCCCCTCAGCCGAGGATGTTCACCGCACGCGAGACGATCAGGCCGATCGTGACGAGCGAGACCAGCGCCTGGATGCCCATCACGCCCTTGGCCATGCCCGTGAGCGGCATCGTGTCGGTCGGCGAGAACGCGGTCGCGTTGGTCAACGACACGTACAGGTAGTCCATGAACTTCGGACGCCAGTCGCGCGGCTCGATGCGATCGTCGCTCATCTGCGGGAAGAGGAAATCGGGTGCGCCGTCATGGCCGGCCGCTCTGCGCCCCGGCCCCCCGCGGTCGATCTCCCAGTACCAGAGCGCGAAGATCAGGAAGTTCGTGAGCCAGATCAGGACGCCCGAAGTGATCAGCTCGCGGCCCTTGTTGACGTCGTGATGCAGCAGGTAGTGGGTCAGGGCGCTCAGCGAGTAGATGTTGGCGGCGGTGACGATCGCCGTGATCGAGAGCGCGGTGCGGCGGCGCACCGTGTGCTCGTGCTCCAACTGGCGCGGGGTCGCCAGCGACAGGCCGATCAGCAGCACGCCCTCCAGCGCCGGCAGCAGCCAGCGCGGCCCCGCCGCAAGCCGCGCCGGCAGCAGCAGCTGCAGCGCGATCGCCGCAAGCACGGTGAGCTGCGCCGGCCAGAAAGCCTCCGCCGCGGGGGCGGGTGGATAGGGGCGCCCGGGGGGCCGGGCAGCGGTTTCTTGGGCCACGCGCGCAGCGTACGGCGCGGGTCGGCCGGAGCAGATCCTCGAAGCGCTAGCCTGGAAGTGATCCGATTCGCCGCGAAAAGAGAAGGAAGTCGGCGTGGGCATTGAGAATCCCGTACATCTGCTGTTCCTGGGCGCGGTCGCGCTGATCGTCCTGGGCCCCAAGCGCCTCCCGGAGCTCGCGCGCGCGGCGGGCAAGGGGATGCGTGAATTTCGCGAGTCGCTAAATGGCGAAGGTCATGTGGATGAGTCGCCCGCTGGCGGTGTGGTCGTGCAGCCCGGCGTGGCCCACGCCCAGGCCCAGCTGCCGCCGGCGCAGTCCGCGCCCGCGCCCGCGGCCCAGCCCGCGCTCGTGGCGCAGCCCGCGCCCCCAGCGCAGGACGGCGAGCCCCTGGCGGCCGCCGACTCCCCGCCTCCGGCCTGAGCGGCGCCGCCATCCGAGCGATCCGGCCCAGGAGATACCGTGCCGGAATGCGCCTGATCGTGGCCCGCTGCGAGGTCTCCTACATCGGTCGTCTGACGACCGCGCTGCCCGAGGCGGTGCGACTGCTGATGCTCAAGGCCGACGGCACGTTCATGGTGTGGGCCGACGGTGGCGGCCCGAACGTCAAGCCGCTGAACTGGATGACTCCGCCGACGGTGCTCGCGGAGGAGCGCGGTGCGGAGGGAGAGCTCGTCGGCCTGGTGGTGCGCAAGCAACGCCAGGAGGATCGCGTCGAGATCACGATTCGCGAGGTGATCGCGGACATCGAGCACGAGCTCGACACGCTCGTCTCGCTGGAGAAGGAGGGGCTGGAGCGTGAACTGCAGGAGCTGCTGGCCGACGCGCCCATATGGTGCGGGGAGGGCCTGCGGCTCGTGCGACGCGAGTGGCCCACCGATATCGGGCCAGTGGACCTGATGTGCAGGGACGCCGAGGATGAATGGGTCGCGGTGGAGATCAAGCGCATCGGCACGATCGACGCCGTCGAGCAGCTCACGCGCTACCTGGAGCGCATTCGCCTCGATCCCGCGCTCGGCTCCTGCCGCGGGGTACTGGCGGCGCAACGCATCAAGCCGCAAGCGCGCGTGCTCGCGCAGGCACGCGGCATCGATTGCGTCGAGGTCGACCTCGAGGTGCTGCGTGGCGAACGCGAGCCCGAGCTGACGCTGTTCGCGGCCTAGCGGTGTGTGCGGGTGCCTAAGATGCCCGCATGACCAACGACATCCCTGCCTCGAAGACCTCTCCGGAGACTGACGAGGCCACTCCCGCACCGGTGCTCCGCGAGCGCCGCGGCAACGTACTGCTGATCACGCTCAACCGCCCGCAGGTGCGCAACGCAGTCGACGGAGCGCTCGCGGCGGGCCTCGCGGGTGCCCTGGATGAGCTCGACTCCGACGACGAGCTCGCGGTCGGGATCCTCACCGGCGCGGGTGGTTTCTTCTGCGCGGGCATGGATCTCGGGGCGTTCGTGCGGGGGGAATCGCCGTGGTTCGGCGACCGCGGCTTCGCGGGCATCGCGCAGCGCGCCGCGCGCAAGCCGCTGATTGCCGCGATCGAGGGCTTCGCGGTCGCGGGCGGCATGGAGATCGCGCTCGCGTGCGATCTGATCGTCGCGGCGCGCGGTGCACGGCTCGGCATCCCGGAGGCCAAGCGCTCGCTGGTCGCGGCCGGCGGCGCGCTGCTGCGCCTACCGCGGCGGATGCCCTACCACGTGGTGATGGAGCTCGCCCTCACCGGCGAGCTGCTGCCCGCCGAGCGCTTCCACGAGTTCGGCGTCGTAAATCGCCTCGCCGAGCCGGGTGATGCGGTGGCGGTCGCACTGGAGCTCGCGGCGGCCGTCGCCAAGAACGGGCCACTCGCGCTCGTCGCTTCCAAGCAGATCTTGCAGGAGCAGTTCGACTGGCCAACCGCCGAGATGTGGGAGCGCCAAGGCGCGATCTCCGGGCCCGTGTTCGCCTCCGAGGACGCCAAGGAGGGCGCGAGCTCGTTCAAGGAGAAGCGCGAGCCGGTCTGGCGGGGGCGCTAGCCGCTCAGAGTTCGGGCAGGTGCTCGATCTCGGGCGAGCGCAGCGCGATGCCGAGGCCGCGCAGCGAGACGCGCCCGGATTGCGGGTAGAAGCACATGTCGCTGGGCTCGCGCGTGCCGTAGGCCAGGTAGGTGATCCCCTGCTCGCCGGGGCGCAGTGCGTGCGCGACACCGGTTCCGCCGGGTCGCGAGATGACGTCGCCCGCGCGCAGCGGATGCTCCTCGGGCTGCTCGGCGCCGCGTCCCCATAGTTCCAGCACGCCGCTCCCGTCGAGCACGACGAACAGCTCCTCCTCGACGGAGTGACAGTGCGCCGGCGCCCCCTGTCCGCCGGGGGCGAGCACGACGTGGTTGAGGCCCGTCGCCGAGGCGCCCGCGGCCTGGCCCGCGCGCCGCGCGCGGCCGCCAAAGATTGCGGGTACGTCGGCGAGCGCGACTAAGTGGCGCGGGCGCTCGGGTTCTGGTGGCGGGCAGTCCGGAGCGCCGGCGGCGGCCTCGCGGGCGAAGGGCGAGTCGCCGCCGGCGAGCTCGACCCAGCGCGGGAAGGACCAGGCGACGCCGGCGCGCGGCAGGGCGCTCAGCGCAGGGTCGCGGCGCTGGCCGAAGACCAGCACGTCGAGGCCCGTCTCGCCGGCACGCAGCGTGTGCGCGCCACGGCGCGGCTTGTGCACGATGCAATCCTCGCGCCGCACCTCGTAGGTCTTGCCCTCCTGCCACAGTAGGCCCGCTCCGTCGAGCACGAAGAAGATCTCCTCGTCGGCGCCGTGCTCGTGGGCCGGGGTGGAGAAGTACCCCGGCGCTATCGCGATGCGCCGCAGTCCGACCGTGCGCGTGCCCGCGTCGCGTCCCAGATCGCGCCACACACCCCGCAGATGGCCGTTGGCGACCTCACGGGATGGGCTCTCGTAGACGTTCGCGATGTGCATTCGTCGCGAGGCTATCAGTAGCCTGTCGCGACTTTTTGGGGGAGTTACAGGTCGTGCAGGCGCGCGAGGCGCATCTCGACGCGCTCGCCGCGGAACGGAACGCCCTCGACGTCGAGCAGGGCGCGCTGGCGTGCGCCCTGCGTCAGCGACCCGTCGGCGCGCACCACGCGATGCCACGGCAGCGTCTCGTCGTGGCAGGCCGCGAGTACCGCGCCCGTGATGCGCGGTGCGCCGGGCGAGCAGTCGCCATAGGTGCGCACGAATCCCGGAGGGATCACGCGCACGCGGGCCAGGATGCGCTGCGCGGCGGGACTCTCAAGGTTCATCGCGGCGCCCCGTCGCGCGGGTGGGGAGCGCTCAGCGCATGCGCCGCTTGCGGCGGCGCTGGCGCAGGATGTTCATGAAGCGTCGCCAGAGCATCGTTTCAGCGCTCCCCCGGGGGCTTGCGGGGGTACTGCGAGGTGTCGATGCTCAGGTCCAGGGCGGTGCGCACGATGCGGCTCTGTTCGGCGATGTGCGCCGCCGGGTAGCCCTCGCCGGGGCTCGCGCGCTCGGGCCGCCCGATGTAGCCGAAATGGATCTGCTCGGGCATGATCTGCATCAGGCGCGGGGCCATGTGTGCGCGCGCACCCATGTTGCGCGGCTCCTCTTGTACCCACAGGACCTCGCGCAGGTTGGGGTAGCGGCCGATCAGTTCGCGGATCGGAAGCTCGGGGAACGGGTAGAGCAGCTCCACGCGCCCGACGGCCACGCCCGCGTTGTCCTGGCGGTCGGGGTGGCCGACGAGGTCGTAGTAGATCTTGCCGGTGCACATCACTAGGCGCGTGACCTGCTCGTCCTGCACACCTGGCTCGGGGATCACCGACTGGAAGGCGCTGCCCTCGGCGAGCTCGGCGATATCGCTGCCGGCCTGGGGCAGGCGCAGCAGCGACTTGGGGGTCATGATCACAAGCGGGCGCTGCTTGGCGATCAGCGCCTGGCGGCGCAGCAGATGGAAGTACTGGGCGGGCGTGGTGAGGTTGGCGACGCGGATGTTGCCCTCGGCGGCGACCGCGAGGAAGCGCTCGAGGCGCGCGGAGGAGTGCTCCGGGCCGGAGCCCTCGTAGCCGTGCGGCAGTAGCAGCGTCAGGCGCGAGGTCTGTCCCCACTTGGCCAGGCCCGAGACGATGAACTGGTCGACGATCACCTGCGCGGAGTTGACGAAGTCGCCGAACTGCGCCTCCCACAGGACTAGCGTCTCCGGAGCCTCCTGGCTGTAGCCGTACTCGAAGCCCATGCAGGCGAGCTCCGAGAGTGGGCTGTTGTGCAGCTCAAACGGTGCCAGTGCGTCGGGCAGGCTCTGGATCGGACAGAAGGTCTGCCCGGTCTTGGCGTCGTGCAGGACCATGTGGCGCTGGCTGAACGTGCCGCGCTCGGTGTCCTGGCCGGTGAGGCGGATCGGGGTGCCATCGGTCAAGAGCGAGGCAAATGCGAGCGCCTCGCCGTGCGCCCAATCCAGGCGCGCGGGGTCCTCGGCGCCCGCGGACTGCTCCTCGAGCGCCGCGCGCCTGCGCTCCAGCTGTTTGACGAGCTTGGGGTGCACGGTAAAGCCCTCGGGTGTGCGCAGCAGCTCGCGGCCGAGCTCGCGCAGGCGCTCGGCCGGTACCGCGGTCTGCACTTCGGGGCTGGGAGAGCGGTCGAGCTGGTATTCGCCGGTACTGCCGTCCGAGTCCTGCTCGGCGGCAGCCGCGATCCTGCTCTTCAAGCGCTGGTGCAGATTGGTGAGGTTGTCCCAGACGCCCTGCGCGAGCTGGTCGACCTGCTCCTTGGAGACGACGCCGTCGGCGGTCAGGCGCTCGGCCCACAGCTCCGAGACGCGCCTGTGGCCCTTGATCTTGGCGTACATCTCCGGCTGGGTGTAGGCGGGCTCGTCGGACTCGTTGTGCCCGAAGCGCCGGTAGCCGATCAGGTCGATCAACACGTCGTGGCCGAATTCCTTGCGGAAGGCGAAGGCGAGGCGCACGGCGCTCATGCAGGCCGGCACGTCGTCGGCGTTGACGTGGATGATCGGCACGTCGAAGCCCTTGGCCAGATCCGAGGCCCAGCGCGTGGAGCGTGCGTCGTCGGGGTCGGTGGTGAAGCCGACCTGGTTGTTGGTGATCAGGTGCAGGGTGCCGCCGACCGCGTAGCCGTCGAGCGTCTGCAGGTTCAGCGTCTCGGCGACGACCCCCTGCGCGGGGAAGGCCGCGTCACCGTGAATGACGATCGGGACGGCGCTCGCGACGTCCTGGTGCGCGTGCACCCCTACGCGTGTGAACTGGGCTGCGCGCGTCGCCCCC
>DASXZV010000006.1:0-1517 GCA_036501715.1 Solirubrobacteraceae bacterium | reverse complement strand
GTAAGCGTTCAGTTGGTTGGGGTGTTCAGGTGAGTAGTGGGGCGGGGTCTCCGCGGGCGTGGGCGGTGAGTGTTTCGGTGAGGTAGATGAAGAGCGAGCGGCCTTGTAGGCGGCAGGTGGTGTGTGCGGAGAGGAGCCGCTCGATGCGGCGTTCGCCGCCTTCGGATTGGGTTCCGAGGCTAAGCTTGCGGTAGATGACCGCGCCTCGTAGGGAGCGCTCGGCGTGGTTGTTGGTGGGCTCGAGGCCGGGGTGAGCGGCGAAGGTCCACAAGGCGGGCCATGCCTTGATGAGGTTGCGGGCCATCCCGCGGCAGTACTTGTTGCGTGCCCGTTTTGACGCGTAGCCCTGGATGATCGGCTTGAAATCTCTCTGTAGTCCGTCGATTGTGCGCTTCAGTTCACGCCGGTCGTTGGTGTTCTGGAAAATCTCCCAGGCCCAGAACACTCGCTCTGAGAGCTTCAGGCCGTGTTCGCCGAACTCTTTCTCCGCTGCCAGACCCTCGGCGTGCGCGGCGAAATCGCGCTTCAGATGCGCCCAGCAGAGCTGGCGGCGCGCCAACGGCAGGTGCGCGTAGGCCCACCAGCGGTCAGACGTCACGATCGCCTTCGTGTCGGCGAGGAGAGTCTTGGCGTGGTCCTCGTGGCGGTCTGGGGCGACGTGTAGATAGGCATGGCGCTGGTCGAAGATGCCCCACAGCGCGCGGCGCTCCCCCGCGGTCCGCCAACCCGTCTCATCCATATTCACTGCGCCCGCACCACGAAGCGCTGCCAGCAGATCGGCGTGCGGGTCAACCAGCGCCTCGCTGGCGCGGGCGAGGATCGCGTCCGCCGTCCCCGTGCTGATTCTCGAGGAGAACAGCTGCTCGCAGAGCTCCACCACATCACGGCGAGAGACACGGTTTCGGGTGCAGAGCGTCGCGACGGCCGCCTGAAAGCGCGGACCGAAAGCACTCTGGGCGATATGCGGGGGCAGCTCGGCCCGGCGGCGGCGCCCGCAACCCGGGCAGCACACTCGATAGCACTGGTGCTCAGTGACCTGTACCGAGATCACGGGCAGCTCCTCGACCTGCCAGCGCACCGGCTCGCCCACCGCCAAGCGCTCGTCTCGCGCGAAGGCGTGCCCGCACTCACAGCGATCGGGCCAATACTCGACCACCCGATCCACCGCCCATGCCGGCAACAATGGCCGGCCCTTGCCCTCGTGCCCAGGCTGGGCACCCTGTTTGCGACCCGAGGGATCCTTCCCCCGCCGCGCCGACACGCTCGGCGCATCAGCGCTCGGCGGCGAAGACGAGTTCCGCGAACTGCGATTCAGCCGCCGCTCAAGCACCGCGATCCGCTCATCCTGACGAGCGACACGCTCAGTAAGCATCTGGATCTGACGATCCATCCGCAGAAGCACCTCCACCACGACCTCCCGGCCCTGGTCATAGATCGCCTCCGCCTCCACACGCTCCACACCAACAGGTTCGACACACCCCGACTATGTCCCCCAACCAACTGAACGCTTACGGAAA
>DASXZV010000005.1:0-2886 GCA_036501715.1 Solirubrobacteraceae bacterium | reverse complement strand
GGGTACCGCATCCTCACCGACGTGCTCGACGGCGAGGAGATGAGCGCGGTCGCCTCGGTCAGCAAGCTGTACTGGAGCGAGTACCACCGGCAGGTCACCCAGCTCGCCCTCGACATCGAGGGCCTGGCCGGGCTGATTCCCGCCGGGAAGGGGCCAAGCAGGGCGTCCCGCGCCGACGACCCGGGCAGCGACCCCGCGTCGAGCAACACCTGGTGGCAGGTCTCGCTGAACGCGCGGGCAGGCACCATCTACGCCGGGACCTCGGAGGTCCAGCGAAACATCATCGCCGAGCAGGTTCTCGGCCTGCCCCGGTAGAACGGCCTGCCGCGACAGGAAAGGCTGTCGCCTTTTCGTGACACAACTGTCATAATCCCTTCGCTCATGGTCGCCCATTTGCCATAAAGGACAGCGTGAACACTGTTGACCACGCCGTCAGAAAGTTCTACTGTGCGTGCAACCGCCTGGGAACGCCAGGTGGGACAACGGCAACTTAGGAGTTGCTAAGTGCGTACACCTCTTGCTGTGCGGCCCCCGGGCAACGGGTCCGCCCGATGCTAGAGCTTCAGGGCATCGAGGGCGGATATGGCGGGACCACCGTTCTCCGCGACGTCTCGCTCTCGATCCCATCGGGCTCGGTAGTCGCGTTGCTCGGGCCGAACGGCGCGGGCAAGAGCACGACCATGCGGATGGCCTCGGGGCTGCTCCGCCCGCGCAGTGGCCGGGTGCTGCTCAATGGCAAGGACGTGACAGCGGTGAGCCCGAGCCGTCGGGCCAGCCTCGGTATCTGCCACATCATGGAAGGCCGCAGCATCTTCCCGTCGCTTAGCGTGCGCGAGAACCTGCTGCTCCAGGCACCACGCGGTGCCCACAAGTCAGAAATCATGGACCGCACGAGCCAGGAGTTCCCGCAGCTGACCAAGCGAGGGAAACAGCTCGCGGGAACACTGAGCGGCGGCGAGCAGCAGATGCTCGCGCTCATGCGCGCCTACCTCGCGCAGCCGCGCCTGGTTCTCGTCGACGAGGCGTCACTGGGCCTCGCGCCGGTGATCGTCGACCAGATCTTCGCATTCCTCGAACGCATCTCCGGTGAAGGCGTCTCGCTCCTCATCGTCGAGCAGTACGCCAACCGTGCCCTCGCGATCGCCTCGGCCGTCTACCTGCTCAGCCAGGGCAGGATCGTCTACAGCGGCCCCGCTGGCGAGCTCGACGAGGACCAGATCTTCGCTCTCTACGCGCAGCACTCGACGCCTGCCGGCGACGAGTGAGAAATTTTAATCCCTCTTTGGAGGCCGTAATGAAGTACCGACGACTAGCAACCGCGTGCGCCGCGATCGCGTTCGCCGCCGGCGTGGCCGCCTGCAGCAGCAGCGGCAGTAGCAGCAGCAGTACCACTTCACCAGCAGCAGCCGGCAGTGCGACAGGATCCACCGCCACAGGGACGCCGATTGTCATCGGCAGCGTCGGTACCTACACAGAGAACGCCGCGGGCGGGTTCACGGATCCCGGCCGACCCGCGATCGAGGCCTGGGCCAGCTGGGTCAACGCGCACGGCGGCATCAACGGCCACCCCGTCAAGCTGATCGTGGAGGACAATAAGGGCGACCAGGCCCAGGCGGTCTCCCTGGTCAAGCAGCTCGTCCAGCAGGACCACGTGATCGCCTTTGTCAGCAACCAGGACGGCTCGCTGAACGCCGGCTACGCCAGCTACCTGGACCAGCAGAAGATCCCCGTCCTCGGCGGCAGCGTCTTCACGCTCGAACCGTGGGTCTCTGACTCCATGTTCTACCCCGAGGGGCTGACCGCGATCCAGGACATGTCCTCGCTCGCCATCAGCGCCAAGCAGCTCGGCATTACCGCGGTCGGCTCGCTGGCGTGCTCGGAGGCCGCGCAGTGCGCCGCCGCCAACACCCTCGCGAAGGCCGTGTTCGGCGGGGCCGGTATCCCCTATACCTACGGCGGTCTCGTCAGCTCGACCGCCACCGACTACACGGCGAGCTGCCTCGCCGCGGAACAGAAGGGCGTGAAGGGGCTCATCCTGCTCGTTCCCACCTCTTCCGAGGGGCAGGTCATCGCCGGCGACTGCCAGCGCCAGAACTACTCACCGAGCTACATCATCCCCGGTGAGGCGATCGGCGCCGGCTACCTGCAGTCGGCCGCCTTCAACAACGCGTTCACCAGTGCCCCGACGCTGCCATGGTTCTCGACCGCCCCGGCGATGGCTGACTTCAACGCGGCCATGAAGCAGTACGCCCCCAGCGTCAACCTCAACAGCCCCAGCGTCCAGGAGCCGCTGACCGCGACCGACGCTTGGGTCTCCGGGCTGATGTTCCAGGAGGCCGTGAAGCTGAGCGGCGCTACCGGGATACCCACCTCGGCCGACATCCTCGCCGGCCTGGCGAAGTTCAAGAACGAGACCCTCGGCGGGATGTCCGCCGGCCTTACCTACACCAACCCGAAGAACAAGACCGAGGGCTGCTACTTCACCATCCAGATCAAGAGCCAGAAGTTCACGCTCCCGAACGGGGCCACTCCGAGCTGCGTCCCCGCCGCTTAATGAGATGCACCAGGTTCCGCTGACGGTTGAAAGGGCTTGACGTGGCTCAGTTCCTGCCATTTGTGGTCATCGGGCTGTCCGTAGGGTCGATCTACGGACTCGCCGCCACGGGCCTGGTGCTGACCTACAAGACATCGGGCATCTTCAACTTCGCCTACGGCGCGCTCGCGTCGGTGTCCGTATTCGTCTTTTACGAACTGCACGACGTGCAAGGGTGGCCCTGGCCGCTGGCCGGCGCGCTGTGCGTCTTCGTGGTGGGTCCGGTCATGGGCTACCTGCTGGAACTGCTTTCCCGCCAGCTGGCAGCGGCAGACCGGACCCTCCAGATCGGT
>DASXZV010000004.1:0-1680 GCA_036501715.1 Solirubrobacteraceae bacterium | reverse complement strand
CGCGGGTGTAGACGAGGGCGGGACCAGACGGGTGACGGGAGTTGCGCACGGCGATCTCGCCGTCCGGGAGTGCCGCTACCTCGACACAGTTCCCGCTCGGGTTGCTCCACCTGCTTTTCTGCCAGGTCACTGGTAGTTGATCGGCTGGCATTCCGTTGCTGGCGGGCATGGTTTTTGCCTCCTTGTTAACTTTAGGAACACGCGGCACAGCGCGGGACAAAGATTACCAGTCGGCTCGCACAGTGCACCTGCACATTGCAATTGCAACGTGCAGGTAAGGAAGGTGAAATATCTGCCGTCGTCAATACTCGCTGCGCAGAGCGAAGAAGATCGCGGCTCATTACGAAAAGCCAAGCTTTATCCCGGGAACCCCGCAGGCGGCGCGTCACTCGCTCGCGATCACCAGGCTCACCGGCCCGGTTACCGGCGTGACCGCTAAGCGAACAAATCGCTGGCCGTGGCGACCACGACCGAGCGGTCGAGCCATACGTCGAGGGTGTCCCCGTCGCCGCACGACACGATCCGTGCGCGCGAGGCGTCATCGACCTCGATGCCGCGGCGCTCAAGGACCCTGACGATAGCTGCGGCAAGCCCTTCGGCCCGCCCCTCTTCGCGGCCCTCTTCAAGAGCTTGCAGGCGCATTTCCGATACGAACGGGAACGTCCGGGTCGCCATCAGTGCCCTCCAAATCTGCCGGCCGGCGGTGTCGCCGAGCCCCGTCTCGGTAAACTCCGCCAGGTTCGCGGCGGACTCCTCGTCGATCGTGGCCAGCGCGGTCGCCAGTGCTTCCAGTATGCCACTCACATCCGGTCTGCGACTGTGCGTGAGCGCCGAGAACACCGCCAGCGTCACGTCATCTGCCGCCTCTGCCGGGTCGGTGATGGCAGGCACGTTGTCCGGCCCGAACACCACGAGACGGGCCGTCACGCAGACCAGGCCGGGAAGCCCGATCTCGATGGGCGCGCGCGCCCATAGCGCGGTCGACCGCTTGCTGCAGACCACGGCCAGGATTACCGGGCACCCGTACTTGTCGTGCAGGTGCGCGATCACCTCGATCCTGGCGGGCACGCCGGCCGACAGGCTCGGGGTCATCAACGCCGTCAGGCTCATGGTGCAGAACTCCGCCTCGGTCGTCGGCACGGCCATCTGCCTGACCCTGCTCGCCACTCCCCTGCCTGTCGGCGCGCGGCGCGCCGTGTACGCGGGGACGATCGGCCTCGCCTCGGCGCGCACCGAGGCGCTGCTCGCCGTCGGCTACCGGGGGACCTGCGGCTTCATGTTCGCGCTTTCCCTCGCCGGCGTGCTCGCGAGCCTGGCGAGCAAGCGCGTTCACCGGCACCAGGGCCAGACGCTGGGAAACCAGCAGGAGCCGGCTGCCGTCCCAGGGGACCTGGGCTGACCGGCGCGAAGTCGGTCACGTGCGCTGGGAAAGTAGGCCGAAGTCGTTCCGGATCATCTTGATGTTCATTCCGAACGAAAGCGGCTGACTGCCCCAGGCTCACCCCTCCCCCAGGGATGGATAAGGCCGGGGCTTTGCGCCCCACGAGGTGGAAGACGCGGCTGAGCTGGCGGTAGGGGTCCCGCCGGCTGGCTTCGAGCTCCACCGCGGCCGTCGCCGCTAGCTGCCTTGAGTCGCCTGGGTCCAGCTCGGCCCCGCTGAACTCGAGCCAGTCGACGAAC
>DASXZV010000003.1:0-61929 GCA_036501715.1 Solirubrobacteraceae bacterium | reverse complement strand
CAAGAAGTTCGGCGCCCCCACGATCACTAACGACGGTGTCACGATCGCGCGTGAGATCGAGGTCGAGGATGTTTTCGAGAACCAAGGCGCGCAGCTGGTCAGGGAGGTCGCCACGGCGACCAACGACGTCGCCGGTGACGGCACGACGACCGCGACCGTGCTGGCACAGGCGATCGTGCGTCAGGGCCTGAAGAACGTCGCGGCCGGCGCTAACCCGCTGGCGCTCAAGCGCGGCATCGAGAAGGCAGTCGACCAGGTCGTCAAGAACATCGCCTCGCAGTCCAAGGCGGTCTCCGGCAAGGAGCAGATCGCGCGCGTCGCGACGATCTCGGCCGGCGACGAGGAGATCGGCGACGTGATTGCCGATGCGATCGAGAAGGTCGGCAAGGACGGCGTCGTCAACGTCGAGGAGGGCCAGACGTTCGGCATGGACCTCGAGTTCACCGAGGGCATGCAGTTCGACAAGGGCTACATCTCGCCCTACATGGTCACCGACCAGGACCGTATGGAGGCAACCCTCGAGGACCCCTACATCCTGATCGCCAACCAGAAGATCGGCTCGGTTCGCGACGTGCTGCCGGTGCTCGAGGCCGTGATCCAGAGCGGCAAGCCGCTGCTGATCATCGCCGAGGACGTCGAGGGCGAGTCGCTCGCGACGCTGGTCGTCAACAAGCTGCGCGGGACGTTCACCGGCGTGGCCGTCAAGGCTCCCGGCTTCGGCGACCGTCGCAAGCGCATGCTCGAGGACATCGCGATCCTCACCAACGCCGAGGTGATCACCGAGGAGCTGGGTCTGAAGCTGGAGAACACGCAGGTCTCCCAGCTCGGGCGCGCCCGTCGCGTGGTCGTGGGCAAGGACAACACCACGATCGTCGACGGCTCCGGTGACGCAGCCGCGATCAAAGGTCGCATCAATCAGATCAAAGCCGAGATCGAGAACACCGACTCGGACTTCGATCGTGAGAAGCTCCAGGAGCGCCTGGCCAAGCTCTCCGGCGGTGTCGCCGTGGTGAAGGTTGGCGCGGCCACCGAGACGGAGATGAAGGAGAAGAAGCACCGCGTCGAGGACGCCCTGCAGGCAACCCGGGCGGCACTCGAGGAGGGCATCGTGCCCGGTGGCGGTGTAGCGCTGCTGCAGGCCGCCGCGTCGATCAAGGTCGACCAGCAGGACCACGACGCTGACGGCTCCGATGACGAGCGCACCGGGGCACGGATCGTGCTGCGGGCACTCGAGGAGCCGCTGCGCCAGCTCGCCGAGAACGCGGGCCTGGAGGGCTCCGTGGTGGTCAACGACGTGCGCAAGGCCAAGAAAGGTCACGGCCTGAACGCATCTACGAATCAGATCGTCGATCTCGTCGCCGCGGGCGTCATCGACCCCGCGATGGTCACCCGCTCGGCGCTGCAGAACGCCGCGTCGATCGCCAAGAACATCCTCACCACCGAGGCGATCGTCGCCGAGGTGCCCGAGAAGGAAGGCGGCGGTGGCGGTGCCGGCGGTGGCATGCCCGACATGAGCGGGATGATGTAGCCAGCGCTTACGCGCTGAACGCCTTAACCACAATGAGGGCCCGGCTTCGTGCTGGGCCCTCATTGCGGTACTAGCCCTGGGGGGGCGGGTGCGCCGGTCCCTCGCCTGGCATCTGGGCCTTGGCCCCGCTAGCCTGGCCCATCGCCAATGAGGAGGTGCCCAAGCACCTTACGCGGCGCATAGTGGCACATTCAGAAGTGCCTTTGTTGCAATGTTTCTGACTAGCCGACTGATGTGATCGGTCGTGAGGGCTCCCCGATGTACTTCGCGGTCGGCCTGATCAGCCGCGCTTCGCGCTTCTGCTCGAGGATGTGCGCCGACCAGCCCGCGACACGCGCGCAGGCGAACATCGGCGTAAAGAGCTCCGCCGGCACTTCGGCGAGGTCGAGCACGACCGCCGACCAGAACTCGACGTTGGTCGCCAGCACGCGATCGGGCTTACGTGCCTGCAGCTCGGCCAGCGCGGCTTGCTCGAGCGCCTCGGCGACCTGGAAGCGGGGTGAGCCCAGTTCCTTGCAGGTACGCCGCAGCACGCGCGCGCGCGGGTCTTCGGCACGGTAGATGCGGTGACCGAAGCCCATCAGTCGATCGCCGCGGTCGAGGGCGGCCTTGACCCAGCTCTCGGCGTCGCCGGTCCGTTCGACCTCGTCGAGCATCTTCAGCACGCGCGAGGGGGCGCCTCCGTGCAGCGGGCCCGACAGCGCTCCGACCGCGGCCGACAGCGCTGCGGCGACGTCCGCGCCGGTGGAGGCCACCACGCGGGCCGTGAAGGTCGAGGCGTTGACGCCGTGCTCGGCCGCCGAGATCCAGTAGGCGTCGATTGCCTTGGCATGGTCCGGGTTGGCCTCGCCGCGCCAGCGGATCAAGAAGCGCTCGGGAATCGAGCGTCCGCGCTCGATCTCGCCCTGGGGCACCGGCGGATGTCCGACGCCACGCGCGGACTGCGCGACGAACGAGAGCGCCATCACCGAGGCGCGCGCGAGGCTGTCGCGCGCCTGCTCGTCGGAGATGTCGATCAGCTGGTTGAAGCCCCACTCCGGCGCGAGCATCGCGAGCGCCGCCTGCACGTCGACACGCGGGTCGCCCGAACGCACCGTCAGCGAGTGCGGTTCGGCCGGGGGTAGCCCCGGTTTGAAGTGGCCGTCGACCAATAGGCCCCAGACCTGCTCGTAGGGGACCGCCCCCACCAGGTCCTCGATGTCGACGCCGCGATAGCGCAACGCGCCACCGGCTCTGTCGGGCTCTGCGATCTCGGTGGCGAAGGCGACGACGCCTTCAAGGCCCGAGCGGACCTCTTCCTGCTGTTCAACCGCGCTCATGGCACTCGCTTTCTGGGCTCGCTGCTTGACGGGGTGGGTGCCTTGTGGGCAGGTGCATATCGTCGCAGGAAAAGGCCGCGCAACCAGCCACGACCGCCGCGGGGTTAGGCTGCACCCACGACGGGCGCCAGCCCGCGCATCCACCATCGGAGGAGGAACCGTGCCCGACAGCGATCTGATGTTCCACCCGGCGCAGGAGCTCGCCGCAATGGTGCGCTCCGGGGAGATCTCCGCGCGTGAGCTCGTGCAGAGTTCGCTGGAGCGCATCGAGGAGCTGAACCCGCGGCTGAACGCCTTCGTGGAGGTAGACGCCGAGCGCGCGCTGGCCGCCGCGCAGGAGATCGGCCCGGGCGACGAGCGCCCGTTTGCGGGGGTCCCGATCGCGATCAAGAACAACCGGCCCGTAAGCGGCCTGCGGCTGACCTATGGCTGCTCGCTGATGAAGGACTTCACCGCTGACTACGACCACAACGTCACACGGCGCCTGAAGCAGGCCGGGTTCATCGTCGTCGGCTCTACGACGCTGCCCGAGTACGGCATCCTGCCGACCACCGAGGCGCGCCTGTTCGGCCCGACGCGCAACCCCTGGGACCTGCAGCGCACCCCGGGGGGTTCCTCCGGTGGAGCCGCGGCGGCCGTCGCTGCCGGGATGGTGCCGGTCGCACACGGCAACGACGGCGGCGGCTCGATCCGGATCCCCGCGGCGTGCTGCGGCCTGGTTGGCCTCAAGCCACAGCGCGGGCGCATCTCCGCCGCGCCGGAACTGGGCGAGTCGATGCTTGGGATCGACGGCGTCCTGACCCGCACCGTCGGAGACACCGCCGCGATCCTCGACGTGCTCGCCGGCTACGAGGTCGGGGACGCAAACTGGGCGCCGCCGCCGACGCAGTCCTTCGCCTCCGCCGCGGCCGAGCGTCCCGGCCGGCTGCGGATCGCCGCGACCACGCTGCCGCCGGTGCCCGACGCCGTCGTCGATCCGCTCTGCGCGAGCGCCGTCGGCGAGGCCGCGGGGCTGCTGCGCGAACTCGGGCACGATGTACAGGAGGTCACCCCGCCGTGGCAGATTGAGGGCCTCACAGAGCTCTTTGGCGCTGTCTTCTGCACGCACATCGGCCTTTCGATCGCCTTCTCGGGGATCGTCGCCGGCAGAGACCCCGTAGCTGAGGACATGGAGCCGATGAGCTGGGCGATCTTCTCGATGGTCAAGAAACTGAATGCCGTCGAAGGCTTCGGGGCGACCGTCAGGCTGCAGGCCTTCACACGCCAGCTGGTGCAGTTCCTGGAGCCCTACGACGTGCTGCTCACGCCGGCGCTGGCCGAGCGCCCGCTCCCGCTGGGGACACTCGACTCAGCCGCACCCAATCCGATGGAGACCTTCACGCGCTCAGGTCTCTTCACTCCGTTTACGCCCGTGTTCAACGCCAGCGGCCAGCCCGGTATCTCGCTGCCGCTCTTTCATGGTGAGGACGGATTGCCGCTCGCTGTGCAGCTCGTCGGGCGTCCCGCGCAGGAGGCCACGCTGCTCGCGCTCTCCACCCAACTGGAGGAGGCGCGGCCCTGGAGCGCCCGTCGCGTGCCGCTATAGCGAAGCTGTGTGAGCTTTGTCTCTATCTCGCGTCGGATTGTCCGTTTGCGGAACAACGCTCCTCGCTGAGGAACCGAGTCGCTTGCGGCCTGGGTGGCCCGCAAGCGACATGTCTGGGTAACGCGGCGCTTGACGCCGGCGCGATCGGCTGGATACTCAGGGATGCGTAAGCCACAGGCTCCGGCCGCAATGTGGATGCGCGCATTTAGATAACGAAGAGGACTCGAGCCGAGGGGGAGAGCGTCTTTCATTCCTCCCCGCGCGCAGCGTGGGGCCCAAGACCAGGAAGGAAGGGAAGACCAATACGATGTCCAGATCGACAACTACAGCGGCGAGAGTCGCTGTGCTACTGGCTGCCGTCGTCCTCAGCGCGGCTGCCACTCAAGCGGCGTCCGCCGCCTGGTATGTGAATGGCACGGTGTTGACTGGGACGGCCGCGCTTGCCACAACGGCCTCGGTGGCTGAACACGTCAAGCTGAAAGCCGGGGGCGTGACCGTCGAATGTACCGTCAGCACGCTTACCACCGCGGGCGGCGAAATCAAGTCGCCGAACAAGCTGGCGGCGAGCAAGATTACTTTCAACGAATGCAAAGGCAGCGGAAGCTGCACCGTGCCGAGCTCGATTGCCACGGTCCCGGTCACAGCTGAACTCACCGAACAGAGTCTGCAGGACACGGCGACATTCACCCCTCAGAGCGGCACCCTGTTCGCGACTATAAAATACGAAGGCGCCACATGTGCTCTCGCGGGCACGCAACCGCTCACCGGCAAAATGACCGCGAAGCTTCCGTCAGGGGAGGAAGAAGAGACGCTGCAGGAAGTCAAGGCGAATATCTTAGAAAAATCTGGGGAACTAAAATTGGGCAGCAGCGCAGCGGAATTCAAAGGTGCGGCGCTGCTCAAACTAGGGCAATGACATACTTGACTCACCGAGGAGCGTGAGGTAGGATGCGACGATGGATCGGACCCCTAGTCGGTCATGCGACCGACGGATCGCCCTACGAATACTGGAGACCTGTAGTGCCGCGCATTCCTGACGAGCTGTTGGATTGCGTCATCTACCTATATCCCACGGTAGAAGCTGCTGAACAAGGAGCGCGCGCCGGAGGTTCTGGATTCCTGGTATCGGTATCTATGGACGGAATAGATACTCCTGCGATCTATGCCGTGACTAATAGCCACGTAGTACGAGAGGGTAAATCCCCGGTCATAAGACTTAATACACAAGATGGAACTAAAAAGGTTATAGATATTGTATCAGATCAATGGTTTCATCATCCTGACGGAGATGATGTCACTATCTGTCCACTCGGATTAAAGACAGATGATCTATATCGTTTTCATGCGTTACCCTGTGGTGAGTGGCTTCTGTCAGAAGAAGCTATTGCGGATGCTAATATCGGACCAGGTGACGATGTTTTTATCATCGGACGCTTTGTAAACCATGAGGGCAATCAACGCAATCTTCCAGTAGTCCGATTCGGAAGCATCGCAATGATGCCGTACGAGCCGATTAAGCATCAGCGAGGAATCGACGTAGAAAGCTATTTGATCGAGGCGCGCTCGTTGAGTGGGTTTAGTGGTTCGCCTATCTTTCTTTATATCCCCCCTTTTAGTCTACGTGATACATGGTGGACTCCTGATAAAAGTGGCGTACCTACCACAGAAAGTATTAGCTTTGGTCTTTTGGGTATTGATTCAGGACATTTCACCGACTATAAGCGCGTACTTGACAAAGATAAGAAACCCCGTATCGGGAATGAAGAGTCTTATGTCGAGCAAAACTCTGGTATCATGACAGTTGTTCCGTCATGGAAGCTTGGAGAGCTGCTTGAGAACCCCGAGGTCGTAAGGATGCGCAGGCAATGGAGGGATGAAGAGGTGGAGCGCCAACGTCGAGAACCGGCGGCCACTCTCGATGTTGCTTTAACAGACGATGAGTTTGCCAATTTTAAGAAACTAGCTTCACAGATAGTTCAAGTGCCAAAGTCAGAGATAGACGAGAAGCGAAAGAAATAGCCGGAAAAAGTAAATACTTCCGGCCTTTCTTCTGCGTCTAGTGCTGAACGAACGATCCGGCTACGTTGGCGTGTGCGGGCGATATGCATACTGCATACACGATGAAGGAATCCGGTGTTCCTGTGCCGTTGTTAAAGAAGGCTGCCCACTGGTTGGGGACTGAGCTTCCTGATCCCTTACGCGGCTCTGAAGCGTCCATGTTCTGCGCGGGATTGGCGCTGCTGCCGTAGCCGCCACCACCAACCGCGATCTGCCCTGATGGGCATGTAGCGAAGCCACCAGCTTGCTCGCCTGGTTCGATGCCGATAGATCGAGATGTGACATACGTGACGTTGACTGAGCTGAATGAGCTGGGCTCGATCTGAGGCGTGCTCGTGTGGTGGCTCGATACGAAAGCCCCGATCGCGATGAACAGCGCCGCAACGGCGCTCCATATGGCTGTGAGCTTCATAGAGGGTCGTCTCCCCTTGTAGATATGTCGGCTGCCAGGACAGCCGCTCCATGTAGAACAAGCGCGTGGACCCTACCAGAAGATTTGAGGTTTTGGCCCTAGAGCTTTTGGCTTGATGCAGCGAGCATCGTCTGCATGGACGCCCGCGAGACCTTCGCTGCCAATCTGCGAGCCGAACGCAAGCGCCTGAACCTGAGTCAGGAAGCTCTTGGCGAAGGCTGCAACCTCAATATGAGCGAGATCAGCCGCCTGGAGCGCTCCCAGCGAGATCCAAGGTTGGCGACGATCGTCAAGCTCGCTAGAGCACTTGGAATCCCGCCTGCGAAGCTGCTGGACGGAATCCGCTAGGTACTTGACTCACCGAGCCTGACGTAGTAGACTCATCTACATGAGCCAGTCAGGACGTCCCAAAAGCCTCATTGAGGCTGTTCGCTACTTCTCGGACATTGACATCTGTACGGAGTTCGTCGCGAAGCTCCGTTGGCCCAACGGGCCGGTGTGCCCGCGCTGTGGCTGCATCGAGTACTCGTACCTGACAACCCGTCGGCTGTGGAAGTGCAAGGCGTGCAAGAAGCAGTACAGCGTGAAGCTGGGCACGATCTTCGAGGACTCTGCGCTCGGACTCGACAAGTGGCTGCCTGCGATCTGGTTGATCGCCAACTCCAAGAACGGCATCAGCTCGCACGAGCTGGCCCGCTCGCTCGAAGTCACGCAGAAGTCGGCTTGGTTCATGCTGCATCGTATCCGCTTGGCGATGCAAACCAACACTTTCGACAAACTAGACGGAGTTGTCGAAGTCGATGAGACATTCATTGGTGGGAAGGCACGCAATATGCACAAAGATGTGCGTAAGCGGAAAATCACCGGAACTGGAGCCAAGGACAAGACCGCCGTCGCTGGTGTGCGCCAGCGTGGGGGAGAAGTCCGCGCAGAGGTCATTCCAGACCGTAAACGTAAAACTTTGCACGCTCAGGTTCATAAGAACGTCAAAGCTGGATCGAAAGTATATACAGATGCTTTGGATTCATACTCTGGACTATCTGCTGATTTTGACCATCAAGTTGTCGATCATGCTGAGAGATATGTCGATGGTCAAGTACATACAAATGGTCTAGAGAACTTCTGGAGTTTGCTTAAGCGTGGACTACACGGAACTTATGTCAGCGTAGAGCCATACCATTTGTTTCGATACTTAGATGAGCGCATGTTTACTTATAACGAATGCGACCGAAGTGATTACGGACGCTTCGAGACTGTGCTACGTGCCGTCGCTGGCCGTCGTCTGACGTACGCCGAGCTGACCGGCTCCTGATTGTGCTACAAGCCTGCACAATCTCACTGCTACGTTAACGAGCCCCGGCCGGAGGTCTAGTCCGAACCGGGGCTCTATGGCGGCGGTAGTTCAATTGGCAGAACTCCCGATTTAAACTCGGGTTAGTGCGGGTTCGAGACCCGTCCGTCGCCTTTCTTTCGATAGAAAGTATATCGAAAGAATCTTTATTGAAGATCAGCTAACAATGATTGTTTTGGGGTCGTTGTTTGGGGTGAGCCAAGTATGTTCATCCCCAAACTAGCGTCGGGGAAACCTTTCGAATTTCTAGTCTTCGCGCCGAGCAAAGAATTCCTACTCTCCGTCAGCAAGCGGCGGCTCAAAAAAAATCAAAAATCTGTCGTCACGGTCACCGCGACCATTGCCGGCGCAGAAGCCAAAAGCATTGACGTCTTCGAGCTCCCGAAAGAACAGTTCGAAGAGGTTGGCGCTGCGCTCTGCGAAGGCGTGTACGCCGCAGCCAAAGAAGAATGCAAATTCGAAGTTGAATACATAGGCAACGAAGAAGCCGTCGCTCTCGTCGAGTTGGAAGACAAAGCCGGCAACGACCGCCGTCGTGCAATCGAAGGCGGCCCCTGATCGGATAGAAGCCGGCCGCTGAAAGCGACCGGCAGCGGCTCGGGCGGTTGGAGCGCCGCCCGAGCGCCGTGCGCGCGCCCGCCGTGCGCTTTGCCGAGGCCGTCCAGTCTCAGTTGGGCTCGTGTGAGGCGGACAGGATCTCCGCCATTGGCCGCGGCGTCACGCCCAGTACTTCGGCGTCGGTCGTCCCGCGCGGCGAGAGCATCGAAACCTCCATCAGCTCTGCCTCGTCCCAGGTCGCAAAGGTATGCGCTCCCGCTGCGCTCTCCAGCAGGCGCAGTGCGCGCGAGACCAGCGGGGCCGGCACATGCAGGAGGGGACGATGGCGCTCCATGGAGTGCAGCACCAGACGCACGATCGCGGTGTGGCTGAGCGTTTGCGGGCCTGCCAGTTCGAACGGCCGCGAGTCGGCCGCCGCGTCGGTCCCAGGCGGTGAGGACCCCTCGGGCGCCCCGTGCAGGACGCCCAGCATGCAGGAGGCCACGTCCTCCACCCAGATGGGCTGATAGAGCGCACGCCCGGCGCCGGAGACTGGCATCGCGGGCAGTAGCGCTAAACGTTCGAGCAGCGTCAACCAGCGGTCCCCCGGCGCGTAGACGATCGAGGGCGAGAGTACGCTCGTGTGCAGATCGGCCGCGTGCACCGCCTGCTCGGCTAGCGCCTTCGCGCGGAAGAAGCGCACGCGATGGTGCACCGAGGCGCCCAGCGCCGAGCAGAACAAGAAGCGCTGCACGCCCGCGCGCTCCGCCGCCTGCACCATCCGCCACGTCGCGATTCCGTTGAGCTCCTCGATTGAGCCGCGCCGCTGGTCGCGGATCGAGGCCGCGAGGTGTACGACGGTGTCGACGCCGCGCATTGCGTTGCGAAATGAGGGGGGGTCGGCGAGATCCCCCAGGGCGATCTGCACGCGCACCCGCCGCGCTCCAAGCCGTCGCGGATCGCGCACCAGGCAGCGCACCGGCGTCCCCTCCGCGAGCAGGCGGGCCAGGAGCGCGGAGCCCACCTGGCCCGTGGCGCCGGTCAACAGCAGCATCGCCTCGACAACCTAGCGGAGTCGCCCCGCGTCGGCGAAGCCGCCCGGCAAGCGCGCGGGCGACCGGCAAAGGCGCGAGCGAGCCCAATAACATGGGCTTCTCCGGCGGGCGCGTGCGACTTCGTACAATGGTGCGCCTTCCATCCTCCCGAGATCCCGCAAACGAACCAGAAGGAAGCGAATGGCCTACGTGATCGCCGAGCCGTGTATCGGCACCAAGGACAACTCCTGCGTCGAGGTCTGCCCCGTGGACTGCATCCACCCGACGCCCGACGAGCCCGGCTACGACGCTGCCGAGATGCTCTACATCGACCCCGAGGAGTGCATCGACTGCGACGCTTGCGTTGAGGCCTGCCCCGTGGACGCTTGCTTTGCGGAGGACCAGCTGCCCGACGAGTGGCAGAAGTACTCCCAGATCAACGCCGAGTACTTCGCCAACAGCAAGTAGGGGCAGGTCCCGGCGCGTAGATGGACGCGCAGCGGCGAGCGCCGTCTATCAGCCGTAGAAACGGCCGACGACGAGCAGTTGGCTGAAGATGTCGTGTGCGAGGATCAGCAGGATTAGCAGCACGCCGACCACCGGTCCCCAGCGGCGGCCGGCACCCCGCGCCGCCAGGGCCAGGATGGCGGCGAAGAGCACCGCCAGCGGCAGCAGGTAGCGGGGTTCGGAGTAGGCCCCCGCAAAGGCGGAGGATTCCAGGTAGGAGTCTGCGCCAAAGAGCACAAGCAGGCCGGCGCCGATCGCGCCATAGGCACTGAGCTCAGCGACCCGCGAGCGCAGCGCGGCACGCGAGCGCAACAGCTCACGTCCGCAGAGTGCAGCGATCAGCCCCGCCGGGATCAGCGCGAGGGTGTAGACCCATTCCGGGAAGTAGGTGTCCAGCCATCCGTAGAGGCCCACGGACTTGTCAAACCAGACCTGGCGGATCATCGAGATGCCCGGGAAGTAGTCCTTCATCCCCGGCAGCCGAGGCAGGTAGAACTGCCAGATGTAGCTGAGCTCCTGTAGCGGTGAGCTCCGGTGGGCGCCGGTATTGGAGATGCCCGTCGAAAGCAGGCCAAAAGCGGCATGGCCGGAGAGCAGGTTGATGGCTGCATATAGGCAGCCCGGCCCCACGCCGATCGCGACCGCCGTGGCCAGCCGGCCCCAGGCCGCGCGTCCAGACGTCCGCGCGGCGCGCCGCGCGAGCAGCGTCAGCGCGAGGAAGACACCCGGGGCCACGCCGACGAAGTTGAGCTTGGTCATGAAGCCGGTCGCGGTCAGAGCCCCGATCGCGATCGCCAAGCGCAGCGTCAGGCCGCGCCGGAAGCCGCGCGCCAGGCAGTAGAAGAGCGCTGCCGAGACCGCGCAGAGCAGGGCATCGGGATTGACGATGCCCGAGATGAAGCCGACCAGCGGCGCGAGCGCCGTGCAGAGTCCGCCGACGGTCCAGGCGTAGGGAACCGCCGGGAGTGCCTCGCGCAGGAACAGGAACACGAAGATCGCCGTAAAGCCGGCCAGCAGTGCGCTCAGCAGGCGCATGAGCGCAAGCTGGTCCAGCAGCGTGCCCCCAGACGCCAAGTAGTAGGGGATCGCTTGCAGCGCGTAGTAGAGCGGTGGCTGGGAGGCCGCCACCCCGGCGCCCGGCCCCACGCGCGCGAGGGACAGGCTCAGGTCATGCTGCAGTTGTCGTTGCTGGGTGGCTGTCGCGATTGTCCCGATCGCCTGGTTGAAGCGGATTTCCTGGTGGTTGAGGTCGGCGAGTACCGCCGTCTCCTGTGGCGAGTATGCCGACACGCCCGATTTCGGCAGCGCACCGGTTTCGGCCAGGATCTGCGCGTAGGCGAAGTGCGAGGGCTCGTCGGGGGCCTGGAACGGTGGCGTCAGGATCGACCAGCTGGCTGCGCTCAAGATGGCCACGCAGGCGCAGGCCCAGGCTGGCGCTGGGATGCGCCGCAGGGATGACCGCACACGGTAGGTCCGGTCCCCCCGTTGCGAGTGCACAGGAATTACCTCTGGTGTATCCGCCAGCGAGTGGGGGAGCGCCGGCGCCGCCCGCGGGGAAGTCGCGGCTGGTGCAGCGGGCGGCGAGGTTGACTGCGGCGGAGTCGCCTGCGCACCGGCGATCGGGGGGGCCGGCCCCGGCCGGCCACGGCCGAGCTGTCGGATGATGGTCCACGCCACCAGCAGCACCGCCAGTGCCATCAGGATTAGCGGGAGCAGGGCCACCAGGCTGCCTTCCGGAGCGCGGCCGATGCCGATGCGTTGCGCTACCACTCCGATGAGCGACCACCACGAACTCGGGCCAGGGCGCAGGTATTCGACGCGCATCCTGGCCGTCGCGCCGGGTGCCCCCCGGCGTGCCGGTTCTCCGAGCACGGCGATTGCTTGGACGGCTCTGTCGAACGAGAAGCAGAGCTGTGCGTCACGCAGCTTACGCGCAATGCGGCCGACCGCGATCGTCGTGACTTTCCCGAGCTCACCGCCTTCCCGCGTGCCAGAGGCCACTGTCCGTCCGCCGGTGAGCACCGCGACGTGGGTGCGTGATTTGACATTCCCCTCGAGCCACAGGCGAACCGCGGTGGTGCCCTGCGGGATCGCTTCGCCGTGCTGACAGGCGCTGGCCGGGCCCGCGGTCGATGCGGTCACCGTCGTCGGCTCGACTGAGTTCGTCCCGGCCAGTACCAGCGGCGAGCGTGACAGCGTCAGCGCGATCGCGGCCGCGATCAGCACGAGACCGCTGACCAACGCCACGCGCACGCCGTCCGTGCGCCGGCGGGACGCTCGGCTTTGCTCAGATCGCGGAATGCCTCACATGCTCTAGAGGCATGCAAGACCCGTCAAGGCAGGGCCCAGTGCGGCCGTCGCGGCGGCTCTAACCAAAGTCCCGGCGTACACAACTTGCCTGCAATTCAACGTTTTCCGGGGACCTAGCGCAGGCTTTGCGCGGCGGCGGTCCTAGAAACACGCGGGCGCTATCAGGCCATCGGCAACGACATACCCGCCGGCTTGGGGCTCGCCGCCGACGTCGTACCGTCGCCTGCCCCGGCCAAGGACGCCACAGGCATGGGCTCGAGGACGGGCAGCTCCAGGGGCGCCATCGCGATCAAGCCTCGCGCCGCCTGGCGGATCGCCTGCGCCGCGGGATCGTCCGGATCCTCGAGCACCAGCGGCACGCCGGCATCGGCGTGCTCGCGCAGCGGCATCGTCAACGGGACCTTGCCGAGTAGCGGCACGTCCAGTTCGTCGGCCAGCTCCTGGCCGCCGCCCTCGCCAAAGAGCGCGTAGCGCTCCCCCGTCGGAGTCGTGAACCCCGACATGTTCTCGATCACCCCCACGATCTCGAGCGAGACCTTGTGCGCCATCTGGGCAGCCCGGCGCGCCACTTTCTGCGCCGCCTGCTGCGGAGTTGTCACGATCGCGAACTGCGCCTGCGGCAGCAGCTGCGCGAGCGTCATCGAAACGTCCCCCGTGCCCGGTGGGAGGTCGATCAGCAGGTAGTCGAGTTCCCCCCATTCCACGTCCTGCAGGAACTGCGTCAGCGCCTTGTGCAGCATCGGTCCGCGCCACACCACCGCCGCGTCCTCCTCGACGAAGAACCCGATCGACATCACCTTCACGCCGTGCGCCTCCAGCGGCACGATCTTGCGCTGCGCGGAGACCGGCGGGCGCGTCGCGCCCAAGCCGTACATGCGCGGGATCGAATAGCCCCACACATCGGCATCCAGGACGCCCGCGCGCTTGCCTTCCGCGCTCAGTGCCGCCGCCAAGTTCGCTGTCAGCGTCGACTTGCCCACGCCGCCCTTGCCGGAGCCCACGCAGATGATGTTCGAGACCTGCGCCAGCGCCCCCTGCGGGAGGCTTCCGCGCCCCAGCTTCTGTTGCAGCGCCGCTTTCTCCTCGTCGCTGAGCACGTCGAAGAACACGTTGCAGTGCTCCACTCCCTCCAGCGCCCCAACCGCCTGTGCCACCGAGCTCTGGAAGTGGCCGCGGATCGGGCAGCCAGCGGTTGTCAGCGACACCGTCACGTCCACCACGCCGTTCGTGCCGATCTCCACCGAGCGCACCATCTCGAGCTCCACGATCGAGCGCCGCAGCTCCGGGTCGATTACGACCTCCAGGGCCTTGTAGATCTGCTCGCGGGTGGTCACGTGCTCATTCTGGCAGAACGCTCTCAGCGCTCCGCCGCCGGACACACGATGCGGTAGTCGCAAAGCGCGCAGACCGCCGGCGAGGGGGTCGGCTCGAAGTCCTGCGCCAGGATCCCCTCGCCGACCCGGAGCACCGCCTCGCGCACCCACTCCTCGCCGTCCTCGGCCCTGGGCACCGGCACGCGGCGGTCGTCCAGCAGGTAGTAGTAGGCCTGTCGCGAGCTCTCCAGCTGCCACGCCTCGCGCGCCGCGATCGCGTACAGCGAGAGCTGGATGTCGTCGCGTAGCTCCGCCGCCGTCTTGGCGTGCCCGGTCTTGTAGTCGATCAGCTCATAGCTCCCATCCGGCAGCGCATCCACGCGATCCACCCGTCCACGCACGTGGTGCGGACCCAGGTCGAACGCGAACGAGCGCTCGAACCACAGCGGCTGTGCGTGCTCCTCACGCAGCCGCTCGTGATAGCGCACCAGCGCCGCCCTGGCCATCACCCGTAGCCGGCGCTCCTGCTCGCCCTCGCCGATGCCCGAGCGCCGCCACGCCACCTCCAGCAGCTCCATCAGCAGCCCCAGCGTCTGCTCCTCCGCGGAGTGGTAGCGCTCGAGTACCTGGTGCACCACGATCCCGAAGCGCTGGTTGAGTGTCTGCTCACTTGGGATCTTGAGGACCCGCGCGAACTTGTAGCGCAGCGGGCAGCCACGGTAGGTCACCACGTCGGAGGCCGAGAGCGCCAGGCCCTCTCCCCGCCGCGGCAGGAAGGCCGCCAGCGAGGGCTCTCCGCGCGGCCCGAGCGCCGGAGCCCGTGAGTCGCCGCCGCGCTCACGCTCGGGGCCTCCCAGGAGCTCATCCAGCGGCGAGCTCTCGAAGATCTCCCGCTGCAGCGGCGTCACCGCCGCCAGCAGGCGCGCGTTGATGTCCGCCAGCGCCTCCTCGATGCTCTGGCCTTGGCGGCGCTCGCTCAGCGCCGCGAGCTTGACCAGCTCCAGGTAGCGCACGATCCCGTGCGAGACGTCCAGGTCGGTATCCAGTCGCAGCTCCCCCAGGTGCCCCGCGATGCGCGTCACATCGCCCAGCACCTCGGCGCGCAGTGCCCCCAGCGTTTCGCGCAGCGCCTGCTCGCGTACGTCCGGCTGCGCGGTCGCCGCGTCGCGCTCGTCGAGCTCATCCGGCCCGCTTGCGGCGAGCTCGGCGGTGAGCGGCGCGCCCGCCTGCGGGTCGGCTTGCGAGGCCCGCACCAGCTCTGCCGCCAGCGTCCGGCCGGAGGCCTCCGGCGAAACGTGCGCAAACTCCTCGGCCAGCTCGCACAGGTGCGCGAGGCCCGCCACACGCTCCTCGGCATCCAGCGCATCCGCGGCGAACAGCTGGCGCCGGCGCAATCCCAGGCGCTCGATCAGCTGCCCCACGAAGACCTCGGCGCGCTCGGAGTCGAGTGCCTGCACGGCCCATCCATGTAGTTCTTGGAAACGCGCGATCCGCTCTCGAGCCTGCGGTGCGAGCTGTGGGGACTCGCCCGCTGCCCCCAGTGCCGCGACGACATCAAGTCGCCGCCGGCGCGCGATCTGCACGACCCGCGCAAGGTCCACCTGGCGCAGCTCCACTGGCGGGCGCCCCAGTGCCCGTACGGCAGCTGCCGCATCGCGCGGTTCGATCAGCAGCCGCAGCCATGCCAACACGTCGCGAACCTCCGCTCGCTCGAAGACGCGCTGGCGCGCCTGCGGGGGTGCCTCCCGCCTGGTGCCGGCGGATGGGCCATCCAGTTGCGCGCGCACGATCCAAGGCTACCCTCTGTGGATGGACGCCATCGACTGGAGCACCGCTCAGCGCGTCGGCGAGATGCTGGCCGGCTCGCCCTCCGGCGAGGCCGTGAGCGAGGAGTCAGTGCGGCCGCTCGCCGAGCGTTTCGCCGGTCTCGTCAGCGAGTACTCCGGTCTTGCGCTTCCTGCCGCGCTACCACCTCTGGAAGCCGTCGATCGTCCCGCTTGGATCGCTGCCAACCTCAAGGGCATGCGCCCGATCCTTGAGCCCCTCGCCCAGCAGACCGGCGCCGCTAGCGCCAAGCGCCGCAAACGCCGTCCCCGCAAGGCCGGCGGCCAGGATCTCGCGCCGCTTTACGACGCGCTGGGCGCCGCGGGTGGGCTGCTGCTTGGCGCCCAGGTCGGAGCGATGGCCGGGATGCTCTCCCAGCGTGTGCTCGGCCAGTACGACCTCGCGCTGCTCGATCCCTCCGTGACCCCGCGCCTGCTGCTGGTTGCCCCCAACCTCACCCAGGCCGCGCGCAACATGCAGGTTGACCGTGAGCAGCTGGTCTCCTGGGTCGCCATCCACGAGCTCACCCACGCGATCCAGTTCTCCGGCGCGCCCTGGCTGCGCGAGCACCTCGCCGGCCTCCTGCAGGAGCTGATCGCCGGGCTGCAGGTCACGGTCTCGCTCGGCGCGCTGCTGCGCCCGCCCGACCTGGGCAACCTGCGCGCACTCGCCGAGCGTCTGCGCCACGGCGAGATCCTGCGTCTTACGCTCGGCGAGCGGCGCTGGCAGCTCGTCGAGCGTATGCAGGCCACGATGTCGCTAATCGAGGGTCATGCCGAGCATGTCATGGATGCCGTGGGCGCGCAGGCGCTGCCTGCGTTGCCGGTCCTGCGCGCGGCAATGAACCACCGCCGCGAGCACCGCGGCGGGCTCTGGAAGGTGCTCGAGCGGCTGCTCGGGCTCGAGCTCAAGATGCGCCAGTACGAGGAGGGCAAGCGCTTCTGCGACGCCATCGTCGCCGCCGGCGGGGAGCGGGGACCGCAGTTGCTGGCGCGCGCGTGGCGCTCGCCCGAGGATCTACCCACCACCGCCGAGCTCGCCGCGCCCGAGCTATGGCTTGCGCGCACCGCTTGAGAGAGACGAACGCATGTTCCTGATGTCACAAGCGCAATGCCCGCAGGTCCAGTTTTCAGAACGACATCCGATCGTGTTAGTCTGAGGGTGTAACAAGCTAAGGAGTCTTGGGTACAAACATATGTTCGATAGGTTACCCAGCTTGCCGGACGCCTAGAACAAACGTCCCCATGCTCGTCGCGCAAAGTGAAGACGAGAGACCCAAGCCAGAGGAGACTCACCACAGATGGCCAACGACACCGCCACTACCCGCCCCGCCAAAGCGGCCAGCGCCGCTAAAGCCAAAGCCGCGAAAACAACACGCGCCGCGAGCGGCACGCGCAGCACCACCGCCGTCCGCGCCAAAAAAACGGCTGCCGGTAAAGCCAACGCCGCTGGCAAAGCCACCAAACGCAGCACCGCGACCGCTGACCGCGCGGGCTCCCGGGGCACAACCGTGCTCGCCGGAGACTACGCCGAACGCGCCATCTTGATTCCCGTCGGGATTGCCCTCAGCGCGCGTGACCGCGTCCTCTCCGGTGTCAACGAGGTGATCTCCAGCTACTCCTCGCCGGCCAAGGCCCAGACCCAGCTGCGGAAATTCGAGCGCCGGGGCAACACCGCCCGCAATCGGCTGGAGCGCGAGGTCCGCAAGACCCGTACCCGCATCGAGCGCGAACTGCGCGAGCGCCGCCGCGAGCTCGATCGCCGCCGCGATGACGTCGCCAAGAGCTTCAGCACGCAGGTCGATCAGACCCAGTCCCAGATCGAAAGCGCCGTGCGCGCCCGGCTCGAAGATGGCGCCGACCTTGCCAACCGCGTCCAGGAGCGCGTACTCAGCCTGGTCTGACAACGACACAGCTTCCCCCACCGCGAGTCCCTGGAGGAGAGGACGCCAACGCGGATGGGAGAGTCTGCCGGCCCATATCTCGCCGGTGGAAGAAGGACCCTCTCCTCCCTCAGTCAGCGGGGCGACACTGATGTCGCCCCGCTGACCTATTTAACTCTGTCGTGTTGCCGATCCAAAGTGCGTAGCGGCAAGCAGCTCTACTCAGGCGCCTGTGCCCTGCGGTGGCTCCTCATCGCCTTGCTGGCGCAGAAAGCGCTGGAACTCGCTTGCCAGCAGGTCACCCGAGGGCAAGTCCTCAAGCAGCAGCGGGAGATCGTCGGCTCCGTCCTGTCCATCGGGCCCGTCCTCCTCCTCGTCCTGCTCCAGGCGATCCACGAACGCCTGCACCTCCGGGTTGCTGGAGACCGCAAGGCCCACCTGGCGCTCGTAGCCGATTGTCGCCTCCTCGAGCTCCGCCGTATCGACCGAGATCCCCACGAGTCCCTCCAGGCGTTGCACCAACGCCAGCGCCGCCTTGGGGCTTGGGGCAGCCGCGACGTAGTGCGGGATGCTCGCCCACAGGCTCATGGAGGGCAGCCCCGCATCGGTGCTGGCACTGTGCAGAACTCCCACGATCCCGGTTGGGCCCTCATAGTCGCTCGGACGATGCGCACCCATCCGCTCCATCAAGGCCGGATCTGACGCAAAGCCCGTCATGGCCACCGGGCGCGTATGCGGAACGTCCGCCAGGAGGGCGCCCAGCGTGATCACCATTTGCACTCCGAGTGCTTCGGCGAGCTCCACGATCAGCGCGCTGAAGGTGCGCCAGCGCAGCGAGGGCTCCACTCCCTGCACCAGCACCAGATCGCGCTGCCCGCCGGGTACCGAGGCCTCGTAGATCTCCACCGAGGGCCACTCGATCTCACGGCGACCCTCCTCCTCTGCAAGGTGGATGCGGGGCCGGTTGGCCTGAAAGTCGTAGAACTCCTCGGTATCGATGTGCGCGAAGCGCCTGGCCCCAAGCGCGGTGCTCATGAACTCCACGGCCGTCGAGGCGGCATCGCCCGCGTCGTTCCATCCCTCGAACGCGCAGACCATCGCCGGGGCCCGCAGGCCCGCCGGGCGGCGGTCCCAGATGAGCGGCTGCATCCGCTCCACCGTACATCATGCGAGCATGGCTCCCCTGATGCTCGATTCCAGCAGCCACGAATCGACAACCGTGCGAAACCCCTCTGCGGCCGTTGCTCAGACAGTCGCCACGCTGCGCGAGGGCCAAGATATCGATGCCGTCTTCGCCTGCGCCCGCAAGGAGCGCCAAGTGTCTCGTGCCGGAAGCCCCTACCTGACCGTTGAGCTGCGAGACAGCAGCGGGTCGATCATCGCTCGTGCCTTTCGCGACGCCGACCTGCTCGCCGGGCGCTTTGAGCGAGGCCAGCTCGTGCGCGTACAGGGGCGCGTTGCGCGCTTCCGCGACCAGCTGCAGATCGAGCTGCGCGCGATCGCCCACGCCGAGGGCCCCGACGTCGATCCGGCCGGCTTTCTGCCGGTCTCCCGGCGCGACCTCGACGAGCTCGACGGTTTTATCGAGCATCTCGCGCGCGAGCTCTATGAACCGGGGCTACGCACCCTGCTCGAGCGGGTGCTCGGCGACCGCGAGCTACGCGCCGCGATCCGCCGTGCACCCTGCTCGATCCCCTCGACCGGACCGGCACGCGCCAGTGCCGCCGGCCATCACGCCTACCTCGGCGGACTACTCGAGCACACCGTCGCCGTTGCCACCCTCGCCTTGGAGCTCTGCACCCTGCACCCCCGTCTCGACCGCGACCTGCTGCTCGCTGCCGCGCTCCTGCACGACCTCGGTCGCGCCCACGAGTTCACCTACGGTGCGGAGATCGCGCGCAGCGAGGAGGGGCGGCTGCTTGGGCACATCGAGCTGACCCTGCGGCTGCTGGCCCCGCGCTATCCGGCCTCCGTGCCCCGCGAGCGTCGCCTTGCGCTGGAGCACTGCATCCTGACCCACCACGGACCCGAGCCCGGCTCCGGGCAACGCTTCGCCTCCGCCGAGGCAATCGCCCTGTTTCGCTGCAACGCGCTCGACGCTCACCTCAAGAGCGCCTTCGAGCACGGCCTGCCCGGCTGATCACTGCGGCTGCAGCGGTCAAGCGGGGCACGCCCGGTGCCGATAAACACCCGATGAGTTGGTTTCGACGCCGACGCGCCGCGCCGGACGGCGATGAGTCGATCTCGCTGCCGGACGCCGCCGCTCCTTCTGAGGAGTCTCCCGCCGCCAGGCCCGAGACGCCCGCCGCCGCGCCTGTTGCTCCCGCTGTTCCGGCCACTCCCGCCGTGGAATCGCCGCCTGCGCCTGCCGCTGTCACGGCGCCAGCCGCCGTTACGGTGGCTCCAGCGGCGGAGTCCGCGCCCGTGTCTGCTGCTGTGCAGATGCCCCCAGAGGCTTCGCTTGCGCCCGCTGCCCTTTCCGCGGCTTCCGCCGGAGGGTCAGCTCCTGTGTCCCCGGCATCCACGTCGGACCTCTCCCCGGGGGCGGCGGAGCTCTCCGCGCTCGAGTCTGCCATCGTCGGCTCGATCGGTCCGACATCCGGTGGCGGTGGGTCGGGCAACCCAGTCGAGTCCCCGATGGCCTCCACCAAACTCGATAACCCGACTACCGGCACCGCGATCGTGGAGCGGCCGACCGCGACCCTTGCGCCGGAGCCTCCCACTGCGAGCGCCACCGCAACGCTCGAGCGTTCGTCCTCCAACGGGCTGAGCTCTGCCACACGCCCCGGGCGCTCCGGGCGGCGGATTGGGGAGGTCGTCGTCGACCTCGGTTTCGCCGACCGCCAAGCGGTCGAGCAGGCCGTCTCCGCGGCACGCTCGCAGCGCAAGCCCACCGGGCAGGTGCTCGTCGAGCAGGGCGTCCTGCGCCAGGACCAGCTTGCGCGCGTCGTAGCCGAACGCTTCGGCCTGGACTACATCGACCTCTCGGTCTACGAGCCCGACATGGGCGCCGTGAACCTGCTGAGCGCCGAGGCCATCAAGCGCTACCAGGCCGTGCCCGTGAGCTTCACCGAGGATGGCGCGCTGCTACTGGCGATGGCCGACCCCACGAACATCCTCAGCATCGACGACATCGCGATGATCACCAACCGCCGCGTGCGCGTCGCGGCGGCCTCGGCCGAGGACGTCAACCTGCTCGCCGCCCGCCTGGGACGCCTGGAGGGCGCGATCGAAGACATCGTCGAGGACGACGACCATGACTCGCTCGAGACCTCGCTGAGTGAGGAGGCCGACCAGGACGCCCCGGTCATCAAGCTCGTGCACTCGATCATCGCCCAGGCGGTGCAGCAGGGTGCCTCCGACATCCACGTCAACCCGGAGGAAGGCGACACCCAGGTGCTCTTCCGGGTCGACGGCGTCCTCTATCCCGCGGCGACCGTGCGCCGGCGGATGGCCGCCGGGATGGTCTCGCGCATCAAGATCATGGCCGACCTCGACATCTCTGAGCGCCGTGCCCCCCAGGACGGGCGACTCGCGCTGAACGTCGAGGGCCGGCGCATCGACATCCGCGTCGTCACGCTCCCACTGGTTCACGGCGAGGGCACCGTGATGCGCATCCTCGACAAGGGCGTCGTCGTCCAGAACCTCGAGTCGCTCGGGATGCAGTCCGCCGAACAGGAGCGCTTCGACC
Organism: Solirubrobacteraceae bacterium; assembly: GCA_036501715.1. Lineage (GTDB taxonomy): Bacteria > Actinomycetota > Thermoleophilia > Solirubrobacterales > Solirubrobacteraceae > Palsa-744. Next base: position 40,578 of record DASXZV010000003.1, on the reverse strand, counting down.
ATGCGATCCATCGACCCCACGGCGCCGTGCTCGTCACCGGACCGACGGGCTCGGGCAAGTCGACCACGCTCTACGCGGCCGTAGCCGTGCTCAACGACGGCGCCCGCTCGATCCTGACGATCGAGGACCCCGTCGAGTCGCGGATCGCGGGCGTCAAGCAGATGCAGGTAGCGACCAAGGCCGGCGTCACCTTCGAGACCGGCCTGCGCTCGATGCTGCGCGCCGATCCCGACGTGATCATGGTTGGTGAGATCCGCGACCGCGAGACCGCGCACATCGCGATCGAGGCTGCGCTCACCGGCCATCTCGTACTCTCCACCCTTCATACCCGCGACGCGCCCAGCGCGCTAGGGCGTCTCACCGACATGGGCATCGAGCCCTTCCTCGTCTCATCCGCGATCGACTGCGTCGTCGCCCAGCGCTTGGTGCGCATGCTCTGCCCGCACTGCAAGCGCCCCGCCAACCTTCCCGAGTCCGTGCTGATCGAGTACGGGATCGCCGGTATCCAGCCCTACGAGCCCGTCGGCTGCTCGCGCTGCTCGGGCTCGGGCTACCGTGGGCGCGTGGGCATCTACGAGGTGATGTCGATCACCGAAGAGATCCGCACGATGATCCTCCAGCACGCCTCCGTCGACGAGATCGCGGCCAAGGCTGCCAGCCAGGGCATGCGCCGTCTGCACGACGACGGCATGGAAAAGGTCAGCGCCGGGCTCACCTCCATCGAGGAGGTCGAGCGGATGACCACGAGCCTCGTGTAGGGCGCTCAGCTCGTCGGATACAGCAGCGAGATGCGTAGCGGACCCGACGGAAAGGCTTCCGCATCGAACGAGTAAGCCTCGTAGGTCGCTCCCCCGTACACGACCTGTCCGCGGTCGGGGATCCTGGCGGGACCCGGGTGCAAAGTGCCGATCACCTGCAGGGCGCCCTCGCGCATCAGGGTCTGCGCGCCCGTAAAGGCGCGCGCCAGGATCGTGAAGCCGAGGTCGTCCTGGATGCCCAGGAGGAAGTGCGCCACGACTTGCCCCCGGGCGTTGCGGACGATCCCCGGGATCGGGGCCAAGACGTGGGGACCGCCGACGTCGACGAGCAGGTGCCCTCCGCGCATCACGCGCACGCGCACCACGTGCAGATGGCTGCGGAAGAACCCGATGATCGCCGCTCGCGTCGCGGTCGCATCGCCCGCCGCCACCGCCTTGCGGAATGCTCGGGAGCGTTCCACGACGCCCCGGATCAGTTCCGCTTTGCTGCCCGTGTGCTCGGCGTAGTACACCCGTTCGGCGACCAACCCCCAGGTGTCGGCGCGCGCACGCGCGGCATCGGTCCGGGCGGCCCCGTGTGCGCAGATCGCCGCGATCGAGGAGGACGGGACGAGTAGCGAGATGCTCATCGGGCGGCCCGGGAAGGCCTCGCCCGCAAACGTGTCGACCCGGTAGCTCACGCCCTTGTAGCTCACGGCCTGCTGCCCTTTGCGTAGGGCGCCCGGCGCCGGGCGCAGCGTGCTGTTCAGCGTTCGCGCTCCGCTGCGCACCACTACCTGTGAGGCCGTCAGCCCCCAGGTCGTCTGTGCGTATCCGTTGGCTCCCTGCACCGACACCGTGAACGTCCCCACCAGCTGGTCCCCCAGCAGCAGCCGGCCGCTCACCGGCGCGATCCCGATGCCCCGTTCGATCCGCGCCAGCGTGTGTCCGGCTCGCGTTACCCGCACGCTCACGATTTGGTTGAGCAGCAAGCTCCGCAGTACGCGGGTGGCTGTGGCCGCTTCGTCGCGCTGTACCGCTTCGGCCAGCGACCGCGAGCTCGACAGCCGGTAGGCCGCCTCCTGGGCGATGCGCCCGCCGGCGGACTCTTCATAGACGCTGTGCCCGACACGCTCCAGTGCTTCCAGGGTGGCCCCGGCACAGTCAGTCGCGACCGGCGTCTTCGCCGCGGTGTCTGTGATCGTGACACCGGCGTCGGTCGATCCGCCAGACCCGCATCCCCCGCCCACGCCGGCGAGCAGGAGCACGCCGAGCATCGTCGCCCATCGCTTCATGTGTGCGGCCTAGCCTAGCCGCCGCGGCGGGGAGGCGGGCCGGGTCGGGCGGGGAGGCGAGCCGGGCCATCAACGCGCGCGGCGGCGACCCTGGCCGAGAGCGCTACGCGCCCTGCAGCAGCGCTGTTGCCGGTGCCGTTGCAGGGCGGGTCGCGTTCTGCCTAGCTTGCGCTCTTGTGCTTCTTTGTGCCCTTCTTGTCGCTCTTGCCCTTTTTTGACTTGCCGGCGCCCTTGCCCTTCTTGTCTTTCTTGGACTTCGGTTCTGGGCCCTGGTAGGCGGTGAGGCGGTTTTTGCCGGACTGTGCCGTTGCCGGGCAGCCCAGCGGGCGCCCGAGATCGAACGGTCCGGAGATCGCCTGCGTGATGACGCCCTTTTCGAGGTACGCGTAGGTGACCGTCAGCAGTGCGTCCACACGCGGTTCGGTGCACAGCTTCCAGCCGATTTCGAACTGCCCGGTGATCTTCTCCTCGGGTTCGGTCGTGCTCGAGCCCACGCAGTTGAGCGCGTAGCCCGGGAACGCTCCGCTGCAGGAGAAGGTGTCGTTCAGCGGCGTGCCGGCGTGGTTGGTCACGAGCGGAGCGCCTTCGATGCCGGCGATCGGCAGCTGTGTCTGCACCTGGTAGCCGGTGATCTGGCCGTCGCAGAGGAACGTGTACTTGACCGGCGTTTCTTCGCCGCCCGCTTCCGCCTTGCCCGCGCTGAGGTTGCCTGAGCATTCGTAATTGTTTGGGTTGCTCGGCTCGATGGCTTCCGCGTGCGCGAATGCTGGGCCTGCAAGCGAGCACACGAAGGCGCCGAGCAGTGCGAGCAGCACACGCCTCACGGTGGGCGACGCGCTCCGTGACGGCCGCCCGTATGCGGCCGTTTGATGGGAGCGATAGGTACTTGTGTTCGAGTGCACATGGCCTCCGTTTATCGATGGTCGGTTGTCGATGGGTAAGTCAGCAGTTCTTCCAGGCTCTTACGTGGGGCGAGCTGGTCGTAGACGCTCTGCGTATGGCTTCCCGGGCGGCGCAGGAACGGTGAGAGCAGCAGCGCGCCGGGCGTGCCCGCTGCCGTCAGCGCGCTCGCCTGCGTGCCCGCGGGGTAGGAGATGGCTGGCGTCGCCGGGGCGCCCGCGGCCGGCGGGCCTGCTGGCGCGTTGCCGCTGGCTTCGCCTGCCGCCGCGAACGTGATTGCGATCAGGCCACCTTCCCGATATCCCGCGGTTGCGGTGATCTGCGGAACCACTTCCCGCAGGAATGTGTCCGCCGCCTGTGCGCCGGCCGGTTCGGTCGCCGCGCATGGAGTTGCGCTCGCGGCAGTGGTGGTCGCGCCCGGCACACTCGTGGCCTCCGCGCAAGGGGCCACGAGTGTGCTCACTGCGCTCGCCTCCTGACCTGAAAGCAGCGTTGCGGTACCCGCCAGCTCGCTAGTCGCGAGCGAGGAGTACGCGCTCAGCAGCGTCCCCTGCCCAACGAGCTGTCCCGTCAGATAGGGCGCCGCCGACGGTTGACCCAGGACATTGGAGAAGCTCTCTCCGTAGGGCAGCACGATCAGCCATACGTGAGCGACTGGCGGCAGCCGCGTGGGCTGCGATTCCTGTGATCCAGCCGCAGGGGACTTGCCCTTTGTCTGAGACAGTTCGTTGGTAGTGGGCGAGTGTCCGGGTGAGGAGGAGCTCGTCGTTTCCGACTGCGTACCGCTCGCCTTCGAGCTCGTGTTGCTCGTAATTGCGGGTGTGTCTGCGGGAGTGCTCGTTGGTGTCTGCCGCGTCGTGCTTGGCGGTAGGTGTACGGCACTTGCCTCAGTTGGGGACCGGCTGGCACCGGCGTGGTCCAAGGCCAACAGCGCCAGGACTCGCGCGATCGTGGCCGAGCGTTGGCCGCTGGCTAGGGAGCTCGCCGGCCCGGGGCCGATCAACGCCCCCAGGGCGATCCCCACGGCGAGTACGCCCGCCGCGAGGATCACCCGCGCCTTGGGGGAGGGCAGCTTGTTGGGGACTGGGGGCAGGGGAGAGGGCATCTGGTTCAGCACAATTAGCACAAAATATCTAATCCTGATCTTCTTTATGAAGAATATGGTAGGGTTCCCGTCAAGAAATTGTCAACACGTCCCAATTCGGAGGCCCCACGTCATGCATCGAATCCGTCGTATTGCCGCCTCGCTCGCGGCTGTGACCCTGATAGGGAGCGCGGTGCCCGCGATCGCCTCGGCTACGAGCGTGATCACGATCAGCGGAGCCACCGCCTCGTACCCGCTTGTCCAGCTGCTCGCGCACAAGTACGCAAAGCTCCTGCACAACAAAGTCAGCTTCAGGATCTCCCAGGGTGGCGCCCAGATCGGCATCAACGACGTCGCCGCCGGGCGCGTCACGATCGGCGACGTCTCGCGTGACCCGCTGTCGACAGACCCTCCCGGCCTCGTGTTCTACCCGATCGCCAAGTACGCGATCTGCGTTGTCACGAACAAGGCCAACCCCCTCTCCAACCTCACCGAAGCGCAGGTCCAGGCGATTTTCACCGGCAAGGACCGCGAATGGAGCCAGATCCCCGGCGCGACCGCCACGGGCACGATCGACCTCATCAGCCGGACCTCGACCGCCGGTGTCCTGACCAACTTCAAGACCCTCTTCCTCGGCAACAAAAGCGTCTCCAAACTTGCTGCCGAAGAGCCCTCCGAGGGACTGCTCGAGCAGCAGGTCGTCAACGACCCGAAAGCGATCGGCTTCCTCTCCAACTACCGCGCCGACAGCGGCACGGTCAACCCGGTCGGCTACAACGGCGTTGGCTGCAGCCTCGCCAACGCCAGCTCCGGGCAGTACGCGGCCGTCGCGCGCTTCTATGAGGTGACCAAGGGCAAGGCCACTGGCGCTGCCGCCAAGTTCATCTCCTGGATCGACACCAGCAAGGTCGCCAAGAAGATCGTCGCCAGCCAGTGGATCCCCGACTGAGCGGGATGCTGCAGCGGCTGAGAAAGCCCTGGTCGGACAACCGCGCCGAGCGTCTGCTCGGCGCGGTGTCGTTCCTTGCGTGCCTGACCGTGGCCTGCATGGTCGTGTTCGTTGCCATACACGCCTGGCCGACGTTCGAGCACAACGGCCTCAGCTGGCTGGGATCGGGCGGCAGCCTTTCCGAACAGGTCGAACGGATGCTCGCGACCTCGGCCAACCCGCCCGCCTCGGCCTTCCACATCCGGGTCTGGCCGATCCTCTACGGCACGCTGCTGGCCACCGGCTTGGCCGTCCTGCTGGCGCTGCCGCTCGCCGTGCTCTCGTCGATCTTCATCGTCGAGCTCGCGCCCGCGCCCGTGCGGCGCGTGATGATCATCGTCGTGCGCCTGCTCGCCTCGGTGCCGTCGGTCATATACGGCCTGATCGGGATTCTCGTGCTGGTCCCCTTCGTCGGTGCTCACCTCGTCACCAGCGCCGAGCGGACCTCGCTGCAGAACACGGTGCAGCTCACCGGTGCCGGCCTGGTGGTGGCCGTGGTCCTGCTTACGGTGATGATCACCCCGATCATGGTCGCGCTCACCTGCGATGCCCTCGGCGCGGTGCCCGCTGCTTGGCGCGAGGGTGCCGCCGCGCTCGGCGTCAACCGGCTGCGCGCGATCCGTGCGGTCACGCTGCGCGCGATCCGCCCCGCGATCGTCGCAGCCACCGTGCTTGCCACGGCGCGCGCGCTGGGCGAGGCGATCGTGATCTCGATGGTCTCCGGCTCGGTTTTCTTCGCCCCGCGGCCGAGCGACGGCGCGGCCTTCCTGCTGGAGCCCTTCCGCAGCTTCGCCTCCACGATCGTCGACTTCCGCGAAGGGCTCGGCGCCCCCGCGTTGAGTGCCACGCTGTACGCCTGCGCGCTGCTGCTGCTGTTCTCGGCCTTCGCGCTGTCCGTTGCCGGCTACCTCGTCAAGCTGCCGATGCGCAAGTACCAGGTGAAGGGATGAGCAGCACCTTCGTCTCAGACTCGCTCGCCGCCATCCCACCGCGGCGTGGGCGGCGCTCCTCGTTGCGCACCTGGCGCTGGAGCGATCGCCTCGTGCTGCTCGCGGCCTGGGTCGCCGGCCTGTCGCTGTGCGCAATCACCGCGGCGATCATCCTCTACATGGGCTATCGCGGCGTGCAGTACCTGCGCCCCGGCCTGATCTTCAGCCGTCCGCAGGTCAGCAAGGACCAGGCCGGTTCGGGCGGGTTCCTCGATCCCCTGATCGGAACCGCGCTCTTGACGCTCATCGGCATCGCGATCGCGGCCCCAATGGCGATCTGCTCGGCGCTGTGGATCGTCGAGTACGGGCACGGTGGGCGGACTCGCCAATTTCTCACGCGGATCGTGGAATCCAGCATCGAGATCGTCGCCGGCACCCCCGACATCGTGATCGCGCTCTTCGGCCTGGCGATTTTCCAGCTGCACATCCTTGCCTTTGTCTCCTTCGTCGGCGAAGGCGGCGGCGTCTACGGCAAGTCGTTCCTGGCCGCCGGCGCGATGATGTCGCTGATCGCCCTGCCGCCGCTGTTCGTCGCCACCCGCGACGGCCTGCAGGCCGTGCCCGCGCACATGCGCGAGGCCGCCTTCGCACTCGGCAAGACGCGGATCGCAACGATCCGTCGCGTGCTGCTGCCGAGCGTGCGTGCCAACATCGCCACCGGCATCACGCTCGGCGTAAGCCGCATAATCGCTGACACCGCGATCGTGCTCGTGCTGCTGGGCGAGACGCTGCGCACCGAACCCCAGGGCGGAGTTCCGGGGCTCGGCGTGTTGCGCGGTACCGGCTCCACGCTCACCAGCTACGTCTATGAAAACTCGCCCGCCGGCGAAGGGGCCGCGCCGCAGAAGGCCTACGCCGCCGCCGTCGTGCTGATGCTGTTCGTGTTGGTCCTGAACTTGGCCGTGGAATGGATCACCCGTGCCCAGGCCCGCTCCAGCGGGTCGATCGCCATCGCCGGAGGAATTGTATGAGCGCGCACCGTGCCAGTCTTTATAGTGAGGAATCGATGAAGGTCCTTTCACGCGAGACCCCACCCGAGCTCGAATCCGTGCCTCCCACGCAACCCATACCGCCCGTGCGCACGATCGTGCTCGACCGCGCTCCCGAGCCGGTGCGCCCGCCCGAGCAGCGCGAGGCTGTGCGGCGGGCCCTCGATGCCGACGGGCCCGAGCGCCTGCGCCTGGAAGATGTCTCGGTTGCCTACAGCCAGAAGGTCGCGGTGCGGTCGGTCTCGCTCTCGATACACCAGGGCGAGGTGCTTGCGCTGATCGGTCCCTCCGGCTGTGGCAAGACCACGCTGCTGCGCACCCTGAACCGCTTGACCGAGCTCACCCCGAGTGCCGCCCGCGGCGGGCGCATCGTGCTCGACGGCCAGGACATCCACGACCTCGAAGACACGGCGCTGCGGGCGCGTGTGGCGATGGTCTTCCAGCAGCCCAACCCCTTCCCGATGTCGATCTTCGACAACGTCGCCTTCGCGCTGCGGGAGCAGTCCCGCCGCCGCCCCCGCCGTCCCGAGCTCGAGCCGCTGGTAGTCGATGCCCTGCGGCGCGCCGGGCTCTACGAGGAGGTAAAGGACGACCTGCACCGCCCCGCGCTGCGCCTCTCCGGCGGCCAGCAGCAGCGCCTGTGCATCGCGCGCGCGATCGCGCCGCGGCCCGAGGTGCTGCTGATGGACGAGCCGTGCTCCGCGCTCGATCCGATCTCAACCGGGGTCATCGAGGAGCTCATCCACGAGCTGCGCCGCGACCTGGCCGTCGTGATCGTCACCCACAACCTCGCCCAGGCCCAGCGCGTTGCCGACAAGGTCGCCTTCATGTATCTCGGCGACCTGGTCGAGTACGGCCCGGCCCGGCAGGTCTTCGAGCAGCCGCGCGCGCCGCGTACCCGCGACTACGTGCGGGGGGCATTCGGGTGAGCACCCAAGATCCCAGGGCCGAGCGAGCTTCCGATGCCTCGCCTGAGGTGGTGCCGCTGAGCTCCGTGAATGGCGCCACTGCCGCGAGAAACGGCTCGTCCGCGCCGTCTAGCGCCCAGGCCCTGGGTGCAGCCGATGCCGAAACCGCATGCACCGCATGTGGGGCCCCGCTGGCGTCTGACCAGCGCTACTGCCTTGCCTGCGGGCAGCCCGCCTCGCCCGTGCGCCTCGCGTTCCTCGATGTCCTGCAGGGCGAGTACCAGCCGGTGCCTGGCTCCGGAGTTCTCGGCACGCCGGCGCCGGTCGGCTACTACGCTGCGCCCGAGCCGGATGGCTTGCTCGGAGCGCTGCGCCGCTACTCCGGGTTGCTGGCCCTCACCGGAGTGCTGCTCGCGGCACTGTTGATCGGTCTGCTCGTTGGACACTGGATCACCGGTGGTGCGGGCAATAACGCCGTGGCCGGCAAGCAGGTCATCGAAGTCAAGGGCCTCAGCGGCGCGCTCGCCGCTGCGCCTACCGCCGGCTCCGGCACCTCGACCGCTTCGTCGGGATCGTCGACAAGCGCGAGCTCTTCTGGAAAGACCTCCAAGAGTCAGAGCCCGGCCAAGGAAGAAGCAAAGGAAGTCAAGGAAGTCAAAGCCGCCAAAGCGCCGCCGGTGGTCCACAAAAAAACAAGCGCGCAGTCGCTGCAGAAACTCAACAAGACAACCGGTAAGCAGCACGCCAAGGAAGTCAACGAACTGATCAAGGGCGACGAACCGATCGAAACTGGACACTGATCGTGAACGCCGCCGCTCATCCTGCCGCTGCCAGCCGCTCGCTCGCCGAGCTGCGCCGCCTGCGCGTAGAGCTCGCCGAGCGCGTAGCCTCGCTTACCTGGGACCTCGGCGGGCTCACCTATGAGATGGCCATTCGCGACCACTACCGCCTCGACGTCCTCGCCCGCCGCGCGGCGGAGCTGCAACAGGCGGATGCTCAACTCAGCGAGGTCGAGCGGCTGCTCGCCGAGGCTCATGCAGGGGTACACGGGGCCTGCCGTGCCTGCGGGGCGGTACACAGCCGTGGGGCCTCCTACTGCTGGAGCTGCGGGTCGCCGCTGCTGATCGAGGGGCGACCCTCGCTCGTGGCCGCCGGCGCGGCCCCCCAGGGCGGCGATGGCGCGGACGGCTCCGCCGGGGCCTAGTAGCCCTCGACAGTCTTTTAGCCTTGCGGCTCGGCCGGAGCCTGCGGCGGGGCGACCGGCACAGCTGCCGGGGTCGCGGCAGGTTGCGCCACCGGCTGCTGTGGCTGTGCGACTGGCGGTTGCTGTGCCGTGTGGGTCAGCGTCGGCTGTTTGGCCTCACCGCTGATCGAGTCCTTGAATTCCCGCATGCCGCCGCCCAGAGAGCGGCCGATTTCCGGGAGGCGCCTGGCGCCAAAGACCAGCAGCAGAATTACGACGAGGAACGCTATGTGGAGGGGGTTATCGAGTCCCATGGTGTTCAGTCTAGACCTCTTTAGCGGGGTTGTCGTGCTTTTGCGCAGGCACCCACGACCGAGAAGAGACCCAGCAGCTGACGATCCCGCTGAGGAGGCCAGCCGCCGTGCCGATGAGCATCAGACCTGAGCGACCTGCTCGCCACCATGCTTGGTCATACTAAGGATCGTGTCCCCCGTCGCCCAACGCTTGGTTGAGGCGCTGGAGCCGCTGCGCTCCGATCCCTCCCACTCCGCGGTGCTGCTCGACATCGACGGCACCCTCGCTCCGATCGTCCGGCATGCGACCGACGCGCACGTCCCCGAGGCCACTCGCTCTCTGCTGATTGAGATCGCCAAGCGCTACAGGCTGGTTGGCTGCGTCAGCGGCCGCCGCGCGGCGAGTGCCCGCCAGGTTGTCGCGATCGGCAGCATCGCCTACGTCGGCAATCACGGCGGCGAGCTACTGCGCGCCGGCGCGACTCAGCCCGAACTCGACCCCGAGTTGGCCGCCTGGACCGAGCGCGTACGGGCCTTTGCCGCGCGCGCCTACACCGGTGAGCACCAGCGCCTGCGTGTGCGCAGCGAGGACAAGCACACGATTGCCGCCTTCCACTGGCGCGGCGCCCCTGACGAGGACGCAGCGGCGGCCGCCGTGCGCGAGATCGCCGTGCGCGCGCAAGCCGAAGGTCTCGCGGTCCACTGGGGTCGCAAGGTGCTCGAGGTCCGCCCGCCCGTCGTCCTCGACAAGAGCCTCGGCGTCAGCGCCCTGCTGAGCGACGACGGTCTTGCCTTTCACGCCGGGCTGTACGTCGGCGACGACACGACCGACCTCGACGCCTTCCGCGGGTTGCGCGCGCTCGTGCAGGCGGGGACGCTCGCGCAGGCACTGTGCGTAGCGGTTCGCTCCGAGGAAGCCCCCGCGGCGCTGATCGACCAGGCCGATCTCACGATCGACGGCACCGACGGCGTGCGCCAGTTGCTCGAGGCCCTGCTCTAGCAGTCACCGCGTGCGCTTCGTCGACTTCCTCAAGACCACCGTCCTGCTCAGCGCCGGGGCCGCCACTGCGCTGGCCGCGGTCACGATCCTCGCTGCCGCCGACGCCTCCGAAACGCGGCTCGCGCTGCTTTCTGCGGGGTGGTGGGTACTCGCAGCGCTGATCGGCGCGCTGCTGGGGCGCCGCGCCGAGACCAGTCCTCCGATCGCGCGGCTGCTCGCCGCGGCGCGCTCGACGACTGCGCTACCCGAGCAGCGCCCGGGCGCGATCCTGATCAACCGCCTGTGGCCGCTGCTGCTGTTCACGGTGCTGGCCGGGGGCCTCGCATTCCTCGCTCCCCAGATCCCCGGGATCGGAGCGGGCTTTGCGATCGTGTGGGCGCTGGCGTGGCGCCGCCAGCACGCCGCGGTCACCGCGATCGAGGAGCGCGACGGGGTGCGCTTCTACGTGCTGCGCACCTCTCCGCTGCGTCCGATTGCGCTGCAGCGCACCCCCGGCTTCAAAGCGCTGCGCCCCGAACACTTCGGCGGCGCGGCGACTTGAGCTGGTAGCGCATGGGGGGTCCCAGCCAGCAGGTCGACGTGCTGCTCGTCAAGCTCGGCTCCACGCCTGGACTGCGCCGCGCCGACGAGCAGCTCACTGCTGCGCTGGTGCGCGCGGGTGCGCGGGTTGCTGCTGTTGAGAGTGCACGCCCGCGGGACGTGCGTACGCTGATGCTCACCGACTTGCAGTGGGCCCGTGCTGCGCGCCGCGCCGCCCAGCGGCAGCTCGAGTCGATGGAGCGGCTGCCACATGCAACGCTCTACTCAACCACCACCGCCGCGCTGCTCTGGCCGCTGCCGGGCGCGATTCGCTTCGACGCCCCTGCCGCCGCGAACCGCCCCGGTCGCCACGGGCTCTGGCAGCGAACGCTCGAGCGTCGGCGTTTGCGCCAGGCCTCACTGCTGCTGCCGTGGAGCGAGGGGGGGCTTGCGGAGGCCTGTGCCGCGGTGCCCGGCTGTGCGGACCGCGCGCTTGTGTTGTCCGCCCCGATTGAGCTTGCCTGCGAGACCAGCGGTGAGCAGCCGCAGTCGCCGGCCGAGCGCGACATCGCCGCGATCACCTACGCGAGTAACCCCAGCAAGAAGGGGTTTGATCGTGTGCTTGCCGCCTGGCGGCGGGTGCGTCGGGCTGGCGAGCGCCTCGTCGTCGTCGGTATCGGGCGCGTGGAGCTCAGTGCGGCGGGGTTCGAGGTGCCCGACGTGGATGTCGAGCTCACCGGCTCGATCGCCGGCCCGGAGCTGCGTGGGCTGTTGCGCCGTGCGCGGGTCTTCATCTGCGCGCCGCGGCGGGAGGACTACGGGCTTGTCCAGCTCGAGGCGCTCGCGGAGGGCTGTTTGCTCGTCACGAGCCCCGCGCCGGGGCCCTACGTGGCGTTGGCGATGGCGCACGAGCTCGACCCGCGTTTGGTCAGTGAAGATCTTGGGGCGGCGCTGCGTGAAGCGCTGGACAAGCCAGTCACCGACTATCGCGCGCGTGCCGCGCAGCTGCTCGAGCCCTACGGTCAAGTGACGTTTGATCGCCTCGTCGCTGAGCAGTTGCTACCACGGCTATTACGAGGCTGACATATGGGTGGATCGTCGGGTTGGGGAGCGACTGGTCAAGGTCGCCGCCGCGCTGTCGTGCTCGCCCAGCCGCCATAGGATGAGACGGCCGGCGCCAACGAAGCCAGCGCCGGCCGTCTACCTTGCCGCTACTTACAGAAACAAAGTAGGAGTAAGGCCGACAGATTCCAATGTCTTAGGCTATAAGAAGCTCCACGTTTTGCCACTTGCTAGCCTTAGTAAGGCTGAACCTTCAAACGTCAGCGGGGATTCATCCAAAAACAGTTCAGTGCCCGCGGCAGCGACGTTGATCTGCTGAAGCGTACGTTCATCCTGACCCGTAGGCACTAACACAGCCACATGTCCCGAAAGACCCAGCACTTCGTTACCAAATGCACACGTCGCGCCAGTGAACAGCAGGGTAGTAAATAGTGTACCGGCTTTTGGTTTGAAGGTCGCGGTCACGGCTAACAAACCATCTAATGTTGCTTCCACACTAATAGGCAGAGTGTTGATTGTCGTGCCGACCAATGTACATTTCCCGCCAACGGTGGCACATCCCGTAAATCCTAGGCTTGTCACTGACCCTTTGTTTGTACTTTCGATCAACGGTGCGACACCATTTAGAGTTTTACCGGTACATTCTATAATAAGACTGCTGAATCTAAGGACTCCATTTTTGTCGACCGCAGCGGTCGTAGCAAGCGCTGCCGTACCTGTAAGGTTGGTGCCACCTACCATCCAGCCAGCCGTCGCAGCTGAAGCTACCGGCGAACCTACAACGCTAACCGCCAATGCAGCGACAAGCGCAACAATAATTACCTTTGCTCTGGACATATTCTGCTTGATCTCCTTTCAATTCTATGTATCCCAGCAGGGGGATTACTGTCGGCGACGACGATCGCCAATAGGGTTGACCTCGTCTCCGTCAGTGCTGATATGTGTGACCTGGTTGTCCGAGTGTCGTCTCCTCTCTCTCGCAGTCAGCCAGCTGTCTGAATCCAAAGAGCCGACTTTGGTCGGTATAGTACCAACTATCAGCGTAATAACAATCTCTTGAAGATCTGCGAGGATGCCCCACGGCCTCCCTAGGAAAGCTGGTAGGGGTAGTGTCTGAGAGTGTCAGGGCCACCGCTAAGCGCCCCGGTGACCGTCCCTACGGCAGCCCTCCACCGCGGCGCAATGCCAGCAGGCCGGCGCCCACCAGCAGCGCGGCCCCGGCCACCGCAAAGACGCTGGTGATGTCGCGCGAGCGGCGCACGCTGCCGAGCTGCTCGCCGAGGCGCTTGTAGATCGAGATCAGACGCCCACTGTCCTGCGCGGTGAACGCTTGGGCGTGCGAGGCGTACGCGATGCGCTGCAGCAGTTCGGGGTCCGGGGGCACCGCGACCGGCGCACCGAAACCATCGGGGTTCGGGATCGTCGCGTCGGCAGTGCCGAGCGCGACCGTGTAGACCGGGATCTTGCGCGCCCCCGCTTCGGAGGCGACTTCCACGGGGTCGCGGCCCGCGTTGGCGGCGCCGTCGGAGAGCAGCACGATCGCGCCCGGCGTGGACTTGTGGCCGGCAGGATCGTCGCTGCTCTGCAGCAGGCTGAGCGCCAGCTGCAGCGCGTTGCCGGTGGCAGTCGAGCCGACGGCGCTCTGGCCTTCGACGATGCGCAGCACCGCGCCGCGGTCGGTGGTCGGAGGCTGAACGGCGTCGGGAACGCTCGAGAAGGCCACGACGCCGACCCGGACCTGGCTTGGCAGTTCATCGATGAAGGCCCTCGCCGCGCGCTCGGCCGCGGCGAGGCGAGTTGGCTGGACGTCGGTGGCCTGCATCGAGCCCGAGTGATCGAGGACGAGCATCACCGAGGCCCGGCCGAGTGCCACTCGCACGGTGCGGTGCGGTCGCGCGAGTGCCAGCACGAGCGCGGCGCAAGCGAGCACCAGCAGGAGGGCCGGCAGGTGCCGCCGCCAGCGCGACTCGGCCGCGGCGGCGAGCGCCAGCGTCGCCGCGGCGGGGAAGCGCGCGGCGTAGCGAGTCGAGTGCGCGCGTCCCGCGAGGTACGCCCACACGAGTACGGGCACGAGTACCAGTCCAGCCAGCCAGGCGGGCGCGGCGAAGCTCACCGCAACCCCCGGCTGAACTGCAGCAGCCAATCCGCGTCGGTGGAGAGCTCGACGTGCGCGACCCGTAGCCGTCGCAGATCGCGTGCGAGCTGCGCACGGCGCTCGGCTTCCAGCTCGGCAAAGCGCCGGCGGACCCGCGCGCGCGAGGTGTCGACCTCGACGCGCGCGCCACTCTCGGGATCGACGACCGCCAAGCGCCCGACCGCGGGCAGTTCGCGCTCACGGGGGTCGCCGACCTCCAGCGCGAGCACCGCGTGGCGGGCGCGCAGGCGCCCCAGCGCGGCCGTCCAGGCCTGCTGGTCGCGGAAGTCGGAGATCACCGCCACGAGCCCCGGCTGGCGGGCGACCTTCTCGATGCGCGCCAGCGCCTGCGCGAGCGCCAGCGGGTTCGAGCAGCCGTCGCGCGCGACACCTTCGGCCAACACCCGGCGCAGGGCCGAGAGCGCCGGTCGCGAGGAGCGCGGGGCCAGCAGTCGCGGCGGCTGCTCGGAGCCGAAGGTCAACAGACCGAGGCCTCCGCCGCGGCGGACCGCGAGCCCGCCGAGGACCAGCGCTGCGCCCTCGGCGACATCGGCCTTCAACCGCAGCGCGCTCCCAAAAGCCATCGAGGGCGAGATGTCGAGCGCCAGCCACGTCGTCAGCGCGCGCTCGGGGACGTGCAGGCGCACATGCGGGACGCCGCCCGTGCGCGCCGTCGCCGCCGGGTCGATGTGACGGACGTCGTCCCCGGCGCGGTAGGGGCGCAGCTGCGCGAGCTCGGTACCGGCCCCGACCCCGGCCGCGCGGCTGTCGCCAGGCAGGGCGCGCGCGGCGCGGCGCACCAGTGCGAGCTCGAGCGCGTCCACGAGCGCTTGCGGCATCGGTCCCGGTCCCTGGCGAGCCGCGGGCAGGTATAGGTGAGAGGGGACCGCTCGCAGCTTGCGGCGCTTCTCACCGGGTCGCTGCGGCGGGATGCGCAGGTGGCTGCTCACGCGGCGCGCTCCGCTTGGCTGATGTGATCGGAGGCAGGGGCCGGGACAACCTCTAGTACGCGTGCGAGCAACTGATCCGCGTTGACATTCTCGCCAAGCGCATCGTAGGAGAGCACGATGCGGTGGCGCAGGACGTCGGGCGCGAGGTCGCGAATGTCCTGCGCAGTCACGTGGCGGCGGCCGCGGAAGAGCGCCAGCACACGCGCTGCCGCTACCAGCCCAATCGGCCCGCGGGGGCTCGCACCGAACTCGATCAGCGGCGCGATCTCTGCCAGGCCGTGCGCCGCGGGATCGCGCGTCGCGGTGGCGAGCGCGACCGCATAGCGGATGATCTCGCGGTCCACGAGCACCTCCTGTGCCGCCCGCGCGTAGCGATCGAGGTCCGCCAATGTGAGCCGCTCGCGTACTACGGGAGGTGCGAGCAGGCTGCGCCCGACGACCGCCGCCTCCTCCTCGGGCGAGGGGTAGTCGACGAGGATCTTCATCAAGAAGCGGTCGAGTTGGGCCTCGGGAAGGGCGTAGGTGCCCTCGGACTCGATCGGGTTCTGCGTGGCCATCACCAGGAACGGCCGCGGTACCTGGTGGGAGGTGCCGGCGATCGTGACCTGCTGCTCCTGCATGACCTCCAGCAGTGCCGACTGCACCTTCGCGGGCGCACGGTTGATCTCGTCGGCGAGCAGGAAGTTCGTCATCACCGGGCCGAGCTCGGTGTCAAAGCGGCCGCTGTCGGGACGGTAGACGCGCGTGCCGACGAGGTCGGCGGGCACGAGGTCGGGGGTGAACTGGACGCGGCCAAAGGAGCCCCCGAGCACGTGTGCGAGCGTCTTCAGGGTCAGCGTCTTGGCCAGCCCCGGGACGCCCTCGAGCAGCACGTGCCCGCCGGCCAGGAGACTCACGAGCAGGCGCTCGAGCATCGCGTCCTGCCCGACGATGACGCGCCTGATCTCAGAGAGCGCCTCGCGCAGGCCGGCGCCGGGCCCGTCCTGGGGCACAAAGATCTCCTCAGCTATATCGGTCATGCGGGGGTGCTCTCTTTCTGTGGTGTCAAATGAGCCTTCCGAACCAGGTGAGCGAAAGGGCGCTGCCGAGCAGCAGCAGGCCAAGGCCAGCCGCGAGGAAGTAGGGGGTCAGGTCGCGGCGTTCGCTGTGGTGGCTGAGCCGCGCGCTGAGCTGACGGTAGATCGCGCTGAGATGGGAGGCGTCGGCGGCCGTATAGGTCCGCCCACCGGAGAGCCGCGCTACCTCTTGCAGCTCGCGCGATTCCACCGGCACGGGCACCGTCGCCGCGCCCGCTCCAGCGCGGCGGCGCACCGAGATCGTGCCGCCGGGCGTGCCGATCGCGACGGTGAAGATCGGTATGTGCAGCTGCCGCGCCGCGCGCGCTGCCGCGAGTGGGTCGGCGCCGCTGGTGGACTTGCCGTCGGAGAGCAGCACGATCGCCGCCGAAGGTGCCCGCGGGTCGGCCGACACCCCCGGGGGATCGGCGGCCCCGTGCGTGCCGGTTGTCTGACCGGCCGGGTCCGCCGCCGGCCTGAGCAGCGCGAGGGCGGTGTCGACGGCGCTGCCGATCGCGGTCCCGCCGCCGATCCGCAGGCGGCCGAGCGCTTCGATCACGGCGCGATGGTTGCGCGTTGGTGCTGCCAGTACCTGCGGGGCCTGGTTGAACTGGAGTACTCCCACGGTGACAGCCGCGGGGACGCCGCCGACGAAGACGTCGGCCGCGTGCTGCGCCGCGGCCGCGCGGCTCGGCGTGACGTCGTGCGCCTGCATCGAGCCGCTCATGTCGAGCGCCAGCATCGTCTGCAAGTGCTTGACCACCGTTGTGACCGTCACGCGTGGTCGCGCTGCCGCGCCTATGAGCAGGGCGAGCGCGAGCGCAAACGCCACCATTGGCAGATGGCGACGCAAACGCGGCAGGTGGGGGGTCGCCGACGGTGCCATCGCCGGTGCCGCGAAGGCAGCCGTCGCGAGCCGGCGCGTGCGCTGGCGGCTCGCATACCAGGCGCCGAGCGCCGGTAGCGCCAGCAGGCAGAGCAGCAGTAGGGGCGTGGCAAAGCTCATTCAGGGCGACATTAGGCGCCGGCGCTTAGTGATTTGTAAAGGCGTGCCGGAGGGTTCGTGAGCAGTCGGAGACAACGCTCTCAATTAGTGGGCGGAAACTGGCATTCGGACTGTGTTTGGGTTAGCTTCGGCCGATGTCAGTCGGCGACGGCATGCGCATACCGTCTCGTGGGGCTCCCGTCGGGGCCACCGCTGAGCGACGCGCCAGCATGTCCAGAGCGCCGAGGGACTCCAGGACGGCGGCTCTGCGTATCGATGTAGCGCAGTGGAGCGGCTACGCCTGGGGTGCGATCGCTGCGACGGTGCTCTTTATCGCGATGACCTGCTGGTGGGTGAGCCAGGACCGCAGCATTCCGATCTACGACGCCGGCGATCACCTGGAGACGGCATTCCTCTTCCGCGACATGATCCGGGCGGGCAATCTGCTGGGGCCGTTCAACTACATCTCGGTCTATCCCCCGCTCGTGCACACCATCGGTGCGCTGGCGACATTCGTCGGAGGGGTGAACGTTCCCACGCCGATCATCGCCGAGAATCTCATCTTCGTACCGCTGCTGACGCTCGGCTGTTATCGGACCGGGCGACTTCTGTTCGGTTCGGCGGCGGGATTGCTCGCAGTGCTCGTCGTGCTGGCTTCGCCGCTGCTGATGGCGCAGCTTCACAACTTCATGCTCGATCCGCCGATGACTGCGCTCGTCGCGGTCTCGATCTGGTTGATCCTCGCAAGCGAGGACTTCGCACGGGTAGATGTGGCCGCGGCTGCCGGATTCGCAGCAGGGGTGGGGATGCTCACCAAGGTGCAGTTCGCGCTATACATCGCCGGTCTCGTGCTGGTCGTCCTGCTGCGGGGAGGATGGCGCAACGGTCGCGGGCTCGCGGCCTTCCTCGCGGTTGCGGCCGTGGTCGGGGCTCCGTGGTACATCGCTCACATCTCCGAGGTCGGCGAAATGCTTGAAATCGCCAATCCCAACGGGTCCGGTCCCTCAGTCGCGCCGGTGCCGCCAGGCAATGCTCCGCCGACGCTGTCGGGTGCAAATCTCCTGTGGTACTTCTGGAACGTCCTGAACTCGCAGCTGCTGGCGCCGCTCTTCCTGTTGGCTGCCGGGGGCACGCTGTGGATGATCGCTACGGTTGCGCGCAACGTCCGGGCGCAGCACGCGCGACTGGAGCTCCTCGGCGGCTGCTTCCTGACGTGGTTCATCATCACCCTGACACCCCACCACGACATTCGCTACGGGATGCCGCTGATCGCCTACGTAGCGGTGATTGCGACCGGCTGGATCGTCTGCCTTCCCCGCGCGCCACGGATTGCCGCCATCGCAGTGCTGGTGGTGGGGGTCGTGGGGAACACACTCGGTGTCACCTTCGGCGTGGGCCAGGAAACGACAATCGCGCTGGCACATCCTCCGCCGAACACCGAGCAGCTCCCCGACCGGATCATCTTCTACGCGACCAATGCTTTCGTCAACGCTGCGCCCAGCCGCGACGGGGACGTCCCCGGTCTCCTGGATGCTCTGCATCGCAACGGCGTCCGCACGATCGTCCTGAACCTCGAACAAAGCGGTCGCCCAGACTTCTCTTTCGAAGGCCTGCTGCCACTGATAAGGATCGCCGGCCTCGCTTCGGTGACCACACGCGAACCCGAATTCGCCCGCTCCGCGCAGGCTGTGACGCTCATTCACGAGCCAGTTGCCGCGCACGATCCGCCACCGTGCACGCGCGTGAGCGACGGCACCGGGGTATGGGTGGTCCGGTACAACACGGCTGCCCGCAAGCTCAAGTTGTACTGCCCGACTCGCAGGCCTCAGGTCTACGAAGTTGGGAAGCTTCGCTGAGGTTGACCCAGCGGTGTGATGGTCGGGACACGATTCACCCGGCCAGTCGCCTGCGTTTGCGCAACTGCTCCAGCTCGAGCCAGGGGCGCGTGTTCGCGACGTCGCTTGCGCACAGCCAGCCCCGTCGCGCGCTCAACACGCCCCAACGCATGTTCGCCAGCGTCTCGACGCGGTGCGCGTCGGAATCGATCAAAACTTGGACTCCGGCGGCGACCGCAGCGCGCGCATGTATCTCCGAGAGGTCGCGACGGTCGGGGTTGGCGTTGATCTCGAGCATCGTGCCCGTACGCGCCGCCGCCGCGAAGACCGCCTCCAAATCCACTGAATAGGGCTCGCGGCGCTCGATCAGGCGGCCCGTGGGATGTCCGATCGCGTCGACGAGCGGATGCTCGATTGCCGTGATCATACGCTCGGTCATCCGCTGCTCATCCATCCCAAAGGCAGTGTGCGCGCTCGCGATCACCCAGCCCAACTGCTGGAGCAACTCGTCCTCGTAATCCAGCGACCCGTCAGGCAGGATGTTGACCTCGCTGCCGGCCAGCAGCTCGAGGCCGTCGAGGCTTGCGTCGATCTCGGCGATCCGCTCGACCTGGGTGCGCAGTTGGGCGGGCGAGACGTCGTTGCCAAAGCCATGCGACGCCGAGTGATCGGTGATCGCCAGATATTCGTAGCCGAGCTCTCGCGCGGCGAGCGCCATCTCGGTGATCGTGGCGCGGCCGTCGGAGGCGACCGTGTGACAGTGCAGGTCACCACGGATATCGGCGAGCTCGATCAGGTCGGGCAGCGCGCCGCCGTCGAGCTCCCCGCGGTTCTCGCGTAGCTCAGGCTCGATATAGGGGAGGTCGAGCAGCCCATACACCTCAGCCTCCGTCGTGCACGTCCGCATCGCGCCAAGGTCCCCCTCGGCGCGGATCCCGTACTCGGAGACGTGCAGGCCGCTGCGCACCGCACGAGCCCGGAGCGCCGCGTTGTGCTCCGCCGAGCCCGTGAAATGCTGCAGCAGGTTGCCGAGCTGCGCGGGTGCCGCAATTCGCAGATCGACCGCCACGCCCGAGTGGGTGCGTGCGTGTGCGCCGGCCTCCGCAGCGGAGGACACCGCCTCAATCTGCTCGAGGCTCCGCAGCGACCCCGCCAACGCTTCCGGCTGTGCCGTGACCGCGACGAGGTCGAGGTCCTTGACGCTATCTACTCCGCGGCGTGCCGAGCCCGCGATCTGCACTTGCAGATCCGCTGGCCCCTGCGCCCGCAGACCCGCAGCCAGCGTTTCGCCCAGCTCGAGCGCCGCCGGCAGCAGCAGCCGCCGTGAGCGAACGGGCACACCGTCGGTATCGACCGGCAGTGCCTCCAGTGCGCTCAGCATGCTTGCCTCGAACTTCGGGCCGAGCCGCTTGATCGTCCGCAGTCGCTGCCCCAGCGCCGCCTCGCGCAGCGACTCCAGCGAGTCGATGCCGAGCTCCTCATACAGCAGGCGCGCTCGCTTCGGGCCCAGCCCCGGCAGCCTGGTCAATGCGATCAGACCCGGCGGAAACTTCGCGCGCAGGCGCTCCGCCGCCGGGATCGCACCGGTTTGCAGCAGCGCGAGGATCTTCTCCTGCAGTGTCTTGCCAATCCCCGTGAGCTCTGTCGCCCGACCGGCGCGCGCGAGTCCGCCTACCGAGACGGATGCCTCGCGCACCGTCTTGGCCGCGGTGCGGTAGGCGAGCACGCGGTGCACGATCGCGCCGTCGAGCTCGTAGAGGTCCCCCAATTCCTCGAGGGCATCGGCGATCGCGGAGTTGGATAGCTCGGCGGCCATGGATCGCACATAGGGTGCCCTACCGAGCGTCCCAGTGCCATTTCGACCTGTCTGCGGGGGTGGTGCAGCCGATCCGGAGGCGCACGCTCTAGGGTTCATGACCTCAATGGACGGCATCGCCTGGCTGATACTGCCCACCTACAACGAGGCCGAGAACATCGAGGCCATCGTGCTGGCCGCGGCCGCCGCGCTTGCTCGCGCTCCCTGCGAGGGTTTCCGCGTGCTCGTCGTAGACGACGGTTCCCCCGACGGCACCGGCCAGATCGCCGAGCGACTGGCCGCTGAGCATCCCTGGGTGCAGGTGCTGCACCGCACCGCCAAGGAAGGCATCGGTCCGGCCTATCTCGCCGGCTTCCGCCACGCTATGCGGCACGACGCCGCTTTCGTGCTGGAGATGGACTCCGACTTCTCCCACGACCCCAGTGATCTCGCGCGCCTGCTACAAGCCGTCGCCGATGGGGCGGACCTCGCACTTGGCTCGCGCTACGTACCCGGTGGAGCGGTTAGCGACTGGGGTCTGCTGCGGCGCTTAGTCAGCGAGGGGGGCTCAACCTATGCGCGCATCGTCCTCGGTCTCGACGTCCGCGACCTTACGGGCGGCTTCAAGTGCTTTCGCCGGGAGGTTCTGCAGGCGATCCACTTCGACAGCGTCCGCTCCCAGGGCTATGCCTTTCAGGTCGAGCTCACCTACCGCGCCGTACGTGCCGGCTTTCGCGTGAGCGAGGTCCCGATCGTCTTCCGCGATCGCCAGCGCGGCCAGAGCAAGATGTCCTGGCGCATCGCGGCCGAGGCCATGTGGCTGGTGCCGCAGCTACGGCTCGGGCGCCAGCCGCCGCTCGCGTCCGGTGCCAGTTCCGTTGGAGCTCACGCCCCCAAGCCAGTGGACACCGATGTCGCTTCGACCCCCCCCGGCGATACTCCCTTTACTTTGTATAGTAAGAGGTAGCCAAAGGCACTAGCGCCTGGCACCCAAGCTGATGAAGGGAGACCCCATGGCAGGCAATCTGAGTGAAGTCACCGACGCCAACTTCCAAGCCGAGGTGATCGAGTCCGAGACCCCAGTGCTCGTTGACTTCTGGGCGCCGTGGTGCGGGCCGTGCCGCGTGGTTGGTCCGGTGCTGGAGGAGATCGCTCAGGAGCGCGCCGACCTGCGCATCGTCAAGCTCAACGTCGATGAGAACCAGCAGACGGCCGCAAGCTTCCAGGTGCTCTCGATTCCGACGATGATCCTCTTCAAGGCCGGGCAACCGGTCAAGACCGTGGTCGGCGCCTACCCCAAGAAGAAGATCGAGGCTGAGCTCGACCCTGTGCTGGCGTAAAGTCGGCCCGCCGCGCATAGGTAAGCGGCAAGTTGCTGCGCGGCTGGTCGGAGACATTTAGAGTCCCAAACGTGGGGCCATTTTCCTACTGATTGGCCCAGTTCAGGACCCGGACCATCCGCCCCTGGGTCAAAGGCAAAGCTGGCGCTATAACGCGGATATGGTTCGCCGCATGCAGGGCGAACCATTCCAGCAGCGAGTAGCGCTCAGCGGCGCCTGGCGGTTCTCGCTTGGCCAAAAGACGCGGGTGGCCCTGTTCATGGGGGCGCCGGCGCTGCTGATCGGCGTGCTCGTCTGGCCCCTGCTGTTCACGGGTGGTGTGCCGAGCCCGGATTGGGCGAACCATCTCTTATACATGTGGCTTCAGAGCGAAGCCATCCGCACTGGTCACCACCCCAGCTTCTTTATCAACTACTCGCATTCGGTTTTCTATCCCGAGTATGCGTTTTACGGCGGAACTCTATATGCCGTTGTCGGAACTCTCTCACTGCTGCTCGGCAATGCCCCGATAGAAACCTATGTGTCGACGTGGGTGATGGGATTCGCCGCCTCCTACGGCGGTTGGTACTGGATGGCGCACATGGCTGGATTGAGGCGCTACCGAGCTCACGTCCCAGGCTTGGTGTTCATCACCTCGGCGTACTACCTCACATTGGTATATGCGCGCGGAGACTGGCCGGAGTTCACAGGGGTATCGATGCTTCCACTGCTGATCGCGTCGGGCTTGAGTGTCCTGCGTGCCGATCGGCTGCGCTTTTGGCCAGCGCTAGCGCTGGGAGCCAGCAGTGTCATGTTCTTTGGCAGCCATAGCCTTACGATCGTATGGGGCTCGACCGTAAGCGCACTGACCGGCGTACTGGTTGTCCTCTTCGTGCCGGAGGTGCGACGGTGGTTGACCTGGCGGAGCAGCGGACGTGTCGCTCTCCTGGTGGTTCCCGCGCTGCTGGTCAGCGCATGGTTCCTA
This sequence comes from Solirubrobacteraceae bacterium, assembly GCA_036501715.1. Taxonomy (GTDB): domain Bacteria; phylum Actinomycetota; class Thermoleophilia; order Solirubrobacterales; family Solirubrobacteraceae; genus Palsa-744. The sequence goes on along the minus strand of DASXZV010000003.1, from coordinate 17,573 downwards.
CTGCCGACCGCCATATATCAAGCGCACACCCTGATCGGCATCGAGTATCCCTATTGGAGGGTTGGTCTGCGTGACACGATGTTCATGGTCTCGGCGCACAATCTGTTTACCCTGTCGCGTGCCTCCTTTATCCAGCCTGGAGCCGACTTTGCGCTCTCGCTCCCGATTCTGGCAATGGCTTGGTCGCTGGTGTGTATCCCCATCTTCTGGCGGGGCGGCCTGCGTGGAGCTTGGGGACGGGTATTCCTGATCTGTGCAGCGGTGACGGTCCTGATGACGATCGTAATGACCCAGGCTGGGCTGATGTTGGCGCTGCCGCGACCCTACGCGATCCTACAGTTTGCATATCGTCTGGAGAGCTACGTGATCTTGGCACTGAGCGGCACTGTCCTGGCTGCGCTCGTAGTGGCGCAGAAAGGGGTCCCTCGCATGCGCGCCTGGGCCTGGGCGCTGGTTCCGGTGCTGGCAGTCTCGGTAGTGGGAGCGATTCAGCAAGCCAGCGCGTACCCCAAAGGGGGGGATCGCAGTCAGTCGATCCGCCAGCACGCAAAGCCAGGGCCAACTGAACGGGGCTTGAGTGATTACATCGACGGGAGTCTCCCCGTGGTTAGAAGTCGCGGCGGACAACCACCGCAGGTCAATTTCTCCTTCTCGGCCGTACGTGGCGATCACATCTCCAAGGTCGTACACCTGCGTCCAGGTACTCTGGTGTACAGCAACGTAGGCGGCGGGCCCGAACTCGTCCATGTAACAGGTGCAAAGATCGTCGGCATCAGCCCGATAGGCCTCGATGCGCTTGAAATCGGAGCTGCTGCCACAAGCCCACCAGCGGGCAGTGGCGCATCTCGCTCGACCGAGGTGATCTCCTTGAGCACGGCGAGTACCTGGCCGGTGGTGTTGGGACGCATTCTCACGGTAAGCGCGATGCTCTTCCTGCTGGGGTTCTTTGTAGTGCTTGGGGTGCGACGCGCGCGCACGAGGGCGCACGCCTAGCGTGCCACTAGGTGCGCTAGACGCGACGCAGTGCGATCGCGAGCTGCAGGCCGTCGATGTCCGTCTGCTCGCAATGCTCGCCTGGGACCTCGTCCCCGTCCCCTAGTAGGAGCGCGAGAGCGAGCGTCTCGGCCTTGAGTCGATCTGCGTGCGCGCGTGCGGCCTCCACGAGCGCTGGGGCGCCGGCAAGGTTCAGCTCGATCCGATCCTCGACTGCGAGGCCCGCGCTCTTGCGCGCATTCTGCACGGCGTGCACGATCTCTCGCGCCCAGCCCTCACGGCGCAAGTCCTCGTCGATGATCAGGTCCAGGGCCACGGCGTGGGCGCCCTCGCGCTCGACGCTGTAGCCGTCGGGGGCCCGCATCGTGAGGATCACATCTGCAGCTGAGAGTGTGTGCTCGCGGCCGGCGACGGAGATGCCGAGCTGCCCGTGGTCGCCTGTGCCTTCCTGCACGGCCGCGGCCACGCGCGCCGGATCGAGTGCCGCGATCGCCTCTGCGACAAGCGGCATCTCTTTGCCAAAGCGTGGGCCAAGACTGCGGTAGTTGGCTTTCACCTCATAGCCGCCAAGCTCCTGCGTGCCGGAGACGAAGCGCACCTCGCGCACGTTGAGCTCCTCGCGCACCACATCCGCCAGACGTTCGATCGCCGCGCGCTCGCGCCCAGCGGCGACGATGACGGCCTCGCGTAGTGGCTGGCGCACCTTGATCTTTGCCTGTCCGCGGGCTCCCAGCCCCAGGCGCACGGTCTCGCGCGCGATCGCCATGGCCTGCTCGAGTTCCGCGTCACGCGGAGCGAGATCCTCCGCGGTCGGGAAGTCGCACAGGTGCACACTCGCCAGCGTGCCATCGAGATTGTCATAGATCTCGTCGGCCACGAACGGGCAGAATGGTGCGAGCAACTTCGCGATCGTCAGCAGGCAGCAGCGCAGCGTGCGAAACGCCTGCGGATCGCCATCCCAGAAGCGCCGACGCGAACGCCGCACGTACCAGTTCGACAGTTCGTCCACCAGGTCCGCGATCGCCCGCCCCGCCGTGGTCGCGTCATATGCGTCCAGGCGCTCCGCGACGAGTTCTGCTGTCGAGGACGTGCGCGATAACGCCCAGCGGTCGAGATCGGCCTCGGCGCGATCGGCGGAAGCTGAATCGTCGGCTGGGATCTCGGCCGGGGCCTCGCTCAGTCTCCGCTCGTTGGCATGGGCATAGAGGACGTAGAAGAAATACGTGCTCCAGAGCTGCTTGAGGAACGAGCGCACCCCATCCCCGATCGCCTCAGTCGAGAAGCGGTAGCCGTCCCACGGCTGCTTGGAGGTAAAGAAGTACCAGCGGAACGCATCCGCGCCGTAGGTCTCGATCACATGCCAGGGCTCCACCGTGTTGCCCTTCGACTTGGACATCTTCTGCCCCTCGGCGTCGAGGATCAGGCCGAGACACACGACATTGCGATAGGGGGCAGCATCGAAGAGCAGCGTCGAGATCGCCAACAGCGAGTAGAACCAGCCGCGCGTCTGATCCAACGCCTCACAGATGAAGTCCGCTGGGAAGCGCTCGCTGAAACGTGCCTCGTGCTCGAATGGGGAGTGGTGCTGGGCGAACGGCATCGCACCCGAGTCGAACCACACGTCGATTACCTCCGGCACACGGCGCATCGGCTGCTCGCAATCCGGGCAGGGGAACACGATCTCATCCACATATGGCCGGTGGTGATCGGCGATCGCTCGCCCGGAGCGTTGCTCGAGCTCGGCGAACGAGCCGACCACGTGCATGTGGCCCGCCGGGCAGCGCCACACTGGTAGTGGGGTGCCCCAATAGCGCTCGCGGGAGAGCGCCCAGTCGACGTTGTTCTCCAGCCAGTCGCCGAAGCGTCCGTGCTTGATGTGGGGCGGATGCCAGGCCACCGTCTCGTTCGCCGCCAGCATCCGTTCGCGGACGGCAGTGGTGCGGATGTACCAGCTCGCCTTCGCGTAGTAGATAAGCGGCGTTCCACAGCGCCAGCAGTGGGGGTAGGAGTGCTCGTAGTCGCTCGCCCCGAACAGCAGGCCGTGCCTGTCGAGGTCCGCGATCAGCTCGGCGGCGAGCTCGGGATCCTTCACGAAGCGTCCCTCATAGGAGCCTCCGTCACGGCTGCGCACACGCCCGTCGTAGGTGCCATCCGGGCGCACCGGGTTGGAGAGTGTATGCGGGTCGGCCTGGTCGAAGATGCCGTGCGCAAGCGCCGCCTCGAAGTCGTCCTCGCCAAACGCCGGTGCAATGTGTACGAGACCGGTGCCGTCGTTCGTCGTCACGAAGTCGCCGGCGATGACCGGGAGGGCACCCGCAGGCCCGGTTGCGAAGATCGGCCCCTCGTAGGAGGCGCCGAGCAGCTCGCGGCCCGGGAAGCGATCGAGGACCTGCGCGTGCTCGCCGAGCGTCCGCTCGAGCAGTGCCGCCGCGACCACGTGGACCCTCTCCGCCGTTGCGCGACGGGCCCGCACATACTCGATGTCCGGGCCGATCGCGACCGCCACGTTGCCTGGCAGCGTCCAGGGCGTGGTCGTCCACACGAGCAGCGCGTCGCCCTCCCGCAGGGGGCCGGTCGGGGCGTGCACCGGGAGGCTCACATAGATCGAGCGGTCCACGACGTCCTTGTAGCCCAGCGCCACCTCGTGGGAGGAGAGCGCCGTACCACAGCGCGTGCAGTAGGGAACCACCTTGTGTCCCTCGTAGAGCAGGCCCTGCTCGTGGATCGCGGCAAGCGCCCACCACACCGACTCGATGTAGGGCTCATCCAACGTGCGATAGGCGGCGTCGAGGTCGATCCAGAAGCCAATCCGCTCCGTCAGCCGATTCCACTCCTCCAGGTACTCGAACACCGATTCGCGGCACTTTGCGTTGAAACGCTCGATTCCGAAATCCTCGACCTCCCTCTTGGAGGAGATTCCAAGTTGCTGTTCGACTGCAATCTCAACGGGCAGGCCATGGCAGTCCCAGCCACCCTTGCGCTCGACGCGATGCCCCCGCATCGTCTTGTAGCGCGGGTAGATGTCCTTGAAGACGCGTGAGAGGACGTGGTGGGAGCCAGGCCGGCCGTTTGCCGTCGGGGGTCCCTCGTAGAAGACCCACGGCTCAGCGTCCTCGCGCATACGCAGCGACTCCGCGAAGATCTCGCGCTCGCGCCAGCGCCGCAGGACCTCCTCCTCCAGCGCGGTCAGCGCCTGCTGAGGGTCGACCTTGCGCGGTGGGATCAGTGGGCGTCGCTCCAAGGCCGTCATAGGGCGCCATTGTATGCGTGCGGGATCTGACGGGACCGGGGCGAGACCGAGGTCTAGGGCAAGAGAAACAAAGACGCCCAGATGCTCGACTGCGCAGGGGGCTCCTGTTAGCTTGATCGGATGGCTGGCAAGAGCGACCCGGAGGGGGTCCGCGCGGGCCTCGGCGCGCAGAGATGAAGGCAGTGATCCTGGCCGGCGGCCTGGGCTCGCGGCTCAGCGAGGAGACCACGACCCGGCCCAAGCCGATGGTCGAGATCGGCGGCAAGCCGATCCTCTGGCACATCATGAAGATCTATGCCACGCACGGCATCGAGGAGTTCGTGATCTGCCTCGGCTACAAGGGGTACGTCATCAAGGAGTTCTTCGCCAATTACCACCTGCACACATGTGACGTCTCGCTTGACCTATCCGGCGGTGCGGTGGAGGTCCACCGCTCGATGACCGAGCCCTGGAAGGTGACGCTGGTCGATACGGGCGAGGGAACCATGACCGGCGGTCGCCTCAAGCGCGTCTTGTCCTATGTGGAGGGCGAAGACTTCTGTTTCACATACGGCGATGGATTGGCCGACATCGACGTGACCGCCCTCGTTGCCTATCACCGTGAGCAGGGGGCATACGCCACCATCACCGCCGTGCAGCCCCCCGGTCGCTTCGGGGCGGTCGAGCTGAACGGCACGCGAGTCCGCAGCTTCGAGGAGAAGCCGCGCGGGGACGGGGCATGGCTGAACGGCGGTTTCTTCGTGCTCTCGCCCGAGGTCGGCCGTTACATCGCAGGCGATGAGACCAGCTGGGAGCATGAGCCGCTGCGTGCGCTGGCCCGCGAGGGACAGCTCGCCTCTTTCCGCCATCAGGGGTTCTGGCAGGCGATGGACACACTGCGCGATCGCACGCAACTCGAGCAGCTCTGGGGTGCCGGCGACGCCCCCTGGCGCACATGGTCATAGACGACCCGACGCGCGCGAACTCGACGCCTTGAAGCGGGTTCTCGTCACCGGCGCCAGCGGCTTCGTCGGTCGTCACACGCTCGAGCCGCTGCTCCGGAGAGGCTTTGAGGTCCATGCCATCAGTGCACGGGCGGTCCGGCGGGAGACGTCGCTGGGCGTGATCTGGCACCGTGCGGATCTGCTCGATTGCCGGGCAGTGCGTGCGCTAATCGGCGATGTGAGCCCCGAGTACCTGCTGCACCTCGCCTGGTACATGCAGCCCGGGCGTGCCTGGACGGCTGCCGTGAACTTCGACTGGGTGCATGCGAGTATGAACCTGCTGCACGAGTTCGGCGAAAATGGAGGGCAGCGTGCCGTGCTGGCCGGCAGTTGCGCGGAGTACACATGGCAGGCCCGCACACACTGCGTCGAGGCGACCACGCCGACCGCTCCCGCCACGTTCTACGGGATGGCCAAGCATCGCCTGCACGCGATGGCGAGCGCGTGTGCCAAGCAGGCGGGAGTGAGCCTGGCGTGGGCGCGCATCTTCTTTCTCTATGGCCCGCATGAGCATCCCGAGCGCCTCGCGGCAGCGGTCGCACGTGCCTTGCTGCGGCGCGAAGAGGTGGCGTGCTCGGATGGGAGGCAGGTGCGCGACTACCTATATGTCCCCGAGTTGGGCTCTGCGCTTGCCGCGCTGCTGTCGAGCGACGTGGCAGGCCCGGTCAACATGGCTTCAGGCATGCCGGTGCGTGTCGCCGACGTGATCGCTGCGCTCGCCCGCGCGAGCGGCAGCCCAGAGCTGGTCCGGCTTGGCGCCCGCGCGAGCCGGCCCGGCGAGCCCGACGTATTGACCGCCGACATAGGGCGTCTGCGCGACGAGGTTGGCTGGCGTTCGTCGGTGACGTTGGAGGAGGGGGCCGCCCGGACCGTCGCTTGGTGGAGGTCGGCCACGCTGGACGCCTGAGCGTGGGTGGTTGGGCTCGAGTCCTTCACCAATGTGACAGTGACAACGTAGCTGCCAGGAGCCCAAGAGAGAGAGAGACAGCCGGAGAGGGCTTCTCCCTTGTGTATACAGGTGATCGGCCGCGGGGAGGGCCACCCGTGGCGGAGTCGTCTTACGATCTGGGACGGATGACTGCTCTTGGTCACAGCGCAGCCGTGCCCTGCCGCTTTTGCGGGACGCCGCTGGAGGCCGTGTTTGCCGATCTCGGCTCCTCGCCACTGGCCAACTCGTACCTGGAGCTCGAGGAGGTGGGGGAGATGGAGCCGTTCTACCCGCTGCGCGCGCTCGTTTGCAGCAATTGCTTCCTCGTACAGCTCGAGGACTTCGCGACCCCCGATCACATCTTCTCCGACTACGCATATTTTTCGTCTTACTCGAGCAGCTGGCTCGAGCACTGCCGGGTATACGCAGACCATGCGATCGAGCGCTTTACGCTCGACGGCGACAGCCGGGTGGTCGAGATCGCATCCAACGACGGCTATCTGCTGCAGTACTTCCGCAAGCGCGAGATCCCCGTACTCGGCGTCGAGCCCGCGGCCAACGTCGCGCAAACGGCGCTGGAGCGCGGCATCCCCACGCATGTGGGGTTCTTTGGAGTAGAGACTGCTGAAGCATTGGCGCTCGGATCAAAGGCCGACCTCCTGATCGGCAACAACGTGTTGGCGCACGTTCCCGACCCCAACGACTTCGTCGCCGGCATGAAGCTGCTGCTCGCCCCAGGCGGGGCGATCACGATGGAGTTCCCACATCTGATGAGGCTGATCGAGGGAAATCAGTGGGACACCATCTATCACGAGCACTTCTCGTACTTCTCTTTTCTCACCGCCAGCCGCATATTCGAAGCGCACGGATTGCGCCTGTTCGACGTCGAAGAGCTGCCGACCCACGGTGGCTCGCTGCGGATCTATGGTGCTCACGCCGACGATCCGGCGAAGCCCGACAGCGAGCGGGCGCTGGCCATGCGTAGCCGCGAGCGCGCGGCTGGTTACGAGCAGCTCGAGACCTATACGAGCTACGGCGCGCGGATCGAAGCCGACAAGCGGCAGATCCTCGAATTTCTGATCGCGCTCAAGAACGAAGGGCTGAGCCTCGTTGGATATGGAGCCCCGGCGAAGGGCAACACGCTGCTCAACTACTGCGGGGTGCGTTGCGACTTCCTCGACTACACGGTGGACCTCAACCCGCACAAGCAGGGACGCTTCCTGCCGGGGAGCCACATCCCGATCCGCTCGCCGCAGGCAATTCGCGAGGACCGGCCGGACGTCGTCCTGATCCTGCCGTGGAACCTGCGCACCGAGATCGGCGAGCAGCACTCGTATATCCACGACTGGGGTGGGCGCTTCGCGGCCAGGGCACCCGCTCTGGAGCTGCTGCCATGAGCTCGGAGATCCTCGCCCCGGGTGCATCTCAGGGCGAGGTGGTCGATGTGGCGATCGTCGCATATCGCAACTGGGAGTTCACCCGCAGCTGCCTGGAGCATCTCCGGCGCCAAACCGTCGAGCACCGCATAGTCGTCTGTGACAACGGCTGCGATCAAGGCACGGCCAATCTCCTGGCCGAGCATTACCCGGAGGTCGCGGTTCTACGGATGCCGCGCAATGGGCCCTATGCGCTCGCCTGCAATGCCGCGGTGGCCGCCGGCAGGAGCGAGCTGGTCGTGATGATGAACAACGACGTCGACGCACGACCGGACTTCCTCGAGCGCCTCACCGCGCCGTTTGCCTCGCGGCCCAGGCTCGGTTCGGTCGCTCCCCTGCTGCTGGCGCCCGGTGAGCAGCGGATCGACAGCGCGGGCCTCGCCGCCGATCGCACGCTCTCGGCCTTTCCACGGCTAAAGGGCCGGCCGCCGGCCGAGGCCCAGGGGCGAGCTCCGATCCTCACAGGTCCGGATGGTGCCGCGGCGGCCTTTCGCCGCAAGGCGTGGCAGGAGGCCGGTGGCCTGGACGAGCGGATCGTTGGCTACATGGATGACTTCGATCTCGGCCTGCGCTTGCGGGCAGCCGGGTGGGACACGACGCTGGCCAGCGATGCCCTGGCTGTTCACATCGGCTCGGCCACCTATGGTCATCGCTCTAGCGAGCAGCGTCGCAAGGCGGGCTTCGGTCGCGCCTACATGTTGCGCCGCTACGGTGTGCTGCGCTCGCGGGTGGCGCCGCGCACGCTTGCGACCGAAGCAATCGTCGTGGGTGGCGACTTCCTGCTTGCCGGGGATCTCGCTGCCCTGACCGGGCGACTTGCTGGCTGGCGTGCGGCCGACCGCCACGCAGCTGTTCGGCCTCCGGCGGAGGCCATTGACGGCAACATCGGATTTCGCGACTCCATGCGCCTGCGACGCAACACGTACATGCGCCCCAAGACTGCGCTCCCCGCAATCAGCGGCGCTTAGGGCTCGGCGGACACGCGGGGATTCGCGCGGCGCTCACCGGATGCCGTGAGCAACCAGTCGGTTCTGCGTAAGGACGCTTTTTGCAACGTCGCGCACGAGTCGCCGGCGTGATCTGTTCGACGCGCCTGAGATCAGGTTGGCGTTGACCTTCGCGCGCACTGGAAGGCCTCGCACACGCGCGCTACTGAAGCGTTTCACAGGGTAGGGCGCGGCTCGTTCGAAGCCCACGCTGTGCAGCATGCCCAGTACGGCGGCTTGGTTTGGGCCCCACCAGTTGGTGCCGTCGCCCAGCATCTTCCACGGGTAGAACGCCGCCGCGGGAGAGCGCAGGAAGGTCATATCCACAAGTGTCTCGAGGATCAGTCGCTCCCTGGTGACACTGGCGACCCGTTCAAGTGCCAGCAGCGGGTGGCGCATATGGTAGAGAACCCCAAGGAAGAGCACCACGTCGAACTGCCCGACGGTCTCCGGTGAAATATCGAGCACCTCCACTTCCAAGTCCTCCACGCTGGATCCGAGCGCCTTCCTGGCATATTCGAAGCCGTCCTTGCCTCCGGGCCGTTGCCACACGAACGTGTCCAGCGCGACCACTCGAGCTGCGCCAAGGCGCTCGGCCGCAAAGGAGAAATATCCGTCGAAAGCTCCCACATCAAGCACCGTCTTGCCCCTCAGATCTGGCAGGTGAAGTGCCGCGAGCTTCTCGGCGGAGCGGTCGTGTCCAGGTGTGACGTAGCCACCGGGTAGCTCAATCTGGTGCCACCAGTCGATCGCGCTGGGGGCACGGCTCGTCATCACGTCGCCGGTCATTTGGCCATCCTAAAGAAAAGCGGTAGATAGGGCAAGCAGTCGGAGACAATTCGCCGGTTATGTGGAACAAGCGCCTTGATCTATCTACCATCGGTGATCAGCTGAAGAGGCATTCAAACCGTTGGCCCGGGATCGTCCCATGCCGGCGGCACCTTGGGTAGGCAGTTACATGGGGAGGACCAGAGAGATGGCGTCAGTGGCAATCGACAGCAGTGACCACAGCAGCACGTACCTGGCCGCCGCGACGTCGATTGCGCGGGCAATCGACCCGGCTCTGATCGATGCGATGGCGCACGGTTTGGCGAAGGTTCGCGAGCAGGGCGGCCGGCTGTTCATCCTCGGAGTGGGTGGTGGCGCCGGTCATGCCTCGCACGCGGTTAACGACTTCCGCAAGATCTGCCGGCTCGAGAGCTACGCGCCCACGGACAACGTCTCGGAGTTCACCGCACGGGCCAACGACGACGGCTGGGAGACGACATTCACGGAATGGCTTCGTGTTTCGCGCCTCTCCGAGCGGGATGCGCTCTTGGTCTTTTCGGTTAGCGGTGGCTCACGTACGCTCGGACTCTCGATGAATCTTGTGAGTGCGATGGACGCGGCTCATGAAGTCGGCGCCCCGATCTACGGCGTGACAGGCCTCCCCGGCGGCGTGCTCGTGGAACTTGCCGACATCGCGGTCGCGATTGCGCCGCCGCCGAATCTATATACGCCGCTGGTCGAGTCCTTTCAAGCGGCCGTGTGGCATGCGCTGGTCTCACACCCAGACTTGGCGGTCGAGCCCGCGCGCTGGGAGGCCCTGCAGGATCGCAACGGAATGCCATCTGGCGCGCGCACATGAACGGTCGCGCCGCGGTGTTCCTGGATCGCGACGGGGTACTCAACGAGTTCGTCCGCGATCCCGTGTCCGGCGTGCCCGATTCTCCCTTTCGAGTCGAGGACGTGTGCCTGATCGACGGGGCGGCCGCGGCTGCGGCGCGATTGACCAGGGCTGGTTTCATACTTGCTTGCGTGTCCAACCAGCCTGCCGCCGCGAAGGGGAAGGCCTCGACAAAGCAGCTGCTGGCCGTGCACGCACGTGTTGTCGAGCTCTTGGCTCGCGAAGGCGTCGAGTTGGATGTGTCGCGCCTCTGCTGGCACCATCCCGAAGGCATCGTGCCTGAGCTTTCGATCAAGTGTCACTGTCGTAAGCCGGACCCCGGCATGCTGCTGGATGCGGCCCGGGAGATGGGCATCGATCTGAGTGCGTCGTGGATGGTCGGAGACAGCGATACCGATGTCGCCGCTGGGTGCGCAGCTGGATGTCGAACTGTGCTGATCGAGTACGGCTGCACCTCGCACAAGCGGACATCGAGCGCGCGTCCCGATTTGCATGCGAGCGATCTCCAAATGGGCGTTGAGCGTCTCCTCGGCGAGGTCAAGTCAGGGACATTTGAGCCCGCCACCCTGTGATAGCTTGCGATCGAGATGAAACGGGTTTGCATCACCGGCGGGGCGGGATTCATCGGTAGTAACCTCGCCGACCGTCTCAGTGCCGGGGGCGTCGAGGTAGTGATCTTCGACGACTTCAGCACAGGGCGGCGCGAGTTCACAGTTGATGCTCTCGAGCGCGCCAACGTCGAGCTCGTGGAAGGCAATGCGTTGGACGTCGTATCCCTCGAGCGAGCGATAGCAGGCTGCGATTGGGTCTTTCACCTGCAAGCGAATGCCGACATACGGCGCGGTCTGGAGCACCCCAGGCGAGACCTCGAGCAGAATGTGCTGACCACATCGAATGTGCTCGAGGCAATGCGCGCGACCGGCGTCCATAGGATTGCGTTCTCCTCTACGGGTCCGGTCTACGGCGAGCCCGACGTCTTCCCGACGCCCGAGGACGCCCCCTTTCCAACTCAGACTTCTCTCTACGGGGCCTCCAAGCTTGCCGCCGAGGGGTTGATCGAGGCGTATGCAAATGGCTACGGCTTCACTGGTGTGATTTTTAGATTCGTCTCGATCCTGGGCGAGCGCTACACGCACGGGCACGTGTTTGATTTCTACTGTGCGCTACAGCGCGATCCGAGCCGCCTGTCGGTGCTGGGTGATGGGCGCCAGCGGAAGTCCTATCTGTATGTGCAGGATTGCCTTGACGCACTGCTGCTGGCTGCCGAGCAGCATGAGAGTGAGGTGGGAACCACTCACATCTACAACCTTGGAACCGATGAAACCGTGCTCGTCAAGGAGTCGGTTCGCATCATCACCGAGCACCTTTCGCTGTCGCCGAAGATCGAATACGGTGGCGGGCGTCGGGGTTGGCCCGGAGATAGTCCCCTAATTCACCTCGACACCAGTCGCATGCGCGCGCTCGGGTGGCGCCCGCGCCTCACGATCGACGAGGCGGTGACACGAACCGTCGACTGGCTGCGGGAGAACGACTACGCCTGGCTGGATCGCTTGACGGATGATCGTGTTGTGAGCGGAGGGCCAGCGCGGTGAGTGTGATCTTTAGCAGGGCTCCACTGCGTGTGACGTTGGGGGGCGGTGGCACAGATCTGCCCTCTTATTACCGTGAGCACGGAGGCTTCATCGTCTCGGGAGCCATCGACAAGTACGTCTACATGTTGACCCATACGGTCTTCCAGCGCCGCTATCGCATGAAGTACTCCGAGCTGGAGGAGGTCGAGAATATCAGTGAAATACGCCACCCGATCCTGCGCGAGAGCCTGCTGCGCCACTGGTGTGGCAATCCGCTGGAGATAGCCTCGGTCGCCGACGTCCCAGCCGGCACAGGCATGGGCTCATCGGGAGCCTACACGGTGTGCCTGCTGAAGGGTCTTGCGCACGCGCGCCACACCTCGATCGCCCCGGGTGAGCTGGCTGAGGCGGCATGCGAAATCGAGATCGACGTGTTGGGTGAGCCCGTTGGCAAGCAGGACCCCTATGCCGCCGCTCACGGCGGCATATGCGCGTACACGTTTCACCCCGATGGCAAGATCGACGTCGAGCCGCTCGAGCTCGACCCGGCCGTCCTCACGCGGCTGCGCGATCACTTGCTTCTGTTCTATACCGGTGAAGCTCGCTCGGCCTCGAAGGTGCTGATGGACCAGGATGAGCGTACGAAGAATGGCGACGAGGAGATGGTCGCAAATCTCGACCGCACCAAGGAGCTCGGCCGCCAGAGCTATGAGATGCTGCGCTGTGGCGAACTGGAGGCGTACGCGGAAACGATGCACGCGCACTGGGAGAACAAGCGCCGGCGCTCACCCGGAATGGCAAATGAGCGGATCGAACGGCTCTACAAGATTGCGCGGCGCAACGGAACGATCGGCGGCAAGCTGGTTGGCGCCGGCGGTGGGGGCTTTTTGTTGATGTACGCCAGCCGTCCCGAAGACACGAGGCAGGCGATGTTGGCCGAGCAGGCGCTCGAGTTGGGCTTTGACTTCGAGTTCGGTGGGGCCTACGCGAGTGAGTACTCATGAACACGGTTGCGACCAGCAGGCCGGTAGGAATCGAGGAGCAGGGCGCCGATGGATCGAAGCAGATGCTCAGCGTCGTCATTCCGATCTACAACGAGCAAGACAACGTGCTGAAGGTCTATGGGCGCATCCGCAAAGTGATCGAGGGCTTGGATTTGAACTGGGAGCTGATCTTCAGTGTCGATCCGTGTACCGACCGCAGCGAAGATCTGATTAGGCGGTTGTGTGACGCCGATTCACATGTGAAGATGCTGCGCTTCTCGCGTAGGTTCGGGCAGCCGATGGCCACGATCGCAGGGCTCGAGGCGGCGGCCGGCGACATCGTCGTGGTCATCGACTGCGATCTGCAGGACCCACCCGAGCTGATCGCGGAGATGGTGAGGCGCTGGCGTGAGGGCTATGACGTCGTCTATGCACAGCGCCGCACACGCGCCGGGGAGACCTTGCCCAAGCGGATCGTCGCGGCCTACGCATACCGCGTGATCGGGCGTATCGCAGACGTGGAGATTCCAGCCAACACTGGCGATTTTCGTTTGATGACACGGCGGGTCGTGGACAACGTCGTGGCGCTCAAGGAGAGCCACGGCTTTCTACGCGGCCTGGTCGGTCTAGTCGGTTTCAAGCAGACCAGCGTCCTCTACGACCGCGACGCGCGGGCGGGCGGGACGAGCAAGTACAACCGCTTCTGGGGTTCGATGCTGATCGGCTTGAACGGCATCGTCGGCTTCTCGCGCTACCCACTGCAGCTGATCTCGATCGTCGGCACCGTCCTGGCCGGACTGGCCTTCGCGATCGCACTGCTGTATGCGGCCTTCAAGATCGGCGGAGTGGACTTCCCCGTCGGCAATGCCACGATCGTGATCGCCGTATCGTTCTTCAGCGGCATCCAACTGCTCTCGCTGGGCGTAATCGGGGAGTACGTGGGGCGGATCTACGACGAGTCTCGCAATCGACCCAAGTACATAGTCGAGTCGCGCTATGGCTGGAAGGATTCGTGAGGTGGCCTCACCGGAGAGCGGGGCCGCATTGCCACCCGTGTGCATACTTGCCGGTGGGCTTGGAACTCGCCTGGGGGAGCACGTGCGCACCACGCCCAAGCCGCTGTTGGAGGTCGCTGGCGAGCCGTTCCTGATACATCAGCTGCGGCTGCTGGCCGCTCACGGCGCGCGTGAGGCGGTGATGTGCGTGGGCTATCTGGGCGATCTGATCGAGGCGCGAATCGGCACCGAACGGTTCGGGATTCGCATTCGCTACAGCTTTGACACGCCCGAGCTCGACGGCACGCTGGGCGCGGTCCAGCGGGCGCTGCCGCTGCTCGGGGAGCGCTTTCTGGTGCTGAACGGCGACACCTACCTGCCGGTCGACTATGCGGCCGCCGCCGCTGCCTGGCGCGCAAGCGGACTACCGGCTTTGATGGTGGTGCTCCACAACGACGGGCGCCACGAGCGATCCAATGTGCTCTACGACGACGAGCGCGTACTCGCCTATGACAAGCGCGCTCCCACAGACGCAATGCGCTGGGTGGACTGCGGTCTCGGCGGACTCACCGCCACGGTGCTGGAAGATCGCGCTCCGCTCGGCCCCGATCTCGGAGGGCTCTTCTCGGAGCTGGCAGGCGACCGTCTGCTGTATGGCTTTCAGACGGACGAGCGCTACTACGAGATCGGGACACCATCGGCGCTGGTGGAGACCGATGCTTTCCTACGCGCACGAGTTGCCAACGGCGGCCTGCGCCCGCCGCCGGGTGCGACGTCCGTTCCACGATTCGACGCCGGGTGGCTCGTGGATGGACGGCAGCCGCTGGCCTTTCTCGACTACGTAAGCGAGGAGGCGCACGCGGTCAACTGGTCGGAGGGGCTGGAGGAGCTTCACGAGGAGAGCAGTCGCACGCACTTCATCGACGTCTGGACCAGGCGCGCGATGCTGGACCGCCTGGGGGTGCTGTCACAGGAGCCCGTCGTGCTCGACGTCGGCTGCTCCACTGGGCACCTGCTCTACGACCTGAGCGTACAGATGCCGCACGCAACGCTGATCGGCGTGGACCTCGTCGGCAGCGGGTTGCGCAAGGCCCACGCAAATGCGCCACAGGCAAGGCTGCTGCAGGCAGACGCCTGCGCGCTGCCGCTGCAGGACGCGCTCGTCGATGCCGTCGTGAGCGCAAATCTGCTCGAGCACGTGCCCGACGACGTTGGGGCCCTGGCGGAGATACAGCGCGTCCTGCGACCTGGTGCACGAGCTGTCATCGTCGTCCCGCTGGGCCCCGCAAACTATGACTATTACGATCGCTATCTCAGCCATGAGCGCCGCTACGCGCACGGCGAGCTTGCCGGCAAGGCACGCCAAGTAGGGCTCAGGACGCTGGCGGACATGTGCCTCGGTGCGCCGCTATACCCGGCCTTCTGGGCCGTCAAGCAGCGCAACCGACGCCTCTACGGTGACCTTCGCGGTGAGGCGCTGCATCGCCGTGTTGCCCAGGACATCGCGCGGACCAACGACTCACGCCTCGGCCAGGTCGCCTGTCGTATCGAGGAGGCCCTGCTCGATCGCGGGATCAGGTTGCCATTCGGGATTCGCGGGCTCACGGTGCTCGAACGGCCCCACGGCAAGACGATGAGCGATCGCGCGCGCACGCCACTGCTCTGACCCTCAGGCCGCCGATTGTGGGCAGCGCCCACCGTGGTGTGACGTACACGCCAGGTCCACGCCTACGATGCGAGGGTGAGGCTACGCCTCTATCACCACTCCGACGGGGCGCGCGTCGCCTATCGAGAACTCGGCACCGGGCCGCCGCTCGCGCTGCTGCACTCGGCGATGCTCTCGCACATGGAGTGGGAGCCGCTCGTCGCACAGCTCTCCGACCGCTTCCGTGTCGTGCTTCCCGATCTGCCGCTGCACGGCGATTCCGAGGACCGCCCCCGCCACGCCTACACACTCGATTGGTTCGCCGATGTGCTCTGTGGCTTCGCCGCCGAGGTGCTGGGCCCGCGACCGTCGATCGCGGGCCACGATCTCGGCGCCGAGATCCTCCTGCACGCCATCGGCAGCGGTGGCCTGCGCCCCTCCCGGCTGGTGCTGATGCCCAACCGCCTGCATCTACCCGAGCAGCAAGCCCGCCTGCGCGCCGCATGGCGGATGGCGGCGTGTGCCGGGGCGCTCCCGGGAGCCGACCGTATGCTCGCGCGCGCCGCCCCGCTCGTCTTCAGTCCCGCGCTCGGCATGCGCCTATCCGCGCGCGGCGAGCCCGCGGCGCGCGATCTGATGCGTCACGCCTTTGCCGACGTCCCCGGCAACCCCAGTCTCGTGCGCTCCTGGGCGAAGTTCGCGCGCCGCTGGCCCCGTGGGGCGCAGACCGGCCTGATCGAGGATCTCTACCCGCGCCTGCGGATGCCCGTACTCCTACTGTGGGCCGACCGCGATCGCCTGTATCCGCTGGCCGGCGCGGAAGAGACCCTGGAGCTGCTGCCGGACGCGCAGCTGCGCGTACTCTCCGGCACGGGATTCCTACTCGCCTACGACGACCCCGTGGGAGTCGCGCGCGAGCTATCGGCTTTCTGCATATAACTTCTTCCCGTCCACCAATCAGGAGAACCGTATGACCGAGCAGCAGCTGTGGGGCGGGGAGACCGCCAAGGCCGTCGAGAACTTTCCCATCTCTGGAGAGACCGTGCCGATCTCCGTCGTCCACTGGCTCGCGCGCATCAAGGGCGCCGCCGCCGCCGTAAACGGCGAACTCGGACTGCTCGACAAGCGCCGCGCCGCGCGCATCGAGAAGGCTGCAGCCGCGATCGCCGCCGGCAAGCACGACGCGCAGTTCCCGATCGACGTCTTCCAGACCGGCTCCGGCACCTCGACGAACATGAACGCCAACGAGGTGCTCGCAGCGCTCGCTGGCGAGAGCGTGCATCCCAACGATCACGTCAACATGGGCCAGTCCTCCAACGACGTCTTCCCCTCGGCCGTCCACCTGGCCGCGCTCGACGTCGCCCAGAACGAGCTGCTGCCGGCGCTGAAACTGCTGGAGCGGGCGTTCGCCAAGAAGGCCAAGAGCTTCCAGAACGTCGTCAAGTCGGGGCGCACCCATCTCATGGACGCCGTCCCCGTGACCCTCGGGCAGGAGTTCGCCGGCTACGCCGCCCAGCTCGCGCTCGGCCAGGAGCGGATCCAGGCGGCGCTCGTGCACGTCGGGCAGATCCCGCTCGGAGGCACTGCCACCGGCACCGGCCTGAACACCCACGCGCGCTTTGCCGAGAAGGTGCGCGCGCGCCTGAAGAAGCAGTCCGGCCTGAAGCAGATCGCGGCTCCGCTGGACCCCTTCGAGGCGCAGGCCAACCGCGACGCGCTCGTCGAGCTCTCCGGCGCCCTGAAGGTGATCGCCGTCTCGCTCACCAAGATCGCCGGCGACCTCGCGCTGATGGGCTCCGGTCCGCGCGCCGGCATCGGCGAGATCTTCCTGCCCGAGCTGCAGAAGGGCTCCTCGATCATGCCCGGGAAGGTCAATCCGGTGATCCCCGAGGTGACGCTGCAGGTGGCCGCGCAGGTCATCGGCAACGACGCCGCGATCACGATCGGCGGCATGGAGGGCAACTTCGAGCTCAACGTCCGCGTGCCGCTGATCGCCCGCAACCTGCTGGAGTCGATCCGGCTCCTGTCCGCGACCGCCCGCGCGTTCGCCGAGAAATGCGTGGATGGCATCGAGGTCAACAAGGCCGGCACCGAGGCCTCCGCGGGCGCCACCCTCGCCGCGGCGACCGCGCTCAAC
>DASXZV010000002.1:0-1747 GCA_036501715.1 Solirubrobacteraceae bacterium | reverse complement strand
CCACCCCGAACTCCCCGCCCCTGGGTGACCAGCATGGCACGGAGCGTGGAGCACCAGCATCGTCTCCGCTCGCTCGGTTACGCCGCGGTCTTGCCGAGTTCTCATTGCGCCGGGTACGCGTGCGATTTGGAAGCAGCCTGGTTTCGCCGCTTCGACCCCGACAACTCGCTGGCCCGGCTTCTTTGGGAACGCCAGGAGGCAGGCCAGGTCAATGTCATCGACGAGGGCCAGGTCTTGCATTTTTGTGTCAGCCCGCTTGCATGCGACGAGTTCCGGGCCGCTTACGACGGCCAGCTGCGCACGCAATCGTAACGGCAGAAAGGGATTTCGAAATGTGCGGGATCGCGCTCATCGTCGGGCCGCGGCCCGATCGGCTGGTCTTCGACTCGATGCTTGACGGGATCGCGCAGCGCGGGGAAGTGCGGGAGTCACAGCATGACGGCCGGTACCAGCTCGGCACTCAGCGGCTGAAAATAGTCGACCGTGAGCGCGCCATCCAGCCGTGGAACTCCCCCGACGGCCGCTGGTCGCTTTGCTACAACGGCGAGGTCTACAACTTCCGCTCGCTCCGCGCGGAGCTCGCCGCTCTCGGCCATGTGATGCGCAGTGACAGCGACACCGAAGTGGTCCTTGAGGCCTTCCTCGAGTGGGGAGAACGCGCAGTGCACCGCCTGCGCGGCGAGTTCGCCTTCGCCGTCGTCGACAAGACCGCCGGCCGCGTCTACTTCGCGCGTGACCCGCTCGGGGTGAAGCCGCTCTACTGGTCTCGCCACGACGGTCACCTGTACGCGGCGTCAGAGCTCAAGGCGCTCGTGCCTGCCGGGGGAAGAATCCATGAAATCCCGCCGGGCTATCACGGCTGGGGAAGCAGCGCCGAGGATCCGGCCGTCACCGCGTACGTTGACTTGCTGACCATGGGCGACGGCGACGAGCCGGTCACCGACGTCGACGAGGCCGCACGGCAAGTGCGGGCCGCCCTCGAAGACAGCATCCGCGTCAGGCTCGACACTGACCTCACGGTCGGCGTCATACTCTCCGGCGGCCTCGACAGCACGCTGGCCCTGCTGCACGTGCGCGAGATGCACCCGGACTGCGTGGCGTTCACCATCGGGACTCCCGGCAGCGAGGACGTCTCGTACGCTCGCCGGGTGACACGGGATCTCGGGGTCGACCACGAGGTCATCGAGCTGACTCCCGGTGCGATCCGCCTGCCAGACATCCGGGAGGCTATCCGGATGTCCGAACTCACTGAGTACGGCGATGTCATCAATGCGGTCATCTCCCGGCTGCTGTTCGCCCGTGTGCGCAGCCGCGGCGTCAAGGTGGTCCTGTGCGGAGACGGCTCGGATGAACTGTTCGGCGGCTACGAGATGTACCAGCAGCCCAACCCCGCCCTGCGGCAGCGCATTTTCCAGCACAAGCTGCACAACCTCGGGCGGACCGAACTGCAGCGCGTCGACCGCACCAGCATGGGCCAGGGCGTGGAAGCGCGTGTGCCGTTCCTCGACCTGGCCCTTGTCCGGCTGGCCATGCGCCTGCCCATCGAGCTGAAGCTCCGCGATGGCCAGGAGAAATGGATCTTGCGTCACGCCTTCGCCGACATCCTGCCCGGTTACGTCCGCCAGCGCCCCAAGAATCCCCTGTCGCATTCGTCCGGCCTGCACGAGCGCGTCCGCCTTTACCGGTCTCAGTTTCCCCGCATCTACCGCTCGTTCGGATACGAGCGGCTGGGCCCGATGCGGCGCGA
>DASXZV010000001.1:0-2918 GCA_036501715.1 Solirubrobacteraceae bacterium | reverse complement strand
AGCGCGATTGTCGATCAGACGCCACCCGATGCCGCGCCAGCGGCATCAGCACCGCGAGCGTGAGCGAGCGGTGAGCGACCAACGTCGCGGCGCGGAGTGCCGTGTGCAAGCGGCGCGGCTCACCGCTCGCTCACGCTCGCGGTGCTGACGGCGGCTCCGCCGGCCGTCCGAGATCCATCGAGAATCGCGCTCGCTTGCGCTCGCTCATTTAGGTGTCCTGTCCGGCCTGCGGCGCGAGAACGGAGCGGCGGTAGTGGTCTACCGCGCGCAGCGAAAGCCCAACCACATGCCGCGGGTCGTCGGGGCGATCGGGTAGCGGTCGGCGGCGCGCATGGCGGACGCGATGGCCGCGGACCAGCCGCCTCCGCGAGTGACGCGCTTCGTACCGCTCGCGTCGAAGTTGCTCGACGTCCACTCCGACACGTTGCCGGCGAGATCGTGGATGCCGCCCGGGGCGTCGCCGGCCGCAAAGCTGCCGACCGGGCACGTACTGTCCCGCGCCAAAAGCTCGGTCCAGTTGCACTGCGTGTGGGGATCGCCCGTGGGCACTCCCTCCTTGCACCACTTGCCCGACCAGCAGAGCTGGGAGTCGGGCTGCGCGTTGCCCCAGGGGTAGACGCGACCTTCGCTCGCTCCGTGCGCCGCCCATTCCCACTCCTCTTCCGTCGGCAGCCGCTTGCCTTGCGAAGCGCAGTACGTGGACGACTGGCCCGCGTCCACGCAGTTCATCGGGTGCGCGCCGCGCCCGCGCACGAGGGCGTTGTTGTTGCCGCCCTTCCCGCAGTCGGAGACCTTCTGCGCCCCGGGCAGGTCCGCGTTGCACGCACCGGCGCGCACGCACGCCGCGAACGCGTCCGCCGTCACCTCCGTGAGGTCCAGGCAGAAGGGCTGCACCGTCACGTCGTCCTTGCGGTCGCCCATCGTGAAGCTGCCGCCGGGCAGCGACGCCATCCCCGCCGGGCAGCTCGGGCCGGGCGGCGCCGGCGGCGGCACGGGGGGCGGCGCGGCAACGATCGGGATCGGGGGCGCCGTGGGGATGGCGGTGAGAGTGGGGGGCGGAGTGGCGGCGGCGAGGCACTGGCTTCCGTACCACGACGCGCCGGTCGGGCACGGCGCCGGCGTGACCGCCTTCGTGCCGCCACACGAGGCCAGCACAACGAGCGCGAGGAGCGGCAGAGTGACCCGTCGGACCGAGGGCGTCATCCGCCGATGCTACGAAGCCGGCTCCCGCGTCCGCAATGGTCGCCTCGAGACGGGTCCCGCGTCACGGCCCGCACGTGCATCGCGCTCCGCTTCGAGCTGCGCGATGCGCTCCTCAGCGGCGTGCAAGGCGTCGCGATACATGAGGAGCGACGATGCCCGCAGCAGACGACGCAAAATCGGGGCGCACGCTGGGCCGACGCAACTTCTCGGCGCCGTCGGCCGATAGGGGGGCATGAACAGCAAGACCGCACTCCTCTCGTCTCTCCTCACCACCACGAGCGTCACGCTCCTTCACTGCGGCGGCGGCAGCCCTCAGGGCACGTCGACCTCGGTCGAAGGCCTCACCGACCAGTGCTCCGGCACGTACAGCTGCACCGGCGGCGCTCAGACCGCGCAGACCACGCTCTCGCAGCAAGGCGGCGCGTGCTACGCGGGCGAGATCCTTCTCGACCCCGGCGGCACGGCGACGGTCGGGGGCCAGACGTACACCTGGCAGGGCAACGCCGCCGCCTTCTCGCTCTGCGACGCGACGTCCGACTGCCTGGAGTGCACCGAGGAAACGGACGGCTCGGCTCCCTCGAGCTCCGGCGGCTCGTCGTCCTCGGCGACGTGTCAGGGGACGCCCAAGGGCTGCCCCGAGTTCCCTCCCTGTTACGAGGTCCGGGGCTGCCAGCTCCTCATCCACTCCGTCGGTGAGGACACCTGCGACGGCTACCCCACCGCCTGCGCCGAGATCGGCGACGAGAACGACTGCCTCGCGCAGGGATGCAGCTGGCAGTGATGCGGACTCCGAGGACGCCGGGGATCTGCTGGACGGATTCGCGCTTTCTTCCGGAAGGGACCGCGCTGCCGCCCTCGCCAGGCCTGCCCAGAGCGCGGCCGTCGGCGACACTGCCGGGTCTGGGCGATGTCGAAGCACCGCCGCGACCGGTGATACACTTCGATCATGCACGCCTTGCGACGCGACGACGTCGAGCGCGCGCGCGCCGGCTCTCCCGAAGAGAAGGCGCGGCAGGCCTTCGACGCGATGCGCACCGGCATCCGCCTCCAGCGCGCGGCGCTGCGCGCGAGAGATCCCGCGGCCTCGCCCGAGGAGATCGAGCGGCGGCTGCAGCGCTGGCTCGAGCGCGATGAATGAGGGGGGCGTCGAGCGAGCCCTCGGCCAGGTCGCGGAGGAGCTACGGCGGCGCGGGCACGCGTTCGCGCTGATCGGTGGCCTGGGCGTATCCATCCGCGGCGAGGTCCGCTTCACGCGAGACGTCGACCTCGCGGTGCACGCGGGAAGCGAGGTCCCAGGTCGAGGCTCTCGCTGCCCGTGAGGTCGCGCGGTACACAGGCCGCGAGGCCACCTCTGGCTGCTCACGCAGGTCCTGCGGACGCCGACGGAGCCGCCGGCGAGGAAGAGCAAGGGGCGCGATCGATCGCGCCGGCAGGCGTAGGGACAGACGCCACCCGATGCCGCGCCAGCGGCACCAGCACCGCGAGCGTGAGCGAGCGGTGAGCGACCAACGTCGCGGCGCGGAGTGCCGTGTGCAAGCGGCGCGGCTCACCTCGCTCACGCTCGCGGTGCTGACGCACGCGGCACATCCAGCCGCGCTCGAAGCCGGGCTTCGGCCCTTTGCCGCCGAGCACGAGCTGCATCGCCACGATGTAGGTCCCCTGCCGGAGGTCCTCGGCCAGAAACCTGTCGGCCAGCCGCTTGAGGGACATGCGGC